>CAYTOA010000042.1:0-34407 GCA_964439265.1 uncultured Chitinophagaceae bacterium
TCAACGACCCTTCGGGTCAAAGACCCGTAGGGAGTCGTAGACAGCTTACCTGTCCCGTTGCTTTTTGGCGGGAGCTCGGGTCCGTTAGGCAACGCAAGCACACACCACACGAGGACACCATGCGTAAAGTAATATTTACTATGTCGGTATCAGTCGATGGCTTCATTGAAACAGCGAGCGGCGATATAAGCTGGGGATCTCCCGACCCTGAGTTGGCGCATCACGTCATCGATCGGGAGAGCACAATTGATACTCATCTTTACGGACGGCGGCTGTACGAAACCATGTTTCCATATTGGCTAAAAGCAGCTGAAGATCCTTCAGCGACAAAATTCGATATCGAATATGCTCGAATCTGGAAGGAAAGAACGAAAATCGTGTTTTCGAAGACCCTTGCTCAAGTTGGAGGGAATTGTCAATTATTCAGAGGGAATACCTCAGAAGAGATCAACAAGCTAAAAGCACAACCGGGAAAAGACATGTTTGTCGGCGGTCCTAATCTTGCTTCTACCTTCATGAAACTCGGCTTGATCGATGAATATTGGCTCTACGTCAACCCTGTTATTCTTGGGGGCGGCAAACCGATGTTTCCGCACTTGGGCGACAGGATCAACCTGCAGCTCATTGAAACACACAGATTTGGTTCCGGAGTAGTTCTTCTCAAATTAGCAAACAAGGACGCTGCCTAACCACTCGCTCAACTTCCGAAGGTCGGGACAGGCTGGAACCAGCCGTCGACGAATTCAATGTGCATGGAGCTGCCAAGGCAATGAGTTCATCTATCAACTTCCGCGCGCCGGACAACGATGCAAATGTTGCACGTTGTCGCTCAACGAGTCTACGACTCGTAGTCAACGACCCTTCGGGTCGAATACCCGTAGGGAGTCGTAGACAGGTTGCCTGTCCCGCTGATTTAAGCGGGAGCTCGGTTCTGTTAGGCGGTGCTGAACGCACTCTCAATCAACTTTTTTCAAAGGCAATGAAACATGGACGATGACAGAAATCGCGTATGCCCTGTCGAACTTGCAGATTCACTTGACGGCAAGGTTCGAAGGTGGCTCCAGAACCCACATAAAATTCTTGCTCCATACATTAAAGAAGGCATGACCGTGCTCGATATCGGGTGCGGGCCTGGGTTCTTCTCAATCGAAATGGCAAAGATGGTCGGTAGTCATGGGAAAGTAATTGCAGTTGACCTGCAGGAAGGGATGCTCCAGAAGCTCTCTAACAAAATAAAAGGAACAGAATTGGAAGAAAGAATCAAGCCGTCAAAATGCGAGCAGAACAAAATCCATGTCTCAGAAAAAGTCGATTTTATCTTGACCTTCTATATGGTTCATGAGGTCCCCGATAAGAACTCCTTCTTTAACCAGTTGAGTAGTACATTATCTGACAAAGGTGAATTCTTGCTTGTGGAGCCGAAACTATTCCATGTATCTCGCAAGGAGTTTGAATCAACGATTAAACTAGCGGAAATCAATGGTTTTGAAAGATACCAAGGTCCTTCGTTGATTGCTGGCTGGTCAGCGATACTTAAGAAAAGGATGAACTAAAAGTTGGCGCAGCCTAACCAGCCTCGCGTTGATGTGTCGTGGCGTGAGATCCGGTCCATGAACGTGGACAAACAAAAGTCACTTATACCGTAGAAGGAAATGGCCATGAAACGACTTCGGTTCGTTGTTGTCCTGCTATTCTTCTCAGGATGTTGCTTCTTTTCGGCATGCCAATTCTCTCAATACTCCACTGTCACCACGACCAAACTCGAAGACAACATGTGGGTGCTGGAAGCATCCGATAAAACAGACATGTTCCTGATCGAAGGAACAGAAAAAGCGCTTCTCATAGATACCGGGACAAAAATTAAAGACCTCGATACCATCGTCAGTCACATTACGGAAAAACCCCTGATGGTCGTGATTACCCATGCCCATGGCGATCATGCCGGCAATATCAATTATTTTCCCGAGATATGGATGCATCCTGCTGACACGGTCATACTGCAAAAAGGGTACACCGGCAAAATTCATTTTGTAAAAGACGGAGATATTTTTGATCTGGGCGGAACACAGATCGAAGTCAGCCATATGCCCGCTCACACTCCGGGTTCCATTGTACTGCTCGACAGAAAAGCGGGGAACTGTTATTCAGGCGACGCGTTCGGCTCGAATCATGTTTGGCTGCAGCTGAAACCGCTTGCTCCGATGCAAACCTATGTCAATTCATGCCGCAAGATGGAGAATCTGATGGACAGCGGGATCACAAAAATCTATTGCGGACATTATTATTTCGTGAAAAAGCCGTTTGATAAGTCGTATATCACGGCAATGCGGCAGTTGGCCGAAGCCCTTGTCAACGGTACTGCCCCAGAAGCCAAACCGTACTCTCCCAAAGCGGGCTGCCCCAATCCGATGTTCGTGACAAACGGCCCTGCGACCATCGTGTTCGATCCGGACTATCTAAAACAAGAGAAGAAATAGTTTTTTGGGCTGATTGAATTTTCAAAACGAAGGATTGAGTGATGCTATTACTCAAGAGTAGAAGAAGTTTATTTTTGTCGTAATAAAATACCATGCTTGCAAATCCGCCTTCTATAAGAGGAACATCACATGAAAGTTCTTGACCTCGTCGACGATCACTCGGTCCTTCGCAGTATTGTTCTATCACTTTTGCCGGGCATTCTCATACTTCTCTTCCTTATGCTCTTTGCACCCCCTGCAAATCACCTGGGCATTTCGTCAACTCTTGTCATTTTTACTGCGATCGCCGTGGTCCTTGTTCCTTTCGAACTTGGATATCTTCTCATCTTAGGCAGGAAACTCAACGGCCGGTTCTCATTAAAAGGGATCATCCTGTTTCAAGAGAAGATCCCAATCTGGCAGTTCTTTGTGTTTATTCCGCTTCTCCTTCTCTGGACTATTTTTTCTTTTGCTGTAGTTTCGCCGAGAATGGACCCTTTCTTTATCAATAACTTTTTTACGTGGCTCCCGCATTGGTTCTTCGCCAACGGCCTTACACAGAACGGCAGCCAAAATCCAAAAGCTGTCCTGGTACTCACAATAATCCTGGGATTTGTGTTTAACGGACTTATCGGCCCTATCGTCGAAGAATTGTATTTTAGGGGTTAATTGCTGCCAAGGCTCAAACGCACGGGAGCATGGGCTCCGCTGTTGAACATCGTTCTCTTTTCCCTCTATCATTTCTTTTCACCCTGGCAAAATTGTACGAGGATATTGGCACTGCTGCCCCTTGTTTATGTCGTCTGGTGGAAGCGGAATATGTTCATCGGTATCATCACACATTGCTCTCTTAATACTCTTGGTATGATCGCGATGCTTTCCTTTTCCAATAGGGCCTAACCATGCCTGGTAATGGCTGCCGCCGCTCAACGAGTCAACGAATCGCAGCCATCGACCCTTCGCGTCGAAGACCCGGAGGGAGTCGTAGACAGATTATCTTTCCCGTTCTTATTTAGCCGGAGTTCCCGTCTGTCCGGCATCATTCGAAGCGAACGAATCATTTAAGATATGAAGGAATCTCATGAACCGCGGGCACTGTTTCATTTCAATCCTCATCGTACTCACAGTGGCCATCATCGTGCCCGGATGTACGCAGACTCCCTTGCGTCCTGGAATCCTGTTCGTCCGTAACGAGAGCATTTGGCAGGCCGCCATTGATGGCTCTGGGCAAAAGGAAATCATCAAGGCCGGGGTTGATGAACGTTACTCGTGGATTCCCAAATCTCGCAGACTCATCGTGGCAGGTTTGGAAGACGATGCTGTCGCCAGGATCAAGATCATTGACCTTGACTCCAAGAAGATAGATACGGTGCATGCAGAGGATCTGAACGGCGGGGACGACGCGAACGGCATTATATATTATTTCAGCTTCTCAGTTTCCCAAGACGGCGACAAGATTGCATATGGCGGCGCCTTTGATTCTGTCGATGAAACAGTTGTTTATACCTCCGCTGTCAAATCGAGCCGCAGGTTCAAATGTCCCATGGGACTTCTTTCGCCGGACGGCGAGAGTTTAGCGTGGGACAGGGATAACAATATTATCATCACGTCGCTGAAGGACAGTTCAGAGGAACAAGTCACCGATCTTCCCAGCGCCAGAGCCGCATATAACGCCGATCCCAATTCTTACGGCAATGTCGAGACAATCCACCATCTCATCGGCTGGTCTCACGATGGAGCAAGGGTGTTCTATTACTTCGGCAACTATGGACAAGGGTCGATCGTCGGCGAAGGTACTTCTCATATTTGCGCAGTCAGCATTCGGACAAACGAAAGGAAACAGCTAACCTCGTCCGGCAAAGGGGAGCTCGACTGCTTTCTCGATGAGTCTGCCGACAATTACTATGTCTACTACTCAGTGGTGCGGGAAGTGGATGATGTTAGCTTTCTCAGACGAGTGAATGTTCAATCCGGCGAAGTTCAGGATATCGAACCATCAGATTTCGGCGATTTTAACGCGATGTTCAATCAGGTGGGATCTCTTTCTGCATCCCCCGGCCTCCTGATCTACGAATGTTCCGAGAAAGCGGATCGGGGTCGCGATTCCACGATCTATGTGATGTCCCCTGAAGGGACCAAAGCGCGAAAATTGATCGATCACGCCTCTCATCCAAAATGGATGCCGAAAGATTAGGTCACTTGGGTTCCTTACTCCGAAGATTATGGGCGCAATTACCTTGCGCGCAAACGATGCCGTACTGGGCGATCAAGTCCCGAAGGTCGCGAAGCGATCCCTTCGGGAGTCCTTTCAGGACTCCCGGAACCAGCAATCGGAGATCTTGCTGGTGCAAACGAATCGGACTTGACATACCGCTCGCGGACGGGCTGCTCCCGCGGTCCGTTAGAACGAGCGAATAATTTTCTGAGAGTTCAACATTATGACCAGCAATGAAACACTGACAAGCCGTGTTAGAGATGCACTCGCAGAAATACCCAGAGTGGTAGAAAAGAAGATGTTTGGCAGCATCGCTTTTATGATGAACGGGAAAATGTGCATCAATGTAGGCCATAACAGAATTATGTGCCGCATCGATCCAACACTTCACCAGGAAGCAATCAGCAAAAAAGGATGCCGCACCGTTACCATGAAAGGGAGGAAATACAGAGGATATGTTTTCGTAGACGAAAGGGTGTTAAGGACAAATAAAGAGCTGCATTACTGGCTCAATCTTTCGCTCGACTTTAATGAGAGGGCGAAAGCAACACCGAAGAAGAAGAAATAAGGTGGAGCGGCTATTTGAATCTCCGCGATAAGATCTCACTCAGCACGTCCTAACCATTCGCTCAGCAATCATACAGCTAATCATTTAACCCTTTCCCATCGAGAATGTGCCGCATATATTTTTCGACCCTCAGCTCCCGGGTTTTTGTTTGTTTGGGTGCAGAAAAATAAATTATGTATGCCCGTTGCCGTCCCGGCGTCAATGCGCCAAAAGCAGTTCTCAAGGCGGAAGATTTGTTCAGTTTGTTTTGAAACTCTGAAGGGATTTTGTATTCTGCCGTTTTCTTCAGAGTCACTTTCAAGCCGGCTTTTTCCACTTCGACGGCTTCATAAATATATGCCTTCAAGACGGACTTCATGCTCGCTATTTCCCCAACATTGGTGAACCGGATCTGGCGCGCCGCCTGCACATTCTTGGTTTGTTGGATCAGAATACCTTCGGTATCTTTTAATAATGCACCTTTGAAAAACAAAAGCGCACAGTATTCTTTAAATCCATGTATTAAAACTATGTTACTTTCCTGAAACGTATAACAGGCACAACCCCACTTCAATTCTTCGGTCAGATGACAGTCGAGTGCGATCGTTCTTAATTTGTGGAATTCTTCCTGCCACTTATTGGCTTTGTTGAAATAGAAATCCACCTGAGGATTCATTATCTTCCTTTATTGATTGACTGAAATGATTTTTCTATTTGCGGGCCTGAAATACCACGACACCAGAGTCAGGATGAGAAGCAGCAAGGAGGGAAATATTTCAATCACGGGACTGCGCATCGCAATATGCGAACATATGGCTCCCGACATCGCAAAGAAAAAGCCTGCGTACGCCCATTCTTTTAGTAAAGGATATTTAGGAATAAGCACCGCCGCGACTCCGAGAATTTTCCATACGCCCAGTATTGTCAGAAAGTAGATAGGATAGCCCAGGTGAATAATACTATCTACTCCCCCTGCTCCTTCTTTACCTTTCAATAACTGTACTGCTGCAGTTGACAGCATACCCAATGCAAGCCAGAGCGTAGCGAACCAATAGATGATTTTATTTCTCATTGTCATTATGTGTTATTGTAATTTGCTGACGATGTCCTGAAGGCGGTTATGCGCCATGTTGATGCCCTGCTTCATCCCTATTTTCAGCACCTGGTCTCTTTGCCCGGCCGATTCATAGACGACGTGCATATTGAGTTTGCTGGTGCCGTCGGTGAGTTTTTCAAATTCTAAGATCTCCAGCTGGACGCCAAACGGCGTATTCTCCATTTCAAATGTCCGAGTGATTTTCCGGTTCGGGCTAAACTCATGGATCACCCCATTGGCCCGAAAGACGACGTTTCCCTGGGCATCCGTCGTTTCAAATTGGTAACTGCCATGCTTCTTGCTTTCGAGTTTCCGCACCTTCGTTCCCATCCATTGCTCAACAATGCGGGGCTCTACATACGCTTTAAAAAGCAATTCCAACGGCAATTCGAATTCCCTTGTGATCACCAATTCCTGTTTGCCGTCCTCGATGCTGACTTTTGTCTTTTGTTCCATAGGCTCCTACCGTTTTGATTTGTATTTTTTCATTATGCTCTCTAATTTATTGAATCTGTCATCCCACATCTTGCGGAATGGTTCAATGAAGTCGGCTACTTCTTTCATTTTCTGTGCATTGATATGGTAGTACATTTCCCTGCCGTTTTGCTCTTGCTTAAGCAATTCGCACTGGGTGAGCACAAGCAGGTGTTTTGATACTGTCGGCCTTGCGGTGTCAAAGTTCGATGCTATGGCGCCTGCCGTCATGGATTGTGCGGACACCAACAGAAGGATGGCCCTTCTTGTTGGGTCTGCCATGGCTTGAAATACGTCTCGTCGTAGATTCATTGTGTAGCTATTTGGCTACAAATATATGGTGTGGAATGTAATTTGTCAAATTATTTTTTCGATTTCTTTTAGGGTTCTTCATGCCTGCCGTCGCCAGCACAACAGGCTGATTTTCAGGCATTATTTCTCGAAAATTCATCGGGGAGTCTGGAAAAGAACGTCGGCAATATCCGAAGCCCCGACGGAACCAGCTCCCGGCGAACTTGCCGCGCGCAACGAAACGATCCCAACCTCACAATAATTCCTCACTCGCGTATGCGCTGCAAGGAAATTGCTGTAGGCCGCTGAATCGTTCTGCAACGCGCTTTCAGTAGTGCACTAGTTTGAATGGTCATGCATCAGGCCTGAGGAATGCCATTCTGAACGGAGCGAAGCGAAGTCCCTTCGGGAAAATCTTTCTTACCGAATGGACCCTTCTCCCGCCGAAGAGCGGCGGGAGAAGGGTGACATATAGTTATCGATGCTCTCATCAATCTTAAGCACTCCAACCACATCGATGTCGTTCTGGGAACTTTCTATGATACTCATCATTCAAATTAGGACACTACCCGCCATTCATCAGCAGGAGTGCCGGTTCGTTCGGCGGCACGGACTTGATTTGGCCGCTTTTAAAAAACAGGTTCACCAATTCGAGCTTTGTTCCCTGATCAAGAATTCCGAAGAGATAAATCTATTAGTAATTAGATTATCTCATTGCAATCGCCGCAGGAAAGTGGTATCATACCGGCCGGGAACTCACCTGGCAATCATAGTTGGGAGCTATGTTTCTAACCACGTTCAATATCACGAACACTCTTAACAAGAATGGGAATCCGCGTAATCTGTCAACTCTTTAGCATCAGTCTTCATCCAAATGGATATCTCTACGTCGGAACACAACATGGAATCTTTCGCAGCACAAAAAAAGTCGGTACAAAATATTAATTTAGGATTTATCGTTATTACAGTAAGGCATCGCCGAATCGGATGTCGTCACGAACCGCGTCCCGCCGATCTGGCGCGAGGGCCTAAATACCTCATACACAATGAGAACGAAATGAAACGTCCATGAATCGAATTAATAGACTCATATTGAAGTTTGAAGGTCTTTTCGGCTTCCTCCTCCCTGCCTCAACTCCGAGGATCATTTCGAATGGAGGCGGTACACCGGCACAAACAATTGCCGTTCTTGAAAAACTCGTGATCGGCGGAAACGATCAATGGGTCCTGGAGAGATCGGAGAACACGGATAATCCGATCATTCTGTTCCTACACGGCGGTCCCGGTACATCGCAATTGACAATGAACAGAAAGAACACGAAAGAACTTGAGAAATCTTTCATCGTTGTCAATTGGGACCAACGAGGTGCGGGAAAATCGTATAAAGCAATAACTGATGCCTGCAAAATGAATATTGACCAATTTGTGGCGGATACACGAGAGTTGACGCTCTACCTGCTGAAAAAATTTCGCAAGAAACGAATCATTCTGCTGGGACACTCCTGGGGAAGCGTCATCGGTGCGATAACTGCGTCACGATATCCCGAGCTCTATTATTGCTATGTTGGCGTCGGCCAGATTGCCAACATGGAGGAAGGTGAACGCGAATCGTATCATTGGACGATAAGGCAAGCCGTTGAAAGAAAGGATGCACGTGCGATCGCGGCACTGCAGAATATTGGACCTCCGCCGTATCAAGGAGATTGGCAGGCAAAAATTATCAACGAAAGACGCCTCCTCGCACGCTTTGGCGGCGAGGTCTACGCCAGCAAGAGCGGGGCGTTTAGTATGGTACTGAGAAGCTTGTTATTCTCTCGTGAATATAGCTTCATGGATCGGATTAATTTCTTCAGGGGGGTTCTTGGCTCGCAAAGACTTCTGTGGCCGGAGTTGCTCAAGGTTGACCTGTTCAAGAGTATCCGAGAATTCGTGATCCCTGTGTATCTCCTGGAAGGAAGACAAGACCACGAAGTTCCATCAACGGTCGCTGAGAGATATTTTGACGAAATAAAGGCGCCGTCGAAAGAGCTCATATGGTTTGAGAATTCGGCACACATGGTTAGCTTCGAAGAAAGAGACAAATTTAACAAAGTCCTGGTTGACCGGATACGGCCTTCGATCGTCTTAGAAGAATCCGCGAAATCCGTCTAGGATGACAATGCCAGCATGTTTAGCTCCTGACGAACTGCTCTTTGCTGAAAAGAGCGGCGTCTCGCGAAGGCCGCTCGATCATACGACAGAACCAACGGGGGGGACGATCTACCCGCTGAGAAAAAATGGGTCCCAGTTCGAGAGAACGTACACCACTTAAAATAATTCCGGCCCATGAAGCGCAATTGCTTAATAGGCTAGCAATGGAGGTGACTCTATGAACATCTCAAAATTAATTAGTTCCTTCGCTCTTTTTGCATTACTCATTGTGAATGTCCTGAACGCGCAGTGGAAACAGATCGCGGGCCCTTGCGGTGATGTCATCAACACCCTGCTCACCACCGATACAGTCGTACTTGCGGGGACATCCGCAGGCGTATATCTTTCCACCGATAGTGGCAGCAATTGGACAGATGCCGGATTGAGAGGACATAACATAACTTCGCTTGCACTTATTCCAATTCATGGGGGTGATATGAATATCTTTGCGAGCGATGCAGGCAACGGTGTTTCTCTTTCCACGGATCGTGGAATACATTGGACGAGCGTTAACAGCGGCCTACCCTACACTGCCGTCTATGCGCTCGCTGCAATCCGCGATGGCGCGGGGGGTACAAATCTTTTTGCCGGCGTCTGGCAAAACGGCGTATATGTTTCAACCAACAATGGCACCAGCTGGACTCCAGCCAACGGGGGGATGCAATCAATTTCCATCTACGTTCTTGCATTTTGCACCAACGAAAGCGGAGGGACCGATTTGTTTGCTGGATCGGACCGAAACGGAGTTTTCCGGTCCACCGATAACGGCAAGAACTGGATATCAGTCGACTCAGGATGGTCGATGCGATCGATTTATGCTTTTTCAGTTCTTCAGAATGGAGCAGATCACACGACGCTTTATGTTGCATCATACTCCGGGATATTCCGTTCAACTAACCGCGGTGATGATTGGGAGTTTGTCAACGGCCAAGTAGCAGCCTCCATTGCTGCAAAGGATACGAATCTCTACTCCAGTTCTGAAGGAATATATCGCTCGACTGATCAAGGCGCTACATGGACCCCGCTTTGCAGTAACACCACCGCCCGCGTTCTCGCAGTGCAAGACTCTTGTCTGTTCGCGGGGACAAGCCGGGGGATATACCGCTCATTCAACGAGGGGGCCAATTGGAGTCAAGCAAATAATGGCTTGTCGAGCAGTTATGTTTCGTCCTTCACCGTGAAAGGAGAAAATATTTTTGCCGGCACATCGGGCGGGGTTTACAGATTTAACAAACTCGATAGCACCAGTATTGCGGTCAATTCGGGGTTAACAAGTTGTGCCGTCTCTTCAATAGCCGTCATCGGAAGCAGCCTCTTTGCTGGAACCTATGATGGAGGTGTTTTTGTCTCCACAAACGACGGCATAATATGGTCGGCGGCGAGTACGGGATTTACCAATGCCTCAATTAATTCGTTGGCCGCAAACGGCAGTAATCTTTTCGCCGGAACATCTGAAGGCGTCTTTCTTTCCACTGACCTCGGAACAAATTGGAATGAAACCAATTCCGGATTGCCAAGTGTCGATGTCCGATCACTAACCTCCTCAAACGCAGATCTTTTTGCCGGAACTTCCCGGGGCATCTTCCTTTCCACCGATAATGGTACGCACTGGAGTGCGGCCAATTCGGGTTTGACAGATACCGATGTCATATCTCTTGCATCTTCAGGGACAGATCTTTTTGCCGGAACTCGAGGCGGTGTCTTTCTTTCCAGCGACAACGGTGCACACTGGATAGCCAGAGGATTGACCGGCGATCCCGTGTACTCTTTGTGCTCGTCCGATTCGATTCTCATTGCAGGAACAGCTGGAGGTGCCTTTCTTTCGATAAATCAAGGATCTGACTGGAGGTCATGCGGCCTCGAAAATATATTTGCTGTCGCTGTAGAGGATACGAATCTCTACGCTGGCACCTTCGGCAGCGGTGTTCTTTATCGTTCATTGACAAAGCTCTTGACAAAGGTTGATGACAGAATCAATCAGGTTCCTTCAGGTTTTGTTCTTCGGCAGAATTATCCGAACCCGTTCAATCCATCGACAAATATTTCGTTCGATATTCCCAGCCGGTCATTTGTTTCTCTTAAGGTGTACGACGTGCTTGGCAGAGAAGTGACAACGCTTGTCTTTCAGAGAATGTCGGCTGGCACTCACTCGATATCCTGGAACGCAAATGAAATTGCCAGCGGAGTGTATTTCTATCGTCTGCAGGCCGGTGCGTCTTCTGAAACAAAGATATTAATGTTCCTAAAATAATTTCAATGACAATTGTCGGGACACCGGCTGCCCCCTTCTGGAAGAAACGGAGTCCTTGAACGGATGACCGACAAATCCCGAAGGATCGAAGAGTCGCGTTGAGGGATCGAAATCAGTCTTTCAACAATCAAGGCGCATTCATGGAAAAGGCCCTTTTTCTCCTCTCGTTATCGTTCATCGTGACAGCTATCCCAGGCTGCGATAGGAGTAATCCGGCGAACAGCGGCAATCCGAGCGTACTGGTCCCTCTGAAGACAGGAAATTCGTGGGTCAGGGAGAGTTGGGAATTTGACTCAACCGGGGCAGCGACGAGCACATTTATTGATTCCATGTGGGCATCGGCAGATACTGTTGTTAATGGAGAAAAATATTTCGTAATTTCTGAGCAAGGTGAGGGTCCCGACGGAGCGCTTTTACCCTAAGTCACGACGCACCTTGCGAGAAACACACCTTCCGGCTACGAGGAAGAATATAGTTATCTGGTGGTATATAATTATGATTATCCATTCAGTGTCAGAGATTCAACTGCTGTTTCACGCGACGAGAGCGTGAGGGTGCCGGCTGGTACGTATCATTGCATAGTCTATAAATATATTTCAGGCCTATTATTTGTTTCTACAAAGTACCAACCAATTTATGGCAAGATATATATTTGCCCGAACGTCGGAATCATAAAACAGGAAGAGACAATGCCGGCAGGCAGATACCCATATTATCGCTTACTCCTTACCCGGGTAATTCTAAATTAAAACCAGCAGCTAATGACAATTATTCATAATTGTGCCGACGGAGTCTTTGATGAGAAAGTTCGCTTTTGATTTGAAGTCGGCTGACGGAAAGAAGCGGGTATTGGGCCTCTTCTCTGCTTTGTTAGGCCTGCTGTTAACTCTTGCCGGCAACTACATTTTCTTTCTCAAAATGGAAACGGCCTACAAAACATTTCCTGTCTTATTGCTCGGTTTCTTATTGAGCGGGATCGCGATCAAACTAGGATCGAAGAAACTTGGCATCATAACGCTCGTTCTCTCTCTTCCCGCTGCTGCAATAAGTCTGTTCATTATTGTTTTCTTTGCTACGGGCGGGTCCCGTTAGAATGACCATCGACATCATCAATGCAGTACTCATCCCCGGCACATCCATTGATCCGGCTCCGTGCGTTAACCGGCGAAATAAGAGCTCATGAAACTACTCGACGTATTCTCCCGCAAGCCCAAACCGAGGAAGTGTGAGAGTTTCTCGTGTACAGGAACCGTCTTATTCTCTTTCATCAGAGCATTTAGTAATCTTGCTGTTAAGATCAGTCCTGAACAGATGATTGCTTTCCTGCATGAACATTTGAACGCACAGACTTCGATCATAGAAAAACATTCAGGAGTTGTGCTTACCTCCGTCGGCGATGCCATTATGGCATTTTGGAGAGATTCCGATAGCGAGCAAAAATCCGCCGAACTCGCCTTCCGGGCGGCCCAGGCGATGCTGGCCGATGTTGACACCTCCGTCAAATACCGGATCGTTCTCGGAACAGGTACAATGGCCGGGGATTTTTTCGGACCGATAAAACAGTATCAGATCGTCGGGGAGGCAATGAACATTGCTGAGGAGCTTGCAAGGTTTCATTCGCTGAATTCTGCTCCTCCCAAGGTGATACTGTTAACGGAAAATACGCTGGCGCGGATCAAACCATTCTCGGTAGCGGCTTCAAGTGACGGAACTCTCTCCAACAATATTAAAGTATACTCTTATACCTCCGGCTGACCGGCATACACGAGCAGGCAAAAAATAAAATAAGGATAGTCAACTCATGACCACAAACGACAGTTCGAAAGATATTGAACATTTCAATCACTGGTCTCAGACGTACGACGACTCGTGGATTCAACATTATGCCAACCGAGTGCACGCAGAAATGCTCGACGCGGCCTCCAAAGAAATTGCAGGGCCAAACACTCTCCTTGACGTCGGATGCGGAACCGGGAAGTTGCTGCGCAAGGCGCGTACGCTCTATCCGTCGGCGCAGTTGATCGGCATCGACCCCGCGGAAGGCATGGTCACGATCGCGCGCAGCCAATTGCCGGCCGCCACGATCTATCTGGGCTCGGCAGAGTCGCTGCCGCTCGCCGATTCCTCAGTCGATGTCGTCTTCAGCAGTCTCTCATTCCATCATTGGAGCGACCAGCGTGGAGCGCTCCGGGAAATCCATCGTGTTCTTCGCCCGGGAGGCTGCTTCTGCCTGGCCGACATACGGATGCCGGTGTGGCTCGCGAAGTTCGTCCGGCATATCAACGTAAAGAGCCCTGCGGCGACGGATCAATTATTCGTTGAGGCAGGCTTGCCGGTAAGGTACCAACATCGTACCTTTACACGCTTTATTTTGTTGACGGTTGGCGTCAAGAGATCGGGAAAGGCATGAATGTCGCCGGGCGGGTCCGGCTCCGCATCATGGTACTCCGCGGCTGAGCTCCAGTCCGCTAGGCGGCAAATCATCAACCACGGGAACACTTAGAATGAAAACAGTCTTACCGGCGCTTTGTTTTGCGATCTTCTGCATGCATAGTACTGTGTTCTCACAGAAGGCTGCTGAGCATTTTCAATGGCCGATCGCGTATCAGGTCGAGATCAGGAGAACATACACCGATCCGAATACCGGCTCCATATCTATCCTGGTACCGCGATACCAATATCTGGCGAGCGGATCGAAAGCCCGGAATACAGTGTCGACAAAAACCGGTCAGGAAATAACGCTATTTCGCGTCGATCAAAAAAAAATGTACTCCTTCAATTCCACTGCGAACGTCTACCGCGTTGCTGAATATTCTGTGCGCGAGGTCAGCAAACCGTTTGATGACTCGGGAGTCTGGACATTTCAAAAGAAAGAAGATCTCTCCGGTACAAGGTGCCTTAAATATGAGGCGTCTTCGAAACAACGTAGTTCCAGATCCGATCATCCGTTTTTTGTGTGGATTGATAGTGTCTCCGGCGCCCCGGTTCGGGTTCAGTACTCGGGCGGGATTGCAGAAGACTATTCACACTATGTTCCCGGACCTATTCCTGATTCCATCTTTGAACCACCTTCTGGATATACTAATTGGCAGGACGTTCCAACTTCTAAATCCAAATGACCTGTGATCACAATAGGTTGACTGATTGGTTCCGGCAGAAGGCGGGAATTCAATATCTTGCTTAGTGATTTGCCGAATGACAAGGAGCTCCCCGCTGCTCTCCAGCGGGAAATACTGTTCGCCAGCCTGCAGCGGATCGCGCTGATGGATTCACCATTCCAACACAGAAAGAAATACACGCTATGTCCAAAACACGTTTAGATCACGAACCCCCGGAAGCCATCGCAAAACGCGGATGGCGGTTTCATCATCTCGGCATTCCAACATCTGTCCCGCACGAGAATGAAATACATTTGTCACGCTTGAAGGTCCATGTATCGGGTTTTGAGACAAGCCCGTACGGCATTGAGTGGATGAGGTTCGATCCGGAGTGTGAGGTCTCGGAGTTGATCAAAACCGTTCCACATGTCGCTTTTGAGGTCGACGATATTAATGAAGCAATCATCGGTCAGACGCTTCTCGCCGGGATCACTTCCCCATCCGAAGGGACAAGAGTTGCCATGATCATTCACGACGGTGCGCCGATTGAATTGATCGAGTTTCGGAAACCAATTGTTCCTCAGTAAAGGTCATCAAATGAAATTCAATCCTCGAGTTCGCTGCTTTATCATTCTCATCGTCCCCGTTCTTCTACTTTCAATGACCGGATGCACCCAATCCCGGATGCTCCAGGTGCATGAACTTAGCCCCGGCATGAATGGGTCGATCAACGTTTTCTTAAAGGACGGGAGAATAATCGAATTCCCGGATGACAAATACGCGATCGACACATCAAAAAGTCAGCATGTTATCCGAGGTGAAGGGACGATTGCCTGGGATTCTTTGGGCAGCACAAAACGGGCGTACCGCGGACCTGTTCTGTATTCTGAGATAGATTCCGTCCGGGTCACAAAAGACAATCCTTTCTCCGAGGGCGTCGGAATGGGCATCGTTGTTGCCGGCCTCCTGATTACAACACTCTTAATTGCCGGGTGGATATTTGGCCCGTTTAGTATCGGATGACAGCGATCTTATCCGATGACTTTCTCTCGCCGCAGCATACCGCGTCCCGCTGTAGGTTAGCACGAACTCCGGTCTATAAGGCAGCAAAAGAGCCAAACAAAATCATGAAATCGATTTTCATCTTACTCGTCTTACTCCCTACTTTAGGAAATGCTCAATCCTATTATAGGTTTGAGCATTCACAAATACCCACTCACCCTCTCGTGTTTGAAGTCACAGGATTTAAAAGACTGGCAGATCACAATGCCGTAAATATTGCCGGTGTTATATATGATTCCGTCATGCATTCGAGCGATACTGTTTTGATTGGGGCATCGATTAGCACTTTATCGGCCAAATCGACGACGACAACAGATATTGATGGATTATTCCAACTGGACAACGTAGCGTTGAACGATACAATTGTTGTAACAAATATAGGATACATGACAAAATTAATACCGGCAGCTAAGATCCTAAATTCGGATACAACCAAACGTAAAGCGTTCTGATGAGTATGATGCCGCCTGACCGATCGCACCACTCCCGTAGGAGCATGACAATGACTTTTTCACTATATTCACAGAAACAACAAGTAAAGGATGCACCATGAAGACATCGTATTCAAAAGTCCTTTTTTTCCTCCTCGCCTGCACGGTCAGCATGGCCTACGCACAATTGCCGAAAGGAAAACTCTCTCCTCCAAAAAAACCAACGATCGTGTTTGACAGCGTAGAGGTCAAAAATGTGACGATGGAAAAGACAGACGTTGTCTTTGATTATATCGTCGATAATCCGAATTCCTTTGCCATCGACAATGTGTTGGCAGACTATGAATTGTTCTTGAAAGGAAACAGCACCGCAACGGGCAAGGATATGAAATTTAAGATTCCCGCAAATGCCAAATCAAAATTGCAGTTGCCATTACAAATAAATTATGTCCATGTTTTCAAGTCCGCCGAGGAATTGACGAAGGCGATAGTCGGCGGCGCAAGAACGATACCATTCCAGTTGAATATTACTTTTAAGATAGACATCAAGGGACTGAAATTTCAGATTCCAATAACTACGAAAGGAGAGCTCCCACTCCCCGAAATCAAGCGCACTCCCAATCTAAAAGTCGACGGGAAATCTAGATTATAGCTGGTGAAGAATGATCTATCGTGTGCGTTGGCCGGTCGTTCGACACTTGAACTCGGGGTATCGCATAGACAACCCACGTGTCCCGCTGTTCTTGAGCGGGTGCTCCCGTCCGTAAAGCAGCAGAAAGGAAATCTCGGTACGTTGGAAAAAGTCTCGATCCGGCGCTGTACAATTGGCGATGAGACGGCTCTCTCGCTCCTCGGGCAGGCCACTTTTCTCGAATCGTTTGCCGGAATGCTCGACGGAAATGATATTCTTGCACACTGCTCGAATCAGCATTCCGCGTCGGTGTATCTCGGCTGGCTCACGCAAGATGCGTATCGCGTTTGGATCGCCGAAGTCCAGCCCGGCAACGCGCCGGTCGGGTATTTGGTGCTTGCTCCCCCAAATCTTCCGATTGCCAACCCGCAAGCCGGCGACCTCGAAATTAAACGCATTTACTTGCTGGCTCCATTCCAGGGAACGGGAATTGGGAAGCGATTGATGCAGGAAGCATTGGCTCACGCGAGACATCAAAATTCCCCGCGATTGCTACTGGGCGTGCATTCGCGCAATACGGACGCAATTGCGTTCTATCAAAAATTGAACTATAAAATAGCGGGCGAGAGAAAATTCAAAGTCGGAAATAACGAGTATGACGACCTCGTGCTCGCGCTGGATATCTAAAACACTATAATGCCCTTGCCGCCGTCCGTTAGGCCGCGCACGATCCAACGAGGTACACCAAGAATGAGCTCAGCAACAACAAACGAACCGAACGTAACGCAGGCCGTACCGATGTTCGCAGTGTCGAACATGGAACGGTCACTTCATTTTTATGTGAACGGCCTCGGTTTTACTATTGCCAACAAATGGATAGTCGATGGCAAGATGCGTTGGTGCTGGCTTCAGCTTGGAAATGCGGCGCTGATGCTGCAGGAGTTCCGGAAGGAAGGGCATGATGCCTGGGTGCCAAAAGGAACCGTCGGCGAGGGAGTATCAGTCAACTTTCAGTGTAACGATGCACTTACTATTTACCGCGAACTCATATCAAGAGGAGTTCAAGCGAAGAAACCAGCCGTCGGAAATGGCATGTGGATCACGGGCATGACGGATCCGGATGGATACAAACTTTATTTTGAGAGCATTACCACAGCGCAGGAAGATACCGAATATACCGATGCGGGCGTGTAAGAATCCGTGCATGCCACCCGAGGGAGCTGCTCCGTTAAACGGCAAAACAAGTCGGCAAAAAGACGAATCGCAGAGACGTCAGATTTTACAATTGCAATATCCGCAAGAAAGTGGTATCATCTCATTCGGGAACTTACCTGGCAATCATAGTTGGGAGCTCTGTCAATAAGCAGAATCCAGAACGAAAACGTTACTAAAGCGGCACGGCATCCACGTTTAACGTCATCTCTGCCGTCTAACCATCTGCTCCCCGCCGGGAAGTTCGGGACCCGGCAAAGAACGCCCGGCACGATGATGGAACCATCCGTCGCACGTCACCGCAGCCGAATTTCATGGCGTTCGCCGGCGCGGACGGATTCTGAATTGGAAATCCAATCGGGGCAAGGATGATATCTGCGTGCAATGACCGGCACCGCTCGGGTTCGTTAGGCGGCCTATCAAAACCTTCTGGGAAGGAATCTCTGGAGTGAGTTTAAAATCTGCATCGTTAATGGGATATATCATCTTGGTCGTCACATTGGTCGGCCTGATTGCCGAGAAACAGATTCTGGCGTCGGGTTATACAGCATCCATCGTGCAGATCATGGCCGTACTTTTAATGCTGTGGGCGCGAATTACTTTTGGCCGGAGAAGTTTTCACGCCGCGGCAAATCCTACCGAGGGAGGATTGGTAACAGCCGGTCCGTACGCGTACATTCGCCACCCTATCTACGCTTCGATATTATATTTTCTCTGGGCAGCTATTTGTTCTCATCTTTCAATGATCAACGTGGCACTCGGTGTTCTTGGCACGATCGGCGCCGGCATCCGTATATATGCGGAAGAACATCTTATCGTGAAGCAATATCCGCAATACGCAGAGTATTCAAGGCGAACAAAACGAATTATTCCTTTCTTATTGTAGTCTGATCCAGTCGCGCAATGAACTGCCCGGAATTAGCTGCACGCCGCAACAGCCCATCGTCAATCCCTTATGCGGCAAAACAAACTCACAATGCTATTTCCGTTCGATTAATCTATCAGGAGAATTGAGATGCAATTTAACATCTTTCTCAACGCACTCGTCCTTGCAAATAATCATCGTGGGAGTACAAAATGAAAATCATTCTCAGCCTCTTTTCCCTCTTTGCCCTATTAACGCTAACCCTCCACGCCCAAGAATATAATGCTCCAATTGATCCAAAGCTTGAAAAAGCCGAAGATTACGCAAAATATGAACCCGACGTCATCAAATGTATCGAGTATCTTGAAAAGACTCCGATCAGTAGTTCCAACGAACGAAGGGATGCAAATGCATTCTTATTCAAATGGATTTCCGGAAGCCCCACCGTTACCATCGATCTCCGTCCATATTTGATGGGTTTGGTAAAAGAAAACAAAGATTTCTTGATGATCTTCATGGGCGGCTGGACGAAATTTGCGATACAAAATCCTGACGTTAAGGACAAGATGAAAGGACATCTCGCCGGCTTGCAAGCCATCGTAAGAGTGTATATTCAAAATCCGGGAATCAGGAAAGATGAAGCAGTAGAAGCCATAGTCAAGGCAGAGAAAAATGGTGCACTTGAAGATTGGCTCAAAGATCATTTTGACGACAAGTAGCAGAACGGATAACAGGCCGGGTCTTCCTCCTAGCAACTCGTCTAGTGCATACGGAATCAGCCGTCGATGGTTTACCTCGCGCCGAATGACTGCCGCAGTTCCGGTCGATAATGCCGGCCGAGCGTTCATCAACACGGTCAGATTAAAATGAATAGAAGTCACACATACAAAGTCGCAATGGTCGTTTTTCTTTTGACCTTCTTCCCAACCCATGTCCGTCCCCAGATCATAAGCCTTTCACAATCCCAGCGACGTGGAAGTATGAATGGCGTACTAAGGGATTCGTCGAGCAATGAACCGCCTGTTGGAGCGAATATTCTTGACTCATCGAGGACATACGGAGCATCCACCGATGTCAATGGCGATTATTCGATTCCCCGCGTTGGAGCGGGACTCTACAGTTTCACCGCTTCGTACATTGGCTTCAAGAATACAACCGTTCGTAACGTAAAAGTGGAAGCAGATCGTACCACTGAACTAGACCTTCGGCTGCAGCCGGTCATTATTTGCGAGGACGATTCTCTTGAAGCGTTAATTGACATTGCGAATGGAACGATCAAGGATAGGATCGCCGGATTAATTGCGTCCGATTCATTGTATGATGTGAGGGCAGATCAAATTGCCGCGAAATACGGTTTAATCCGGCAATTTAGTGGATGCAGTGATATGTGTTCGGAGGTGTATAATCGAATCGTCGGGAAGTTTTTGGAGAAACGCTACGGAGCACATTGGAGAAATAAATATGAGGCGGAACTTCGCCGCGCATGGGAGGATCGTTAGACCGTTTTTTCGTCCGTCTATCCAGTGGCACGAATAGGTAGAACATGCCGCCGGCGATTTTGGACGAGAAGAATAAGCAGCTGCCATCGCGAATACCATTTGAAATTTCATGAGTTCTCTTTTTATTTCGGCGACTAGACTGCCAACAAACCCCGCGCTCCATTCCGACGACCGGCAAGAACAAGCTGAGTCCAGGAGCAGCCGGATTTCCTGATTGCAATGCCTCCAATAAAGTGGTATTTTCCTCTTGCGGGAACTTACCAGGCATTCATAGTTGGGAGCTATGTCAATCACCGAGGTCGACAGCGAGAACATTCTTCTCGCGAAGCAGGAGGTCCGGCAATGAGGAGACCGAAACAGATGCTCCGAATTACGTATGACCATATTCCACTTGCGAGCTGCGAATAATTTGAAGCATGCAGGAACAATTCAATAACGAACGAATATGAAACTCTCTGCAAAGATCCTTGCCGCATGGTTTCTTGCCATCACAGGCGTGTTCTGCAACGATGCTGCTGCACAATGGAAACAATCAAGTTTGCCGACTCCCGGCGGAGGATACATTCATTCTCTTGCTGCCAGCGGGCAGATACTATTAGCCGGCGCAGACGAACAAGGTGTCTTCAAATCCAGCGACAAAGGGGCGAGTTGGATTCCCATTGGTTTGAAAGGTACTCTGGAATACATTCACGCCCTTACTGTCCTGGATAGTAATTTTCTTGCCGCCACCACCTACGGTCTCTTCCTTTCCACGAACCAGGGAATGACGTGGACCGAGGTATCTGGGTACAACAATGGATATTTCTCAACGCTGGCTGTTTCAGGCAAGGACGCGTTCGCAGGCGGTCAAGGGCCGGGCATATTCCGCTCAACTGATGGGGGTCTGACCTGGACCGCATCGGATTCCGGACTCACGACACTCAATGTAACTGCTTTGAAAGTTGGCGATTCGGTTATCTACGCAGCGACTTCCACAGGCGGAATCTTCAAGTCCACCAATAACGGCGCGGTCTGGATTGAAAGCGATTCAGGCTTGGCCGCTCAATTTATTGTTGCTCTCGCTGTCAAGGACTCGAACGTATACGCAGGTACTCTCGATCAGGGCGTTTTCCATTCGTCCAATGCGGGGGGAACCTGGGCGGCCATCGACTCGGGTCTCTCGAATAAAAACATCTCATCGATGGTAATTTCCGACACCAATATTTTTGTAGGTACTGCCGGGGGTATTTTCCGCTCTTCGAACGGAGGTGCGATCTGGGATTCAGCCGGCCGGGGACTCTCCTCCAACTATAATTACATTTATTCTCTCATTGCGGACAGCACTGGCATTTACGCTGGGACAAACGGAGGAGGCGTCTATAGATCAACGGATGACGGGAATGACTGGAATCCGTCGAGCGTTGGTTTGACTGCGGTTGAGGTAGATGCTTTCGCGGCCAATGAGGGGACCATCTTCGCCGGATCGGCCGCCAACGGGCTCTTCGCGACGACAGACAACGGACACACCTGGTCAACACCAGACTCGGGCTTGTCAAATACCTCGATCTATTCCCTCGCTGTCGTCGGCAGCAATCTCCTCGCCGGTACCGGAGGTGGAATTTTCTTATCCAGCAACAACGGCAGGAGCTGGAAGCTTGCGGATTCAGCGGAGTCAAACTCCCTCGTCATGACATTCGCGGTGGTCGGTGCCAATGTGTATGCCGGCACATCGGCCGGACTTCTTGAATCGAGTAACAATGGTCTCACATGGCTGGAGGCGGAGCATTCCTGGCAAACATATATTTACTCCCTTGCGGTGAAAGGGAACACTCTTTTTGCCGGGAGTGCGATCGGCGGCGGGATCTGGGCTGTCACAGATACAGGGTGGCGTAGTCTTGAGAACGGTATCACTAATAATTATGTCGTCTCGCTCTCAGTCGTTGGAAATACAATCCTGGCGGTTACACAGGGGGGGGAATTCATGTCGACGGATGACGGCAATACCTGGTCCCCTGCAGATTCGACGGAAACAGGGGGATATGTTCACTCTGTGGCGACTGTCGGCGGAAAGATCTTCGCTGGAACCAGAGGAGGGATCTATCTTTCAACCGACGATGGAGCTACATGGAACCCGGTTAATACTGGACTAACCAGTCTGAATGTGCGGTCCCTTCTGGTTGATGACGGGAATTTGTTCGCCGCGACTGCTGGTGCCGGAGTTTGGCTGCGCCCTCTCGCAGATATTTCGACAGGCGTCAATAATCTCAGGGATGGGATTCCCCTCATTTATTCTCTTGATCAGAACTACCCCAATCCATGCAACCCTACAACAGCCATCCGCTATCACCTTGCAGGGAGTAGTGACGTAACCCTGAAAGTTTACGATATTCTCGGCAGAGAATTACAAACGTTAGTTGGTGAACGCCGGAATGCCGGTTCCTACTCCGTGATGTTCAATGCGAATAATCTGGCAAGCGGAGTTTATTTTTATAGGCTTCACGCAGGCGCCTTCAGCCAGACAAAGAAACTTTTGCTTTTGAAATGAACGACACCGAATTGCAGGTTCATGAAGTCATGTCAGCAATCAACCGGGCATGGCGGACAAATGCACCCCTTACAATGACACAGCATTTGCATCCGGATATTGTTATGAAATTTCCCGGATTCTCGGGTGAAGTTGCGGGACGTGATGCGCTTATCGCAAGTTTTGCCGAGTTCACAACAAATGCTCGAGTTCTGGAGTACCAGGAGAAGAATGAACAAATCAATGTGATTGGAGATTGTGCCGTCGTGAGTTTTCAATTCGAGATGTTGTATGAAAGAGCGGGGTATAGAGAACAGTCAGAGGGACGGGATTTGTGGGTTTTCCAATTCATCTCCGGCAATTGGGTCGCTGTTTGGCGAACGATGATAGAAATGAAGGAAGCAAGAGAATCTAAGAAATGATTGTGCGCTGATGACGGGCGCATCACGAGTGTTTTGCCCGATATCCGGTCCGTTGTGCCGTACAATGCAATAATTATAGACGGGAAAAAATCAGCGGAGTTTTTTTGTCGAATTCAAACGAAAGGCTTCCCTCAAACAATCACACTTGCACTCGTTCAATGATCGGTGCATCGACGAACCGGCCGCTTACCGCTTTCTTGAACGGGAGATCCGGCCATTTAACCAGGAAAGGAGGCTTCAAGAACATGAACAAAGAATTTCTCTGGTCGTGCACCCTTGTCATGACGACAGTCGGTGTACTATGTTCTCAGGAACTTCAACCATCAGCTTCCGTCGATTCGCTTACTCCTCGCGCCTCGTATCGCCTTTGGTTAGACGGCGGTGCGTATCCTCGGTTAAGCGATCATGCCGGCGCATTTGAGCCGGCCTATAATTTTCGGCTGGGTGCCGGCAAACAATTTGGTATTTTTCAGGCATATGGATTCCTTGAGTTCACGGGTTACACATTTGAATCGAATGATGCGGTGTCTCTTCTTGTTTCGTCAAACAAGCGCTATGACATAGCTCTCTATGGACTTGGATCGGTTCTGCAGGTCCTTTACGTTGGAGCGGGCGCTCACTACACCCATCAGGATAATATTGTCATTCAAAATCTTCACGGCTACGACAACAACTCGGCTTCAGAAACCGGACCTCGAACGTATTTTGGTTTCTATTATATCATTGGTCTCGGTTATCCAATCAGCATTTCGAACACCGTATCGTTGCCGGTTGGACTCTATTATCGAAGAACAAGGGACTATGATTTTGCTTACCTCTATAATTACAATAAGAGTTCATTGGCGCTGCAGGTCGGAATCATGTACAGCTTTGGAGAATAATAAGTTGGGAAATCTGAACAAGCATATTCATAACAACAAGCAAGAATCGGCAATGATTTATCATATCGTAAAAGAAAAAGACTACCTGCATCTCATCAAAAGAGATAGTTATGTCCCGTCCAATTTTGACGACATTGGATTTGTTCACTGCTCTCTCGAGGCTTCAGTCATCTCGGTTGCCAATGATTATTATTTGTCCGGAGAGGAGAGGCTATTACTTCTCAAAATCGATCGGTTAAAGTTAAAATCACTAACGAAATTCGAGCCGGCAGTACCGGAAAGAGGAGCCGTATCAAAGCACCTGGACACTTCATCCATTTTTCCTCATGTATACGGACCAATTGACAATTCTGCGGTCGAGGGAATTGGTGTGCTCCTAAAAGAGAACAGTGGATACCGTTGGCCGACAAAATTCTTTCCGCTAGCCGAATACATCGCTAATGCGGTTAAAGATAACGCCTGAACCGGACGCTCCATTCGCCTAAAACACACGACTACGTTATGGCAAAGTACAATGTATTGCTTGTTGCTCCCTGCGGAATGAACTGCGGCATCTGCATGGCATACCTAAGAAAAAAGAACAAATGCGCCGGCTGCAGAGGAACGAACAGAGATAAGCCAGTGACCCGCGTCAGATGCAAGATCAAAACCTGTGAAGTTTTTCGAAAAGGAAAGGCGAAATTTTGTTTCGAATGCGGATCCTTTCCCTGCGATAATGTGAAGCATTTAGACGAACGCTATCGAACGAATTACCACATGAGCATGATTGAAAATCTTCAGCATATTAAAACATCCGGTATTCGGAGCTTTCTAAGGAATGAAAAATTGAAATGGACTTGCCCGAAGTGTGCGGGAACAATTTCCGTTCATAAAGGATCCTGTGCTGACTGTGGAAAAAGGATGCCCCGTATGGTCCAGCCTACGGCTCCGCGATGATCAGTACAAGCATCTCGGTGCATACGCTCGATCAGTGAACGGAGCCAGACGTGCTCGAATTCGATTCGCGAAATAGCTGCCGTCCCTGCGGCGCTTCGCGGCTGCTGATTACCCTCAGACACAAGATGACACATCACCCAATGAAAAGGTTACTCATATGAGAAGCTTCGCCGAGTTGATTGTTATTGTCGTTATACTATTGGTTGTCGTTGGACCTGCCAGCTTCATTCGGTACAAACTGTACAGTCGATTTCTTCAATCGCAGGAATCGATCGCGGACAGTTTACGAAAGATCGCCGAGCATCAAATAAATTCGCATTAGCATCGCTTTCCAACATGCAAATCGGCCGCGCCTCGCTGGGCGCTCCAACCGGCCGCGGATGATTTCGCCGCGCGCATATTTTTCCTGGAAAGCGGCTTCCCGGCACGATGAACAATCTTCGACGGAGAAAGTGTGAATGAAAAGTTATTGTCTCTCTTTGATTTTTCTCTTGTGCACTCCTGCCGGTGCGCAGAATACAACTTCAAAAAATGATCTCAATATTGCGGCAATTGAGAGCTCGTTATGCGATTTCAGCGCCGCGCTCGCAACGGCAGATACCGCATCGCTCAGGCGCCTTACCGCACCGTCGTTCGTTCTCCTCGAAGAAGGGCGAACGTTCGATTGCGAGGCTATGATGGTGTCAATTCAGCAAATCTTTGCGGCTGGAGTGAAGATGAAAAGGCTTCCGTCACATTTTCACACTGAGATGAGAGGATCGGTCGCGTGGGCAAATTACAGGGTCATAGGAGAATTTGAGAACATTCAGGGGAAGATACCGCTAGCACTCCTCGAAGCCGCAGTATTAGAATACGACGGCCGACGGTGGCGTCTGGTTCAAATGACGACCATTCCAGCAGCAGATAAATAAATGCAGTTCCATGGAACTTGATTACGCTTAGAAACATTTATTAACCAACAGCGATAGGAATGTTAGCGTGCAAACGATGCAAGCCGTAATGCTCACGAAGAAAGGCGGTCCCGAAGTACTTGTGCGGGTTGAGCTGCCCATGCCCGAACCGGGGCCGGGCGAGGTCCGCGTGAAAATACGGGCCACCGGCGTAGGCGCTACCGACATTACGATGCGCCGCGGCTCATATGCCTTCGCCCCTCCGATACCATTTATTCCCGGCTACGAATCAATCGGCATTGTCGACGCTGTAGGTACGGGAGTTGCCTCACTCAAAAAGGGGGATCGTGTCTGTGCATTGTTGGTGCACGGCGGCTATGCGACGCACGTTGTGCGCGGCGCAGAACATTGGGTGAAGGTGCCCGATGGACTGGACGATGTGCAGACCGTCTCGCTCATACTCAACTACGTGACGGCCTACCAGATGATCCACCGTAAAGCGCGGCTCCAGCCTGGCCAATCGGCGCTGGTAAACGCAGCAAATGGAGGAGTAGGTCAGGCACTCCTCGACTTGTTGCGTGCTCACGGTGTTTCGGCTATCGGCGCGGCGGCAAGGGCGCGCCATGGAATCGTCTCATCGTACGGAGCAATCCCGATTGAAGGACGAACGGCAGCCCTCGATGCCGGCGTTCATCGGATCCGCCCTTCAGGAGTGGATGCAGCGTTCGACGGTGTCGGAGGTCCATCGACCGCACAATGCGTGTCGTCAACGCGACGGGGAGGAATTACAATTTGGTACGGATTTGTCGGCGCAAAGGGATTTAATGCGCTGGCGGGATCTGCTTTATCGTTGTTCGCGTGGAGCCGTTTGCAGGGGCGTCGCGGGTCATTCTACGGAATCACCATGTTGTATCGGAAAGATCCACGCCCGTTTCGCGCGGACTTGGCGAAACTCTTTGATCTCCTCGCCCAGAAAAAGATCTCCCCCAGGATCGCTCAGAGATTGCCGTTGTTGAATGCGCGCGAAGCAAATGAGCGCCTTGAGGCCGGGGGCATCGAAGGCAAGATCGTTCTCGTTGCATAGAATAAACTTATCCACCAGCGGCCGCCGCTTAACCGGCCGCTTCTCCCCTCATCAATAACTGTCAATCATTTAGACTGCGTCGTGCCGTAAATTCCAAACAAGTCGTACGGCCGTTTACTGAAATGATCATGAAACAACTGGACCGTCAGGAATATGTAGCCAATAAACCCGAGAACAATAAACAACTGCATGAACGATGTTTTTTGAATATCTTGTTTTGACTTTACGTCGCATACTTCGCCCGGGCAGTACTGAGCTTTTTCTTTATGGAACATCGAATAGAACTTGCATCCCAGGCAAATGCCAAATGCAGATTCAAAGAATAGAAATACGAGGCAAATCAGGCAGACGATACCCGAGATCGGGCTGAAAGCATTGACGACAACAAGGAAGATGAACATTATTGTTGACAGCACAAGACCGATGATCCATGCGATTTTTTTTTGCGCCGCCCCGACGTATTCGGGAACCTGATTACTAACCACTAACCGTCCGAGTATTAGTGAAGGAGAGTATTTGGGGTTGATAAAAACGCGGATGATAAAGTCCGTCATGAACATGACGATGACATACTTTATCAGCAGGAAATCATTCTTAAACAGGATCAACAATAGAGAGATCAGCATAACGACAAAGATCATACCGGCCGACGCCCGTATCTCTCGCTCATTCAATACAGGAATGTCATATCCTTCAACTTTTTCGCCAAACGTGATTATTCTATTCATGGCACACTCCTTTTTGGGTCACCTGTATTACGCGTTGATATCCGGATAAGTTACAGCGGAGTTTCTGGTATTTGATTGCCTAGAAGCGACGTGCAATTTCTGCAATACTTACCTGGAGGCAGCCTGAGAGAGGAAAAGTTCGGGCTGATTCTCCATGTTCCGCAGCAGGCTGATAATCGCGCTGCGGCGTTAAATGCTTAGCCGTCACGACAAACCACAAACCTAACCGCTCCGGTAAGAGAATGAAAACTAGCCGCACGGCGTACGAGAACATCGATGATTACATTGCCTCGTTTCCGCCGGAAGTGCAGTTAATCCTGGAAACAATACGAACTGCGATCAGCAAAGCGGCTCCCGATGCGAAGGAAAAAATAAGTTACGGAATACCGACCTTCGATCTTAACGGAAACCTGGTCCATTTTGCCGCCTTCAAGAATCATATCGGCTTCTACCCTCCCGTACAAGGGGACAAGAAACTGATGGCTGAAATTTCAATGTACGCCAACGAACGGGGAAACCTCAGGTTCCCGCTCGACAAGCGCATTCCGTACGCCTTGATCGGCAAGATCGTAAAGGTTCGGGTACGAGAGAATCTGGAACGAACACAGGCGCGAAAGAAAAAGCAGGGGCTCCGGGACGGTAGGGTCTTAATTTGAAGAAAGTTCAAAGGACTTTTTACAACGAGAAGAAGATATCACGCAAAGACGCCAAGCCGCAAGGGAAACCTATTCATTCTCTTCGCGTCTCAGCGACTTTGCGCGAGCAAGTTGCCACCTATCCTAAATTAAGACACTACCCGGTAAACGGGGGCATAGCGGCATATTTGGCATTTTATTATATTGAGCAGACGGCAGGATGGAAAAATCCAGGAGGCCTGAATGTTTTATTTCGTATTAGAGGTGATAGGTGTTTCGATTCTGGTTTCGATCTTCGCAACCTGGGTCAGACTGATTCCTCGTTACCCGAAAAAGAAATATAGTTTGATCCAGGAGTTGATCTTCTCTGTGTTCTTGACCGTCTTGATCACTCTGGTATGGTCCCTCGATATCTATCCCTCTTGGATCCTCCTTTTCGCTGCCATACTTTTTATCTTATGGCTCTCAGTTCAAATCACGAATAACATTTTTCAGAGATCGGGCGATTCGACGTCAAACCCGTCAAAGGCGGACGCAGCCAAAGAATGAACTCTACGACACGAAACACTGCATAAATAGGAGATTTCCATGGCAGAAAACAAAACCAAACCGACAAAAAGCAGCGTCGCCGTTTTCCTGAACAAGATCAAGGACGAGCAATTGCGGGACGATTGCTTCACAATTCTCGAAATGATGGCGTCAGTATCAAAACTGGAACCCGTCATGTGGGGAAGTGCGATCATCGGTTTTGGCACATACCACTACGTCTATGAAAGCGGCCGGGAGGGAGATACCATCCTCATCGGCTTTTCGCCGCGGAAACAGAATATCACCATCTACATGATGTGCGCATTGGACAAATTGAACGTTGAGTTGTCCAGGCTGGGAAAACATAAAACTGGCAAAGGGTGTCTCTATATAAAAGCATTGAGCGACGTGGACCCGGCAGTACTCAAAAAAATTCTTTCCAAGGGGTTTAGTGAAGCACGGAAAAAAAGCGGATACACTTCTCATGACAACAAAACAAATTAACGACGAGCCCTTTTTTCCATACGGAGGCACATCGGAGGCTCTCACAGCGTTTCGAAAACTGCACGAATCCGGATGCTTCATCCTCCCAAACCCGTGGGATATCGGATCGGCTGTGTATCTCCATCACCTCGGGTTTAAAGCCCTTGCGACGACGTCTGCAGGATTCGCCATCTCCCGCGGACTGCCTGATTCGGCCAGCGCTCTCACCCTTGAGGCAGTCCTGACACACATCAGGGAGATCGCTGAAGCAACGCCCCTCCCTGTAAATGCCGACTTCCAGGCGGGATATGCAGACCACCCGGAAGGTGTTGCAATGAATGTCGAGCGATGTGTCCGCACCGGAGCGGCCGGCCTCTCTATAGAGGACGCCACAGGAAATGACTCGGCTCCGCTGTATGAACGATCGAATGCCATCGATCGCATCCGGGCAGCGCGCGCCTCGATCGATATATCGAGAATTCCAGTTGTCCTGACGGCGCGATGCGAAGCGATGCTGGTCGGAGATCCGGATCCGGCGCGAACGATCCTCGACCGCCTCACGGCGTACGCCGATGCTGGCGCGGATTGTCTCTACGCACCCGGAGTCCGGGACCCGGAAATGATCTCCGCGATCGTGAAAGCTGTCGAGCCCAAACCGGTCAACGTATTGATCTCATCCCCTATTCCGGGACTTTCGCTTTTCAGCCTGACGGACCTCGGGGTCCGCCGTATATCTGTCGGTTCTGCACTTGCGCGCGTAGCTTGGACATCATTCATCAGCGCTGCAAAAAGGATTGCAGAGACTGGAACGTTCGATGTCCTTGAAGATGCAATTCCATTCAGTCAGCTTAATGGTGTCTTTAAAAAATAAAAAAGTGTGTGCACCAACCTCCAATTCAGCGGCCGGGGAAAAGGCCGCACCTCGCGGCCGCGCTTCGCAGCGGGGTTGCAGATGAAAGGTGAAGATAATGACAACGCCTGATTTCACCGGAACATGGAAGTTCAATCAGCAAAAGAGTTTGCTGGAAGTGCCGGCGCCGGATTCTACGACGATGATCATCGACCATCGCGAACCGCATTTCCATCTTGAAAGAACTCACATTGTTGGAACACGCAGCGACGTATTTACGATCGACCTGACGACCGATGACAAGCCTGTCACCCGACTCCATGAAGGTATTGAAATTCATGCCCGCATGTCCTGGGAGGATGAAGCTCTGGTGTTCGATACGGAAGTGAGACGGGGAAACGAGCGGGGAAAGAATATCGTCGTCTAACAGCTGTCCGATGACGGTCGAACCATTACCGCGGATGAACAACTGACTTCGAGGGACCTGAATTACAAGAATAAATGGGTGCTCGACAAGCAATAGACCTTTGATTAAAAGACCTCACTCGGCAAGCAGCGGTGCATTGCGACGTGCAATCGAATAAATTATTAGGAGAACAAATGAAGAATAAGAACCTCTACCTGGTCATCGGGCAATTGGCTCTGGCCATCAGCATTCTTCTGAACCACTTTGGAAAGAACAGCGACGTGATATCATTCATCATCGGGCTGTTGACTGGCCTGTCTATAGTGTTCAATATTACATACGGCTTGAAAATGCGAACACAGAGGTCGGATACGCCAAACTAAGATGAGTGCAAAGAAGAAAAGAGTCCTCGCCATTTCTGGCAGCACAAGAAAAAAGTCAACGAGCGAATCCATTCTCAGAGCTGTTGCAGAAATCTATAGTGAATCATTCGAGATGGAGATGTTCCTCGACATCGCCAGTCTCCCCCATTTTAATCCCGACCTGGACAACGAAAAAGTCGATGCGGACGTCGCACGCTTTCGCCGATCCATTGAAAACGCCGATGCAGTCATTTTTTGCACTCCTGAATATGTTTTTAGTTTGCCCGGCACATTGAAAAATGCCCTCGACTGGACGGTATCGACCACCGTGTTCTCCAACAAACCCGCAGCGATGATCGTTGCCTCGACGGGAGGAGAAAAAGCATTTGAATCATTAGAGCTTATCCTAAAAACCATAGGAGCAGCAGTCGCAGATGAGTCAAAACTCTTGATTCAGGGGGCGAGGAGCAAGCTTGGAGGCAACGGCGAGCTTTTGGACAAAGAAACAATAAAAAAGATCAAAGGCGTCGTTGATTCATTGATTACTGCGATTGGATAATCTTCGAATTCTGGGCATCAATAAGACTAATATTACAAATTAAGCATATCATACCGAGAAAATATGTGTCATGCCAGCGAGAGCTGGCATCTAGTTCTCCTGAATTGGATTCCGGCTTTCGCCGGAATGACATTTACCCCGAACCTGTAACGCTGCCGTCAGAAACTATCCCGTGCGAGGGGCTCGAGAATTGCGTACATTGATATACCGAGTTCTAAAAATACGATTAACCATCATAGGAGAACAACATGTCTACGTCATTCTTAATTCTTGTTTTTATCGCCGTGGGTGTCGCCCTGATGACATTCAAACCCAGGGAAGTCGTCTATCCCATCAAATTCAAACGCCTTGGACTGCTCAGTTTCGGTTTAGCTTTTTTAGCATTCATCTCCGCATCGTTTACGATCATTGAACCTGGATACGTCGGAGTTCCGGTACTGTTCGGCACCGTCGGCTCGCAATCTCTCCCGGCCGGATTTCATCCGATCTTCTTCCTTACCGACATTTACAAAATGTCCATCCAGACAAAAAACTACACGATGTCTTCGACCAATAACGAAGGGAATAAGGCCGGCGATGATGCCGTTGCTACGCTTTCACGCGATCAGCTTATCCTGAAATTCGATGTCAGCGTTTGGTACCATCTCGATCCATCGCAGGCAAATAATGTTTATAGCAATATCGGACTCAACTACGAAGAAGTGATTGTGAGACCTGCCATTAGAACTGCATTGGTCAATGCCGCCACAAAGTTTGACGCCAGCGACGTTATGTCTCTCCAGAGGGATGCCTACACGAAGATGGTGACCGACTTATTGCTGCAGGAGCTCAACGGCAAAGGCGTGATTCTGGATAAGGTTCTTATTAGAAATGTTGAACCGCCGACAACTGTGAGCGATGCGATCGCGGCAAAGCTGAAGGCTTCCCAGGAGGCGCAGCAGATGGAGTATACTATACAGTTTGCGCAGAAAGAGGCAGAGCGGAAAGCGATCGAAGCACAGGGCATCTCAAACGCGCAAAAGATCATCGGCAACGGATTGACGCAGAATTATCTGCAATGGTACTACATTTCGCAGCTCAAAGACGTGGTGAGCAGTCCGAATAACTCGACCATCATTTTGCCGTACGATCAAAAATTGACGCCGCTCCTGAATATTCAGGGAAAGAAATCAGAGAAGTAATTTTGTGTGACGGAGACAAACGTATTCTCTATTGCAGGTCAACTCCCTCCGTTGGCCTGCAATTCTTTAATGAACCGGGGACAGCCGTGAAATATACATTCTTCCTTCTTTCATTCTTTACTGCAGCCCTTTGGTTCGGGTGCAAACAAGTCTCTTCCGTTCCCAAGAATGCATACGCGTATACAAGTTACGATAGCAGCGGTACTGCGGTTGTAAGCGGATGGTTTACATTGTCAACCTTAGACTCCACCAACCTGTCCGGTGAATGGCATTTCGCGGCTATCGGCGATCCTCAGCGGATCGGCCCGCAAACGGGGGACGGAAAACTTGTCGGCGGCCTGAACGGCGTGAAAGTGTGGATCGAGTTGAACCATGAAGTCAGCAATAACAATCTTCAGCTCAATGGAATATTCGGTCAAGACCATATCGACGGTCAATGGACCTGGATCAGCTACGATGGAATTGCAAATCAGGGGACGTTCCATGCTGCAAGAAAGTAAGATCACACTCCGGCAAGAAGCCGCAGCCGCTTGATACCCTCGACGATTTCGCGGCGCCCGCATCAGTCAAGCGTACGCCTGCGCGCCGTCGTTAAATAATTTCACGGCTCCTGTTCAACCAACCCGTTCGGGGGCAACGCCCGATTTATCACTTCCAAAATTATTCACCATGAATGCGAAAATAATCATCATCATCGTTCTTTCTTTCTCGTACGGATTTTTCGAGACGTTTATGGCCATGAGAACGAGGCGCAAAGAGAAAATTGTCGAATCCGGCGACAAAGGAAGTCTATGGATACTTTACATTTCCATTACCCTCGGCTACTTCTTCTCATTCAGCGTTGGCGCAACAAGATTGGGAAGAATATATTATTGGGATGCCTTTTTCGCGATAGGAATGGTATTGACATTGGCGGGATTGATAATCAGAATTACCTCGATCAACACGCTTAAACAACAGTTCACATACAGTGTCTCCAAAATAGATCGTCACGAATTAATACAATCCGGGTTATATAAATGGATCAGACATCCCGCGTATCTGGGCCAGTTGATGGTTTTTGTTGGATTGGCAGCTTCGCTATCAAATTGGCTATCAATTGTGTTTATGATCATTCCGATTCTACTCGGCTATAGTCATCGGATAAGAATAGAAGAGAAGTTCATGGCCATGCAGTTTGGCGATAGCTACAGTGAATACCAAAAACGGACAAAGAAATTGATTCCGGGAGTGTATTAGCCCTGCGATCTTAAGGAACACGCGCCCGTCATTGTCATTCTGGACGGAGCGAAGAATCCATGACAATGCAGCTCCGTACCTCGACCAACCCTTAGCGTCATAGATGCTTCTCCCGCCAAAAAGCAGCGGTCGACGACTCGACTCGTCGAGAATCAGCATGACATGCAGTGTTGGGATTGAAAAGTATTTTGGCTCAACCCAACCAATTCATTGTCATTCTGAACGGAGCGAAGAAACCATGTCAATACGGCACCGTGTCTCGACCAAGCTTCAATGTCATAGACCCTTCGCTCCGCTCAGGGTGACATAGAGTGGTTGGTGACTTTGCCATTCTCGAGCACTCGCCCCCGTCATTGTCATTCTGAATTAAAAACTCCCGCTCACCGAAATTCTCGTTGCAAT
>CAYTOA010000043.1:0-33984 GCA_964439265.1 uncultured Chitinophagaceae bacterium
AGCGGCAACGAAAGAGCAAGACGCAACTCGCGAACGCCTAAAAAGCCAGCAATGACTATACTGAAGGAGTCACTCATGAATTTTAGAAAATTATTTATTTCGGGATTTATACTGCTTCTCATCGCCGTGTCGGGCTCTTCCGTCTCTGCTCAGACCAAGATGACGAAGGAAGAATGGCAGAAAGAGATCACCGACTATACCGCGCAGCGCGATAACTTGAAGAAAACGCTTGCGCAGTTGAACAAGGACGTCGACAGCCTTAAGGCTCTTCTTGCCTCCTTGAATCAGAAGGTGGATGCGGTACTCAACGAGACGAAGACGATGACTGGTGCGAGTGATGAATTGCGCAAGGCTTACGACGCGCAGTTGTCAGCCCTCGAAAGTTGGATCGACCAGCTCGCTCGTTTGTCGAATCAGGACCTTTATGCTCGCAAGGCCGAGATCGATTCCGTTCAGGCAAAGTTGGATGAGTTGAAGAAATCGAAGCTGGCTGCCTTGCAAGTGTATCATGACAGACTGCAGGCGCTTCAGCAGAAGATCAACGGTCTCCGTGATGCACTGGCGAAGCCGGAGTTCCTCGCAAGCCTGGAAAAAACGTATGTCGTTGGATCTTGGAAAAAGAATCGTGATTGTTTATGGAACATCTCAAAGAAGAAGAGTATCTATAACAATCCGTTCATGTGGCCGAAGATTTGGCAGGGCAACCGCGACCAGATTAAGGACCCGGACATTATTCGAAAAGGGCAGAGGCTGAAGATCCCCACAGCCGGCGCATTGACCGACACAGAGAAGAAGGCGGAGCGTAAGTATTTCGCCAAAAAGCACGCCTCTGGCAAATAAGGAGTGCAACAATACTCTTGATGAGTTGTCTCTAACGAAAGGAGTCCTTCCCCTGGCGAATGCCGGGGCGAAGGACTTTTTGTTTTAGAATCTCCCGGAAGGAGCACACACCACGGTAGAAAAGAAAATGAAGATCGAGGGGGTTGATGCATTTTCTCTCCTCGGCATTAACGACCGCCATCTCCAGCTCATTGAAGACCGGTTCGATGCGGATATCATCGTGCGCGGCGAAAATATCACCCTGCGCGGCGAATCGTCCGAAGTTCAGCAGATCGAACGCGTCTTTAAAGAGTTGACCTTCCTTCTGTCAAAGAACGGCGCTCTCACCGCCAACGACGTTGACACTGTGCTCGACCTTGTGGCGGTCGACTCGCCCTCGCAGACGCAGCTGCGAGCTCAGATCCCGAAAGATGAAATGGATTCCATCATTCTTTTTACGAAGAATGCGATCATCAAAGCAAAAACAGCGGGTCAGAGAGAATACATCAGGCGGGTTCAGGCGAATGATATCGTTTTTGCGATCGGTCCGGCCGGCACCGGAAAAACGTACCTCGCAGTGGCGATGGCGGTTGCAAACCTGAAGAACCGCGAAGTAAATAAGATCGTCCTTGCACGACCGGCGGTCGAAGCCGGAGAGAGTCTGGGGTTTTTGCCCGGTGACATGAAAGAAAAAGTCGATCCGTATCTTCGCCCATTATACGATGCACTCGACGACATGCTGCCATCGGAGAAACTGAAAACGTACATGGAGCGGCGTATCATCGAGATTGTCCCGCTTGCCTACATGCGGGGACGGACGCTCAACAATTCATTCCTCATCCTCGACGAGGCGCAAAATGCGACGGCAATGCAGATGAAGATGTTTCTCACAAGACTCGGAGACAATTCGAAAGCCATTATCACGGGCGATGTGACACAGATCGACCTCCCTGCAAAGACCACTTCAGGGCTCGTGCAAATTCAGGAAGTGCTGCAGAATATCGAAGGGATCGATTTTGCATATTTTGACAGGAATGACGTCGTACGGCACCGGTTGGTAAAAGACATCATCGATGCGTACGGCAAGTTTAACGGCAGGATGGAAAACGGAGCGAAGTAATCATGTAGTTCCTTTTGCTTCATTCCACAGTTTGTCCAGTTCGGCGAGCGTTGTGTCATAGATGTCCTTCTTTTCCGCATGCAGCCGTTCCTCGATGTAGTTGAATCGGCGGATGAATTTGTTCGAGGCTTCCCGCAGCGCATGTTCGGGATCGAGGTGAAGAAAACGGGAATAGTTCACAAGAGAGAAGAGGACGTCTCCGAACTCATCCGCAATTGTTTCCTTTTCGCCCTGCTGGACCGCGTCATGAAGTTCGTGAAGCTCCTCCTCGACTTTCTTCCACACGTCTTCACTTTTCTTCCAATCGAAACCCACTTTAGAAGCTTTTTCCTGAAGCCTCATGACACGAAGCAGCGCTGGCATTTCTTTCGGCACTCCTTCGATGACCGAATGCCTGCCTTCTGATATTTTTATCTTTTCCCAGTTCCGCTTTTGCGTGGTAATGTCGATGCTGGTCCGATCCCCGAAAATATTCGGATGCCGTCGAATGAGCTTATCGTTGATGTGGCGAAGCACATCTTCGAACGTGAATTCGTTCCGCTCTTCGGCGATCGCACTTTGAAGAGCGATATGAAGGAGGACGTCGCCGAGTTCGATCTTCAGCTCGTCCCAGTCGCCGGCGTCGATGGCTTCGATGGCCTCATACGTTTCCTCGATAAAGCTCTGGCGAAGGGATTCATGGGTTTGTTCGCGGTCCCATGGACAGTCCGTCCGCAGTCGTTTTACGATCTCACGAAGCCGTTCAAATTGCTCATCAGAGCTCATGGATCTCTCCTTTCTAGGTTGGTTCAACATAGAAAAAAAGGTTTATCGATGCAAATGGGGAAAGGGGAGTCGTTGACGAGATATAGAAATCCTTGCAAAACAAACTAACGCAGTTTTCGATTGAAAGAATTTCCTCGAATAAAGTAAGCGATATTGCTTTCCGGTAGTGTCTTAATTTAGGATAGGTGGCAACTTGCTCACGCAAAGTCGCTGAGACGCAAAGGGAATGGATAGGTTTCCCTTGCGGCTTGGCGTCTTTGCATGAAATTTGTTTCCGGTTGTAAAAAGTCGCACGAGCTTTGTTCAAATTAAGACACTACCCATTTTCCGGCACGGTAGCATCTTTACGGCTTGTTGTTTATATTCCTCAACACCACTGGCGTTTCCCTCATACACTTTGAAGATGATCGTATGAAAAGAATTATTCCTGTTTCAATCCTCATTGCCGGCGGAATTGCCGTATTCGCCTGGTTCATAACCACAACAACGCAGCAGGCAGACATGTTGATCCTCAACGCAAAGGTGTACACCGTCGACGCACAGAATTCGACGGCTGAAGCGATCGCTATTCAAGGGAACAAAATCGCCGCCGTCGGGACGACGGAAGAACTCCGAAGGCGATACACGTCGGAGAATATTTTCGATGCAGAAGGAAAAACCGTCGTACCGGGCTTCATCGATTCGCATGGACACGTGAGTGCGCTCGGTTCAAGTCTTACAGAGCTGAACCTCGTAGGAACGACCTCTGTTGAGCAGATCGCGGAAATGGTCGCCAAAAAAGCGGCTGTCGCGGCGCCCGGTCAGTGGATTCGAGGCCGGGGATGGGATCAGAACCTCTGGCCGAGTAGAACGAAAGAACGGCCGTTTCCAAACGCATCGATGCTTGACAAGAGTTCTCCGAATAACCCCGTAGTGCTCTTCCGCGTCGATGGGCATGCAGTGTGGCTGAATTCCCGGGCTCTCTCTATTGTCGAAGGAGCCAGCCGGTCGGGTTCAATGCTTGCAGATACCGAAGGGGGCAAAATAATTCGCGATCCTGGAGGCAAACCAACGGGAATCTTTATAGATAACGCAGTCGGCGTCGTGATGAAGTATGTACCGGCGTATTCGAATGAAGAGATCCAGCATTCCATTTCTCTCGCGCTGCATGAATGTCTTACCTACGGACTCACAAGCGTTCAGGATATGTGGGTGGACGAGGAGGACTATTCGGCATACAATATTTTGCTGAAAAATGACGAATTGCCCATCCGCGTCTATGCCGCCATCGGAGGGGATGGAGATTTGTGGCAAAAATTCCTGATGTCAGGGCCTCTCATCGATTCCCGCCGTCACCTTTTCACGGTGCGTGCGATAAAAATGTATGTCGACGGCGCGCTCGGTTCTCGCGGCGCGGCACTTATTGAACCATACAACGACGACCCGGGAAATCGCGGACTGACGGTGAACTCATTCGAGGAAATCCGCATGGTCACGTCCGAGGCCCTCGCGCATGGATTTCAGGTTTGTACTCATGCCATTGGAGACCGCGGCAACAATATTGTTTTGAATGCGTACGAGCAGGCAATGCAGCAGAATCCGAGGCGCGCGCGCGACGCGCGGCTGAGAATCGAACATGCTCAAGTGCTCGATCCGGCGGATATTCCCCGCTTCAAAAAGCTCGGCGTTATACCGAGTATGCAGCCGACGCATTGCACTTCCGATATGGAGTGGGCGGAAGCGCGCCTCGGTTCAGCGAGGATTCGCGGAGCGTATGCATGGCGCTCACTGCTCGATGACGGCAACATAATTCCCGGGGGATCGGACTTCCCCGTTGAGAGTCCTAATCCGTTGTTAGGGATATACGCCGCTATCACGAGGCAGGACCTCAACGGCATTCCTCATAGTGCGGATGACGTTGCACATTTGTTCCAGCTTTCATCTGAGGGGATCCGCGATTCATCCGTTTTTACCGATGGATGGTATGCCTCCCAGAGGATGACTCGTGTGGAAGCGCTTCGCGCATTTACGATCTGGGGAGCGTACGCCGAATTTGGAGAAAACGAAAAGGGTTCAATCGAAAAAGGAAAACTGGCCGACATCGTGGTTCTGTCAAAAGATATCATGACAATTCCGCCGATAGAAATACCCTCGGCCAGCGTTGTTGCAACGATTGTCGGAGGGAAGATAAAATATTCGGCCAGCAGCCGGTGATAGACGACATCACTGCCGGGCGGCTTGATTTTCAAAGAACTTCTTCTAAATTTGCAGTTGGATACGCTTTAAAAGTTCTTCACTGACTTGCATGGAAACATCGATGTACGAACGCCTTCTCAAACAGACTGAACGCTACCTCGGTACTCAGAAGGAGATCGTCGTACCGGTAAAGCAAGTCTGGAATGCAATGGTGAAGGAAGGCAAATTGAATAACTTTGCAGTGCCTCCGCTGATGGCAGATTTTGAATGTCTGTTGGAGGGAGACAAGCGATTTGAATTCGTCACCGAAACAAAACCTCCCGCGCACCTCGATCCCTACTCTGACGATTTTCTTGAGCACGATGAGTTAGAAAAGCTCGGATTCTCCGGCGATCAAAAGATGAAATTACGACGCATTCCGCTGCCACCTTCGGATGACGAAGCCGAAAGCGTTGATGCCCTTGATGCTGCGATTTCGATGGAAGAACTAGGGGACGAGCTCGTCGACTCGGAATTTTTCGACGGAGGTTCGGCATCGGCAACCCGGGGGACGCCAAGCGCGAATCCCCCATCCCGATTCAAGAAAGCGGCTGCGAAAGTTCCGCCGCTGAAGTCTGCAAAAAAACCTGGGAAGTCTTCAAAGAAACCTTCGAAGCGAACTGCTTCCGTAATGAAAAGAAAGAAGTAGTTTCTTTGACCGTTGGTACCGTTCAAAAAAAAGTTTGGACAATTCTGGAAATGCTTCAGTGGGGAGCGGCATATCTTTCCGAAAAGGGGTTCGACGAGTCACGCCTGACCATTGAGCTGCTTCTTTCTCATGTTCTTCATCTCAAGCGTATTCAACTCTATACAAGCTTTGATAAACCGCTGACGGAAGCCGAGCTTGCTTCACTCAAGGCATTGCTGCAGCGGCGCCTGCAGCATGAGCCCCTGCAATACATCGTCGGCACGACGGAGTTCATGGGAATTGAATTTGCCGTCGACCGGCGCGTCCTGATCCCGCGGCCTGAAACCGAGGCATTAGCCGAACAGGCCGTCCGGCATGCAAATGAAAATTTCTCGGGCCAACAGATGAGGATCCTTGATATAGGTACTGGATGCGGATGCATTGCCGTTTTCCTCGCGGTGCGGTTCGAGAACGCTTCCGTTACTGCAATCGACAAAAGTTCGGACGCGATCGATGTTGCCCGCTTGAATGCGGAAACAAACGGAGTGACGAAGAGAATTACATTTTCAATCCTCGATATTTTTGAAGCTGCAAGTTCTGATTTCCCGTCGAAATTCCATTTAGTTGTTTCCAATCCCCCATACGTTTCAATATCAGAGTTCAAAGGACTACAGCCGGAGATCAGGGAATTCGAGCCGTCATTCGCCGTCACCGACGACGCAGATGGCCTGAGCTTCTACACGCGGATTTCGCAATTGGGGAAAGTGCTTCTCGAACCAGGCGGCGCAGTTCTTGTAGAACATGCCTACAACCAGTCAGAGTCCGTGCGAATGATCTTTGCGGACGCAGGATGGGGAAACATACAACCATTCAATGACTACGGCGGCAATCACCGATGCATTGTCGCAACAAATCCTTCATCACAACAATGAGAGCGCTGATTCAAAGGGTGTCACGGGCGAGCGTTACGATTGACGGAGAGAAGCGGGGTTCGATCGAATCGGGGCTGCTGATCCTCCTTGGAATTAAAGTGAGCGATACAGCGGAAGACGCGCGATACGTCGCCGAGAAAAGCTGTTCGTTGCGGGTATTTGAGGATGACCAGCAAAAGATGAATTTGTCTGTCCGCGATGTCGGGGGGAAAGTGCTAGCAGTTTCACAATTCACTTTGTACGGAGATACGCGCAAAGGAAATCGTCCGAGTTTTATAGAAGCCGCGCCGCCGGACGTAGCGGAGCCCCTCTATAATCTTTTTGTCGAACAGCTGCGTCAGCTGATCGGAAGCGAAAAGGTAGCAACCGGGGTATTTCGTACATTGATGGACGTTGAACTTGTCAACAACGGTCCGGTGACTGTCATGCTGGAAAGCAAGGTGTGACTGATGGCTGTGCTGATGATTTTTTGGGACGGTGTGGGCTACGGCAAAGAGGATCCGTCAGTCAATCCATTCTTTGCGGGAAGCTTTCCGACCTTCAAGGAATTGTTCGACGGTACGATCCCGTCGCTTCGCACAAGGAAGATTTTTTCGTCCCGTGCATCGGTCACGTCCGTCAATACGACCTTGGGCGTTGCGGGGCTTCCTCAGAGCGGTACGGGCCAAACTGCCATTTTTACCGGCGTCAACGCGCCCAAAACGGTCGGCAAACATTTTGGCCCGTACCCCTACTCGACGCTCATCCCCATCATTAGAAATAAGAATATCTTTGTCCAGCTTCGGGATCACCATAAATCCTTCTTCTTTGTCAACGCGTTTCCTCAGAAATATTTCGACTACATCAACTCACCCCGCGGCAGGACTCCCGTCATTGCGCTTTCATATCTTTCCGCCGGCAAACGGCTCAACACCGTGGAAGATATTGCCTTCGGCAAAGCACTCTCGGCGGATTTTACGAACGAAGGAATCAATACATTCGGGTACCATCTTCCTGTATTGAGCGGCTTCGAGGCTGGAAGACGTTTCTATGAGATCGGACGTTCATACGATTTTACTCTCTTCGAGTATTTTTTTTCGGACAAAGCCGGACATTCGCAAAAGATGAAGAGTGCCGTCGATGTGCTGCAACGTATGGACGGCTTTCTCGCCGGCGTGCTCGATTCCTTTGACGATCGGAATGATATCCTTATGTTTGTGAGCGATCATGGTAACATCGAAGACCTATCGACGAGATCGCATACCCGCAATCCGATACCGTTGATCGTGATCGGAGACCGGAGGAAGTTCTTTTCAGACAAAATTAAGAAATTGACGGATGTAACGCCGGCAATCGCATCATTTTTATCGCAATAGGGGAATCTGCGTCAAACTGGGGGAGCAATGTGGAACGATAAGCCGGCGGTCGCGGCTTCGTTGTTGATCGCCTGCGGAACGTACGCCGCTCGGCTGCTGAACGTTGAGTGGTATTATTGGGGATCCTTCACGGTTCTATGCTGCGTGGTCTCGCTGTGTTTCCTCGTGCAATCCCGCCGCATTGGCGGACGTGAAACCCTTCCGGCAGTTTCATTTTCTCTCCTCCTCTTTTGTTCCGCCGCCGCGTATTCTGCTGCCATCGTACAACTCTCGCCTCCAACTCACATTAAACATTTTCTTGATACGGCCAAACCCCTTCGCCTTCTGTGTGAGATTGCCGACGAACCGCGAGTGAAAGACGGGAGAACGACCTCCCTTGTTCACATCCGGTCGATTGCTGTTGCGAAAGATTCGTTCGCAACAGACGGAGATGCACTGCTGACGATCGTCCAGAATAAGAGAACGGGTGAGAAGATCAGAGAATTCCGGTATGGCTCGATTGTTTTATGCGATGGATTCTTGAACACGCCGATCTCCTCCCGAAATCCGGGAGAGTTCAGTTACCGCGATTATCTGGAACTGAACAATGTGTTTGCGACGATTCACGTGCTTGGGTATTCTGAGGTCCGAATAATTTCCGAAGGCGAGCCGAACCCGTTTTTCGAGGACGTGATCTTTCCGTCAAAGCATTTCATTCATCGCGTCATTAACGAAGCGATGTCGGGTGATGAAGCAAATTTTATGCTCGGACTCTTGCTCGGAGACCGGACTGATTTGTCTGCCGATATTAAGAGTGCCTTTGTGAACACGGGAACGATTCACGTGTTGATCGTTGCTGGGATGCGTGTTGCCCTCATTGCTGTTATCATGTACACGCTGTTCGGATTAATCCGCCTTCCGGAAAGAGAAAAGAGCGTTGCGGCCATCGCAGGGATCCTATACTACATGGAACTCACCGGTGCCGCGCCCCCGGTCGTGCGCGCGTCGTTAATGGCGATTTCCGTTTTATTGGCAAAGTTGTTTCAGGAACGGACGAACGTCTATAACTCGCTCGGCGTTTCCGCGACGATCATTCTGGCATACGACCCGATGCAATTATTTGACGCGGGGTTTCAGCTCTCGTACTCCGCCGTTTTTGCGATTGCCTATTTCTATCCCAAGCTGACCGAACTTATCAAAAGAATTCCCGAAAGCCTCGAGGAGGTGAAGGCCGTTGATTATGTCCTTAAATTGTTGGCCGTCTCGCTTGCGGCCCAACTGGGAGCGATTCCATTCACCGCATATTTTTTTGGGAAAGTATCGCTCATTTCGCTTGCGGCAAATCTTGTCGTCGTGCCGATTGTCGAGGTCATCGTGATTATCGGGTTTGTCTCCGTTCTCGCCGGAATATTTTCGATGTGGGTTTCTGCTTGCTTCAACGAAGTGAACAATCTTCTTTCCTGGTTTGTGTTGAAGTTTGTCATGCTTGCCAATGCCGTGCCATACGCGTCGATCCCGGCTGCAAACTTCGGGATCAAAGACGCTTTCTACTATTCTGTGTTTATTGGGATATTGTTCAATCTCTCGAATAGGATCGTTCTGAGGCGAATCTTCCTGATCTTGTTTGCCGGTATCAATGTCATCTTACTTTTCTCCCTTTTTCCTCCTGATGTCGCGCCGAGTTTGCTTCGGATCGATTTCATGGATGTGGGACAGGGCGATGCGGCACTCATTGAGTTCCCGTCGGGAGAAAAATTCCTGGTTGACGCCGGCCCAAAAACTTTCACCTACGACGCAGGCGAGAGAGTCATTGCACCGTTTCTCCGCCGCCGCGGCATTGCAAAAATTGATGCGATCGTTGTTACGCATCCGCATAGCGATCATATGGGAGGTGTTCCGTATCTCATAAGGAATTTTGATGTCGCACAAGTCATCGACGGGAGCCAGCGTGCGCAATCGTCTTTGTACTACGATTACGAGTCACTCATTCCCCGGATTCGCCATGTGGTCACTGCTGGAGATCAACTCGCACGGATTCCGAACGTACGATTGTACGTGCTGCATCCTATCGATTCGTTTCTAGACGTAGACTCAACGGACGGCTACGATCATCTCAATAACACCTCTGTCGTGGTTAAACTGGTGTACGGGTCTACATCATTCCTTTTTGCCGGCGACGCTGAGATCCCGGTTGAGATGCACCTAGACTCGGTGTATGCCTCGTTCCTTAAGAGTGATCTCCTGAAAGCAGGGCATCATGGTTCTTCGACAAGCAGTTCCGCGGAGTTTCTTTCAAATGTTTCGCCGAAAGAAGTCATTGTTTCCGTCGGAAAGTTCAATAAGTTCAGGCACCCATCCCCCAAAGTGATGCGTCGGTTTAAAGAGTTGGGGATCAAAATACATCGAACCGATGAAGAGGGGGCGATCATCTTCGAATCCGACGGATTGTCGATTTCTCGTGTCAATTGGCGGAAGGATTGATTATATTTGCCAAACCAACCGCCATTTGCACTTATGAACATCCGACAGAGAACGAATCTTATCTCCTCGCTTATCATTGTCGTCAGTCTGGCTGTCAGTATTGCCCTTTATGTCGTCTTCAAAATCTTCTTTCTTTTTGTTATCTTTATGCCTCCGGTCATCTATCATTTTCTGAAGAAAAGAAGCGGCAACGATCATCCATTTGACGGCTCATCAGATGTCTAGAGATAAACCCAAGCAGTTTAAGACAGATTCGGGGATCGAAATCCGTCAGCAGTACATGCCGTCGGAATTTGATTACGGGAAAAAACTCGGAAATGCCGGAGAATTTCCTTTTACGCGCGGGGTGCACCCGGCCATGTACCGGTCGAAGCTGTGGACGATGCGGCAATATGCGGGCTTCGGAACGGCAAAACAATCCAATGAGCGATACAAATATTTACTGGCGAATGGTACGACAGGTTTGTCGGTCGCCTTCGACCTTCCAACGCAAATGGGATACGATTCCGACCACCCGCTCGCCGAAGGAGAGGTGGGAAAAGTCGGCGTTGCAATCGACACGCTGACGGATATGGAAATGCTGTTCGACGGCATTATGCTCCGGGATATTACGACGTCCATGACGATTAACGCCACGGCAGGGATTTTACTCTGCATGTATGTCGCTCTGGCGAAGAAACAGAAAGCAAATCTGAAAACACTTTCCGGCACAATTCAGAATGATATTTTGAAGGAATACGTCGCTCGCGGGACGTACATTTATCCGCCGCGGCAGTCGATGAGACTTGTCACCGATATTTTTTCCTGGTGCAGTGAGAACGTTCCTGGCTGGAATACAATTTCTATCAGCGGCTATCATATGCGCGAAGCCGGCTCGACAGCAGTACAAGAGATCGCATTCACGCTGGCCAATGCACGCGAATACGTATCGGCTGCAGTCAAGGCCGGATTATCGGTAGACCAGTTCGCTCCTCGTCTTTCTTTCTTTTTCAACGCTCATAATAATTTTCTTGAAGAAGTCGCAAAATTTCGGGCGGCGCGGCGGCTGTGGGCTTCGATGATGAAGAATGAGTTCGGCGCGACCAATCCAGACGCGATGAAGCTTAGGTTTCACGCGCAAACCGGCGGTTCAACACTCACCGCACAACAAATTGACAACAACATTCCTCGTACGACACTGCAGGCGCTGGCCGCGGTCCTCGGGGGATGCCAATCACTGCACGTGAACAGCAAGGACGAAGCGCTCGCGCTGCCGACCGAGGGGACTGCGCGGCTGGCGCTGCGGACTCAGCAAATCATTGCCTTTGAATCGGGCGTTACTGAGACAGTCGATCCGCTTGCCGGGTCCTATTACATCGAATCTCTTACCGACGAGACGGAGAAGCGAGCGCTGGAATATCTCCGCACGATAGAAGAACTCGGCGGTGCAGTAAAGGCGATCGAAGCGCAGTATTATCAAACCGAAATAGCGGAGAGCGCCTACAGATACCAGAAGGCGATTGATGATAAGGGAAAGACGATTGTCGGCATGAATGCCTTTCATGCGGAGGAAGAACCCTTCATGGAACTCTTGCAGGTCGACGAGTCCATTCGAACGGAGCAGATACAGCGTCTGAAAAATATCAGACAATCGCGCGACAATCGATCCGTCGAGCACAGCCTTCGCGATTTGCGTGCGGCAGCAAATGGGATGGACAATGTCATCCCCCACATATTGCAAGCCGTGGAAGGTTACGCATCGATTGGAGAAATCTCGGATGTGTTAAGAGAAACGTGGGGCGAATACGGCGGTTAATGGTGAATGTAAACAGTGATCAGTAAACAGTAAACGGTAGTCGGCACGCAGTAAATAAATGGATTCTAAATCGTAATTTCCACCTGCGAACACCCAATACCCAATAGCATCATGCTATCCAAAATAAAGCTGCAGTATTTGAAAAGTCTTTCTCAAAAAAAACACCGGGAAAAGGAAGGAGTCTTTCTTGTCGAAGGATGGCGTGGTGTTGAAGAAGTATGCGAGGCAGTGAACGAGATTGAAATTCTCGTCTATTCGAAGGAAGCGAATGAGAATCAGAAGTACGCGTCCGTGCTTCTTGCAGCCAGGAAGAAATCAAGAGAATTGCATGAAGTGAGTCCGAGAGAGTTCGAGCTCGTCGCCGATACTGTTTCTGCTCAAGGGATTGCCGCAGTCGTCCGGAAAATTTCAACCGATGTCGCGGCAGAGCTTGAAAACTTGTTGGTCCAGGATCGAGCCTTCATTTTAGCGCTCGACCAGGTGGCTGATCCGGGAAACCTCGGCGCAATGATTCGGACGAGCGATTGGTTCGGCGCAGATGCGATCCTCCTGAGCGAAAACTGCGTTGAACTCTACAACCCAAAGGTAATTCGCTCAACGGTAGGATCAATTTTTCACCTTCCGATCCTTGAATGCTCTGACGGTACAGATCGGTTTATCGATGTCGTTGGCAATTTGCAAAAGAGCGGATTTACGATCTTTGGCGCAGAAGTTTCCGGTGCCCTCGACTTGCGTACTCATGTTTGGCCCTCCAAGTCTCTGCTCGTTGTCGGAAATGAAGCTCGTGGGATATCTCCCGAGATCGCGAAAATTCTTGATTATCATCTGGCTATACCGAAATTTGGAAAGTCCGAATCGCTGAATGCCGGCGTTGCTGCGGGTGTTATTCTCTCCCATTATGCATTCCAGCAAAAGGGTAAGCTGTAAATTGCGGCTCAGCCGTTGGCAGATATGCCAAAATCACTGCGGATGATTTTGCTTTTTAACGTTCATTGATGCACGTTCTCGAGGTTATCAATTGTTCTTATGACCATGATCACCGACGTCCCGGGAATATTAGTCGGACATTATACTGACCGTGCTGCGCTGACAGGCTGCACCGTTGTTCTCTGCCCAGAAAATACAACGGCGAGCTGCGAAGTTCGCGGGAGCGCCCCCGGATCTCGCGAGTTGGCGTTGCTCGCGCCGGAGAAACAGATGCAGGAGATCCATGCAGTTCTTCTCACCGGCGGCAGCGCGTTCGGACTCGGAGCGGCGAGCGGAGTGATGAAATATTTGGCCGAGAAAAATGTGGGGTACCGGACTCCATGGGCGCTTGTGCCTATCGTACCTTCGGCGGTGATCTTCGATTTGAATGTTGGCGACGCCGGGAGATTTCCAACCCAGGAAAATGCCTATGAAGCTTGCACCAATGCGTCTGTGAACGTTGAGGAAGGATCTGTTGGAGCGGGAACAGGGGCCACAGTCGGCAAATGGCGTGGCTTGGATTCTGCAATGACGGGGGGTGTAGGTACTTTTTCCGTAGGAATCGGTGAAGTCATCGTCGGTGCGCTGGCGGTTGTGAATTCAGTGGGCGATGTCGTCGGGCGTTCGGGAAATATCCTTGCCGGCGCGCAGCATCATGGAGATTTCATGGGCGAAGAGAATAGGCTCAGCAGCTTTCAGAACGAAGGCATGCTCTTGAGGAACATCAACACCACGCTTGTTGTCGTTGCCACAAATGCACGATTGAGCAAAGTCGACTGTTATCGTGTCGCCCAGCGCGCTCACGACGGTATGGCGCGTGCTATTCTTCCTTCCCATACAACGTTTGACGGTGATACGACCTTCGCTCTTAGCGCCGGCAAGATTTCTGCGCCCATTGATCTTGTCGCCGAGATGGGAGCCGAAGCGACTGCGGAGGCGATCCGTGCCGCCGTGAAACATTCCAGGCCTATTTTCGGATCGTGAGATGCCTGCATCCAGCGGCTCGACGGGCTAGTCGGTAACTTGATCCTAGCCTTGGGATGGCTATAATTTAGGGGCTTAGTCCGAATATCATGTCCGACATTTTATGATGGTGACTGTTTGAAGTCTAACGAAAAACTATTTATATTCACGTCTGCGGAAATGACCCCATGAGAGTTTTTTTGACTGGTGCAACCGGATATGTCGGACGGCAGGTCGTTCGTGACCTCGTTTCCTCAGGCCATGATGTTGTTGTATTGGTACGTAAGGGTTCAGAAAGGAAACTACCGGAGGGAATCGCAGCAAAGATTACGGTTGTCGAAGGGGATATCGAAAACCCCGAATCATACCGCAAGGCGCTCGGATCGTGTGCAGCAGTCATAAATCTTCCCGGTCTGCTCCGCGAGTACCCGCGCAGAGGGATCACGTTCGAGCGAGTCCATTTTCTCGGGACGAAATACCTCGTTGACATTGCACGAGAAGTTGGAACGCGGAGATTCGTCCAAATGAGCGCCCTGGGAGTTCGACAGGGAGCAATACCTAAATACCAGGAGACGAAATTTCGCGCGGAGGAATACGTCAGAGCGAGTGGACTTCAATGGACAATATTCCGGCCGTCGCTCATGTTCGGCAATGAGAGAGAGGGGGTCGCGAATTTTATAAGCGTGCTGCGAGATCTGCTGCAGATGCTCCCGGTTGTGGTTCCGATTCTTGGCGACGGGAAGTATCTTTTGCAGCCGGTATCTCTTCAAAACGTTTCAGAAGGGTTTGTCAAAGCGCTCACAGAAGAAAAGTCGGTTGGAAAAGTGTACGACGTTGCCGGACCTGATCGCTTTACGTATGATGCGTTGCTTGATGTTGTCGCAGACGCATTAGGCGTCCGGAAAATGAAAATTCATCAGCCGATGTTCGTCATGAAAATGATGGCGTCGGCGCTCGGCGGTTTCACCTTTTTTCCGGTCTCCCGGGACCAGATCACTATGCTCGAAGAAGGTAATATTACTGATCACTGGAGAATGTTTTATGATGATTTCAAGATCACTCCCTCTCGTATAGCGGAGGACCTCCATAAAGGATTTTAGCAAATTGTCGAGCCCGAAACGCGCAGTCAGTTTGTCCCGAGCTCTTTCGAAACTTGGATTTTGTTCGCGCTCCCAGGCCGAGAACTTCATCGTTGAAAAAAAAGTTTCTGTTAACGGAAAGACCATCATTCAACCGTCGTACCGCGTCGATCTGTTGCGCGACGAGATCCGAGTAGAATCACAGGCTCTCTCAGCGAACAAGGAATTTATCTACCTTCTCATGAATAAACCGGCTGGAGTCGTTACCACGAGATCGGATGAACGCGGAAGGAAGACGGTCTTCGACCTCCTGCCGAAAGGAGTGTCGTTCATATTTCCCGTTGGGAGACTAGACAAGGAGACAACGGGAGTTTTGATGTTCACGAATGATTCGCAATTGGGGGAACGACTCACAAATCCGAACACAAAAGTGTCTAAGACCTACTTCGTGACCGTCGATGGGATCGTCAATGAAGAATCGCTCGATAAAATTCGTGAAGGAATAAGAATCGACGAGAAGTATACGACGCTCCCTGCCGATGTGACAAACGTTGTCTACGGCAGAACGTCGACAGACTGCAACGTGACGATTGTTGAAGGCAAAAACCGGCAAGTTCGAAAAATGTTCGAAACCCTTGGACACCATGTGGTCGGTCTCCGACGGATCTCGATCGGACCTCTTGACCTGGGATCGCTTCCGCTCGGCGGTACCCGCCGGCTGACGAACCTGGAGATCGCTAAACTTCGCAATACGGGTGCGTAATGTCGACGGTCGAATGCAATATCGTTGAAGTGTGTATCTTCTGTTATTCGGATACGGGACCGATGTTTCTTCTCCTTCGACGATCTAAATCCGATAGGATTTATCCCGATACATGGCAGATGGTAAGCGGCTCGATCGAACCGATGGAGACGGCGGTCCGGGCGTCGCTCAGGGAATTGAATGAAGAGACCAGGCTCATTCCTGAACGGTATTGGCTTGTTCCTCATATGAACACCTTTCTGAATCCAAAGAGGGACGTCGTTCATATCTCTGCCGTCTTTGCGGCTCAGGTACCCGCAGGCTCGTTACCGACGTTGTCGCATGAACATCATGAATTCGAATGGTGCTCGATGGATCGGGCAAAACAATTGTTGGTGTGGCCCGGGCAGGTACAAGCATTAAACATTGTACATGAGTATATTATAGAAGGAAAGCTTGCTTCGCAGTTGACGGAAATCACGACGGAGTTGAAGTGAACCGGGCTATTGATGAGAACGTGGTGATGGATCTGGAACTTAGTTCGTAAACTTTTCGTACCAATACAGGAGAAACTTGTGAGTTTATTAGTTGTTGGTTCGCTTGCGCTCGACACCATCGAGACGCCCTTTGGCAAGGTTCAGGAAACGCTGGGAGGATCGGCCGTCTATATTTCGACTGCGGCAAGTTACTTTGCGCCGCAAGTTCGATTGGTGGGTGTTGTCGGCGGGGATTTCCCAGAGCAGGCCATGTCGTTTCTCGGCACACGGAACATCGACCTCGAAGGCCTTCAGCGCATCGAAAGCGGAAAGACGTTCCGTTGGTCGGGGAAATACCACTACGACCTGAATATGCGCGATACGCTGTTCACGAAACTGAACGTATTCGAAAAGTTCGACCCGAAAATTCCTGAATCGTACCGCAAGAGCAAATACGTTTGCCTCGGAAACATTGACCCGGTCCTTCAGCGGAAAGTGCTCGAGCAGATCGAAAAGCCGAAGCTCGTCGTCGGCGATACGATGAATTTTTGGATCGACGGGAAGCACGATGAATTAATGAAAACGATGAAACATTTTGACGTTCTCATCATCAACGATTCCGAGGCCCGGCTCTTGACACAGGAGCCGAACCTCATTCGCGCCGGGAAGAAAGTGATCGGCATGGGGCCGAAGATCCTGATCATAAAAAAAGGCGAACACGGCGCCATCCTTCTTACCGAAAATACGATCTTCTCTGCTCCTGCCTACCCGATGGAAAATATTTACGACCCGACGGGCGCGGGTGATTCATTCGCGGGCGGCTTTATCGGGTGGCTCGAAAAAAGCGACGACATTTCCGATGAAAACCTCAAGAAGGCGGTCATCTACGGAAGCGCGATGGCCTCCTTCTGCGTCGAAAAATTTGGCGTGGATGGTTTGAACGAACTCACGCACCTCAAGATTCAGGATCGCTTCCGCTCATTCCGGGACTTGTCGAAATTCTGATCGACACTACATCTTGATGAAAAGTATTGAATGGATTGGCGGCAAAGTTCGGTTCATCGATCAAACAAAACTTCCTACCGAAGAGATCCTCGTTGAGACTGACAACCTTGCCGTCCTTGCAGACGCAATTCGGACCCTGAAAGTTCGCGGTGCTCCAGCGCTGGGGGTTGCCGCGGCATACGGTGTCGTTCTGGGGGCCGCTCGTATTCATTCCGGTACGTCCCAAGAACTTTTTGAAGCTGTTGAACAATCTGCTGCACTCATCGGTCAGACCCGCCCTACCGCAAAGAATCTCTTCTGGGCGCTGGAACGAATGCGTTCCGTGTGCCGTCTAAATCTCCATGAGAATGTCGAGAGGATCAAACGAATTTTACTGGATGAGGCACTGCGCATCCACGCGGAGGACGAACGGATGTGTACGGCTATCGGAAAGTTCGGGGCGGCGCTGGTACCCGATCCTTCCACGATTTTGACGCATTGCAATACAGGCGCACTTGCTACGGGCGGCGATGGGACTGCGCAGGCAATTATCACCACTGCATTTGAGAATGGAAAGAATATAGCGGTCTATGCGGACGAAACGCGCCCCTTGCTCCAAGGGGCACGCTTGACCGCGTGGGAATTGCAAAAGCGCGGGATAAAGGTTACCGTCATCACCGATAATGCCGCTGCTGTCGTGATGGCAATGAAAAAAATAGACCTCGTGCTGGTCGGCGCTGATAGAATTGCTGTCAACGGAGACACTGCGAACAAGGTGGGAACCTACAACGTGGCGATCATCGCCAGGGAACATGGGATCCCTTTTTATGTCGCTGCTCCCTCATCGACCTTCGATGGCTCCATCGCCGACGGCTCGCAAATTCCCATTGAGGAACGCGACCCGAGAGAAGTTTCCGAAGGATTTGGAAGACGGACTGTGCCTGAGGGTGTGAAGGTGTTCTCACCGGCGTTCGATGTGACACCGCACTCCTACATTACAGCAATAGTCACCGAGCTGGGTATATTGCGTCCTCCGTTTGACATAGCGATCCGGGCTGCGCTTCAGGAAACGCGAGAGCACGCCACATGATAGTTGAGACCGATGCCATCGTCCTTCGCTCGATGAAATACGGCGAAACAAGCAAGATCGTGACGCTCTATTCGAAGAAGTACGGAAAGATCAAGGTAATTGCCAAAGGAGCGAGGGGGAGAAAGAGCAAGTTTGGCGCTTCGTTGGAGCCGATGACACACTCCTCGATCATCATGTACAAGAAGGAACAGCGCGACCTGCACGTGCTGTCCAAAGGCGAGATAAGCAGGCCGTTCCTTAAATTTGAAGGGAATGGCGACAGGCTGACTGTCGGGCTTGCACTGGTGGAACTTGTAAACTTGGTGATGCATGACGAGGAGGAAAACCTCCCAATGTTTGCGCTCCTCGTGGAGGCGCTTGAGGCCGTCGATCGGGCGTCCAGAAATATTCTCAATATTTTTTTTGCTTTTGAATTACGGCTGCTTGAAATTTTCGGCTATGGGCTAAGCCTCCATGATTGCTCGCGGTGCGGGCGGAGCGTTGTTGAAGAGGATGAAGCCGACGGCGTGTTTCTGCTTCTGGCTTTCGGCTCGGTGATGTGTTCTGATTGTCATTCTTCGACGAACGCAGGCGGCATCAGAGCGTCGAAAGGGATAGTTCAAGCGCTTTTTCGCATGCAGTCGCTTCCTATGACGTCTCTCGACACTCTGGAAATTGGCAGGTCGCAGAAAGATGAGGTCCTAGCGCTGCTCCATACATATTTGAAATATCACATCGCGGGCGTACGAACGCTGAAGTCGCTTTCGTTGTTTACAGATGTATAACGGATCATTCAATCATTATTGTTTTCAGGAGGCTGTTGAAATATGAAAAGGTCTGTCTTTGCTGCGTTGTTTCTTATCCTTATTGGCGTTATCTTCGGCGCCGTTCTCGTTTCGAACTTTGACGGCGTCGATCTCGGGTTGGCGCAAAACAAATCGGTGAAACTCGGAGCAGAGCGAGGCCCGCTGAAAGCCACCTCCGAACTCAAGGCTCTGAACGAGGCGTTCGTCGGCGTTGCGAAAGAGGCGACGCCGTCCGTCGTTTCGATCGTTGTTACAACAAAAGCGAAAAAGCCGCAGGATAACGAGTTTTTCCATTTCTTCCCGGACTTTAAATTCAGAATGCCTGAGGAGGAGCAGACGCAGGGCGCCGGCTCCGGCGTGATCGTCACGGCGGACGGATATATTTTGACGAATAACCACGTTGTTGAAGATGCCGATGAGAACGGGATCGAGGTCGTCTTGAGCGACACGCGGAGATTCAAAGCCAAAGTTGTCGGGACCGACCCGCTCACCGACGTTGGAGTTGTGAAAATCGATGCCACGGATCTTCCCGTCGCTGTGCTTGGCAATTCCGACGAATTACAAGTCGGACAGTGGGCCATTGCGATTGGGAACCCGCTTGCGCTGACATCGACGGTGACCGCGGGCATCATCAGTTACCTTGGCCGCAACATTCAAATTATCGGCGATAATTACGGAGTAGAGAACTTTATCCAAACGGATGCGGCGATCAATCCGGGAAACAGCGGCGGCGCCCTTGTCAACATTTACGGAGAAGTCATCGGCATCAACACCGCTATCGCTACGACGAACGCCCGCTACCAGGGATACGGGTTTGCTATTCCGATCACTCTTGCAAAGACTGTTGCCGAGGATCTCATCCTTCACGGGAAGGTCGAACGGGGGTACATCGGAGTATCGATCTCAGCGGTCGACGCCACGGTCGCGAAAGCGGCAGGACTCGAAAAAATCGAAGGAGTATTGGTACAGGATCTTGTTGAAGGGGGAGCTGCGAAGGACGCCGGAATCAAAGAAGGTGATATTATTCTCTCCGTGGACGGCAAACTCGTGAAGGCTCCGAACGAGCTTCAATCGCTCATCGCGGGGAGGCATCCCGGCGAAAAAGTTGCGCTCCAGATTTGGCGGGACAAAACTGCAATCCAGAAGAACGTGATTCTGAAGCCGAGACCCGATAAATCAAACGTAGCGGCCAACAGCGGAGAAAATAATAACGACGCCGACGCCGCACCCGAGAAGATCTCAAAACCTGTTCAGTTCGACGCGCTCGGGTTCTCCGTCTCAAAAGCAGATGCAAAGGTTAGAAAAGAAAGAAAGGTCGACAGCGATATCATTGTATCGAGCGTTAAGCGGTACAGCGAAGCCGACACCCGCCAAATTCAGGAAGGGGACATCATTGTCGAAGCGGATCGAAGAGAAATCTCGTCAGTATCTGATTTCGAAAAGCTTGTCAAGTCGAAGAAACCGGGAGACGCACTGATGCTTCGGGTCAAGAGCCCGAACGGCGCATCCCGATTTATCGCAGTTCAAATACCGAACGATTAACGATCCGACATCGTAGTTTAAAAAAAGTCTCTGTGATGTTTTGCAGAGACTTTTTTTGTATATTTCCCCACCAATGGTTCTATAACTCCAATAAGCTGAGACTGAAAGGAAATATTCGTGATACGATATTTGACCTCGGGAGAATCGCACGGCCAAGCCTTGGTCGGCATTATCGAAGGACTCCCCGCCGGCGTTGAAATCTCATCCGACTACATCAACCGGCAGTTGTGGCGTCGCCAACAGGGGTATGGCCGAGGAGGGAGAATGAGAATCGAGACGGACAAAGCTGAAATACTCTCTGGCGTCAGATTTGGAAAAACGCTCGGCTCGCCGATCGCTCTTGTTGTTCGAAACAAAGATTGGGCGAACTGGACCGAGAAAATGTCGGTCGAAGGGAATGGAAGCGGAGTCGAAAAAATTTCCATACCCCGTCCCGGTCATGCGGATCTCGCGGGTGGCATCAAATACGGCTTCGATGACCTGCGAAATGTTATCGACCGCGCCAGCGCGCGAGAGACCGCAATGAGAGTAGCATTGTGCACCGTTGTCAGGAAATTCCTGGAAACGTTCGGCATCTTCATCGGCAGCCATGTTCTCACCATCGGTGCCGCTGAGATCGCTGACCGCGCGAAGATCGATACGCTCATCAAGAAGCTCACTTCTTCAGCGCATGAAGGATATGCCGTCGCCGAAGAAGCGGACAAATCGGAAGTGCGAATATTAGACAAGAAGATCGCAGAAAAGGCCGTGAGCGCTATTAAATCAGCGACGAAGAAGGGAGACACGCTCGGCGGAGTTTTTGAAGTGCTCATTACCGGCGTGCCGACTGGGCTGGGGAGTTATGTTGAATACGATAGGAAACTCGATGGTCAAATGGCTCAGGCAATTGTTTCGATCCACGCCGTCAAAGGAGTTGAAATCGGAAATGCCTTTTTCAATTCGACATTGTACGGCTCTGAGGTCCACGACGGGATCGCGCTGGGAAGGAACAAAGGTATCATTCGCACAACGAACAGAGCCGGCGGACTTGAAGGAGGCGTGACGACGGGTGAAACGATCGTGCTCCATGGGGCCATGAAGCCGATCTCAACTCTTGCTCGACCGCTGCCATCGGTAGATTTGAAATTGGTGAAAGCTGTTCCCGCGCGATACGAACGCTCCGATGTCTGTGCCGTGCCGGCCTGTTCCGTTATCGCGGAAGCAGTTGTCGCTCCGGTTGTGGCTAACGCGTTTCTGGAAAAATATGGCGGGGATTCTGTCTCCGAGATCCGGAAACATTACAAGAGGTTGAAAAGGTGACATAATTCCCCTGTCTTCATTGCTTGTTAATGGCCCTCCATTTCTTGACAATCCCCGCCCAGAATGCTATATTTTAACCATCTGGAAGTCAGCGTTGAAGTAACACTAGAGGGTTGAATATAGGAAAAAACCCAATTTCAATGGGTATCTAGAGAATCTCCAGAAAGTATTAACTGTTTACGGTGAATCAGGAGGCTGTCTTCAGTTCAAAACTTACTTCGAAAAGCATTCATGGTCGGCTAAACAGCAAAGTCTTGGTGCTTAATCAAAACTACGAACCAATGAGTGTCTGCAATGTTAAGAAAGCAATCATTTTGCTTTTCCTCGGGAAGGCCGAGCTGATTGAGGCTCATGCGGGAAAGTTGCTCCGTTCTGTCTCTGTCTCAATGCCTTTTCCAAGCGTTGTGCGCCTCTCCGTCTATATTCGTGTGCCGTACAAAAAGATCATTCTCTCCCGTAAGAACATTCTCCGCCGCGATGGCCACCGATGCCAGTTTTGCGGCAGGGGAGATCTCCCGTTGACTGTGGACCATGTCCTTCCCCGCTCACGCGGAGGAGAAGATACATGGGAAAATCTGGTGTGCGCATGCGTGCAATGCAATAACGCCAAAGGAGACCGGACGCCCGAAGAAGCGCGAATGCAGCTGATGCGAAGACCAAGCCGTCCTAATCACGTAACTTTCATACGACATTTTGTGGGGAACATCGACGATCGATGGAAGCCGTACCTCTTCATGAACTAACCGGCACAGAAAGAGATTTTTCAACGTAAGTGATAGCTAAGAAAAGAATACTAAGCGGGATGCGTCCCACCGGGAAACTTCATTTGGGACATCTCGTGGGAGCTCTTGAAAATTGGGTCGCTCTTCAAAACGAATTTGACAATTTTCATCTCATTGCCGATTACCATGCGCTTACAACCAATGTTGATACCCGCAATTTGTACCAGCATTCGATCGACATGGTCATCGATTGGCTTGCGGCCGGCATTGATCCGAATAAAAGCCCGATTTTCCGGCAGTCGCAGATCAAACAGCACTCTGAGCTCCACTTGATTTTTTCCATGCTGATCACTACGGCCCGGCTGGAACGGAACCCGACGCTGAAAGATCAGGTTCGGGATTTGAATATAGAGACAATGTCGTATGGACATCTCGGTTACCCGGTGCTGCAGTCTTCCGACATCTTGTTGTACAAAGGAGATGTGGTTCCGGTCGGAGAAGACCAGGTTCCTCACATCGAAATCACTCGCGAGATTGCGCGGCGGTTCAACAATCAGTACGGAGTTGTCTTTCCCGAGCCCGAGCCGCGCCTGACGAAGTTTGCGCGGCTTCCCGGGCTTGACGGCAATCAAAAGATGAGCAAATCTACCGGGAACACGATTTTATTGTCGGATTCACCGGAAGGTATCAAAAAGAAATTGAAGACTGCGGTCACCGATCCCCAGAAGCTCCGGAAAGGCGATCCCGGTCATCCGGACATTTGTCTTGTCTTCACGTACCACCAGAAATTTAATGCAGCGGAAGTGCCGGAGATCCGGCGCGACTGCGAATCGGGTGCGCTTGGCTGCGTCGATTGCAAACTCAACTGCGCCGGGAAGATTGCCGTCGCTCTCGCTCCCATTCGTGAGAAGAGGTCATACTACGAATCGCATCTCGACGAAGTGAAGAATATTTTGGCGGACGGCGAAGCTCGAGGCCAGAAAGTCGCAGTCGAGACGATGAGCGAGGTTCATTCGGCCATGTCGTTAGGATGATTCATGTATCGCATTAAACTGACAGATTTTGAAGGGCCGCTCGACTTGCTGCTGTTTTTTATCAGGCGGGATGAACTGGATATCTACGATATTCCGATCGCAAAAATAACGAAGGATTTTCTGGAATACCTTCAGTATCTGCAGGAACTTGACCTGGATATCGCCGGCGAGTTTATCGTTACGGCAGCGGAGTTGATGCAGATCAAGGTCCAGATGCTGCTTCCGCGCACGGAAGGAGAAGGTGAAGAAGAGCTCGACCCGCGCGCAGAACTCGTCCGGCGTTTGCTCGACTATAAAAGATACAAGGAGATGGCTGGAGAACTTCAGTCGATGAGCGAAGAACAAAGCAAAGTGGCATACCGGAAAAATTTTTCGCAAGACCAGAAGATTACCGAGGACCCAAACGAAGAGAATCTTTTGCGGGACGTAACGCTTTTCGATCTTATTGCAGCCTTCAAATACGTTGTCGACCGAATGCCGCGGAAACATGTGCACGAAATCAACAAGCTCAACGTTACGCTCGAGGACCAGATCGTGTACATCCTGAATTATTTTAAGACAAAATCCGAATCGACCTTCTTGCAGCTGGTTGAATCGATGGCCGAGAAGATCCGCATCGTCGTCACGTTCATCGCTCTGCTCGAACTGATAAAGCAGAAACAGATCGGCGTACGTCAGGTGGACCCGTACGGTGAAATGATGATTGTCAAGCTGCCGACAGAGGTGTCTGCATGAAGGAAGAATCGAAGATAGAAATCTCGACCGATCCGTCCTCCGTAAGGGATGCTGCGGCAGAACTCAAAGAAATCATCGAAGCCCTTCTCTTTGCCTCTGACGAACAAGTCACGATCGATACGCTGCGTGTTGTGTTTAACGACATGAGCCGGGATAAGCCCGACGGACAACTCTTCAACCCGACAGGTGAGGAGATCAAGGCGGCCATAGATTCGTTGAACGCCGACTATACGGAAACGCGGCGAGCTTACCGAATTCAGCAGCTGGCCGGAGGATATGTATTCGCGACCGACAAAAAATTTGCTTCATGGGTGGGAAAACTCTTCAAAGAAAAAGCGCGGCGCAAGTTGTCGCAGACTGCCGTGGAGACGCTTGCAATCATTGCATACAAACAGCCGATCACAAAATCTGAAATTGAGTTTATTCGGGGCGTGAACGCAGATTACATCATGAAGACGCTTTTGGAAAAGAATCTCGCGACGATCACCGGACGCGCCCATAGTCCGGGCCGGCCGCTCTTGTACGGTACGACCCCTGAATTTCTGAAACATTTCGGGTTGAACGAGATCACCGACCTTCCGAAGCCTCGGGAGATCGAAGAGCTGCTCGGAGAAACGGAACTCGAAGTCGAGAAAAGGATGCTCGCGAACCAGGAAGAGCTGGAATTCAAAGAAAAACTGCACGAGAAGCTTGACCCAAATTCGAGGGCACCCCACATCCCGAGGAAAAAATCCAAACTGCAGGAGCCGCAGCTTGAGAACGAGGGGAAAACAGTTATCGAAAAGGCTACTCCGTTGCCTCCTCCTCACCACTCACAGGAAAAAATCGAAGACGAAGCTGTCGCCGAAAAACCTGCGCCGATCGGCGTAACGGCTGAAGCCTCGGAGGAGAGTAGAGATCAGAATTCGGGCAAAGTTCCAGTGTCCACCGAACACAAGTTGAGTGATGAACCGATTGAATCGGGTCAAGATGGACGGATTGAAGCGCCGCCGCAGATCTCTTCCGGACACGTGAGGAGTGATGAAGAACGTATCGTCCGTCCGGCGCCCGAAAAGATCGAAGAACGAAACGACTCCGTGATCCATGGCGTTCCTGAACCGGAACCCGCCGCGCACAGCGGTTCGTCTGTTGTTTCCCGCACCGCGCGGGAACAGCCGGAGACGAACGAATCGAAGAAAGGATGGAGCACGTGGAAGACAAAAATACAAACGTTCTTCCGCAAGTTATTCGGTTAAACCGCTTCATCGCGATGGCAGGCATTTCTTCGAGGCGCAAGGCTGAGGAACTGATCCTCAACGGAGAAGTTACGATTAACAAGAAGGTCGTTACTGATCTTTCCACGAAAGTTACTCCCTCCACCGACCACGTTGCTGTTAACGGCAGATCAATATCCATTGAAGAGAAGCTTGTCTACATCGTACTGAACAAGCCGAAGGACTACATCACCACCGCGCGCGACGAAAAGAACCGGAAGACGGTGTATGACCTCGTTCATACACGCGAACGAATTTTCCCGGTGGGAAGGCTCGACCGAAACACCACGGGAGTTCTTCTCTTTACAAACGACGGAGAATTGGCGCACCGTCTCATGCACCCGTCGCATCGCGTTGATAAATCGTATCACGTCGAATTGACAACGGGGGTCGACCAGAAGGACATCGAGAAAGTCAAAAAAGGCGTTCACATTGAGGATGGAAAGACAGCGCCCGCCCGGGTCGACTCAATCCCCGGCACAAAAAACAAGAATCTCATTATCACCATTCATGAAGGACGGAACAGGCAAGTGCGCAGAATGTTTGAAGCACTTGGGTATGAAGTGAAACGTCTCGACCGTGTGCAATATGCCGGTCTCACCACAGAAGGCCTTCGAAGGGGAGGATGGCGTTATCTTTCGAAGCCCGAAGAACGCATGCTCAGGAAATTTGCTGGGATGAAAGAGCAATAAGATTTGTCCGTCTCACCGGTACTGGTTCCACGGTACGTGTTGTCAATAATCTCTCGATTCACACCAATAGAATACTCTCAATAGGCCCCAAGTATGCGATTTCCTAGAAGCAGCGGAGTTCTTCTGCACCCGACATCCCTTCCGGGTCCCCACGGATCCGGAGATTTTGGTCCTGCAGCGTATCATTTTGTGGATTGGCTGGTGATCGCCGGACAAAAATTGTGGCAGATACTCCCGCTCGGACCGGTCGGCCTGGGGAATTCCCCGTACATGAGTTTGTCCGCATTTGCCGGCAATCCCTTACTGATTGACCTTTCTGAACTCGAGCATAAAGGCTGGCTCCGCAGTGAAGAGCTTTCGGACGTCAAGGCGTTCTCGGCGACGCGTATAGATTTCGGTAAAGTCATAACATTCCGGATCAAGCTGCTGCATCATGCAGCGAAGAATTTTTTTGCGCACGCATCGTCGGGTGAAAAAGCGGAGTTTGAAGGATTCGATCATTTGAACAAAAGCTGGCTGGCGGATTACGCGCTTTTCATGGCGCTGAAGAGCGAGCATGTCAGCCAGGAATGGTGCGAATGGGACCATGATATTGCTCAGCGGAAGTCCTCGGCCCTTGAAAAGGCCCGCGTTGAGTTGAGCGAAGAGATCAGGTTCTGGAAGTTTACGCAATGGTGTTTCGCACGACAGTGGACGGCGCTAAAAAAATACGCGAACGAAAAAGGAATTCAAATCGTCGGCGACATTCCGATCTTTACGGCATTCCAGAGCTCCGATGTGTGGGCGCACCCCGACCTCTTTTCTCTCGATGAGAATCTCCGGCCGACCGTTGTCGCAGGAGTTCCTCCCGACTATTTTAGCGCAACGGGGCAGAGATGGGGAAATCCTCTGTACCGATGGGACGTCATGGAACGCGACGGGTTTGCGTGGTGGATAGAGCGCATCAAGAGCACGCTCGCCCTTGTCGACATCGTGCGGATCGATCACTTCCGCGGATTTGCCGCATACTGGGAAATCCCCGCGGATGAAAAGACGGCCGTGCATGGTCGCTGGGTCGATGGGCCGAAGGAGCAGCTGTTCGACACCGTGCTGCTGAAATTGGGGAAACTCCCGATTATCGCAGAGGACCTGGGGCTGATGACCGACGATGTGATCGCTCTTCGGGACAGATTTAATTTTCCCGGAATGAAAGTCCTTCAATTTGCTTTTGCCGGAGATCCAAAGAATCCATTCCTTCCCCATAACTATTCGCACAACGTGGTTGTGTACACGGGAACTCACGACAACGATACGACGATCGGCTGGTTCACAAGTGCGACAGAACGCGAGCAGGCTTTCGTTAAAAAATATATCGGGACAGATGGGAAGGAAATTCAATGGGATCTCATTCGGCTCGCCTCGCAATCGGTTGCCGACCTCGCCATTTACCCGATGCAGGATGTGCTCGGCCTTGGAACGGACGCGCGGATGAACATGCCCGGTAAATCTTCAGGGTTCTGGGAATGGCGATTTTCATGGGAACAGGTCTCTTCATGGCATGCGGCCCGCCTCTACGAGCTCACAGCGCTGTACAAACGCTGCTCGTCGGAGCGCCTGGAACTCCCGGCGTATCCGCACGGCAAGAAATTGCCGTAGGAGTATTATCCGTATATAATCTACCTTTCAGGAAAACTACAGTGTCTATGGATCAACACGAATACTTGCAGGAATTAAATGCCCTCATGGCTCGCCGCCGCGAGGAACTTGATCAATTACGGAAACTTGGCATCGAACCGTATCCCCATGGCTACGAGCGCGATGCTTTTTCGACGGAGATCATTTCCGCATTCAAGGATGAAGACCCGCAGAGGATCGTTTCGGTGGCGGGGAGAATCATGTCGCTCAGAAAAATGGGAAAAGCATCGTTTTGCCACATACAGGATTCGATGGGGAAAATACAGATCTATTTGAAGAAAGACGACCTCGGCGATATCTACGACGCCTTTCGCCTACTCGACATCGGAGATATCATCGGGATTAAGGGATTCATCTTCAGGACAAAAATGGGAGAAATTTCAATTCATGCGAAGGAATTGAAGCTGCTCACAAAGTCGCTTCGCCCGCTTCCAGTGGTAAAGGAAAAGACCGACGATGCCGGAAACAAGATCGTGTTCGATCCGTTTGCAGACAAAGAGTTGCGTTACCGGCAGCGATACGTCGACCTGGTCGTGAACCCGTCGGTCCGGGCGGTGTTGACGAAAAGGACGCTGATTCTCAGGACACTACGAAAGTTTCTGGACGAACGGGGGTATCTTGAAGTTGAAACACCCGTACTTCAGCCTCTGTACGGCGGAGCTTCCGCACGCCCATTCATCACGCATCACAATACACTGGATATGCCGTTATTTCTCCGAATCGCCGATGAACTTTACTTAAAGCGGCTCATCGTCGGAGGCTATGACGGCGTGTACGAAATCGCAAAAGATTTTCGCAACGAGGGAATGGACCGGACGCATAATCCTGAATTTACGATGATGGAGGTCTACGTTGCCTACCAGGATTACTTGTGGATGATGGGGTTGGTCGAACAAATGATCCATGCTGTTGCGCTTGCACTCAACGGCAGTGCAAAAGTAAAGTTAGGCGAGCACGAGATCGATTTCACTCCTCCGTGGAAACGATTAACAATGTTCGGAGCTATCGAAGAATACACGGGGCTAAGGCTTCAGGGCAAGGATGAAGGCGAGCTCCGGTCGCTCGCGAAAGAGCTCCATATCGACATCGAACCAGCCGCGGGCACCGGAAAGATCGTCGATGAAATTTTTAGCGTCAAAGTGCAGCCTCATCTCATCGAGCCGACGTTTATCATGGATTACCCCGTTGAAATGTCGCCGCTAGCGAAGAAACATCGGTCAGTTGAGGGACTAGTGGAACGCTTCGAGGGAATGGTGAACGGGCAGGAAATTTGCAATGCATTCAGTGAGTTGAACGATCCGCTCGACCAGCGCGCACGATTCGAAGATCAGGTGCGCTTGAAGGAACGGGGCGACGATGAGGCGCAGTCGCTCGACGAAGATTTTCTGCGCGCGCTTGAATACGGCATGCCGCCGACGGCGGGGTTGGGTATCGGCATCGACCGTCTGACCATGGTGCTCACAGGGCAAGAGTCCATCCGCGATGTGATCTTCTTTCCCCAGATGAAGCCTGAAAAGTAAGATCAAATTCTCACAGGAATATTCGAGGTATTTTTGCCGGTAGAGAGTGAAGCCATTTTTTTTCTGTTTTGGTGTCACTTACCGGGAAATTGTATGCGATAAGTGGCTGAATGAGATGGGAGGCAGAGGGTTCTCTTGACTTTAAGCCTATTTCTTCTGATTTTGTACAAAACACGCCGAATCGACCCCACAAGGTGCAGTGCGTCACGTCGTTCAAAGTTGAAAAAGAGTAATATTTCTTTTTTGAATGCACTCGCACGCCTTGGGTGCCAAGGTTATTTTGCACTTAGCCGAAATCAAGCATAGTCCGTGATGATGTCAAAGGAAGAATTAAGAAGAGGTCTTATGAAGAAAAGGTTTTCCACGCCGATCGTTCTGCTGTTGATCCTGGTTTCAATATTGGGCGGTATGCAGCTCAATATGCTCATCTCGGGCGATAATGTCTACGAACAGCTCACCAAGTTCGAACATGTTTTGAGTTATACGGAGAAATATTACGTCGACGAGGTCGACACGCAGAAACTGACCGAATCGGCTATCAAGGGGATGTTGAACGATCTGGACCCGCATTCTGTGTACATCGACCCGAAGCAATTGACCAAGGTGACCGAAGAGTTCCGTGGAAAATTTGAAGGAATCGGCATAGAATTTGCCCTCGTGAACGACACGATTTTGGTCGTTCAGCCGATCGGAGGCGGACCGAGTGCGCAATTAGGGATTCTCTCGAACGACAGGATTGTGAAGATAGACGGCAAGAGTGCCATCGGGTTTGACAACGACCAGGTGATGAAGGGATTAAAAGGACCAAAGGGGACAAAGGTCTCAGTGACGATCGTGAGGCCGGGCGAAAAGAACGTACTCGACTACGAAATAGTCCGCGATGTCATCCCGTTCTACAGCGTCGACGTTTCCTTCATGCTTGACGATGAGGTAGGCTACATCAATGTGACCAGATTTGCAGAAACGACAAACGCAGAGATGCTCACGGCGCTGCAGAAGCTTAAGGGTCAAGGGATGAAGAGGTTGGTTCTGGACCTTCGGTTTAATCCGGGAGGCTACCTCGACCAGGCGGTCAAGATGGCCGATCTCTTCCTCGACGGAGATGCATCGACGGGACAGCGAAAAATTGTCTATACAAAGGGGCGCCGTCCCGACTTTAATGAAGAATATTTCGCGACATCGAACAGTGAATTCGAAAAAGTACCGTTGATAATCTTAATCTCGAATGGAACGGCTTCCGCGAGCGAAATTGTCGCCGGCGCGATCCAGGATTGGGATCGCGGCCTGATTGTCGGCGAAACCAGTTTTGGCAAAGGCCTTGTGCAGCGGCAATTTGATTTGCCGGATAAGTCGGCATTCCGCCTCACGATCGCGCGGTACTACACGCCGAGCGGACGGTTAATTCAACGGTCGTACGCGGAAGGAAAAGAAAAATACCAGCGTGAGGCGTTCGAGCGAAACGAAACCGAGGGAGACAATATCTCGCATGTAGAAGAAAGCGACTCGACTCGTCCGGTATTCAAAACTGCGGGCGGAAGAAAGATCTACGGCGGCGGCGGCATCACGCCCGATTACATCGTGAAACCGGAAGATGCAACACCCCTCACGGTGACGATCAGAAACCGGAATCTTTTCTATGAATTTGTCACTGATTACCTCGCATCGCATACGAAGGAAATCAAAGAAAAATACAAAGGGGATTTCCAGGCCTTCGACCGAGATTTTAAAATCGACAACGTACTTATGAACGAGTTCATTGCGTTCATCAAAGAAAAGAAGGTCGATTTCAAAGAAGATCAGTTTGCGAAGGACAAAGAATACACCGAAGCACGGCTGAAAGCCCATATTGCCCGAAATTTCTGGGGAAATGACGGATGGTACCCCGTAATCCTGAGGTCCGACAACCAACTGAAGAAGGCGCTCTCCATCTTTCCGGAGGCAGCGAAGATAGCGAAGCTGCAATAATGAATGATCTCGATTCACCTGACGCACATTGCCGCCGGTCGAACATGACGGCATGGATCTTCAGGAAGCGGAAACGCTCGACGATCACTTTGACTTTTCTCTGCATCACCATCATCGGTGGATCCCTGTTCTTCTCGGTAAAGCAGGGGAACGCCGTAACGCCGCCCGAAATGAGCATTGACCTCCCGGCTTCGTCAGGGATGTTATTTGTGGGCGAGCGGCTTGAGTACGAAGTGAGCTATTCGATCTTTTCCCTGGGTACGGTGAAAATTGAAATTCTCGATACGGCACAAAGGAACGGAGCTACAGTGTTCCGGGCCAAGGCGTACATGGATTCTTATTCCGGCGTACCCTTCGTAAACCTTCACTGGATCTTTTACAGCGAGATCGATCCGCAATTGTATTCGCATTTTTTTTCCGGAGTTGACAACAAAGATTCGAACAATGTTTCCTATTCGAATTATTCGTTCAATTATGCACGCAACCGGGTGTACGTCGAGAGGGGAGTCCGCCACATGGGAGACTCGACGACAAAGACGACAGATACCATCAGCACTGCCTACCAGGATGGCCTTTCATTGTTCTACTATGCCCGCGGGAAAGTGCATTCGAACGGTTCCGAAAATGTGCCGACCTTTGTGAACGAAAAGAAAGTAAATACGTACATCAATTTTTTGAACAAGAAAAAACCTTCCGAGATCGATGCGGTCAAGTACCCGATCGAAACAATAGAGTTTGACGGACGTGCCGATTTCGTCGGAATATTCGGTCTCACCGGCGGTTTTTCCGGATGGTTCAGCAACGATGAAGCTGCGGTCCCTGTGATCGCGAAGATGAAAGTGATCCTGGGAAGCATTCGACTTGAGCTGGTAAAGTGGAACCGCCCCGGATGGGTGCCGCCGCGTGCAGCAGAAGATTGAATAACCATGAGTATCATCCCGTACCGCGGCATCGTGCCGAAGATCCATCAAAGTGTGTTCGTGGCAGAGGGATCGCATGTGATCGGTGATGTCGTGATTGGAAAGGACAGCAGCGTATGGTTTAACGCTGTCATCCGAGGGGATGTCAACTTCATACGTATCGGAGAGCGAACGAATATCCAGGACGGTTCGGTGCTTCACGTCACCCATGAGCGGTATCCGTTGATCATCGGCTCAAACGTTACCGTGGGGCATGCCGCAGTTGTTCATGCCGCCACAGTGCATGATTACTGCCTCATCGGCATGGGGGCGATCGTGTTGGACAATGCACGCATCGGCCCGTACGCGCTCATCGCTGCCGGCGCAGTTGTCGTTGGGAATACCGTCATACCCGAGGGGATGCTGGCGATGGGCGTTCCGGCAAAAGTCGTGCGTCCGCTGACTGCGGATGAACGGCAATCACTAATTCAATCGGCCCAAAATTACGTTGATTATGTTGCGACGTACAGAATCTAATTTCTCTTTCTACATACCACAGAGATTGCGTCATGAAATTAAAATTCTGGGGTGTTCGCGGTTCTATCCCGACGCCCGGTAAAGCGACTGTCCGGTACGGAGGAAACACTCCGTCGCTGGAGCTCCGTCTCGACAACGATGAATTAATCATTTTTGATGCGGGAACCGGCATCCGCGGCCTCGGCGACCATCTTATTGCCAACGGGGAATCACTCAACACGTACCTTCTTATCACGCACCCTCACTGGGACCATATCCAGGGATTCCCGTTCTTCAAGCCGGCCCTGATCTCGGGTAATGAAATCACGATCATCGGAACCGAACGGAAGGAGGTTAATCTCCAGCGCATCATCGCAGACCAAATGAACAGGATCTATTTTCCCGTTCAGTTGAATGAATTAAAAGCAAAGATAAATTTCCGTCCGATCGGCGAAGAGGAATTCACCATCTTTGGCGCCCACGTGCGGACGATGTACGTGAATCATCCCGGCTTTACCGTTGGCTATCGGTTGGAGTACAAAGGCAAAACGCTCGTCTATATCAGCGACAATGAACCCTTTGATAAAGAAGTTGCGTCCCATATGACGAACTTTGAGAAAGTTGTGCAGGACAAATATGCGGCAGTGTCCGGCGATCCCAATCAGCGGGTGTTCGATTTCGCCAAGAATGCCGACATTCTCATCCATGATTGCACGTACACCCCCGAGGAATATGTTGACAAAGTCGGCTGGGGGCATTCGCATTACCTCTTCACTCTCAAGGTCGCCGCGGAAGCAAACGCGCGCCATCTCGTCTTATTTCACCACGAACCGAATCGCAGCGATGATAAAGTCGACGACATCCTCTTGAAATGCAAAAAAGAGATCAAGACGAAAAATTTTTCGTTTGAGTGCACGGCAGCGCGCGAAGGGCTGGAGCTCACGTGGTGACCAAAAATGA
>CAYTOA010000044.1:0-33973 GCA_964439265.1 uncultured Chitinophagaceae bacterium
GATACCGACAATGATAACGCCCAAGATGATTAAAAGAAGCTGTTGCTGGCCCATAAATTTATCCTTTCGAGGAGAGAGTCATATTGTGAATAGATCAATGAATTAGGACGCGATGGTTTCTTTTATATACATTCTGATTCTATCATTTACCATGCCAACTAGAAACAGGCCAAAATCATTGCGTTTTAAAGCTTCTCTAAAAATAACAGAGTTTTTTACCGATAGTATGTCATTTTTACTTGCCCCTTATGACCCTTAGTAGCATCGAGCTACCCTAGAAACTCGTAGGACAGGAACAAGTCCCTTCTATTCACTGCAGATGAAACTTCTGATAGTGGGGCCATCGATTCCTCCGAAACAACAGTGTCCTTCTTTCCCTAACAGATATTGTCTGTTGAGGACATTGTCTGTTCGAAAATGGGCCAGTACCTAATGTGTACGCTCTGTTGGCATTCCGTTATGCCTTTAACTGGTGAGAGATTTTTAGTAAAGTTGTTCATTGAGAATCCGTATGAGCTTCTCGATTACCTCGCTCCATTAGAACTCTATCTCGAGCGCGTTCCTTGATGCTGCACAGACAGATGATCGGAATCGTTGGGTAGTGAACTTATGCGATTCACGCAAGATAGATCGCTGGGATTCTCCTTAAATTTTTAAAGACGCGACATCATACTTCCCGAGGGGGCGGCTAAGCAAAGTAGCCCGCACCGGACATCGGGTACTGTTGTTTTTAAAGCAAAAACTCTTAGATTTGCACTATGCTTGAACCGTTATTTTCCAAAATTTTTGCCGATAAACAACGCGAATGGGTAACGGGCTCAATCATCGCTGCCGTAATCGTCATCCATTCTCCTGCGCACTTGCTCAATACGTGGTTACTCGACTTCCCCCAAACGTTTTCCATAGCTTTGTTTAAGAACGCCGATTTTTTTTATACTCTGATTACCGTCCGGGGTCTTGTATTTCTACTTTCCACAACAATCCTGTTGTGTACTCTCATCCGTCCGATCGCGGATTTTTTTACCGCACACAGATCGGATATTTCTGTAAAGAAAATTTTTCAAAATTCTATCGCCGTTTTTTTTATCAGCGGAATATTGGTTGTTCCCATCCATCTCGGCATTATGGGGATCGGCTATGGGCAGATGAGCAAAGATCCGTTTGATTACTATGACACCACCAACCAGTTCTATCAACGCCTGCTTATGCCGGCGCTCGCCTATTTCTTGCAGTTTAAAGGCCCTGTGTTGTTTCATCTCTTCAGCCTTCTTGTTACGTTCCTTTTGATTTTTCTCACTCTCCTGTTTTTTGATGCGAACAAGGTCCGTACAACGCTGTTGGAAAAAATTTCCCTCGCCGGCACTTCGTTCATTATTACACAATTTCAATCGCCGGGATATACAGAGCAATGCTCGCTGGTCTTTGCTCTCATCGTTCTCATTATACCGATGGGCATGCTTCCGAGAATAGCAGCAGTCTCGCTGGCGCTTTTTTCTCATGAAGTCAGTATTCTGTTGTTTATGGCGATCGCGTGGCTTTATTTTTCAAAAGAAGAAAAAGCATGGGTTGGTATGGTGATTGTCGCGTATGTTTCATGCTGGCTGGTGAGTTTTGGATTTGACCTGCCAAAGTTGTTTGCAGTGAGGACTGTTGGCGGTCTTTCGGGTTTTGACTGGCTGGCCGGTCATCCATTAAGGGAATTGGGCGGACTGGTGATGTCCTATAAACTTCTGTGGGTCGTTTTCGGCGTAGCGCTCTTCCGCCACTCTGCGGAATTGAAAAGATTGCTTGTGTTCATTCTTCCGGGAATCGTCGCTACGATATTTGCGGTCGACACTACCCGTTTGATGGCGTTTTCATTCATAGCGATCCTCTTTGCGCTCGTCTACGTAAAAAAATATGCGCTGATCTCTGAAAGAAGCCTTCAGTTTCTCGTCGGTCTCAATCTTTGCCTGCCATCCGTCTATATCGGACTAAACTCCGGTATGGTTTATTTTGACGGGGTGTACCAATTATTCTACCATGGGATTTTCCTCAGATGAATCGACCCGTCACGGCCCGAACCCTCCTGGGTCTACTCTTTATTCTGGCCGCAACCTTTGCCGTATACTTCCCTTCATTCCAGTACGATTTCACCAACTGGGACGACGGTATTTACGTAACAAACAATTCCGCGATCCATCATCTCGATCTTCCCTCGGTTGCAGACCTCTTTCGCCCCAACGCAAAGTACATGTACCACCCTTTGACGATGGTAACATATGCTCTCGACTGGTTCATCGGCGCTGGCTCGGCAGAAAGTTTCCATATGACGAGTGTCCTGTTTCATCTTTTGAACGTTATCCTGGTCTTCTTTCTTTTGCGTTATTTTATTTCATCTGAAACGGTCGTGCTCTTTTGCGTCGCTGTTTTTGCGCTCCACCCGCTCCAGGTCGAATCCGTTGTATGGATATCGGCTAGGAAGGAGATTCTCTATTCGTTCTTTTATTTAATTTCTCTCCTCTTTTATTGCGCGTGGGATAGAAGGGATAATATCTATTTCTACTTTCTATCGTTCATCTTCTTTATCTTTTCGTTGTTGTCCAAACCGACTGCGGTAACGCTGCCTCTCGTTATCCTTGCCGGGGAATGGATCCGCGCCGGCAAACTCAATCTAAAAACTATCGCCAGACTTACGCCGTTTATCATTGGAACGGCGGCATTGACGATCCTTAACACGTCGCTTCAGTACACGGCAGCCCCGATTCAAAATTATTCCATTCTGCAGCGAGCACTCCTCATCGCAGACGAGCTTTTTTTCTATCTCTCAAAGTTTGCGTTGCCGAGAATGCTTTCCGCGTGTTACGCGTATCCTGCATTGGTCAACAACCTACTGCCTCTCGAATATTGCCTTGCACCGCTGTATCTCGCCCTTGGGATCGCCGCCCTCTGGCTGGTCAGAAAAATGGCGGACGGCATTTTCCTGGGACCGTTGATGTTCCTTCTCACCCTGCTCCCCGTGCTTCAGCTTATTCCATTCAACAATGCTTCCCTTGTTGCAGACCGCTACGTCTACCTCCCGGTCATCGGCCTGGCATTTTTGATTGCTGAGCTGGCCGAACTGGGAGCAGCCGAACTCTCAAAGCATTCCATCCAGACAAGAAACATGAAAAGCGGGGCATTTATACTCATCATCCTTTTCTTTATGGTTGCATCAATTCAAAGAATGCCCGTCTGGGAAAACGCCCTCACCCTTTTTGATGATGTCATTCAAAAGAACGACCAAATTGGGATTGCGTATGGTAACCGCGCTGAAACTAAGACAAAACGGGGTGATTATCGAGGGGCCCTGGCCGACTGTGAACAGCTCGTGACCTTCAGGCCGGACGACGGACAGGCTTACCATGAGAGAGGAAGCGTTCTTCTTGCTCTGCACAAGGAAAGGGCTGCCGTTACAGATTTGACGCGTGCAATCGATCTCGGCTTTGCAAAATCAACGACCTACTACAACAGAGGCATTGCATACAGCAACCTGGGCGCATGCGACAGTGCACTTGCCGATTTTAATTCTTCAAGATTATTGGATTCGGCTTTTGCCGATGCACCCTACAGCATCGGGTACCTAACTCTTCACTCGCTTGCGGATGCCCGCGGGGCAGTTGCGTATTTCGATACTGCGGTTGCGATCAATCCAAAATACGCCGAGGCCTTATACCAGAGGGCGATTGCCGAGTACCACTTACGAGCATATGGGAAAGCGATGGAGGATATATCTGCCGCAATAAGTAATCACCCTGAGTTGAGAAACGACCCACTCGTCCCAGAAATTAACCGCTCGATCGACAGCACGAACGCGGCCGTCGCAGAACTCCAAAAGCTTGCAGACAAATCGCCGGCAACACGTGATGAGATTTTCCGGTTGCGCGAATTGTACCTGATGTTGGGGGATTCACTCCGGGCGAACGCCAACAGCGGGCCGCTGCAAACACCAACCGCAATGGGTACACGCCGGTGAACAAGAAGACACTGACAATTCTCATCGTTTACTCTCTTGCCGTTGCATCCTTCGTGATTTATTATCCCACTCTGTTCAATCACGTCATCAGCTGGGAAGATACCGACCTCTTTGATGTTGTCTCTTCCTTTCTGAAAGGAAAAATCGGCCTCTTCTCCAACGCCAACTATGCACCGTTGGAATTGGCGTTCCTCGCTTTCCAAAGAAGTTTCAGCGAGCACGGTTATTTCTTGTTCCATGCTTTAAGCATCATCGGACATGCTGTCAACGCGATTATGGTATTTTTCCTCATCCGCAAATTGTTTAAGTCTGAAAGAATTGCCTTTGTTGTCAGCATGCTATTTGCCTTACATCCAGTCCAGGTGGGCTCGGTCGCTTGGTTGAGTGCGCAGAATGTCGTTCTATCAACTCTTCTTTTGTTACTAGCTTGTTTTGCCTATCTCCGTTTTAAGGGTGACCGTAAAAGAACTTCGTGGTGGTTCGTTGTAGGATTGTCAACGCTCTTCTTTGCGACGGGGTCTCCAGCCCTTAATCTCATACTGACCTTAATCGGCATTGATATCCTGATCGACTCAGAATTTAAGGTCGAACATATTACGGGCAAAGCCTTCTTGTTCCTCCTCTGGTTGATTGCTCTGCTCTTCAGGGCCGAGGGAAGCGGCGGTTTAGATTATCTCCTGCAAATTTGCTATGACAGCCTCGCCATGATGCGGCTTGGCATCGTTGAGATTGTCGTTCGTGTACTTATGCCTTTCACAGATATTCTCGTAACAAGCGGGGATGAGGTAGCGCTCAAATCGTCGGTGTTGGGAGAACCGATGTTTCCATTGATATTTGTTTTGTTGGGGGCAATGGTCGTTTGGAACAGAAAACGGCACCCGTTAATCTTTTCCGGCTTCCTGTTCCTTACACTAACAAGTCTGCCTCTGTTCACCGGTCGTGCTGGGGGAGAGTGGGTTCTCACCGATCGGTCATTTTATTTGTCCGTTGTTGGTGTATTTTTGGGATTCGGAGAGTTGCTTGAAAAATTGATGGTCAGGTTCAAAGAGCGCCGCGCAGCAAACTGGGCCTGCTATGTGCTGTGTGGATGCATACTGCTAACATTGGCCTACATCACGCGGACAAAAACTCAATACTGGAAAGATAGTACGACCTTTTGGGGAAAAGCGCACGACGAAAACCCGACCGATACATTCATTCTTACCAAACGCGGGATGTATCATTATTCGCGGTATGAAATTCGGCAAGCCCTGGACGACCTCGACATGGTGGTCAAATTGGCGCCGGAAGATGAGCAATCGTTCATCAATCGCGGAACGGTCCGATTGGATGCATTAGAGTTCGTGGATGCAATTAATGATTTTCGGCAAGCGATACGTTTGCGTCCGTCCGATCCCCTCGCGTATTACGAAGCTGGTCTGTCGTTTACGAGAGCTTCAATGTTCGACAGCGCGCAAGTCGCATTCTCAAGAACACTCGAACTGAACCCCGCCTTTTTCCAGGCGTTCGACGGTCGTGCTAACGCATTTGCCATGGTTGGAAATTATGTTCTTGCATTCGCCGATTATCGTCAGGCATTGGCGCTAAGTCCTAACTACGCTGAAGCGTATGGTAAACGCGCACTTATGTTTCTACAAACCGGAAATTTCCAAAAAGCGTTGGGAGACTTTCGAAAACAAATAGAACTCGCCCCGAACCGATTCGACGCAAAGATCCATTGTGGCCTTACCGAATTGCTGATTGGGGATACGGCTTCCGCAGTATCGCATTTCTCCTCTGCGATGCGCGCGGATTCAGCGAACGCCAAATTGTACCTTCTCACCGTATCACAGTCGTTCTTGAGGTCGCAGAGAGAAAAACAGGCAGGCCAACTACTCTTCCATCAAATAGGTATTCAGTAGGCATCGCGCAAGGAAGTCATGCTCTCCCGTGTCGCCGCATAAAAGCCCGCGTGCGCGATCCTTAGGTCTTCCGGCGCGTCATTTCATCAGCACCATCTTCTTGACGTTAAGAAATCCCCCTGCACGCAAGATACAAAAGTATACGCCGCTGGCAGAATTTGAAGCATCCCACGTTGCGGAAAATTGCCCCGCGCTTTGTTCCCCTTCGACAAGCGTTGCAACCCTCTTGCCAAGCACGTCAAATATAACTAACGACACATTCCCCTTAAAATTTTGCGGAAGCGTGTACCGTATCTGCGTTGACGGATTAAATGGATTAGGATAATTTTGATCGAGAGAAAAATTTCCAGGAACTTCGTTTGAGACCTGCCTCACCGAAAGTACGCTTCCCATCGAGCCGGTCGCATTTACTTTTCCGTATCCCCAACGAGAATTCGGCGTCGAGCCCGTTAACGAATCCCGTATCGCAGAAGAGATCATCGCATTCTTCAACTGGTCGGACGTCAATGAAGGTCTCGCCTGAAGCAACAGTGCCGCGAGGCCCGCGACGTGAGGAGTTGCCATGCTTGTCCCTTCCATGACAACATGCTTGCCGTCCGGAACGATCAGCGCCGAATCCGCAAACGAATCCTTTGAGAGCGCAGACGCAATCACTTCTCCCGGAGCGGACACATCCGGCTTTTGCCTTCCATCGCGCGTAGGGCCGATGCTGGAAAATGGAGAATAGTTTCCTGTCCTGTCTTTCTTTTCATTCCTGAAATTATATGATTTGCCGTCAATGGAGTTCCATATATACCTCGTTATGTACGAACCTACGGTAATCGCCTTCTTCGATGTTCCGGGGACTCCAACAAGCTTACGGTACGTATTGCCGGTCGCAAATTCGGGGGATGTGCCGTCAGTGCCCGTTATCGTAGCATCGTAGAGCCAGATATCAAATGTGCCCCCGTCCTGCCCTACCGACGAGCCGGTGACTGTAATTTTCCAGGTCCCCGCTTTCGGCGGCTTATTTGCCACGTAGTCGAAAAGGTCGATCGTACATTCTTTCGAACTATCCAGCGGATTAACTCCGCCAGTCGCGTTGAAGATCTGCACCGCACCATCGCCCGTCGGTGTATCTATCGCACTTGAATCGGAAGATGCGGCCGAAACCACTGACCCGTCCGGGCTCGTGACGGACACCGTCAACTTATCCCCGCCGCCGTACCACATGTCGAAGGAGACAATATCATTCTGCACATCGCTCGCCGGTGTGTACGCAGGGATCGTGAACGTACAGTTAAATACGCCGCCTTGCGAAAGCGTTGTATCTGCGTGAATCGGATTGTTGCCGTCATTGCCAGCCGCCACCACTACGGCGCTCCCCGGAGTTGAGACGACCTCATCGATATCCGCCTCCATCGGATCGGTTCCGTCATGCGCACCCTGCTGCGATCCGAGGCTTAGGTTGATCACAAACGGCTCTCCGGCAGCCGCAGCCTTTTGCGCTATGTACGCGATGCCGTCAATAATATCGGTATCGTAAAAGGTCGTTTTGACAAAAATAATGTCCGCCTCCGGCGCAACTCCTATATATCCGCTGCCCGAGGACGAGCCGTTGCCTGCCGCTATTCCCGCGACGTGAGTCCCGTGGCCTTCGTCATCGATTTCCTTGACAATATGCGGCGGTGTGCTCCCTAATTCGTTGCTGATCTGAGTCCGGTTGTATTCCGCACCGTAATTGAACGTTGATGGATGAGAGCCGGTGGAATCCAATTGATCCCACAGCCACAAAATTCTCGATTTTGTTTGGTCTGTAGTGGAGCGAAAATCGAGATGAGTCCAGTCGATTCCCGTATCAACAAAACCAAGAATAACGTTTTTTCCAGTATAGTGTGTTCCGTTGAAAGCACCGCTATGAAGCTGATCGGCATGAATCGCCGGGACGCTAAGGTCCAGCAGCGGCCAGCATTTCTTTGCGGGCAGGACCCGGCTCACGCTCCCCAGCTTCGAAAGCCTGGCAAGTTGATCCGCCGTAACTTCGGCGGTAAAAAAATCATTCGTCACTGTCCTCGGCATAACGCCAGTCTTCATCGCCTCCTGTAGATCGCTTGAGTACACGACCACACGGAACTTCCCGTTGGCATTGCTCCTCAAGGCCTTACCTGCAAGAAATCTCACTGCACCCGCACTTGCATCGCGGTGGTGGCTCGCTTGCAGCCGGGTGTCCGGCTTCACAATTGCTGCCGTGTGAAGATTGTTGACTGATAAGCAGATCGAGAAAGAACAGAATAACCCCACTGCCACGGAAAGTGATCGTTTCATGGTCGTCCTTAGTTTTGTTCCAGTTTGTGGAATTGCTTCGGAAGGTCGATATAGATAACTTGACGGAGAATGCACAGTTTTCGAATTTCAGCGGCAGTCACGGATCCAGTTGCTGCTGCATTGTTCGCGACCGTCAACGAGGGAACAGCCTCCGCGACCCCGGCCGAATCGTTAAGCCTGATCACGATCCGGTATTTTCTCTCATTTGCAAGTGCATCCGATAGTTCGTTGAACAACCGTTGTGAAATCTTCTGGCGGCACACGTCCGGAACTCCCACGTCCCGGCATGCCGCGATTCCTATGAATGCCAGCATACAGAGGAGTTTTGTTCCGACTTCGTCAATCATGCAACGGCGGCCGGTCACACCCTTCGTGCACTCCAAACTGACGGGAAAGACCGAAACGTGACGGCGCTGCACTCCGCGGTTCCGCCTCAGCAAAATTAGTAGAATTTTTGTTAGTGACTGTGACTTGTCTCACTCGAACGATGTATGCGGAGCGCACACGACGGCGCCTGAACCGGAATTGAAGATACCAAAATACTCAAATGGCCTCTTCGCCGGATTCTTCGGTCCGGATACGAATGGCTTCGTCGATCGATGAAATGAAAATCTTCCCATCCCCCACTTGCCCGGTCTTTGCAACCTTCAGTATTGTTTCGACGACTTTGTTTGCAAAATCGTTGGAAACAATAACCTCGATTTTTATTTTCGGAAGAAAATCAATCTGGTACTCCGAGCCGCGGTAGATTTCTGCGTGTCCCTTCTGCCTTCCATACCCCTTCACTTCAGTCAATGTCATTCCTCTCACACCTATTTCGGATAAGGCCTCGCGGACATCGTCGAGTTTGAACGGGCGGATGATAGCTTCGATTTTTTTCATATTCCCTTGGACAAGTAATTCGTAGTTAGGGGGTGAGGTTGTCTATATTACTTTCCGTGACAGTTCTTGTATTTCTTGCCGCTCCCGCACGGGCACGGGTCATTTCTACCGACCTTTTCTGCGGCATGGAGCTGCTGGACTTTGGGAGCGGAAGGCTGGGCGCCTCGGGTATTGTCGCTGCCCTCCACCGGTTCACGGTTCGCGTGGAATCCAAGTCCGTTAGCGGCGTCATGCGTCATCGTCAGTTGTTCGCGATGGAGCGGACGGCGCGCGCGCTGGATAGGTATTTGTTCGGTCGTTTCCGGGAACAGCTTGAAGACAAGATTCAGCGCTTCACGGTTGATCATCCCGATCATTTCGATGAACATGTTGAAGGCTTCGCCCTTGTATTCGAGGATCGGGTCCTTTTGGCCGTATGCGCGGAGATGGATTCCCTCTTTCAGGTCGTCCATCTCACGCAGATGTTCTTTCCATCGTACGTCGATCACCTGCAGCATCGCCAGGCGTTCGACATTTCCCATGATCTCTGCGCCTATCTTTTCTTCCTTGCGGCGGTAAAATTCGGAGGCAAACTTTACTGCTTCTGTCTTTACCCCGTCCTTCCCGAGCGTCTGGAATTGTTCCGGCGTTATCGAGAAATCGACAAGAAGATTTACCCGCAACGCGTCCCGAAGCTGGTCAAGGTTGCCCTTCTCGTAGTGCTCCTCGACGAGTTCATCGATGAAGTCGCTGAGCATCGAGAAGATGTCATCCTTCAGCCGTTCGCCGAGGAGAGCATGACGTCGTTTCGCATAGATCACCTCGCGCTGCTGGTTCATCACGTTATCATATTCGAGAAGCCGCTTGCGTATCCCGAAGTTGTTCTCTTCCACTTTCTTCTGCGCACGCTCGATCGATTTCGTGATCATGCTGTGCTGGATGACCTCTCCCTCCTGCAATCCCATCCGTTCCATGATCCCGGCGATACGGTCGCTGCCGAAAAGCCGGAGCAGGTCATCCTCAAGAGATAGGAAGAATTTCGATGATCCGGGATCGCCCTGCCGTCCAGCTCGGCCGCGCAGCTGGCGGTCGATGCGCCGCGCTTCGTGCCGCTCAGTTCCGACAATATGCAGCCCGCCGACCTCACGAACTCCAGGACCGAGTTTGATGTCCGTTCCGCGGCCAGCCATGTTCGTCGCGATCGTCACCGCTCCCGGCAGTCCCGCGTTTTGGATGATTTCCGCTTCCCGTTGGTGCTGTTTTGCGTTCAGCACGTTGTGGGCTACGCCTTTTCGCTTCAACATCCTGCTGATGGTCTCGGAAACTTCGACGCTTGTGGTGCCGACCAGCACCGGCCGCCGTTTCTCTTTCATTTCCTCGATCTCGGTGATCACGGCGTTGTACTTTTCACGCTTCGTTTTGAAAACGACGTCCTCGAAATCCTCCCGGATCGCTTTTACGTTCGTCGGGATCGAGACGACGTCGAGCTTGTAGATCTCGAAAAACTCGCCCGCCTCGGTCTCGGCGGTGCCGGTCATGCCTGCAAGCTTCTTGTACAGACGAAAATAATTCTGGAGCGTGACTGTTGCCAGCGTCTGTGTATCGCGCTCAACCTTTACCCCTTCTTTTGCCTCAATCGCCTGATGAAGGCCGTCTGAATACCGGCGCCCGGTGAGCAATCGCCCGGTGAATTCATCGACGATCATTACTTTGCCGTCTTCCGTCACGACGTACTCGTCGTCCTTCTCATACAAGGAGTACGCTTTCAACAGCTGGAGGACTGTGTGAATCCTGTCGCTCCGCTCGGCGTACAGTTTGTTGATCTCGTCTTTCTTCTCCTGTTTCAGTACCGCGCTCATTTCGGTATTATTCTCGACGAGACTCATTTCCGTGCCGATATCTGGGATGACGAAAAAGTCCTTGTCGGTGCTGCCGGCGAGCAACTCGCGCCCTCTTTCTGTGAGGTCTATAGAATGATTCTTTTCGTCGATCGCGAAATACAATTCGTCGTCGATCTCGTGCATACGTTTAGATTGCTCGGCGAGATAGATCGATTCGGTCTCCTGCATAAGTTTCTTCGAAGCGCCGTCGGAGAAGATCTTGATGAGCTTCTTATTCTTGGGGGCTCCCCTGTTCGCCCGCAGCAGGAGAATACCAGCCTCGTCTCTCGTCTTCTCGTCCTGGAGCATGGCTTCCGCGTCGCCAACGATCTTTGCAACGAGGTTCCTCTGCGCGGTCACGATCCGCTCTACGCGCGGCTTCATTTCACCAAATTTCTGGTCGTCGACCTCCACCGGTCCGCTGATGATCAAGGGCGTCCGAGCCTCGTCAACAAGTACAGAATCGACTTCATCAACGATCGCATAGTAGTGGCCGCGCTGCACCATGTCGTCGGGAGTACCGACCATGTTGTCGCGAAGATAATCAAAGCCAAACTCGTTATTCGTTCCGTACGTGATATCCGCGGCATACTGTACTCGGCGCTGGGGCGGATCTTGATTCTGCAGGATACATCCGACCTTCAGCCCGTGGTACTCAAATATTTTTCCCATCCATTGGCTGTCACGGAGAGCAAGGTAATCGTTCACAGTCACCAGGTGAACTCCCTTGCCGGCAAGCGCGTTTAAGTACATCGGCAGCGTCGCAACAAGTGTTTTCCCCTCGCCCGTGGCCATCTCTGCGATCTTTCCCTGGTGCAATACGATCCCGCCGATGAGCTGCACATCGAACGGTACCATATCCCACGAAACTTTGTTGCCGGCGACATCCCACACCTGGCCGACAAGACGCCGGCAGGTCTCTTTCACGACGGCAAACGCTTCGGGCAAAATCTCGTCTAAAATATCTTTGATCGTTTCGTTGAGTTCTTTTTCCCCTTCGTCGATCTCATCGTATACTTTCTCCCGCTCATCGAACGGTATTTCCGTTTTCAATCGGCCGTGCATTTCTTCGAGACGGGCATTGAGTTCAGCTGTTTCATCCACGATGCGCTGTTTGAACTCAATCGTTTTCGCGCGAAGCTCATCGTCTGAAAGGGATTTATAGGACTCGAAATGGCGGTTGATCTCTTCCACGATCGGAAGAAGCTGCTGAACGTCTTTTTCGTGTTTGCTGCCGAATATTTTTTTCAACACGTCGAACATTGCGTTTCCTTTATGAATAACCAGCGCTTTAGCGCATATTCGGCTAAAATATAATGAATAAATGAGAGAAGCGCAAAAAAGAATACACTTTGATCACCCGTCGGGCACTTTCTTGATTTACCGTACCAGCCATTAGACCATCTTGCGACCTCTCAGATAAGGCATCCGGCATCTGCAAAAAAAAAGAGGCGTCGCCGGTCTGCCGGAACGCCTCTGTTGCCTGCCATGACGTTAGGTTATTTAATAAGCATCATTTTCTTTGTAATGCTGAAGGCGCTCGACGCGCCCGTTATGGCAGCGGCTTCAATCCGGTAAAAATAGACGCCGCTCGCGACATTCCTGCCGGCGTCATTCTTGGAGTCCCATAATTGAAACTGCGGCCCGGCGTTCTGGACTCCATTCACCAGCGTTCGAACCTTCTGGCCGAGAACATTGTAGATGGTTATTTTCACTTTGCTGAGAGCAGGAAGCTCGTAGCGTATTGTCGTTGAAGGATTGAACGGGTTTGGATAGTTCTGCATCAGCATGAATGAATACGGCGAACTAGCCTGCCGTACGTTTGTGAGGACAGAAGGACTAAAAGTCCACACATCTTGCGATGACGGTAAGTGGTTTGCAATGATCTCGAACTGATCGCCCGCTACCCAGGGATTATCATCTCGCCTGTTGCAGGTAATGGCCCACATCATTGGAAGGGTTGAATTATAGAGAATATCCACGTTAAACGATGGATCTGCAGTAGTTGTATATGGTTTTGCGAAAATAAAGCACAACTCACGCGATATGGAATTATTAAGGCCATTGGCAACCGGCGGCCAATAACGACCATCAACGGACGCACCCGCATCATTAGACTCCAGGCAGCCGACCGACAGACGCGTCGGAGGATTCGTTTCCATGTCCCAGGCAGAAAATGGAACTGCATAGTTATAGTCCTGGTATAGATAAAAGCCGCCAGCAGGATGACTGGTATTCGTTATCCACTTGGCAAATGATGTATCAGCCGGCGGCAATGATGCATGACGAACATATCGATATGCGCGGGAGAAGTTTGTATCGGCTGGAGTCGAAGTCGGATTCCACAATGCACTGCCTGTATTGACAGCGGCGAGGGTTAGAAGAACATTGTGGTATTGTGACGGTTGTTTGAGAGTTGTACCGCCCACCGTAAAATGAGCTGACATACCAATTGTGCCTGCATTTTGATTGTAGGCTGTCGTATCTGTCGTAGAGCTAAATCCCTCAAGCCCCACTCCGGTAAAGCCGCCAACTGGATCGAACCGTCTCGTGCCCGAAGGAATCGACCAACTTTTCATCCCCGACAGAGTATCGAGTGACCCAAGAACAAGTTTAAAGCCATCCACTATCGGGCTGGTATGTCCCAACACATCCGGCAGAGGATGATTCTGGATCAGGATGTTTCCCGCTGTAGAATCTTTCAGCGTGTATCCACTGATAGGTCCCGGAGCGATCGAATCAACGCCACGGATGACGTAGAGATGGTTTGTCACTTCTGCAGAATCGACGATCCATACCGCAAAATTTCCCAGGGCAGTACCCGACACATGCGTCAACGGAGAACCGTACAAATTATAGCCCAGGGCCTTTGCCGGAAATACAAGCGTGTCTACCCATTGGTTGTTGATCAAATCCGATATCGTTAATACTATTCGTATTGTCGAATCGCGATAATTCTTCGGTACATCAAACGATAAATAGGTTGCCGGATTATTCTGATCGTAAGAAAACGGGAATGTTGCGTCGCTGCCAAGTGCTGCGACGTTGAGTAATTGAAATGGAAAGGCGGGATCTGCACTTATCATAAGATTTGAAAATCCAAATGAAGAATTATTCTTCAACGAAAAAACATACCTGACGTTCTCGCCGGGATTTGGGGTGCCGTCCTCGTTGATATTATCTGAGGCAACGGAATATGAAGGGACGGAAATCGACGTTGTGGTGATATTCTCAACAATGCGAGCCCACGATAAAACGTTGCCGTTCGGGTAGAGAACATTGGCCTCAGCGTACAGACCTACTTGTAGCTGCGGTATTTGAACTGATTTGCCAAAAACCTTGTCCCCTGTTCCTCCATCATTATGCAAACCATCATCGGCAAGGGGGACGATCGCGACCAACGAATCGTTATAAGTCTTTATGTTGATAGTAACAGCAGAGGCATTAATAAGACGCGCATCCGCGACAAATGAAATAGTCGCCTGAGAGCCCGCTGTCTTGACAGAGCAGGAAATTTCCGGCGGCAATTCACTAAAGAGATCTTTATATACTTGTTGAGCAATCCTCACATTTGCTTTCAAGGCGGTAATGCTTGAGAGGTAATCTGTACCGCGCGCGGCAAGGCAGGCGACAACGACTTCCTGCGTATCGCCGGGCATCATGGTAAACGGACCGCTGGACATTGCTATTCGCCGGTCGGCCGGGGCAAGGGCTCCATCTATCCATCCTGTACTTGTAACTGGATCTCCACTAAAAATAAATTTTGTCGGCTGCCCTGTTGTTGGGTTAATATATTGATCTCCAGAATTCCCGACTAAACCGTTGAGCAAATGGTACCATTGAATTGTTCCATTGTTGCTGCTGACATTTCCGCCTTCTGGATCCGAATATATGGCATTCGAGTTGATAAAGAAATTAAAAGCAGTCATGGGCAGATTCTTAAAACCCGGACGATACTTCAACTCAAAGATGGCAGTATCGGTGGCTGCTCCGGGCACCATAGGCCCCTGAAAAAAATGATAGCCGACTGCCGGCGGCACAAGGCCATAGGTTTGAAAATAGGAATCGATCGGCGTGGCGTTATAGTCATATTCAAGGCTCAACACAGTATCACATCCCACATAATCATCGCCGGGGTTGCCAAGGTCCGGGTCCGACCACTGCCCGACGAACATTGAATCTAATTCAACGCCGCTTTTATTGATCAGCCTTGTGCTGCTAAAAATTGCATCGCCGAGCGCTCCGCCGCGATTGAACGCCCAGATGGTCCTTTGCATTTCAAGCCCGATAGGAGTTGAACCGCATAACGTCAACACTCTCGATGCATCAAGGTCGTTTGCCACGTACCACATTGTCTGATCCGATAGAGGCACGCCCGGAATATCGATCGTTGGGTCGTACGCGCCGTTATGATCAAGGTCGGTATAGAGCGCTCCTTGAGCGGCAGGCCATGTGTTCCAATCATTCCAATATTGCTGTAAGATTTGTTCCGCTGTGACGCCGCTTTCATACCGGCTGATCAAAGGAACTTCGCTGTTTTGAATAATTGTCAGTTCACCCGCGGCCGCCGGATCATCAGGGTTAGTCACATTCGGTATCGGCGGAATATCGCGGCGAACTCGGTAGAGTCGGTTCACTGTGGCGCCGGGATCTCCGGCAACAGGGAGGGTGGACGATGTCCCGGGAGAAATAATGGGCCCCGCCTGCAGGCCATGCCAGTACGTAGATCCGCCGACGTGCAATGTGCCTTGTTTAAAGCAACCCCACACAACGCCATCTTCGAAAATCACCGTTGCTAAGTTTTTCCCTTTTGGGAATTCAAACCCTTCAGATGAAATGCTAAACGGATTGAACGATCCACCGCCATTGTTCGCGTAATAATTAAAAATATTATTGATCAACATCGGATGGTAGACATCGTTGGTTTCCGTTTTCGCCATTGATGTCGGCCTTGCCCCGTTGGCACGGTTTCCTGGAAAAGTTGCTTGCGATATACACAGAACTAAGAGTATGATAAATGAAAATTGTGCCGTAATACGTTCCATAAACTGTCCCTCCTGTTATAGAACTTAATGAACGCATTGATTTTCACCCGTTTAGGATTTGGAAAAAATAGAAGGTCTTTCCAACAATGCAACATGCATCGACTGGACCTGGAAGAGCTCGCCAGAGGAATGTATTCTCGGAGAAGAAACCGACACTCTGCGTCGATCTTCCTTCTCAGATCATTGGTCGTTGGGTTGATATTTGATATGGAATAAGAATGGCGTTTCGCACAACTGCGCGGTTTTTTCGAACAGGTCTTTTCAGGGGAGATAAATTCAGCAGGCAATGGGCGATGAAGAATACCCTTGGGGAGAAATAGTATCATCCGATACCATTGGAAAAGTAGATCAAACGCTCCCGGTCGTCAGGCAGGTGCGATCAAAGTACTTCTACGTAAACAAAGAAGCAAGCCATATTATTGGCATGTGCACCGCATTGTATTGTGGTGCGAGAGTAGATAATAAAGGAGATTGAAGCCATGATGCGGAGAAACAAAAAGGGCGTCTCGTAAGCCCGAAACGCCTCTTTTGTCGGATTCGACAACACCTTATCTTTCGAGCACCATTTTTTTAGTAACGTTAAACCCGCCTGCCGAACCGGACACAGCGACGGCTTCTATGCGATAGAAGTAAATTCCGCTTGCAACACTGCTGCCGGTGTTATTCCTTGAATCCCATGCTTTCTGCCACGAACCGGCATGCTCGACTTCATCGACCAACGTTCGTACTTTCTGTCCGAGGACATCGAAGATTTCAATGGTCACCCTGCTCAATGCCGGCAGATCGTATTGGATCGTTGTCGATGGATTGAACGGGTTTGGAAAATTCTGACTAACCAGATAGGAATACGGTGTCTGAGCAGATGAAAGCTTTACCGCCGAAACATGGCCAGGAGCATTGAACATCGTATCGTAGGTCTGTTGGGCCGCCTTGTCGTTCGCTTTCAGAACGCTGATGCTCGACAAGTAATCCGCGCCCACTCCGGCGATAGCTGCAACGACAATTTGTTGCGTATCGCCGGCGGCCATCGTAAAGGGTCCTGAACTAAGCACCATACGAACGTCGGTAGGAGGTGATACCTTCGCTGGTCCGATAAATGTCGGACCGGTATTGGTCACAGGATCGCCAGGAAAGCAAAACTTGCCGCCGCCGGTTACAGCCGCAGGAAACGGCAGACCTGTACTTCCGACCAGTCCCTTCATGTAGTTATACCATTGTGGCGTTCCGCTCGCAGAGCCAAGAGGCGGATCGCTAGCACCCTGCTGAGCATTAACGAAAAACGTAAATGCCGTCATCGGCAAATTCTTGCGGCCGGCAATCAATCTGCCGTCGAAAATAGCTGTATCTCCCGCCCCTCCGGGCACAACAGGTCCCTGAAGGAAATCAAACCCAACTGAGGGAGGCGTGAGCCCCGACCGCAGAAAATTTGAATCCACGGCCGCGCCGTTATAGACATATCCTAAACTGAGCGCCGTGTCACAGCCTACGGCATCGTCTGTTGAGTTCCCAAGATCAGGATCGGCCCACTGCGACACGTATACTGAATCCAACTCTACCCCGCTTTTGTTGATGAGCTTGTTGCTGAGAAAAATTATGTTTTGCAATGCTCCGGGCTGGCTGTACGCCCAGATCGTCCGCTGCATTTCAATCCCAAGAGGATACGAACCGTACAAATTGAGAGTCAGGAGTGGATTCACATCATTCATAACCATCCACTGAGTCTGATCGGCGCCCGGAAATCCCGGAATGTCAACCCCCGGTTCATAAACACCGTCATGATTTACATCCGTGTACGGCGCGCCCTGACCTGCCGGCCAGTTGTTCCAATCATCCCAATATTGGTTCAGAAGAGTGGATGCAGTCGTTGATTGATATTGGCTGAGATACTTTACTTCGTGAAGTTGCAAAATCGAAGTTTCAAGGGCGATCGTATCGGCATTGCTCGTGGGTCTGATATCCGGACGAACACGATAAATCCTGTTGAGAGGATTATTTGGATCATCGGGAACGGGCAAGCCACTTGCCGTTCCGGGAGAGACTATTCTTCCTGCCTGCAGTCCATGGTTGTATGTTGATCCGCCGCAATGAAGAGTATCCTGTTTGAAGGCTGTCCAGACGAGACCGTCTTGAAAAATGCAAGTCCCATTGACCGAATCGATCGGAAACTCGAACCCTTCACCCATGACAGTATACGGATTGTTTGATCCGCTCCCGTTGTTGGAATAATAGTTGAAGATGTTATTGATATCCATCGGTGCGAAAAAGTAATTCGTTTCTGTCTTCGCCAGCTTCCGCGGCTTTGCGGCGCCGGTTGGATTTCCCGCCGGTGACAACTGAATGACGCCCAATACCAAGGTCAAGAATAACAAGATCTTTAATTTGTTGTCTTTCATTGTAGGCCCCTTCGTAAATTAAGAGTATGAAATGTCTCTCTTTTATTTAGACCAAATCAACAATAAAATTATCGTTCGCCGGCGACCACATTCGCGTCACGACGATCCGAAAAATCAATCTCTCGGCCTCAATTGACAACCGAGCGACGTCACCGATCGGCAACATTTCCTTCCGGGTCCTTCCCCGACCGCTGATAACGCGCAAGGAATGGATAGTGCCGAATAATAGATCGAAGAGCACTTCGATAGGTCTTGAGAAGAGACAGATTGATTGGGATTTGATTTCCGAAGTGCGGGTCTGAACAAAAATAGTATCATACGATACCATTAAAAGAATGGAAGGACGCTCCCTGTCGGGATGAGACACTGCTAATATATTTTTCGACATGTTGAAAAGCAAGTGATATCCGTCACAACCTCATCTCAGCGTTTGGGCAACGGACTTTCCCACTTAGTTTCTCTCTGCTTTTCCAATTGATTAGCATATCGGGCGAGAACAAACAGGAGGTCCGAGAGTCGGTTAAGGTAGGCGACGACATTCGCGTTGATGTGTTCAACGTGCGAGAGCCGAACGGCTGATCGTTCTGCCCGGCGGCAAACTGTCCGTGCATAATGAAGATGCGAGGCCGCGGCCGTCCCGCCGGGAAGGATGAAGGTTTTCAACGGCGGGAGCGACAATTGAAGCGAGTCGATGGCTTTCTCGAGAACGGCAACGTGCGAAGGGGCGATCTGTGGTACGATCGATCGCTTCGTCGCCTTTCGGGTTGCGAGATCTGCTCCGACGATGAACAGGTCATTCTGAATTCCAAGCAGGGTCCGATCGATCCGCTTGTTCGGACGGAGAGCGCGAATCACCCCAAGAAGAGAGTTCAATTCGTCGACATCTCCGTATGCTTCGATGCGCGGCGTATCCTTCGGCACCCGCTCGCCGCCAAACAACCCTGTTTCTCCCTCATCCCCTGTTTTGGTATATATCTTCATGGCACGGACAGCGTTCATCAGTTAATGCGCCGAACAAGGCTGATTTCAGGCAACGCCGGTATAAGATCACAGCGTCACCCCTAATGCTAGAATGCAATCGGCACGATCGAATCCGCTAGACCGTCGATCGATTCCCTTCGCCTTATTTCGAACTATTTTTTCTTTTGCCTGTTTTTCCAAAAGCCCGGAAGCTCATCGTAGAAGAAAGCAGACGTTCGAATTCCTCCGAAGAAGTTATTCAGATTAATGAACTCATCGGGAGAATGCGCGTTCTCGTCGGGTAATCCGAATCCGAGCAGGACAGTATCGATGCCCAGCACTTTTTTGAACTGGGCCACGATCGGGATCGACCCGCCTTCTCCCTGATACAGCACTTTCTTTCCAAACCCTTTTTCAAGTGCGGCCACAGCGGCTTTTACACCCGGGCTGTCGATCGGCGTGATCGCTGCTTCTCCTCCGTGCAAATTCCGAACTTTCACGCTAATCGTCTTCGGCGCGATCTTCTTAAAATGTTTTTCGAAAAGCTTTGCCGCCTTTGCCGAGGTCTGGTCCGGCACAAGCCTCATTGATATTTTTGCGAACGCTTTTGCAGGAAGAACAGTTTTCGCTCCTTCTCCGATATATCCGCCCCAGATCCCGTTGCATTCCAGCGTCGGACGAGACCATACCCGTTCGAGCGTGGAGAACCCTTTTTCACCGTACAAATGCGACACGCCGAGGTCCTTCGCATACTGCCTGTCGCTGAAAGGAAGTTTCTTGAATGAATTCCGCTCAACCTTGGTCAACGGACGCACATCATCGTAGAAACCTTTGACGGTAATCTTTCCATTCTTGTCATGGAGCGAAGCGATCATCTCACACAGTGCCTGGACCGGGTTATGGACCGAGCCCCCGAATGAACCTGAGTGCAGATCGCGGTTCGGTCCGGTCACCTCGACCTCCATGTACGAAAGCCCGCGGAGACTGTAACAAATGGACGGAACTCCTTTCGCGAACATTCCCGAATCGGAGATGACGACGAGGTCGGCCTTGAGAAGCTCAGTGTGCTCTTCGACAAATCTGTCGAGGTTTTCGCTTCCTACTTCTTCTTCCCCCTCGATGATGATCTTGACGTTCACCGGCAGTGCACCATGCTCCTTGATGTATGCTTCGATCGCCTTGAAATGGATGAGCACTTGTCCCTTGTCGTCTGCCGCACCGCGGGCATAAAGGTTCTCCCCGCGTATCGTCGCCTCAAACGGCGGCGATGTCCAGAGGTTGAGCGGGTCAACGGGCTGGACGTCGTAATGGCCGTACAGCAGCACGGTCGGTTTTCCTGCGGCGTGGAGCCATTCACTGAAGACAACGGGCTGCCCGCCGGTCGGAAGAATCTGTACGTTCTCCATTCCGATCGACTTCATCTGTTCCGATACCCATTCTGCGCATTTTCGCGTGTCGCCGTCATGTTCCTTTTGAGAACTCACGCTCGGGATAGCGAGGAATTCCTTCAGTTCGGCAAGATACCGATCCTTGTTGGCGGTGATATATGGTAATACCTTTTCCATTAGAGATCCTTATATTGATAATAGATGAAGAAGCAAATACATTCTCAATTGTTATTTGATCCAGCTTCCCGGCTCAACGTCGTTTGAAACCGTCAGCAATGCGAATGACTCCCCGTCGCCATGAGTGGCAAGCAGCATCCCTTGAGACTCGACTCCCATTAATTTCGCCGGTGCAAGATTTGCAACGATAATGATTTTTTTTCCAACTAATTCTTCCGGCTTTCTCTGCTGAGCGATACCTGCCACAATTTGTCGCTGCTCCGCGCCGATATCGACCATCAGCTTCAGCAGTTTCTTTGATTTTGGCACGGGCTCGCATGAGACAATCTTGCCGACACGCAAATCCGCTTTCTGAAATTCTTCGATGGAGATCGTCGGCTTGATCGCGAGTACGGCCTTTTCAACGGCAGTCGCGGGTTCTCCGATCGGGGGTTTCAATTTCTGGAGTTCGTCTTCGATGGCGCTATCCTCGATTTTTTTGAATACGATGTGTGATTTTTCCAGTGCATGACCTGCTGCGAGCTTCAGGTTTCCGGCCTCCAGCCAGTGCTCATCCGACAGCGGAGAGGTCATGCCGATCATCTTCCAGATCGTCTCGGACGAGAACGGGACAACAGGAGCGAACAACACGGCAAGGTTCCGAACAATCTGGAGACAGATATGAAGCGTGGTCGCACATTCCGCCGGAGAACTCTTCACCGTCTTCCACGGCTCGCTGTCGTTAAAATACTTGTTCGCCGCCCGCGCGAGGTTCATCACTTCGACATTCCCCTCGCGGAATTTGAATCTCTCAAACAACGCCCCCGCATCTGCCGGCGTCTTTGCAAGCACCGCAAGTATCTCCTTGTCGCGTGCGTTGAGCGGACCGAGCGGAGGGACAGCTCCGCCGAAGTTCTTTTCCGCAAACGCGATCGTCCGATTCACAAAATTTCCATAAATGTCGGCCAACTCGTTGTTGCTCTTGGCCTGAAAATCTTTCCAGTAGAAATCGGAGTCCCGGGTTTCGGGGAGGATCGACGTCACTGTGTAACGGAGCAGATCGGGTTCGAAGGAGGCAAGAACATCCTTCACATAGATGGCATTGTTGCGGCTTTTTGAGAACTTGCCCCCTTCGAGATTCAAGAACTCGTTTGCGGGTACGTTGTCCGGCAGGATATAGCCCCCTTTCGCCATCAGCATCGCGGGAAAAACGATGCAATGGAACACGACATTATCTTTTCCGATGAAGGCAATGTATCGCGTGGTATCGTCCTGCCAATACTCTTTCCATTTGTCCGGTTTCCCGATTCGCTTCGCCCATTCTTTTGTTGATGAGATGTAACCGAGAACGGCGTCAAACCAGACATACAGCACCTTGTCTGAAAATCCTGCCAGCGGCACCGGCACGCCCCAAGAAAGATCCCTCGTCACCGCCCGGTCCTGCAGTTTTTCCTTGAACCAGCTCTCACAATACTGAACGACATTTTCCTTCCATTCTGTATGGGACCGGACGTACTTCTCGAGGCGCTCCTGAAAATCGCCGAGCGGCAGGTAGAAATGCGTCGTGCTGCGGATCACCGGCGTTGCTCCGCACAGTTTGCATTTCGGATTGATAAGCTCAACAACATTCAGCCACGTCCCGCAGTTTTCGCACTGGTCACCGCGCGCCGATTCGTATCCGCATACCGGGCAAGTTCCCTCGACGTACCGGTCGGCGAGGAACATCTTATTCACTTCGCAGTACAGCTGCTGTTCTTGCTTTTCCTTGAGAATGTTTTTCGAGTGGAAATCAAGAAAAAATTCTTTCGACGTTTCATGGTGGATGGGGAGCGACGTCCTCGAGTAGTTGTCGAAACTGATTCCGAGCTGTGCAAACGAAGACGCATTCATCGCGTGGAACCGGTCGACGATCACCTGCGGAGAGACGCCCTCCTTGTCCGCCGTGATGGTGATCGGGACGCCATGCTCATCAGAACCGCAGATGAAAAGAACGTCGCGATGCTGCAGCCGCTGGTACCGGACATAAATGTCTGCAGGAATGTACGCACCGGCAAGATGCCCCAGGTGAATAGGCCCGTTTGCGTACGGAAGAGCTGCGGTGACCAGTATTCGCTTGAACTTACTTTCCATTCAGCAGAATTCTCTTTAGTTGGATCGATACAGAAAGCAATACTAATGGAAGATACACATTTCCCCGAAGAAGTTCGAGCCCCTTTTCGACCGCGCCGATTGTCGCCGGAAAATTCGAATCCTTGAATCGTGCGAGAAACCGGTTCAGATCATCCCGCTGGTCCTGGTTGATGACGCCGCCCCCTGCCTCCTCTTTCATCAGAAGCGCATCGCGGAACCAGACAAGGAGCATCGTCAACAGCTGTTCAACGGTCTTCCGGTCGTTCTCGACAACACGTTCTTCAATTTCTTCCAACAGCTTTACGCTTCGCCCGCTGAGGACCGAACGGAGGAATTCCACCGCTCCGGCACGCTGCGATACGAGATCCTCCGAAAGGAGCTCAAGGGCATACGAATAGTCGCCGCCGGCCAGCCGCGAGATGATTTGCGCCTGGTCCGGCGGGATACCTTCGCGCTCGGCGAGCGCGTGCTCGATCTCTTCATCCTTCAGGACATTGCACCGGACGCTTTGACACCGCGACACGATCGTTGGAAGCAGTTTCTCTTTTCGGGAGGTCGTAAGAAGAAAGATAGTATCGCTGAGCGGCTCTTCCAGGACTTTCAAAAGTGAATTTGCCGAGGTATCGTTCATCATCTCAGCGTCGGAGATGATGAAGATCTTCTTTCCCTTCTCAAAAGCAGAGAGCGACGATTCTCTCTTGATCTCGCGGATCGTGCCGATATTGATCTGCGTGGCTTTAGGAATCTCGAAGTGGAAGTAGGGGTTCTTTGCCTTCTGTTCCAGCTGGTTTCGTATTTCATCCCTCACATCCGGCTGAAATTTCGCTTCGACGCTGTCTCCTCCTTTATCCGCCTTCGCCGCCGGAAGGGCGAATACCAGTTTTACGTTTGGATGCTGGAGGATTTGTACTTTCTTGCAGCTCGGACACGCATCGCACGCCTCAGTCCCCTGCCGCTCGCACAACAGCGTCTTCGCGAATTCGATAGCGAGTGCGTCCTTCCCCGTTCCCCGGGGCCCCCACAGCAAATACGCATGCGCGATCCTCCCCTGCTCGATCGATCGCCGGAGGATATCCTGCGCGCGCTGCTGGCCGATAATTGAGTTCCAACTCATGGCGATTTAGAATGCCTGTCCTATACCGATTTGAATGATACTGAACGACCCGGTGAAGAACTTTTGCTTGAAGATCCATTGCTGAGCCGGGGTCGCTTTCGGATCGTAGACCCTGAATCCAAGATCGAACCTCAGCGGGCCGACGAAGGTCGCATACCGAAGGCCTGTACCGGCTGCGATCGCGATACTTCTGCCCTTGATTTCGGAAAGACCGTTCCAGAGGTTGCCGGCATCCACGAACATCACTCCAAGGATATTATCGAGATTCAGGAAAAGGAGTTTTCCAGACTCGGGGAAGAGGTTGATCCGGGTCTCGACGTTGCCTTCGAGAATGACATTTCCCCCCTGAGCGGGGTTGTCAAAAGCAGCCAGGTCGAATGACTTCCAACCCCGAATGCTGCCGTTGCCTCCCGCGTAAAATTTTCGCGTCGGCGGAACCGGGGTGTTATTATCGGGGTCGAAGAGTTCGGCAACGCCGCCATGAAGCCTGAACGCCCACACGACTGATTTCGATCGGCCGTTCGAAAAATAATACCGGTTCTGAAGTTCTACTTTGTAATATTCTGAATACGGAAGCCCGGAACCAAAGCTATTGAGGAGTTTCGGAATGAGCCCTGCCTCTTCGACAGAAATTGAACGGAAGAATCCAAGCGAAGGAGAGAACACGTCATTGGTTTTATCCTGCTGCAGCGTAAGCGTAACAATGGAGTTAAACTGCTTCTCCCTGGTTCCTGAAAAATCGGCCGGGTTCACTTTAGTGGTATCGCTGATGCTCACACCGACGCGCTCCAGGTTCCAATCGGCAAACCCAATGGTAGTAGTCGAAAACTTATCGCTGAAACCAATTCTATTTCTCAGTGTATTGAGGGAATAGTATACCTGTTTTTCGTACTGCGTCGAGACTGTCCAGCTTGCGCTCGTTTTGTTGCTGAAGAAATACGGCTGCACCATCTGCATTTGGAGGTCGGAAGTCGTCAGCAGCGACGGTTCATTCAAACCCTCTTTGAAAACTCCTGCCAGGTCTAGGTTATCGATCGATTCCAGCCGGAACCTCATTCGCGCTGACAAGCTTCGCGCATCGCCGTAAAAATTCCTGTGATTATAGCCGATACCCAAACCCGTATTCAGCGTGCTGTTTTCGTCGTCGATCAGGAATTCCGGCGTGACTTCCTGCAGTTCCCTGGAACGAAGAAGTACTCGAATCGGAATGGCAGGCGGCACGACCGTATCGAGCGGGGTTTGAGACTCTATCTTCGCACTTTCAAAGAGACCCAGATGATTGAGGTTCTGTTCGCTCTCCATTTTCTTTTCTTCACTGTACACTTGACCGGGTGTGAAATCCAATTCCCGGATGACCACGGTCGAATCAACGTCCCATTGATTCAGGTTGATGGTCACCAAACCAAAAACATATCGCTCGCCGGGCCGGTACCAGAATTTTACGGAATAATTATCGGTTGAATAGTATCGGACTGCGGTAACGCTGTCAATCCCCGCATACGTGTACCCGTTGTTTAGAAGGATCCGCAGGACGCGCAGCCGTTCCTGTTCAACACTCACCTTAACGAACGGAGAGCCTTGTTTCACCAGAAGACCGTCGTAGACTTCCTTTTTGATTGCCGGGGGCAGGCTGTCGATCCCCATCACACTCAGCGTATCGATGACCGACCTTCTGTTCTCCTGGATCGAGATGTGAAGGTCGACCCTTTTACCTTCAGTGTCGAACAGCAGCGCGGTGTCGACAACGGCATGGGAGAAACCGTTATCCCTGAGAAACTGACGAAGCCTCATGATGTCGCCCTGAAACAATACCTGGTCGTAATATTCCGGTTTTGATCCGATATTCTTGTAGACGTTATTGTACAAATATGTCCAAAGTCGTGCAGGGGTCTCAACGGTTTGGATCATTCCCCGATAAACATCCTTCGATATTGTCCCATCAATTTTGAAGACAATTTCATTCACTTCGTACTGTTCGGGCTGGCTTTTGTTCTGGAAAGCAAAGGATGCCGGCGAACAGAAAAGAAAGAGAACGCCGAGCATGCCCCACAGAAATTGCGCAGTGAGGGCTACCGGCCTTCGAGAGATGTTGAGATTACATGGATTTCTTGGCATGAACGAAAAACCCAGCGTTAAGCGGCTGGGTTTTCTCCTTCGGCGTAAAATAGAAAAATGATTACACAAGAGACAGACAATCAGCAGAGTGTATTAAAAATGGAAATGCCACAGGTGGAGCGGATTAGTATTCACCCTCGTCTTCATAAAAAAAATCCTCATCCGTCGGGTAGTCGGGCCAGATTTCTTCCATGCTTTCGTATGGTTCATCACTGTCTTCTAATTCCTGCAGATTCTCCAGCACTTCAATGGGTGTCCCTGTACGAACGGCATAATCAATCAATTCTTCCTTCGTCGCGGGCCACGGCGCATCTTCGAGATAGGATGCCAGTTCCATTGTCCATATCATAACTACTCACTCTCCAAATAGAATGTTCTTTCACGGAAACCGTCAATGGTAGATTCATTGCTCTTTTGCGAGCGCAAGCTGTTCACGTATTTGCTTATAGTCAACGTCATCGATGAAGTATGCTACGGGGTCCATCTTCTTGCCGTTCATACGGACTTCGTAATGCAGATGAGGTGCGGTCGAGAGACCGCTGTTGCCTGAATATGCGATCAGATCGCCGCGGCGCACTTTCTGCCCTACGCGGGCTGCCGGACGGAGCAAGTGAGCATACCATGTTTTGTAGCCGAAGCCATGGTTCACTTCGACGGCAATACCATACCCTCCGCCCGTGCCGCCGGCAGATTCGATGACACCGTCACCGGTGGCATAGACCGGGGTCCCGACATCGTTTGAGATGTCGACACCTTCATGCATCCTAACGATCCCGAGAATCGGGTGAAGACGCATGCCAAAATCATGGTAGTTGAAAAAACCCGACATCGGCTTGATTGCAGGGATGTGCGCGAACAGCTCTTTGTTATACTTCGACTTATTGTAAATATCCTGGTAGCTCTGCTGCTGGAAGACGACTTCCTTGTCCAGCTTGTCGAGCAATTGTTCCGCTGAACTCATCAGGTCGCTCGCATCTTTCGATACGATGCCGATGTTCGTTTCGCGCTTTGTGCCTCCAGTCCCGATCACCCTGGTATCCGCATCGATATGGGGGAGGTTGACTGCGAGACGGAGCTGGTTTTCCCGTTCCGACAGCTTATCCATCGTCTGCGACATATCGGTCAGCTTGGCGGAAAGCGTTTTGATTTCGGCTTTCAATAATTTATTCTCAGTGGAGAGGAAATTCATCCGGTCAACATCGATCCCGAGTACATCTCCGAGAAAATGATTCGCTCCAAAGATCGCGCCCAATGCTACGAAAACGGACGCAACAACCAAGAGAGAGAATTTAGCTTTGAATCCTCTTGCCTCGACGAACGATACATTCTCTTCAGAGTAGAAAAATAGTTTACGGCTCTTTTTCATCCATCCTCACGGTTAGTGAACTTCTCTTCAGTCTTCAACAATCTAGCCTGAAAATATAAAAATTAACATGTTTTGTCAAGGTGAAACGTCACATAGGCGCATTTTTCTCAAAAGCGGCGTAAATGGATGCCTGCGGTCGATATTTACTCGAAATCGTGCTCAAAATAGTCGATTGCCCGCTTCGCATTCCTTTTGTTTTTTTGCGCGATGACGGTTTCCAGACGTTTTGAAAATTCCTTGGCGGCGTCGTACCCGTAATGTTTCAGGAGGTAATCGAGCGCGATCACCTCAGCGATCACAGTGACGTTCTTTCCAGGAAAGATCGGAAGCTTGATGTGGGGAACCTCGACATCCAGGATGGAAATCGTAGACAGGTCCAGCCCGGTCCGGGTGAAATCTTCGGCCGCCTTCCATTCCATGAGCTCGACAACCACTTCCACTCTTTTCTGGAATCGGATCGCCCGAATGCCGAAAATACTTTGCACATCGATCAGCCCGAGTCCCCTGATCTCCATGAAATGCTTTACCAGGTCGGTCCCTGCACCGATGAGAATACCTTCCCCTTTTCGTGTCACATTGACGACATCGTCCGAGACGAGGCGATGGCCGCGCTCGATGAGATCCAGCGCGATCTCACTCTTCCCGATGCCGGACCTTCCGATAAACAGCAAACCGAGTCCGTAGACATCGACGAACGAACCGTGAATCGTCGTTTGCGGCGAGAACTGGTCGTCCAGAAAATCGCTGAGAAAATAGACCGCCTTTGTCGTTTCAAGAGACGTGCGAAACATCGGGACATTGTGGTCGGCAGCGAGCTGCACGAGCTCCTGGTCGATCGGGTTGTCGTTGGTCACAAAAATGCAGGGGATCGCGAATTTGAAGAGGGTATTGAATGCCTTGACCCTCTCTTCAAGCGGCATGCTGTTGAGGTAGCGAATTTCAGTATTGCCGAAGACCTGAACGCGGTCGTACGTGAAGAGGGCGACATATCCCGCCAGCGCCAATCCCGGCCTGTGAATGCTCTTGTCGCGGATCGTATTCTCGAAGCCGACGTTTGTCAGCGGCACGAGTTTCAGGCGGGCTTTGTTCGTCTCGTAGAGAAAGCCGACCGTAATGCTGTGTTTCCGAATCTCTTTCGCGGATTCAAGTTTCATCGTCAGTATCCCGATGCTGATTAATCTTTTTCGTGAATTTTTCGAACTTTGCTCTTTGCCTTCTCATGCAGTTTGCCCTTGTATTTCACAAGCTGGCGTTCGAGTTTCGCCACAGCGGCATCCACGGATTTTTGATAATCGTCGGATTTTTGCACCGCTTTGAGAAGCGTCCCGTAGACTGTCATATGGATCTCTGCAACTTTTAGACTGTTCCGCGTGCGCTCGAAACTGAGGATTATTTCTGATTTGACAATGCCATCGTAGTACCGTTCCAGTTTTGTAACGGCATCGTGCGCATAGTCGCGCAAATTCTCATTTGGCTTAAAATGCCGGGCCGTAAACTTTATGTCCATGGTACCTCCCTCATATATTCATCTCAGGATCGACGGTGACACGGGCTCGGCCGATTCTACGAAGCTTTCGGGTGGGCCTGTCGGTAGACTTTTTTCAAACGCTCCGAGGTCAAATGCGTGTAGATCTGGGTGGTCGAAAGACTTTCGTGCCCAAGCAATTCTTTTACGGCAAAAATGTCGGCGCCGCGGTCCAGCAGATGGGTCGCAAAAGAATGGCGGAGCACATGCGGGCTTTGCTGGCGGATTTCCGAAACTCCTTTGATATATTTCTTGACGATCGCATTGACGGCAGCAGGATAGAGCCTTTTTCCTTTTGCAGTCAGGAACACAGCACCCGCTTCCTTGCCGGCCGGTGTGCCGAGCTCATTCCTCGCCGCGAAGTACCGTTCGAGCGCCTCACGTGCCTTGGAGCCGATCGGGAGTATCCGTTCCTTGTTCCCCTTGCCGACGACCTTCACCGTGCTCTCGTAGAGGTCAACGTCGCGGGTGTCAAGCTGCACGAGTTCGCCCCTTCGCATCCCCGTGCTGTACAGGAGCTCGAGGATAGCAGCGTCGCGCGATCCAAGCGGGTCGTTGGTATCCGGGAGAGACATCATTTTTTCTACGGCAAGTTCGTCGAGAAATTGCGGGAGTTTGTTCTCAAGCTTCGGAGTAACGACATTGCTCACCGGGTTTGCCGGGAGAAGTTTTCGGCGGACTGCGAACTTGAAAAAGGACCGGAGCGTCGAAATTTTCCGGACGACGCTTTTTTTCGCCATGCCGCTGTCGAGCATAACGGCGAGGAAGCAGCGCACGATCTCCTGGTCGATGTCCTCCGGATGCTGGAGCGTATCCGGAAATTGTTCCTGAAGGAATGAATGGAATTGTGAGAGGTCCTGAGAATACGAGATGTGTGTATGGGGAGAGAAATTCCTCTCACGGTCAATGTACTCCAGAAACAGTTCCATCGCGTGATTAAGCATCGGGCCGCCGTTACACTGCTATTGCTGTTTCTTCACGGACGAATTCTTCCTTGCAATTCGGACAGAACAGATACTCCCCTTTTTTCTTCGAGCTCTTTTGAACCAGGTACGGGTTCTTGCAGTTCTCGCACTCTTGGATGACCGGCTTGTCCCACGAGACGAAGTCGCAATCCGGGTAGCGCGAGCATCCGTAAAAATTTCTTTTCCTTTTCGTCTTTCGCTCGATCACATCGCCGTCTTTGCACTTCGGGCATTTTATTCCCATCGAGATCGGCTGCGTGTAAGTGCACTTCGGATAATTTGAACATCCCAAAAAGGTACCGAACGGGCCGCCTTTCACAACGAGGTCTCCGCCGCATTGTCTGCACTTCAACCCGACGGTGTGCTGCAGCTTCTCCACATCTTCATCGAGCGGTTTTCTGTTTTTGCACGCCGGGTACCCTGTGCATGCTTTGAACTGGCCGTAACGCCCCCACTTGATGATCATCGGCTTGCCGCACAATTCGCACATTTCGCCGGTCTCTTCCTGGAGAGATTTCTTCAGTCGGCCGGTTTCTTTTTCGATGTGATTCAGCGATTCGATGAACGGATGATAAAAGTCTTCCATCACCTGCACATAATTGTTTTTTCCCGAAGCGATGGTGTCGAGTTCCTCTTCCATCAAAGCGGTAAATTTCACGTTGAGAACTTTGGGGAAACTGTGCACGAGAAGCTTGGTGACCACCATGCCCAAAGAGGTAGCGAAGAGTTTCCTTTCCTGCTGGTCGACATATTGTCTGTTGACGATGGTGCCGACGATCGCGGCGTACGTACTCGGCCGTCCGATGCCGAGCGCCTCCAATTCTTTCACGAGGCTGCTCTCCGTGTACCGCGCCGGGGGCTTGGTAAAATGTTGTTTCGGCAGGACATTCCGAAGGTTGGAATGTTGTCCGGTCTTGAGGTCTGCAGGGATTTTCGACGTCGGATCGTCGTCATCAGCCATTCCCTTTTCCTCGATCATGTCATCGTAGACCTGGAGAAAGCCTCTGAATATCGGGACTGAACCTGTGGCCCGGAAAGCATACTCACCTCCCTTGATATCGACGGAGACTTGCTCGAATGTGGCAGCGGTCATCTGACATGCGACAAAGCGATTCCAAATCAACTCGTACAACGCATAGATATCTTTTTCCAGATGCTTTTTGACGTGTTTTGGAGCCAGCTTTATCGAAGTCGGTCTGATCGCCTCGTGCGCATCCTGCGATTCCTTCCTTTTCTTGAACTGGTGCGGCTCCTTCGGGAGATACTCCGGGCCGTATGAATCATAGATATACCCGCGAACGGCCGCAACCGCTTCGTCGCTTAGGCGTGTTGAATCAGTCCTCATATAGGTGATCAAACCGACAATACCTTCGTCGCCAAGGTCGATCCCCTCGTACAATTTCTGCGCGAGCATCATCGTCCGCTTTGCCGAGAACCGCAGACGGCTTGCCGCTTCCTGCTGCAGCGTGCTCGTGATGAACGGCGCAGGCGCGATCCGCTTGACAGTTTTCTTTTGGATGTCAGTGATGGAGTACGTCTGCTTTTGAATTTCAGCCGCATATCCCTGCGCAGTCGTGGTGTCCCCGATCTTCGGTTCTGATCCGTCGATCCTTATTAATTTCGCATAAAACGGGTCTGAGCTTTCCGTCTGGAATTCACCGATGATCGACCAGTATTCTTCCGCAACAAATTTTTTGATGTGCTCTTCCCGTTCGCAGATCAGCCTCAAGGCGACGGATTGAACTCTCCCCGCCGAAAGGCCGTAAAATACCGTTTTCCAGATGAACGGGCTCAGTTTATACCCTACAACGCGGTCCATGGCCCGCCGCGCCCGCTGCGAATCGACCAGGTGCTGGTCAATTTTCTTTGGTGACGCCATAGCTTCGGCGATCCCGGTCGGCGTAATCTCATGAAAAAGGACGCGGAAGATATTCTTGTTCTTTGCGTCGATTTCCTGGGCAATGTCGTAGGCGATCGCTTCACCCTCCCGGTCCGGGTCTGTCGCAATGAAGACCTTATCAGCGCCCTCCGCAAGCCGCTGGAGTTTTTCGATCACGACCTCTTTGCCTGCGATCGTCTCGTACGAAACCGCGAATTTATTCTCGACATCGACTCCCAATTTGCTTTTCGGCAAATTCTTGATATGTCCGACCGAGGCCTCAACGACGTACTCATTTCCGAGATACTTATTGATCGTTTTAGCTTTCGAGGGTGATTCTACGATGATTAACGATTTACCCATACTGAAGACCTTTTCGCTCCGCTCAATGAATTGTATCTTTACCGTTGAACATGACCCTGCTTCCGATACCGCGAGAATCTTCGCTCTCAAGCAGTAACGAAGCGACAATCGATTTCGTTTCCTGCATGCCCGCCGTGACATAATCGGCAAGCATCACCCTGTCGATGACCGTTTCAATGTCTTCTTCCGAGATAAGGCCGAGTTCTCGCAATTGAATCAAATATCCGTGCGCTTCAGGCGTGAACACCATCCGTTCTGCATCGTGCAGTACGCGATGAGAATGAGGGGAGCTCTTCGATATTTCCTTGACCAGCTTTTCGCCGAGATCGATCTTCTCGTAGAGCCAGCTGAACGCCGTGCTGATCTCGGTCGGCGTGTAGCCGCTGTTGGTCAATACGCTCAAATCTATCTCTCCCAGCGGAATATTATTCCGCAATTCGCCCATCAGATACACGATAATTTCAACTATTTTTTCTCTCATTGTAGTAGCCAGCCTGCCTGCTTCCTGTTGATCTCTATGGTGGCAATGTAGTAAAAAAACTCGGAGTGTCAAATAGCAGACATCCCGCGGTTGCACATGCCGACGTATCGCTCCTGGAGTTCAAACATCATTTTCCGTTGTTTTGTTCTCTTGTCGTCGTAGCCTAACGCATGGAGAACTCCGTGAACCACCAGGCGCGTCACTTCGTTCTTCACGCTCACTGTATAGAGACGCGCTTGTCGGCGCGCTTGTTTCACGTTGATGTAGATTTCGGCTTCGAGGAAGGGATGTGTTTCAATCAGAAATGTAATGACGTCTGTGTTGAATCTATGCCCCAGATATGCCGTATTGATTTTCTTTATCGCGATATCGTCGACGAAAACAAAGGAAATTTTGCCCGTAAAAACTTGTTCCTTCTTAAACACGAAGGCTGCGATGCGGCCGACTTCCTTCTTCGATATTCGGTACTCCTTGCAGTCGAACGAAACGGCGACCTCAACCATTACCGCTTTCTTCTTGTTGCGGGTTTCTTTGCCTGCTCCGGCAGCACCGATTCTGTGAGAGACAAGGCAATGCCGGACAGCATGACCTCGGGGCCAAGCTGGGTAAAATCTCCCGAAAGCAGTGAACGGTCAACGTTCGCATACAGAGAACATCCCCCCTCTTTCTCGATAATCAACCCTGATACTTTCCCGTCGCGCTGGCCGATGAATGTCACTTCGCCCAGCATGTCGCTGACGACATACCCCGAGCAAAAATGCAGCTGAAGGTGGGCGTTCGGCGTATATACCGTAATGAGGTTTCCCCGCTCCTTCCCGATCAAAATATTCGAATAGATCTCGACCGCAAGTTTCCGTTTGGTTACGCCGTTCCCGACTTCGAATCGAACGTTGTTGCCCCGCTCTTTCCCCTTTACACCGAGGGCCTTGGCAAGTTTTTTAAAATCAGCAGGTGTAAATACGAAACTGGATGTCGTCATGGAAAATTGAAATGAAAAAAGAAAAACCCCGTACTGAAATTCCCGGGGTTTACACTGATGCGCTGTTCGTCTCTCGAACGAAAAGCTGGGTACGAGCGCGCCGTATATATTGAACTCCACATCTCACATCATAATATAAAGACGAGCGGGCGAATAGTCAAGTTCATTTTTGGT
>CAYTOA010000045.1:0-33910 GCA_964439265.1 uncultured Chitinophagaceae bacterium
GGTTCGTTCTAAACCGTTCGGCGGGTTTGCGGTCTCGGGAGAAGCTTTGTCGTGGGGTGATTTTTCCATACTTGCATTTTCTTAAATAAAATAGAAAGTGGTGCTACAAACTGTCATTGCGAGCAGAGCAAAGCAATCCCCAACGAAAAAGGAGATTGCTTCTGCCGAAGGCATTCCTTCGGAAGGCAAAGAACGCCTCGCAATGACGCCCTTTTTAGAAAGGAAGACAAACTGTAACGCTACCAAAAATAGAGGGAAGATATTCCCTCTGAAAGATTGCTTTTCCCGCTCTTCGAGCGGGATCGCAATGACAATTTATTTTTAGGAAGGCCAGGCGATTGTGAAGCAGGCTCGATTCTTCAATCTTCCTTCTTCTCTCTTATCTCTTATTTTCGTTTGCCCCGTGCTTTCCGAAGCGCGGCCACATCCGCCATATCTTTCGGGCGGCCTGCCTCTTTCTTTGAAGCGATCAGATGATCGAATGAGATAACATGTGTCTTCACTCTTCCCAGCCGGACCGCCGTTTTCTTCTTATACAGATCGTCAAAATTCGCCGTGCCCAGAGAGGTGATCAAGGCGATCCGCACGGGTGGAAATCCCAACTGAATCACCATTTCCGGATCAAGCAGATCGCTTTCAGAAATCGTGAGCTTTCCGAAACCGAATTTCTTCAAAACAGCGAGCACCCGCTTCGCATTTTCCTTTGTCGGATTAATCAGGAAATCGATATCGCCGGTGTTGCGCGGTTCGGTATACTGTGCCACCGCATACGCGCCGACAAGCAAGTACTCAACGTGCTGAGCGTTTAACAGCCGAACAAACTCTTCGTAATCCTTTTCTACTTTCACGATACTCCCGTTCCTTATGGAACAGTATTATATACTGCTCGCGCAATACCTGAACGGCACTGATGCGCTCTTCCGGGGTCTTTGTCCTCCAAAACTCCGCATTCGCGGTCGCTTCGTCGGATTGTTTTATTTTTCTGATCGTTTTCATTTCTTAGTCCAAAGTCCGGAGTCTTCTGATTACTGATTACTGTTTACTATTTAACCTGATGCGCCAGATAGATGATCGTGGCAGCAGACATGCCTATCGCAAAAATGTCTTTGATCGTCGTCCCCATGTCTGGTCCCGGGAATTGAGGAGCCGGCGGAGGAGGAGGCACTTTTGTCACAACAATCGACGAACCGTCTTCAACCCTCGGATTGCCGTAGAACAACCAACCAAGCCCATGCTTCTCAACGTTGCCGCTCGGGAACTGTACGAGGGCATAGTTCGCGCTGTCGGTCACACCACCTGCCCGGTCAATATAATTCCACATATTATCCCCTTCGATGAAACCAAGGATACCGGGGTTGTTCACTTCCCCCGAGACGCGCACAGCATTCGGTTTCTTGGGAACGAAGATGGAATCTCCGGCATGTAATACAACGTCGTAGTCTCCCCCCGGCTTACGTATCGCCAGGTCGAAATCCACGTTTACCCGTTCCCCTTTTCGCGTCACCCTTCCCCCGCCGATATAGGCCGATTTCTTGGGGCCGCCGGCACGTGCTATCACATCGGACAGCCGTTCATTCGGCGATCGCAAGGCATAATCCCCCGCAAATCGTACATCTCCATTAATTGCTACCAACTCTTGGAATTTGAACTCTGGGTTCGGCCGGACAAAAATAATGTCATAGCGCTCCAGATGAAAGCTGTTCGCTCTTTGCTCTTCGCTAAGAGCATTTCCGGTCTTTGTGCTGTCGCCAAAGTCGGGAAGGTGAGAGAAACGTATATAGACCAGCGAATCTTCCCCCATCCCTTTCGGCTCGACCCGTGCAATTTCCGCATAGAGCGTCCAGGCGTCTTCAGTATATCCCCCGGCAAGGAGAATTGCATCCTTGAGCGTCATGTTACTCGTAAGATGAAACCTTCCGGGCTTACGGACCCTTCCTAAAACCTGTATCGAGTCGTTCCTGACTTTTGCCACTTCGATCTCGTAGATCACGACCTCATCATCGGGCAATAGCAGCCGGTTCACACCCGGAACGCCGTTGAGAAGATCGCCGAGGTTGAACGGTACCGTTCTCTTCGTGAGGCCGTCGGGGTTAAGCCGGATCAGGTCTGCACGCGTAAGGTAGGTCTCCGCACGGTAGATGGAATCCTCCAGTCCTCCCGCACGGAAAATAAAATCGTACAATGTCAGACTATCCGCATACGGGTACGTGCCAGGGTTGTGAACGTGCCCGCGGATCGAGACTGTCCTGTGGGAAGACATATCCCATATCGAATAGACCGTGACCGAATCATAGGGCTCCAGCTCGATGTTATCCGCCGTCTCGTTTGCCATGGCGCGGCCAAGATCAACATGGAGAACTTCAATGGTACTGTCCAAATGCGTCCGCGTAATATCGGCGCGCTTCAAGTACGTTTCCGGGAGGAGGCTGTCGGCCTGCATGACAAGGTCGCGCAGTGTCGAAGCTTTTTCCAATTGGTACGTGCCGGGGCGGAAGACCGCCCCCTCGATCATCACATAATTTTCTTTATCTTCGTCGATTCGGAAAAGAGTGACCGCATCGCCGTCGGCGAGGGCGTATTCGCTCTTCTCGTTAACGACCTTCCGGAAATCGACATCGGAGACTGTACGCTCATAGTCGCCTCTCACCCGATTCTCGAACGGGATGATATGTTCGATCTGCACCCGCTCGAGGTACGTCGTCGGCAGAATGCCTCCGGCAAAGTCGATAACTTTTCTTAAATTCTCATCCGGCAGGAGTTCGTAGATGCCCGGCCGCCGGATCTCGCCGCTGACCGAAACTGTCTTACCGCGAGCCGGAACAAAAATGATGTCGTTGCTCTGCACACGCACATCGTTGATCTTCTCGGCTCCCGTCAGGTACTTATAGAGATCAACATGGGCTATCACCTTGTTGTTGCGAATGAGTCTCACGTCCCTGAGAGTTCCTTTTACCGTAGGACCGCCGACCCAAAAGAGAGAGCTGAAAACATTCGCATAGGTGCTCACAGAATAGCCGCCGGGCGAATTCACTTCACCCATGATGAATATCTGTTTCGGACGAAGTCGTGCTATGGTTACGTCAAGCCAGACCGAACGCGGGGAGGTGACAAGTCCTTTGTACGATTCGGACATTTGCTTTGTTATCGATTTCTGCGCCTGTTCAAGAGTCTGGCCTGCAATGAGAACCGGACCAACCGTCGGGATAAAGACTCTCCCTTCGTTATCGACCTCGAGGTCGTTCCGCTGCTCGACCTGCCCCCATACGTTGATCCGGATAACATCCGCCGGACCTATCAGGTACTCGGGGTCGACTGGTCCTGTTGCCGGCTCGAATGCCGCGGGGACATTCCTAAAAACATCATAACCGAAATAGCGCAACCCCCCCGGACCCAATAACTTGGAGGTGTCTATTCCAGTATGAGCGACTGTGCTCTCCGCGGGCGCAGGGTTCTGTATCTGGATGATGGGCTGTGGAGCCACATGCTGTGTCGTGTCAGCCGTTGGGGTCTGGGGAGTTCTCGATCCACCCGATGCAGGAAGCTTGTTTAGATAACTCGAAAGATCGACGCCGTATTGTGCGGCTTTTGCCTGCGCCTGCTCCATCGTCATTCCATACTGACTGATTTTCGCCTCGATCTGGCCGGGGGTCATTGTCCCGAGTTTCGCCTTGGCTTCGTCGATTTGCGCCTGGGTTTGAGCGGAAACAGAGAAAGAGATAAGAGACAAGAGCAAAAGAGGTAAGATCGCGTTACTCAATATCGAACGATAGAGTGGCATTTTTGGCTTTCTAATGGCTTTGGCTTGAGTAAGAGATAAGAATAACTACACTCAAAATCGAACGGCAAAGAATTCGTTTTGTACTTTCATGTAACTATGGGAACGACAAATCTGGTATAAGGAGTAAGAATTGCGGTAAAATATATCGAAAATAGTGGTTTAGCGCAAGAGAAAGTCCAGGACTTCTGAGTTGATAGTTCGGGGTCCAGTACTTTTATCTTACTTCTTAATAAAAATTGTATTCTACCGAAAGAAGCGCATCGATCCGGTCGGCATAATCGCTGCTCACCCGCGCATATTGGAATACGCCTGGGATTGCCTTCTGCTGTGTAGCACGGGAAAAAAGTGCATGGAAATTGACGAACATGTCTCGCACTATTTCATACTGCGCAGTAACGCCGTACGACTGCTTCTTGATGACCGGTCCATAGAGAAACGGCGGCGTCGGAAACGCATATTGGAATTTTGTGGAATCCATCCCCCCTTTGCGCAGAGATTCAAATGCCAGGCCGACTTTCAAAGCGCGGTAAGGGCGGTAATTTGCTTCAAGATCTAGGTCATCCGCATTCTGGCCTATCCAATCTCCTAAGTCATACTGGCTGCTTTGGTACGTCACATCTGGATATTTGTGGTTATAGACCCACGGGTTAGTCCGGGTATATTCAATCAAGATGTCGGTGTTCGGAAAGAAAAGGTCATACGCTCTGGTGCCAAGAGTAACCCCCACCTGATTCCGTTGTTGGGCCGCGTTAAAAATTTGGGCGATGGTGATTTCGTCGATGAATAACGATGCGTAAAAATCGTAATTTTTCAGGCTCGTCACATCGACTGATCCGAACACCTGCTTATTATCCTGATCGGTATTGTAATGCTCGGCTGCAAAGTAAAACATAACCGGGATCAAATAAATAAGCTCCGGATTTCTTCCTCCGTATATTTCCGACTCGCCCACGGCCGCGTTAACACCGTTTGCAACCGAGGCTTCGAGCATTTGGGCCGCCATATATTTTTGCGCATAAATTGGACGGTAACTGAGTTTCGGGGGAAGACCCGGGACGAAATACGAGTCGACTGAGTCGATGATGTCGGAACTGAGCCAGCTGTGAATAAACGTGAAGTCGACATCTTTTCCGAGTTTTGCACGGAGTTTTATTTGGGGGTATGACGGGGGTTTGTCCGAAAGAATGACATTCCCGTGATATCCAGCTCCCCAGACGTTCGGCATTTTTTCGATCGAAAGTACCAGAAATGAAGCTACATCGAAATTGATCTGGGCGTCGGCGAGATCGAAATCGAAACCACTCGCCGTGCCATCTGACCTGATCTGTCCCTGGATGGGCGTGAGGTCGTTGCGAATACTAGTGTAGGTCCCCGATTCGTGATTGTCCCTGAAATATAAATACATTCCGAGGAAATCTTTTGCGTACCCGTAGCCCATTAACCCGTTAGACCAGATTTTTGTATTCGTGTTTGTCGGGTTTGCTTGAGCTGAATAACCTCCAACGAGGTCGAAATTAAAGGTGCCCGGGATGCTCCGGTACGGATACAAATGCCAGCGTTCCTCGGGTAATTCCTTTCCATAATTTAGTTGTTTCAACTCTACATAAAATTCCTGTTTGAAAAATTCAAGCTGTTGTTTCTCAACCGATGTCAGTTGATCTGTATGTTGGTCGATCTGGATGAGATATGCCGCCACGTCCCGGCGTGTTATTGGCTTCACGGCATCTCGATAATCGGTGAGAACGCGCTTGCCATCCATTCTCTTGAGAAAATCGTACACTTCGTGGGAAGGATGAACGTACACCGATTGCGATGACGACCGAGCTATGGCAATAGCGCAAAAGAACAAAATAAAAAAACATCGTCGGATCATGCCCATGCAGGGATTTTGAGTGTGTAGTTCTTAGTGCTTCGTCCCAAGTCTTCAGTCATATTTATTATTTATAATTTAGAAACTGAGGCCTCTGAACAATTGGTATTCAAATATCGTTCTGATCCCGCCGCAGCGGGCCGGAGAAAATTCTATTCGTTGTATTATGGACTTGAATGTCAGGTGACAAATGAGACTATTAATCCAACGAGCCGAAGGACAATCGAGTAAGCAGTTTTCTTGAGAATGTTTTTCATATTTGTCTTTAGCGTGATAGGATATTGATTTGGCGATTGCGGCTAACAAACAGCGGTCCTCCCGCAGAAGCCAGAGCCCTGAACACAAAAAAACTCCGTCATCAAGAATCGAATCAGGAGATTCCATCTGTAACCGTTCCGCCCCGAATCGGTTATCTAATCGGACAAATGTAGCAGTAATCAATGGAGAAGTCAAGAATAGGGAGACCCAATCATAACAAAGGAAGTCCTATGTCTCCGGAAACTACAAAATCGAATATATATGTGTGTATGGAAATTCATCTCACCGAAATCGCCGCAGAGGCCTTGGATATTGGCAGCGCAAAAAAAATGATCAGGGATTTTGCTGAGGGCTTTAAGGAATATTTTGAAAACGGCTCAGTTTTCGAGCGATAGATGCTTTTGCGAATATGCATCGATAAAATCTTAGTAGACAGAAAAGATGAGATGATACGGTTCCACATCAACGCTGTACCAGCCATCCCGACAGGTGTCGAGGAATTACCAGAGAAAAAAAACGGAACCCAATGAAAGTTTGAGTTCCGTTTGTAGCGGGGGAGGGATTCGAACCCACGACCTACGGATTATGATTCCGACGCTCTAACCAGCTGAGCTACCCCGCCGCTTTACATATCAAAAACAATTTCAGCGAAGACCCTTTGGGACTGAGCTGCCCCGCCGCAACCGCATCAAGTTCGGGCATAAATATATGAAAAACTTCTGCGATCTGCAATCTTGAATCATCTCCCGCCCGATTTCTTCCTGCCGGATTTCACTACATAAGGGTTTCTCCCCGCCAAGATCGCTGAGATCAATTTAGTGACAGCTCGTAAATGCGGTCGATTTCCTTTGACGCAATAAACCAGCCAATTTCCAATCAGAGACCAAACGAGAAATAATCGGTTAACCGCGGTGAATCTCTCAGAACCGGTCATAAAATAATGGAGCGCCAATCCTCTCTTGAAGAAGCTTTCGGCTTCCGATAACCGATTGGCATCTATTTTATGATGATACGCATGGACATCTGTTAATACATGGATCGCGGGAAAATCAGGAAAATGCAGCGCGACTCCATAATTATCGCCGATGCCGTGCGCATCGAGAACCTCATCGAACGGACTTGAGCGAAGCCACTCCGTTTTGATAATGCTCGCTCCTAAACCGTAAAATGCCGTTTTGAATACAGGGCCTTCGAAATTTGTCACCAGGGGCCATCCGGCGAGGGAGAACGTATTTTTCCGATGAACGTAGAACCGGACAAGGAAATGGTAGCTGAAACCACTGACCAGCGCTCCTCGTATTCTCTTTATATCACACCAAAGGCTTTGCTGGAAAATGAACTTCCAAAATAGTTGCCAGATTGACACGACAGGATAATCATACCCCCATCCCCCATCTTTATTTTTCTCAAGCACTGAGCCGCTGACGGCCTTTGCCTCGGCATTGCCATCGATGTACTTTTTGATCCTCAAGACATAATCGTTCGAGAATTCGATATCATCATCGCAAAGAAAAACATGGGAACCGGATGCGATTTGTATTCCGATATTGCGTTGTGCACATACTGAAGGCTTGGAACGGATATATTTTATGTGTAACGAGGGGTAACTGTTTCTCAATTCGTCTTCACTGCCATCGCCGTCGCTTGCATCGACAATAATGACCTCCTCCGGCAATGCTGTCTGAAGGGACAGGGATCGGAGCGTACGCAGCAGGCTTTCGTACCGGTTGTATGTCGGGATAACCGCACTTATCGTTATCACTTTTTATCGAGAAGACAATTCGGGCGAAGAAAATTCGGAGAGTGTTGACAGAGAACCGCCTGTCCGCTGCATCGTGAGCAACTACCGCACCTGGCAGAAAATTCACAAGCGCCGTCGAAGAGGCGGCGCTTCTTCATAAAGATCAGTTTAACCGGGCCATATACGCGTGACATGCCCTGGCAGCCTCTCGTCCGTGCCGCATGGCGCGTGCAACCAAGCTGGCGCCAGTCATCGCATCTCCCGCGACAAAGATGCCGGGGACGGACGTCGCGTAGGCACCGTCGCCTATGATGTTCCCCCGTTCGTCCAGCACAAGTTCCAGGTCTTGAGTGAGCTTTCCGTGCTCGACATGGAGAAAGCCCATAGCCAGAAAAACGAGGTCCGCATCGACACTGAACTCGGAACCGGGAATCTCGAACATATCCCTGTCGTTTCCTTTTGCGTCCTTATTCCACCCGACGCGGACGAAGTCGCCTCTCTCAAGCGTGGATCCGGTCCCGGAAAATTTCTTCGTCGCAACCGACCAATCGCGGCGGCATCCTTCTTCATGTGAAGAGGAAGTCCGGAGAATCTTCGGCCAATCAGGCCAATCCGGATTATACGGCTGATCCCACGCGCGCGGTTTCGGAAGAATTTCAAATTGATAGACTTCTTTTGCGCCCTGACGGATCGCCGTCCCGACACAATCATTGCCGGTATCGCCGCCGCCGATCACGACCACGTTTTTGCCTCCGGCCCAGATGATCTCATCCTGTCTCTTCATCCCGGCAACATGCATATTCGATTGCGTCAGATACTCCATCGCTTGATGAACGCCGTCAAGCTCGGCCCCCGGAACCTGAAGTCCGCGCGGGCGGCCTGCCCCGGGTGTGAGCACGATTGCGTCGAACGATTCCCGCAATTCTTTCGATGAAACATCTTCCCCCACATTCACGTTCGTTTCAAAGCGGATACCTTCCGCCCTCATCTGTTTCAATCGCCTGTCGAGCACCCACTTTTCCAATTTGAAATCAGGAATTCCATATCGGAGAATTCCTCCGAGCTTATCCGACTTCTCAAACACGGTCACAGAATCTCCGAGGTGCCGCAATTGCTGAGCAGCAGCTAAACCGGCCGGACCGGAGCCGACAACGGCAACACGCTTGTTTGTTTCAGCCGGCGGAAACGATGGAATAACCCAGCCGTTTTCGAACGCCCGTTCGGCGACGAACAATTCGATCTGCCGAATCGACACCGGGCTGATGTTCAACGCGAGCGTGCATGAGGCCTCGCACATTGCTGGGCAAACCCGCGCGGTGATCTCGGGAAAACTGTTGGTCCACTCCAGCTGTTGGTACGCGTCGCGCCACTGGCCGCGATAGACAAGATCGTTCCAGTTGGGGATATCGTTGTTGAGCGGACATCCCAGCCAATGACAAAACGGAACGCCGCAGCTCATGCAGCGGGCTCCTTGTTTTCTTACCTCTTCTTCGGATAAAAGATTGACAAACTCATGATAGTCTTGAATGCGGTCAGCGACGGGACGATACGTCGGATTAACGCGCGGGTATTCGAGGAATCCGCCTGCCTTGCCCATGTGCGCCCCTTTAAATGATGTGAAGTTTTAGTGTCTTTTGACTTTACTGTTGTGATGGTCGTACGCAGACCATGGCACTAAAATAACCAAGTCGCGAGGTAATATCAACAGGCTTTTTCACCGGAGGACAGAATCCTCCACATCGCGAATTCCGGAGAGAAACTAGAATATCGTCTTGGCGGACTTACTTTGGCGGCGGCTGGTCGGAGAACTTGAGATTTGATGTGACAACGATCTGGTCCTGTTCCACTCTCAGGTTCTGGTTGAACGGAGTAATATAGACTGTTTTCGATTGGTCGCCGGGGAGCGAAACGAGAACGCTCGGCTGCACCGGCTGCGGACCGGCAAACTCAAATTCCGGCCGGTAGAACTTTGAAATGTCGACATCGCCGAGATGGATCTTCTTGCCGAAGAACTTCGTGTACACCTCAAAAGAGGCTTTCAGCACTTTGACTGAAATTCTGTTCGATTCCTGGTGATATTTGATCTCAACGTCTCCGTGGGCCACGGATCCATATTCGAATGGGCCGACCTTCACGCTCGCATCGGCCGAAAAGTCTGCTGCGTTCGGCTTTAGCTGGATCCTGGCGTTCTTGACGGTCCATGTGTATTCGCCCTTCAATCCCAAGACATCATACGGCGCTTTTCCGCTTACCGGACCAACAGCGTCCAGAAAGCCGTTCAGCGTAGATTGCCGAACGACCACTACAGCATCGGGACCCTGGGCGTGTGAGAATTGAACGAAGATGAACGAAAGAGCAAATAGAACGATCGTCTTTTTGTGCATTGAGTTTTTCCTCAATCATCGTTTGGAATGAACCATTACAAAAATTACGCACTCTGTTCGAGATCAACGTACGAATGGCGTAATACCCCGCTCGTCGACCTGACTGATGATGAGCGGTGTACGAGCAGGCTTCGACAAACCGACATTAAAAGCAGCGGCGATTCGTTCAGTGGCGCGTTCAACAGCATTCTTATCGTCTGTATAAAGAATACCGAGTGTCTCGCCGGCGGTGACGGCATCGCCAACCTTCTTTGTGAGCCTGATACCTGCTTTGGGATCGATCACATCATCGACCTTCGTCCTGCCGGCACCAAGTTCGATACTGGTTAATCCGAGCTCAAGGGAATCGATCCCGGTAATAAATCCGCCCTGAGCAGTTTTAATTTCGCCGGTATATTTCGACCGGGGATATTTTTCAAGGTGCTCGATGAAAGAGACGTCTCCTCCCTGACGTCTCACGATCTGAAGGAATTTTTCGTATGCCTTCCCGCTCTTTACTGCTTCTTTGCATCGTTCAATTCCTTCTTCCAATGACTGCGCCTTCTTCCCCAGCATCACCATCGTGCCGCCAAGTACGTACGTGAGCTCCATAACATCAGCAACGTCTTTGCCGCGCAGACATTCGACCGATTCAACAACCTCCAGCCAGTTGCCGATCATGAATCCGAGCGGTTGATCCATGGCGGTAATGAAGCCGATCGTCTTTTTCTCAAAGCCGTTGCCGATGCCGACGAGCGCTGTCGCCAATTCAGCAGCTCTTTCATAGGTCGGCATGAATGCGCCGCGGCCTGTCTTCACATCGAGCACAAGTGCATCGATTCCCTCCGCCAGCTTCTTGCTCATGATACTTCCGGCGATCAGCGGAATGGATTCGACGGTCGCGGTTACATCGCGCAGAGCATACATTTTTTTGTCGGCAGGGGCGATCTCTTTCGTTTGTCCGATCATGACTGCGCCGACTTCGGCGATAACCTTCTTGTATTCGCTGATCGAAATCGACGTGCTGAAACCTGGAATGGATTCAAGCTTGTCCAGCGTTCCTCCCGTATGCCCGAGACCGCGCCCGCTGATCATCGGAACGGGGACGCCGCACGCAGCAACGATCGGCGCAAGAGGAAGCGATATTTTGTCGCCAACTCCGCCTGTGGAATGCTTGTCGACTTTAACTCCCGGGATATTCGAAAGATCAACGACGCTGCCGGAGTGAAGCATGAGTCGTGTAAATTCGCGCGTCTCCTCCTGAGTCATTCCCCGGAAGTACGTCGCCATCAGGAAAGAGGACATCTGGTATTCCGGTATCGTCTCTTTCACAAAGCCGTCGATCATGAACTTCATCTCGTCGGACGAAAGGGAGGCGCCGTCGCGCTTTTTGCGGATCAATTCACTGGCTGTCATAGGTCTAAAGAAGTGTGAGGATCTGAGGGAAGCTGTCGAGGATCCACTGCGGCTTAGCGGCGAGCAGCTGATCGCGCGAGCAGGTTCCATACGTCACTCCGCAGGTCGCCACCCCGGCATTTTTTCCCGTGAGAATGTCTCTGTCGGTATCTCCCACCATGAGCGTCTCTCCGTCGAGCCAGTGTTGTTCTTTCAGGATCTTGTTGAGAATTGCTGGATTCGGTTTATGAGGCATGCCGTCGGTTCCTTGCAGCTGAGAAAAATATTCCGCGATGCCGAAATGCGTCAGGATCCTTTTTGTCGTCTCGCTTGATTTGATCGTCGCGGTTGCGAGGTTGACCTTCTTGATGCGAAGGATCTCGATGGTCTCTTTTACGCCAGGAAACAACTTTGTGTTCTCCAGGGCGCGGGGACGATAATAATCTCGGTACATAATAGCAGCTTCCGGGATTTTCGGATGCAGGCGGTCAGGAAGGAGAAGCGTAAACGTCTCCTGGAGAGTTTTGCCGATGTGAGGATAGAGATCCTCCTCGGTATAGTTTTCAACGCCGAGCTGTTGAAGCACCCAGAGCTGCGCCCCAGCGATATCCCGCTTCGAATCGAGAAGCGTGCCGTCGACGTCGAAAACAATATTCTTGATCATTGATGATTCAATCCAAGTATTCCATTGGGATACCGGGGGCTGGAGGCAGGAGACTGAATTCACGGATATCCCGCCTCCGGTTTTCTACCTCCGGCCTCCCTTTGTCTAGAGTTCTATCTTCATCGTAAACTTCCGCCGGCAGCGATTGCATTGCAGTTCTACCGTAACCCAATTATTTCTTTCGTAATAAGCTATTTCCGCGAGTTCTCCGTCGCATGATCTTACTATACAGCGCTTTACATCGACGCGGTATGCGCGGCTGTCCGGAAGACCTTCAACCGGCCTGTCATTTCCCGTCGTCATAATTTTCCGCGAAGCAAACGCTCGCCGATAAAAATTCCTGCGATCGACTTCCCGTCGACTATTTCTTCCCGTTCGATCATTGCAATGGCTTCAACGAGCGGTACGTGAAGGAGTTTGATCGATTGCTCCCCTTCCTCCAGCGACTGCCCTTGCGGAGAAACCGAGAGACCCTGGGCCATAAAAATATGAAGCCGCTCATTGCAGAATCCAGGGGTCGTCATCATCGTTGTCAATTTCGTCCATCGTTCAGCCACATATCCCGTTTCCTCTCTCAGTTCGCGTTCGGCGCAATGCTGAGGGTCTTCTTTCGTGTCGAGTTTTCCCGCCGGCAATTCGATAACCTCCCCGCCGATAGGATACCGGAATTGTTTCACAAGGAGAATGTCGGAGTTCTCAAACACCGCCAGCACAACGCCGCCCCCTGGGTGCTCGACCACCTCCCGTATCGACTCGTTGCCTGAATTGTATCGGACATGGTCAACGACAAGATTCACGATCTTTCCCGTGTAAAGCCTTTCGCTGCGAAGGAGTTCGAAATTCATCGGCGTTTGCTTTCTCTGAGATGAACAAATTGGCGCTGAAACGCAAATTCGATCTTCGCTTTGTTCAACGCTTCATACGCCTGCACTCGGAGTCTTTCGCTTGTAGCAAATTGGCTTTTGAACAGAGCGACACGGCAGAAGAGTTTGAATTGAAGGCCGGTTTCCTCAAGTTTCATGAGGTTGACTTCCGGCGCCGGATCCTTCAGGACGTCGGGATGGGCTCTGGCGAGATCGAGCAGAATTTTCTTAACTTTTGCGATGTCCGAACCGTACGCGACATTCACTTCAACAACCACGCGAACGGCAGGCGCGGGAAATGAATAGTTCACGATGCGCGTTTTTATCAGTTCGCTGTTCGGTACGATCAGCAGATTATTGTCGGAATCCACGATCTTCGTGCTCCGAAGTCCGATCTCGTAGATATCTCCCTCTTCCCCAGACGGAATTTTCACGCGGTCCCCCAGGCGAAACGGGCGGTCAAGCATGATCACGAACCCCGCGATCATGTTTGAGATCGTCTCCTGCGCCGCCAACCCTATCGCCAGAGAACCGACGCTCAGCAGCGCCAGCAGGCTCGAAATATTCTGGCCGAAGTGGTCGAGCACAACGATCACTGCGATCACCGCCACGAGAATATTCACAAAACGATTGACGAGCGGAGCGAAAGCGAGGTCGAAATTCGACGATTCTTTTTCGGCGACATTGTGGAGTGCGTGCCTGATGAGCGTATCGGCAATTTTGATACCCAACGCGGTGAGGACAAACGCCATCAGCAGATACAGCGTCATGTTTGAATATTCAAGGAACTTGACGAAGGAAGTGTTCGCCGGCGTAAGACCCTCACTGAGTTCGCGTAGGCCGAAATAGATTCCCGCGACGGCGCTGATCGCGATCACGCGCTCAAGGATGATTTCAAGAATCTTGTCGTCGAGGTCATTGTGCGTATGTGCAATGATCTTGCGGACGGCAACATCCAGGAATATTTTTACCGCTTTGCCGACAACAAGAACGAGAAGGAAAAGAACAAAACCGGTCACGGCATGGAACAGCAAGCCCGTCCCGAGCATCGCCTCAGTTTTTTGCAGCAGCGTTTCGCTGACGACATTGAGAAGTGATTTCATGGCTAGATCCTGCGAACTACTTTCTGCTTCCCGGTTTTACCGCCGGGGTTCCATTTTTGCAGAGGGGGCATGACTCGGGGGCGTATGTGACAACGTCCATCTGAAGGACGGAGAACGCGGGCGCGTTAAACGCAGTCGAACCGCCGCTGCGGTCAACAATATAGCCAACGCCGGCGAGAGTTGCGCCGGTGCTCTCGGCAAGCCGCAGAATTTCCTTTACCGAGCCTCCGGTGGTCACGACGTCTTCGACAGCCAGGACTCGGTCTTCTTTCTTTATTTCGAATCCGCGGCGCAAGGTCATGACGCCGTTCTCTCGTTCGGCAAAAATTGTCCGGGCTTTCAGCATTCTTCCAACTTCAGTGCCGACAACAATTCCGCCGATCGCCGGCGACACGACCAGGGTAATCCCGCTCTGCCCAAAATGCTTGACGATCTCCCCGGAAAGCAGATGGAGATATTTCGGGTATTGAAGGACCTTTGCGCACTGAAAGTAATGCGGGCTGTGAAGACCCGACGTGAGCAGAAAATGTCCCTCGAGCAGTGCGTTTGTTTCTTTGAAGATCTTGAGTATTTCTTCTTTGGAAAGATTCATATGCGGCGATAATGGAAGGCTAAGTTCTTAAAGCCGGTCTGCAACATTCAATCTTTAATTCCTAATTCATAATTCCTTAATTATTAATTGCTCCCCCTACCATTCATCCTCGATCTCCTCCAGCTCTTCTTCCATTTCCGTTTTTTCGTGCCTCTCATTTATTTCTGCCGCGAGCTCTATCCCCTGCCGGTAGATCAATTTTGCTTCGGCGGTTTTGTTTACCCTGCAGTAGATCCGGCCGAGCTGATGATACGCTGCGACGTACTTCGGGTCGCGCTCCATCAACTCTTTGAGCGCGGTAATTGCCCTTTCTGTCTCTCCAAGGCCGGCGTATTCCATCGCGAGGGCGTAACGAGAAAAAGAATCGTCAGGATTTACCGCAAGAAGTTCGCTGAGAGCTTTGATGCGTTCCTGGTTTGTCATACGTCCATCTGCACGATTATTTCAGTTCGTTAATTAGTTCAGCCAGATCAAAGTCCTTCTCCGTAAGCCCTCCCGCGCTGTGCGTCGACAGGGTCAACGTCACCTTGTTCCAACGGATATCGATGTCTGGATGATGGTTCATCTTTTCGGCACGAAGTGCAACCGATTGCACGAACCCCATGGCCCGGGCAAAATCTTTGTGGACGAATGTTTTTTGAATTTCGCCTTCCCGACGCTTCCATCCTTTCGTCGAACGCAGCAATCCTGCGATCTCCTTTTCGGTCAGCAATGCCATAGCATATCCTCCTTCACGCTTCTACTTTGAATGGTTCCAGCCTGTCGCTGAAATCTGGTTTATAGTAGTCCTGGCTCTCAAACTCCTGGCACCACCCGTTTTCGAAACCGAGAGAATCCAGGAGCCGCAGTACTTTGTTGTATTCGCTTTCGCGGATGCGCCGGTCGAGCAGCTCCGTCGTCAATGCTTTGTGCGTCGGATAATATTGAGACATCACGCTCAGCGTTACGCGATTGTCGAGATCTTTCGCTATCCAGCGGAGTGTCTCTTCCGACGTCGCAATGTCGTTCGGAAGCACAAGATGTCTGATGATGAGCCCGCGCTTTACCAATTCATCGTCGCCGTACACAAGATCGCTGCCGACCTGGCGGTGCATCTCCTTAACGGCAGTGCGCGAAATTTCGGTGTAGGATCTTACCTTTGAATACTTATAGCCGAAGTCATCGTCGCTGTATTTCAAGTCTGGAAGATAAATATCAAATACACCTTCGAGGAGTTTCAGTACTTCGACGGAGTCGTACGCGTTGGTATTATAGATGAGCGGGAGTTCCAGTCCCTGCGGGATCGCGATCATCAAAGCGCGGACGATCTGTGGAACAAAATGCGTCGGTGAAACAAAACCGATGGCGTGCACTCCTTTGGCCTGGAGTTCAAGCATCATTTCCGCCATTCGCTCGAACGTCACTTCATTTTTCCGCTCCTCTTTCCAGTTCTGGCTGATCTGAAAGTTCTGGCAGTAGACGCAGCGGAGGTTGCAGTTGCCAAGAAAAATATTGCCGACTCCGTACGTTCCTCCGAGTGCGGGCTCTTCGCCGAAGTGCTGGCAGTACGACGAGACAACGGGAAGATAGCCCGAATAACAGCGTGCGAGTTCGTTCTTCAGGCGGTTATTGCCGCAGTCGTGCGGACAGACCGTGCACGCTTCGAGCATGGACTCCAACTGATCCGAGCGCCGTCCGAGCTCGCCGGATTCATACAGCGGAATGTACGATGGAATAAACTTCATTCGCCTACGTTAGTGGTGTAACAATATAAAAAGAAAAGGAAAGGAATTCCAGAGGGGAGGATGGTAGACCGCCAAGACGCCAAGCTCGCCAAAAAACTAGGAGAGTATGATTCTTTTTAATCCGTTTCTAAGAGCCGGGGTATTAAAGTTAATTAGCAATCCTAGATGAAAGCCGGTTGTTTTCAAATAGGATAGTAGTTGAGCAGAATGGATTGGAGCAAGCATATCGATAGCTTTGAGCTCAACGACCAATTGGCTGCCGACTAAAAAGTCCAATTTCCCCCTGCCAACAATATTATCCTTATAGCTTACGCCGACCCCGACTTGACGGGTAAACGGAATCTTGCGCATGGTCATTTCAATTGTCAGCGCTTCTTCATACACCGATTCCAGAAAACCCGGACCCAGCAATCGGTGCACCTCGATTGCAGCACCAATCACTTCATGAGCAAGCAGATCAAGCTCTTCGCTTGGTTCTTTCATCAATCCCCCCTTGGCGAACTTGGCGTCTTTGCGGTTAGTATCTCCCCTATATTTTCTTTAATGCTTGTTCAAAATCCGATATCAGATCATCGATCCCCTCCACGCCGACAGAGATGCGGATCATCCCGGGAGTGACGCCATGCTGCAGCAGCTCCTTCTCGGTCATGTTGACGTGTGAAGAATAAACAGGGATGCTGACAAGCGTCTCCACGCCGCCGAGCGACATAGCGTTCACCGCGACGTTGAGAGCGTCGCACACTTTTACTGCCGCCTTAACGCCGCCGCGGACTTCGATCGTGACCATGCCGCCGAAGCCGATCATCTGCTTTCTTGCAAGCGAATGGTGGGGATGAGACTTCAATCCCGGATAAATCGCGCGCAGTACCTTCGGATGCTTCTCCAATTTCTGCGCAAGCCTGAACGCATTTTCATTCTGACGCTGGACGCGAAGTTCAAATGTCTTCAGGCTTCTAAACAGCAGATATGCCATGAACGGGTCCGCGCATCCGCCGAGATATTTTGCGGTGACCTTTATTTTGTCGATGATCGCCTGCGTGCTTACGACGACACCCGCAAGAATATCGCTGTGTCCCCCCAAATATTTCGTCGCGCTTTCCATGACGATGTCGACGCCGGCGTCGAAGGGCTTTTGGTTCAGACAGGATGCAAAGGTGTTGTCGATCATCGTCAGAATTCGGGTGTGATATTTGTGTTCCGCTTTCTTCACACGCTCTACGATGTGCGCAATATCCATGATGTCGAGCGTCGGATTTGTCGGCGTTTCAAAGTAGACGAGCCTGGTCTTTTCAGTGATTCGCTTGTCAAGGCTTGAAAGATCTTTCGGGTCGATGTAGTGAACCGCGACGGCGCAGTCCGGCAGCGTATCGCGGAAGAACCGGTACGTTCCGCCGTACAATGCCGGCGTGCTGACAATTTCCTCGCCAGCGTGTACGAACGTCAAGATCGTCGTAGAAATTGCAGCCATCCCCGATGCAAAAAGCGCCGCGGACTCCCCTTCTTCCATTAGCGCTATTTTTTCCTCCACATCGTGTACGGTCGGGTTATGATACCGGGAATAGACATACACCGATGTATCGCCGTTGGCGTACCGTACCGCGTCGTTGGAAGAATCGAACCGGTACGTCGACGTTTGGTAGATCGGAAGAGAAACGGGTCCTTTGTACGGATGAAGTTTCTTTCCGTGAATTGCTTTTGTCGCGAGTGAGAGTTTTTTAGCGTCCATAAATAATGATAGATGTCTAGTCAGGATCTGATTAACAGGAGGATGCCGCCGGCATCCGTGCTAAATTGAAAAATATTTTTCGAACTCATCGATCGTGTCGGTCCGGTAATATTCGCCACGCTCTTTGTTCAGCATGTATCCGTCTCGGTAATTCCCCTTCGCGATCGCCGCGAGTGCTTCGCACAGCACGTCAACTTCTTCCTTGGTATTGTAAATGCCGAAACTCGCGCGAACAAAGCCGGGGAGCGTCGACCGGTCGCGGGCGAGGATGCGCTGTTCCATATCTTTTGATTCCACATCATCTACCTGAAGGAGACATTTCACATACGGGTGGGCACAGAAACAGCCGTTGCGCGTACCGATACCCCACTCATAACTGAGGACCGCCGCAACAAATGCGTGGCTAAGACTGTTGACGTTGAACGTGATAACTCCGAGGCGGTCGCTGGAATGCTCGGCGTCCTTGTCGCCGTAAAGTGATACTCCCGGAATTTTCTTCAGCTTCTCGAGTGCATAGCGGGTTAATGAAGCCTCATGCTCGATAATATTGTTCCATCCGATCTTTTCGAGAATCCGGATCGCCTGAGCCAATGCCACCGCTCCAACGATATCCGGCGTACCCGCTTCCTCCTTATCCGGCAAATCGGTCCAGTAGGCATTTTCCAGGTTCACAATATCCACAGTACCGCCCCCAACGTATTCCGGATCCCCCTCTTCGAACGTCTGCCTGCAGCCCACTAATACGCCGACGCCGAAGGGTGCGTACATTTTATGGGCCGAGAACGCAAGATAATCAAGATGTTCCGGATCGCCCTTCATCTTCATATCGACAGGGCGGTGGGGCACCAGCTGCGCGGCGTCCACCATAATCTTTGCTCCGATGGCATGTGCCCATCGGGCGTACGTGTGCACCGGGTTGATGAACCCCGTCACATTCGATGCTCCGCTCACGGCGATCAGTTTGATCTTCGACCCATGAAGCGCAATTTTTTCCCTGAAATCTTTTTCGTCAATTCGTCCGTCGGGCGTAACGTCGATGTGAATGACATGGGCGACCTTTCTCCACGGGAGTTCATTGGAATGATGCTCCATCACCGACGTCAGCACGACGTCGCCGGGCTCGAACGAAAAACGATGTGCGAGCTTGTTGATGGCTTCGGTCGTGTTCTTGCAGAACAGGACAACACTGTCGGAGAGGTCTGCGTTGACGAATTTCGCGATCGTATCGCGGGCTTCCTCAAATACCCACGACGATAGCTTCGATTTGAAACCGGTGCCGCGATGGACGTTTGAATACCACTTCAGAAATTCGTTGACTTTATCCGTGATGACAGAGATGGTCGGCGTGCTGGCGGCGTTGTCAAGATTGATATACGGTCTTCGTAATCCGCCGAGAAGAGGAATTTCTTCGTCTATCCCTACAATATACTTACGGACCGTGTGAATCGTTATCTCCTCACCACTCAGCTTCATATCGGGTACTGGCACTCCAACGGCAACGGTCATAAGACTGTTTCTCCTTAGTGTATTCTCTCTCAACAAAGTACTTTTTTTGGGAGGCAAGGTCAAGGGTTGAGGCGGTGTTACCTAGTGTCATACTGTAAGTAGTGAGCACTTCAAAAAGCACTGTACTGTCATCCTGAGCGTAGCGAAGGATCCATGACCTTGCAGCATTATACATTCCAAGTGCAGAGTGGACGTGAATTCTCCCGAAGGTCGCGAAGCGATCCCTTTGGGAGATGCCTTCGGCATTCACTCCGCTTCGCTTCGTTCAGAATGACATTGTTCAGGAGTTCTTATATGTTCACTCAAATTAGGGCACTACTCGGTGATACGTTTTGCCGTTCATTCGTAGCTCTCGGACACCATTGCGATTTGCCTTACTTCATGTTTTCACAATCCGAACTTTTTTCGATAACGTTCTCGATAATTTCCATCTACAGCATCTTCGCCAACAGCTCACCCCCAAAGTGGAGTGTCCAGGCGACAGGTCCGTAGACAAGAAGCGCCAGAATGAACAACGAAACGAATTCGCGTGATGCAAGATACTGTTCCAGGAACGCTCTTCGGAAGAAATAGACGGAAAATGGAAGATTAAAGCATACGGCGGTGATGACTCCCGGATTGTATTGCCCCATCCTGATGGATGCAGCAATATGCGGAATAAAAACATTGAGCAGTACGATCGCTTGAAGAAGAAAAAGAAGATACAGCTTCCTGCTCCGTGGTTCTCCATTGATGCACACCATCGTTACAACAATGGGAACGACCGTGGCGATCAAAAGGGAAAAGAGAAGCTGAGCTGGGGTGAATTGAAGGTCAATCGAAATCGGCAAGCTCTCTTTGATGAGAGACAAATTTGCCATAACCCATCTGGGCATCGTCAGCGCTTCTTCAATATTGTGCAGCGTGAGGACGACCGGAATGAGCCAGAGCAGCTGCGTAAACGTCAACAATCGCTTTGCGGGACGAACAAGATTATTCATCAGAGGAATTCATGGATTCAATCATCGTCGTCGGTACGGCCTCCCGTTATGATGAACGTGCTGTGAACCGGCGCGGGCATTTCAGAGGCCGTCCCTTTCACCGACTTCCAGATGATCTCGTTGAACTCATTATCGGGCACCTCGTCTTCCCTGGAAAGATTGAAGGCTTCCATTTTTTCCTGCCCGAAAGCCCCCAGAGCATTTTTCTCATGCAGGTCCATGATATTCCTGCGGGCGACAAATGGCGTCATGTCGGGGTACGATGAAAACGAGGCGAACATCGGCGTCGCGCACGCATCATACTGGCTCATCGGCGGCAGGCCAAGGATCAATTCCATCGTGCGAAGCATGCCGGAGGTCGAATACATCGTATGATCGACAAAGTTCCGTCTTGTGTAGGGGCTGATCATGAGCGCAATTGAACGGTGCGCATCGACATGGTCTGGACCACTTTGTGCGTCATCCTCAAGAACAAAAACAGCCGATGACTTCCAGTCTTTGCTGTGCGAGATCCGGTCGACGATCAACCCGAGCGCCCGGTCATTGTCGGCAACCATCGCGCGCGGCGAGAGCGACCCCTTTTTCGTCCCCGCAGTATGGTCATTCGGCAATCTGATGATCTGAAATTGCGGCAGGGAATCTCCCTTTTCGTACGAATCGAATTCCTGCATCCACGCTTCCGCACGCTTCACGTCGGGATAATCGAGGTCCCATCCCCGGTAGCCCGGCGACGTCCTCGTCAGCATCGCGGCTGCCTTCACACGAGATGCACCGTTCGCCGTATCCTCATCATCGACGAACTCTCCGTAATTCCTGAGCGTAACGTTGTGCCCAACACAATCGTCCCATATGTACCCGGCGCTCGGGCTTGTGATCCCTTCTTTCTCATAGACGTATTCCCCTCCGCGTCCGCCGTACAACGTAGGCCATGTTTTCTCGACGAAGTCTGTCGCGTACGCCGCCATCGACCAATTGTGTCCATCGGCGCTGACCTCCGCGTCTTCATAATAATTATCGAGCAGCGCGAACTCTTCGGCGAGCGCATGCTGATTCGGCGTTACGTCCCGGCCGAAAAGACAGAGCGACGAATCGCCGTTTCCTTCGGGCAGATCCCCCAGTATCTGGTCATAGGTCCGGTTTTCTTTGATGACATAGAAAACATGCTTGATCGGAGATCCGGCGGATGGCAGCATCGGAACGGGATTATCTTCTCGCCACGGTTGTGCGGGATGCGTGCGCGTGATCGGCGTGTTTTGAAAAACTTGTGCTGAGTATCTTGCCAGTTCATCGTCAGATGGAACGGGGATGAACGACAACGTCCCTGCCAGCAAACTCCCGATATACTCGTGATGCGGATTCGCTTTCGATATCATTCCTTTGCCGTCTGCGACAAGGAGAAGATTATCGACGCATCGGACGACAGTCGGGTACCAGCCCGTCGGAACAAATCCTTTCGAGCGGCTCTGACCAAATTTTGAAACATCGACGACAGCCAAAAAATTATTGTCGGCATTGGCCGCGTACAGTGTCGAGTTATCGGGAGAAAGCGCGAGTGAGTTTGGCGTGCTGCCGTTCAGCGCGTCGGGCGAGATCGACGTTGATATTGTTTCGATCACTTTCACAGCATCGAGTCCGATAACCGAGACCGTATTGAAGTTTGCGTTGGCGACGAAGAGCCTTTTGCCGTCCTTCGTCAACGCCATCTCATTCGGATGATCACCGACCGTAATGAATTTCTTTGCGGTCATAGAATCGGCATCCACCACGGCAACCTGCGATCCCCCCCATATGCTGACAAAGACACGACGACGTCTCTCATCGACCGCGCATGAATAGAGGGGATGATCGAATGCGAGCACCCCGGCGATGCTGCCGCTGGCAAGATCAATTTTATAGAGCGAATTATTTCCTTTTGTTACAGCAAAGAGGAGCGAATCCCCGCCGGCGATTGCGATATCGGTTGGTGAAATATCCTGCTGCGGAAATTCCTTGCCAAGATCGATGGTCCGCAGATACCGGGCCGAATCGTGTTCAAACGCATATTCAAGTATCCCGTTGTCATTTCCGGCAGAGACGAAGAATTTGTTTTCGCGGCTGCAGAAGCGAACGCCCATCCACGACTTCTTGATCGGCAACGTCTGCACAACGCGGCGGGCCTGAATGTCGACAAGGGAGATGGTCTGTATCCCATCGCCGCTGTTCACAATGGCAGCGATCCTTCCGTCTGGCGAGACCTGCATTCCCAGAGGAAGGTCGCCGAGGTCGATCGACGATCCGGCTGGAGAGAGAATCCATCCGTTCGGCAGCAGAGTCCGTCCATCATCCATTCTCCCGGGAAGCCGCAGGACAGAGTTTGTGGAGGTCGGCGAGCACGACACGATAAAAGTTGCCAGAAATATAAATGCGGGAAGCCTATTCATAGCCACTCACTGTAAGTCATTTGGAAACAAATACCTTCAACAGAGGTTTCTGTCTTTTCCAAAAAGCAACGCTCACGCTAAGCCTCAAAGGCGCAAAGATCAGTTTAGAGTCAATCTGGCGTCTTGGCGAGAGATATTCTTTTTGTGTATCGGAAGCAATATAGAGATTGACAAGTTGAATGTCATTCGGTTTTTTGTTAAGTTTTGATTAATAAAATCTCTCGTCAATAATGGCGCGATAATCGTGCAACCCGGGAAATGGCGCTGACTATCATTCGCGGTTTTGGCGGCCGCGAAGGAACAATTGCATGTTTGCATTTTTTCTTACCGTTCTGAACCCCTCCCAAAGTCTTCACAAAGAGTTTGAACGGGAGGCTATCCCCCATTCGGATATCCTCTATAACTATGCACTCCGTATGACCGGCAACGCGGACGACGCCCGCGACCTGCTCCAGGAAACCTTTCTCAAGGCTTTTCGCTTCTGGGATAAGTATGAAAAAGGAACCAACGTCCGCGCATGGTTGTTCCGTATTATGAAAAACACATACATCAACGTCTATCGGAAGGCAGTCAAAGAGCCCGATACCGTTGATTACAACGATATCCAGAATTTCTACAACGTTATCCGTGAAAGCTCCGCCGATGCGAACGATCTGCAGGAGAAACTCTTCGGGCACCTGCTGGATGACGATGTCACCAAGGCACTTGAGGCCCTCCCGGAAGAGTTTCGAACGGTCGTTATCCTTTGCGATATCGAAGGTTTGACATATGAGGAGATAGCGGAGTTTGTTGAATGCCCGGTCGGAACAGTGCGGTCGCGTCTGCACCGGGGCCGCAAACTCCTGTATGCAAATCTGTTCGAGTACGCAAAAAAACGCGGATTTGTCGGGAAGGATTGATCGATGATTACATTTAAGGAGAAGGTGTAGCGGTGGATTGCCGAGAGTTTCAAGAGTTGATTACGGAAGCGGTAGACAGGCGGCTTAACACTCCTATCACGAACCATTTCAACGCTCACGCCCAAGCGTGCCCTCTCTGCCGCAATGATTTCGAAAGGGAGCGAATAACAAAGGCGGTCCTCCACTCAAAAGTGCAACATCAGAGTATTCCGAGTAGTGTGTCAACGTCCCTCCTTGCCGCAGTGGAGAACCTGAGACCCTCAGCGAGAAGTTGGCGAACGATGATATTCGGTGAAGCTAACCTGAATCCCGCAGTCGCTTTGGTTGCCATCCTGTTCGTTGTCGTCGGCGTTGCCTCCTTGCTTCAAACAAATAATGCGGTTCCGCTTGCGAATAACAGGAACATTATCACCCAATCGTTAAACAACTACAGTGCTGCCATGACCGGTACACTGAAGCCGACGTTGATCAGCCATGACCCGGACGCCGTGAAGAACTTTCTTGCAAAGGACACGCCGTTCGAAGTGAGCGTAGCTGCGCTGAGCGACTGCGATTGGTGTGGCGGCGTGCTTTCTGAAATCGACGGAGTCCGTCTCGTCCATGTGGTGTATAAGATCGGCGGAGAAGGACTTCTGTACGTTTACCAGGTGGATATGAGCGAAGCGCTGCGGGGAAACAAAATCGGACTCCCCGAAAAAGCCAAAGCATCGCTCGCAAAAACCGGATGGTATTTTGAGCAGACACCAGACCTGTGCAACGTAGTACTCTGGAGACATAAGAACACGCTGTGCGCCGCGGTCAGCAAAATAGGAAAAGATAAAATGATCGCTCTGCTGAGCGAGAAAGACCAATGACAACTCCAATGCCCTCAATCGATCGATCGTATTCCCCCTTTTTGAAAATTTCCGCTGTCACTGTGCTCGCGCTGTTTCTCGCCCTCTCGGGCTGTTCAAAAAAAAGCGAAGGAAATTCGTCTTCCCAATCCGCTTCTTCCTCGTCCGGAGAATACACCGCCAACGTCTCAAAGGTGACCTCGGTTCAGAAGGGCGAGGGGGCAAAGGTGGCAGATTTCAGCTGGACAGATGAGACGGGAAAAAAGATCTCTTTCGCGGAATTCTCCAAAGACAACGTCGTGCTGATAAATTTCTGGGCGACATGGTGCGGTCCCTGCAAGCGGGAACTGCCGGACCTGGTATCCCTTCGCGACGAATACAAAGATAAGAGCATCAAGATCCTCGGCATTTCTCTCGACCAGGACGGCGATGTGGTCAACGTCGTGCATACGTTCGCAGTCCAGGAAAATCTTGCATATCCAATCGTCATCGACAATGGGGACCTCGAAAAGGCTTTCGGCGGTATTCGGGGAATTCCAACGTCCTTTTTTGTGAACAAGAAAGGCGAGATCGTGAAGAAGATGATCGGCATGCAGACGAAAGAAACGTTCCGGGCGGAACTGCTCGCAGCATCGCAATGAGGTGATCTTTAGACTCCGGACAGAAGCCTGTCCCCGAGGTACGGCGGCAGTCCTGCTTCGATAATTTTTTCCCGGGCTGCTCCGGCATCATATTCTGCAGCAACGTGTTCGTACTCCCACCGGTCGACATCAAAAATTCCGAAACTCAAACGGTTATCCCGGTTTCTCGGCTGGCCCACACTGCCGACGTTGATAATGTACCGCCTGCCTCTCACGACATCCGACGTGATCGAGTCTTCGCAATAGACGCCGCTGATGTGAGAGTGTCCAACCCAGCAGATCGGTGTTGGAAAGGCTTGAAAATACTCCAAAGCATCATATCCTGTGGCAATGTACTTCCACTCTTCCGGCCTATCCGGCGAAGCGTGCACAAAGGTGCATTGATGGGCGACCACTGTGTACGGCAGGCGCGATAAGAAATCGACGTGGTCGGGAGTCAATTGCCGGGCTGTCCATTCAATTGCCGTTCGTGCATAACGGTTCAAATGTTCTGCTTTGCCCGGGTCGAGGGCGGCCTTATCATGATTCCCGGCAATACACAATACCCCGCGCTTCTGAAGCATGTCGATGCACTCGTTCGGCTCCGCACCGTATCCGACGATATCGCCAAGGCAATACACCTGATCGAGCTTATTTGTGTCGATGATATTGAACGCGGTTTGGAGAGCTTGAAGATTCGAGTGAATGTCCGAGATTATTGCGATGCGCATGAAAAGCAATGTAACAGAACTCCTTACAAATGCAAACCCCTAGAAGAGATTAAAGAATCAGCGCGGCCATTCTATACAACAAAGCAGCGGCATAACCTTTTCTCGCCAAAGAGTTGCCGGATTGGGGTGACATATAGTTTCGATGGTCAAAAGCATTCTTAGGAAACGCAGATCCATCATTGTCATTCTGGACGGAGCGAAGCGGAGTGAAGAATCTATGTCAACACAGCATTGTGAATTCACCGAGGTGCAGCGTCGTAGATCCTTCGCTCCGCTCAGGATGACCGTACTGAGAGATTTTGAGATGACTTCCAAAAAAAAACGAACCTGGCGATAGCTTCTTGAAACTCACTCGAAATTCTACTACCTTGTATTCAGCGGAAGCCAAATCCGGAACTCCCGGGTTTTGCTTTTTAATTTTTCATTTTAATTTTTCAGTATCACATGTGCGGTATCTGCGGCATACTCCATTTCGAGGGAAGCAGTCAACCCGTCAACGAAGGGCTGCTCCGCAGCATGGCGGAGAAGATCAGGCATCGGGGCCCCGATTCCGACGGAATATATCTTTCCCCGCAGAAGAATCTAGGTTTCGGTTTTCGGCGGCTCGCGATTGTCGACCTCTCGCCCGCCGGCAATCAGCCGATGTGCAACGAAGACGGAACTGTTTGGATTGTCTTTAACGGCGAGATCTACAATCACGCAAAGCTCCGCCCTGCCCTTGAAGCTGCGGGCCATCGCTATAGATCCCGCAGCGATACCGAAACGCTGATTCATGCATACGAAGAGTACGGCCCTCAATTCGTACAAAAACTTGAGGGAATGTTCGCCATCGCCATCTGGGATTCCAAGAAACAAAAGCTCTTCCTTTTCCGCGACCGGATCGGCATCAAGCCGCTCTATTATACGCAGGCAAACAACCGGCTCGTCTTCGCTTCGGAAATCAAAGCTATTCTCGAGGACCCGTCGATCCAGCGCGACGTCGACGAAACAGCCCTCTCCCATTATTTCACGTTTATCGCCACGCCGGCGCCGCAGACGCTCTTCAGGGGGATCAGGAAGCTCGAAGCTGGACATTACCTGGAAGTAACGCTCAACGGGACACTTACTAATAATGAATACTGGAATGTCTTCCAGCCTGTCGACGGCGAAGACGTGAACAACGAAGAATACTGTGCCCGGCGCATTCTTGAACTGCTTAAAGAGTCGGTTGAGAAGAGAATGATGAGCGATGTTCCCTTCGGTGTTTTTCTGAGCGGCGGACTCGACTCGAGCACCAACGTAGCGCTTATGAGTCAACTCATGACCCGGCCGGTCGATACGTTTTCGGTAGCGATTGACGGACAAAACAATTTTAACGAGTTCGCTTACGCGCGGCAGATCGCCAAAGAATTCAAGACCAACCATCATGAAATCGTCATCAACGACGACGACTTCATCCGCCTTTTTCCAAAAGTGATATACCACCATGACGAACCGCTCGCGGATCCGGTCTCTTTTCCGCTCTATTATGTATCCAAACTGGCGCGTGACAATGGAACGATCGTTGTCCAGGTTGGAGAAGGAAGCGACGAACAATTCTGCGGCTATACGCTGTACAAACGCATCATCCGGCTGCAGGAGCAATTCCGGTTCATCCGTTCAATGCCGGAATCGATCCGCTCGACGAGCTACATGATGCTTTCGTCGCTCCTAAAATCTTTTCGTGTCGATTACCGGCAGAACTACATCAAGAATTTCCTCTCGAACGGCGAATCGTTCCTCGGCGGAGCGACCGCATTCGACGACGGAGAAAAAGCCAAGCTGTTGAACCCATCCGCAGCTCAATCGGGCGCTTTGGTGGATGAATCATTCCGCGCCGTCCCCGGGGATGATTATTCGACAAAAATGATCTACTGGGAATTGAAGAACCGTCTCCCCGAATTACTGCTGATGCGCGTCGATAAAATGACGATGGCCACATCGGTTGAAGCGCGCGTTCCTTTCCTCGACCACAAGCTTGTCGAGTTTTCGATGAAGATTCCGTGGCAACTAAAGATCAAGAACGGCGAAACCAAATACATTCTCAAGAAGGCGGTTGAAGGACTGATCCCCCGGAACATCATCTACCGGAAAAAGATCGGGTTTGCAGGCTCGGGGAAAAACATGCTGACGAAGAAAATTCTTGATTACGCCAAGCCCTACTTGTTCGACTATGACGATCCCTATACCGACAAAAAATACATACGCGGACTCGTCGACGAGTATGAACGGACGGGGATCAATTATTCAACGCAAATTTGGAGCCTCATCAATTTCAAGATGTGGCACAAATCCTGGATCGCCGGCGAACAACTCACATAAGCTGACAATCCATCCATGATGCCAGCGGGAAAGAAATGATCGAGACACAGGACGAACAATTAAAAGAACAGGTCAGGGAATACTGGAATGCTCATCCCTGTGGGACGCAATTCACGCAAACGGAATGGGGTTCAAAAGAGTTCTTTGCGGAAGTCGAGCGGTTCAGGTACGAAACTCAGCCGTTCATGAATAGGATCATCGGGTTTGACCGTTATACGGGAAAGAAACTGCTGGAAATAGGATGCGGGCTCGGGACTGACCTGCTCCAATTCGCCAAAGGAGGCGCCCTTGTCACCGGAGTCGACCTCACGCCCCAGAGCATCGAACTTGTGAAGCGGCGATTTGGAATGGAAGAGTTGTCCGTCGACGCGCGCGTATCAGATGCCGAGAATCTCCCATTCGACGACGCCTCCTTCGACGTCGTCTATTCGTTCGGCGTCCTCCATCACACGCCGAATACTCAAAAAGCGATCGACGAAATCTACCGCGTGCTGAAACCCGGCGGAGAGATCATCATCATGCTGTACCACAAGAATTCTCTTCATGTATGGCTCGGGGTTCCGCTCTTCACCTTGTGGAACTTGATACGGAAAGCAAACGATGCGTTATCCCGGCCAACTCTCTTGGAGGATTGGGTACGCGTCTATGACGGTGGAGAAAATCCTCTCGGGAAAGCGTACTCAAAATCTGAAGCCGAACAAATGTTCGCCCGGTTTCGACACCGATCGTATACATATTGCGATTCGTACCGCCGGAGATTTCCGAAACTCGTCAATGCAATCAACCAGCAACTTTTCGCTTCGTGGTGCGGGTTCTGGATGGTGATCAAGGGAGAGAAATAAAAAGGTCCAGTCCTAACCTTACCGGTTATTTAACAGACAAGCCGCGATCGATGTCGCGGCTTGTCTGTTGATGCTCACCATTATTCTTTGGCCCCCCGTTGAATGAGCTATCGGCGATTTAACGAACCAAAATGCACTATTTTAGAAGTATCATTTTTTTTGACATACTTGCAATATTATTGATCTGTAGTTGGTAGAAGTAAACTCCCGTACTTAGGCCTTCGGGCGCCCAATTTACCCGGTGAGTGCCTGCGCCCAGATCATGCTGAACTAACCTGTCGACAATTTGCCCCACTTCATTATAGACCACAATGGTCACAAACCCTTCCTGCGGGACTTCAACGTCAAACGATGTCGATGGATTGAAAGGATTCGGGTAGTTCTGTGAGAGGTTTAATCTTCTTGGTACTGAGTTTCCCTGCCCCAATTTTGCACCAAGAATAACGTCAGAGGAGCAAAGTATTGAATCAAGAGGCTCGACGTTCGATTGCTGAAACAAAGTATCTTGTTGATTGAGGTTAGCAGCACCATGATAATTCGCGATGAAAACATTTGTGACTGCCGGAGATGCGGTGATATCATTACAGCTGCTTACGCCATTCGAATCAGCCTTGACAACAAATATCTTGTGGCTGGCATTCCCGAAGCTTTGAGTCCAGCCAACAAGCACGTACCCGTTATCAAGTGTCCTTCTGACTGCTCTCCCATCCTCATCATTGGATCCTCCATAAAGATGGAAGTTGAGCACAGCGCCGAGACTATCAACCTTTAAGAAGAAGAAGTTTTTTCCAACAGGGCCAAAACTTGATGTGACGCCAGTAAGAATAATCGTTCCATCTTGATTTTCAATCATCGAGGCTTCAGGCTGTTCATCATTGCTGCCGCCGTAACAGTTTGCCCACTGCAAGGTGCCATCGCCGTTCGTCTTGATCAAAAGGATATCTCCCAGTCCAGCCCCATAACTCGTTGTTCTTCCCGTGGCTAAGAACCCACCGGTTTTGGATGGGATAACAACCTGAAGTTCATCGTCTGAAGGGCCTCCGTAAGTTTTTGACCAAAGCAGTTTGCCTACGTTATCTATTTTTATCAGCCACGAGTCCGCATTTTGCTGAAATCCTAACGTCTGAAACCCGATCGTCGTCCACCCTGAAGCAACAAATGAACCGTCAGACAACTCTACTATATGATCAAGTCCATCGGTGCTTGAATTGCCGTAAAAATTTTGCCACAATAGTCTTCCAAGGCTATCAGTCTTTATCAGTAGACCATCCCAACCATTTCCACCCGTTTGACCGTAACCGGCGAGAATATACCCTCCTTCCTGACATTGCTGGGCACAAAACGAATAGCCTGAATACCCATTGCTGTATGTCCTGGCCCATTCTACGTTACCTAGAGAAGTAGTTTTGATCATCAGCGGGCTTGCCGTGCCAGATTCATCGGAGGCGTATCCAGAAATAACAAAACCACTGTCCCGGGTTTGCGCTAGATATCGGACATAGTCATTCTGTAAAACTCCAATCGATCTAGTCCATTTTACATTCCCCTGTTTGTCAAGCTTCATTAACATGACGTTTGAATTTGGAGAACTAAAACTTGTACTGTGCGATAGTATAACAAAGCCGCTGTCTGGCGTTACTACCACTGATTGTCCTTCATCACTTCCGATCCCGCCATACGTTCGCTGGAATTTATTCTGTGCATCGCCATTATTTATCAATAAAAATGTAATTAGCAGTAACAACGTGTACCACCTCATAAACCCTCCGGTCAATTTAGATGAGCAAATCAGCATTGAGCGTATGCACCAAAGTCGTTCATACACTAATGTTCAGTATCAGTCTTTTGTACACAGGAAACCCCTCGTAGAAGTGTCGAGCGTGATATTACCTAATATTGAAGCAAATAGCAAAGAAGTATTCAAACGGCTAATACTAGACTGATGCTCATTAAGCATGAGCTCACTTTTGATGGAAAGAGCGCGCCAAACCCACACGCCATCTCTCAAGTTTCCATCTTTGCTATTGCCCCTAAAATTGAATAAATTGAGTCGAAATTTTCCACCGGCGAGTACTCGTGCTGTAGTACGCCGGCGATACCGACTCAATATGAAATCCTCATGCAGACCATAACTTTTGGAATCATCGGCTGCGGCAGAATTGCCCAGCGGCACGCAGAACATATCAGCGCAATGGCGAAGTTGAGCGCTGTCTGCGATATCAAGCCGGAGAGAGCAAAGTCGCTGGCCGATAAGTATTCATGCAACAATTATAATCAAATCGACGATTTGCTTTCTGCGGAGACGGACATCGACGTTATCTCAATTTGCACTCCGAATGCATTTCATGCAGAGCATACGATCAAAGCCCTCTCCGCCGGAGCACATGTGCTCTGTGAAAAACCGATGGCCATCACCGTCAGCGACTGCCGGAAAATGATCGAGGCATCCGAAAAGGCAAAAAAGAATCTCTTCATCGTCAAGCAGAACCGGTTCAATCCGCCCATTGTCGAGTTGAAGAAGGCGATCGACCAGGGAAAGCTTGGAATGATCTACAGCGTCCAGTTGAACTGTTTCTGGAACCGAAACGACCGCTATTATGAAGAATCCGATTGGAAAGGAAAGAAAGCAATAGACGGCGGTACATTGTACACGCAGTTCAGCCATTTCATAGACTTGCTCTATTGGATGGTCGGAGAGGTAACGAGCGTCCAGGCAATAACGAAGAATTTTGCACACCCCGCGACCGTGCAGTTCGAGGATACGGGGGTCGTACTCCTTCGATTCCAAAACGGAGCGATCGGTACGATTAATTATACAGTGAACAGCTTCAAAAAAAACATGGAAGGTTCCATCACCCTCTTTGGCGAAAAGGGAACGATCAAAGTCGGCGGACAGTATTTGAACGTGCTGGAATATCAATCGATCGACGGTTATGAAATAAAGGACCTTCCGCAATCCGCTCCCGCGAACGAATACGGCTTTTACCAGGGCTCCATGTCCAACCACGACAAAGTCTACGCCAATGTCATTGACGTTCTCTCGAAAAATGCACCGATCGCAACCGGGGGATTTGAAGGGATGAAGACCGTTGAGATCATCGAAAAAATCTACGCTCAAAGTGCCAAAGCCAACGCGTAAAATCCAGAATTGCAAGATCCATCCCAATGTCACGATCGGCAAGAATGCCGTCATCGAGGACTTCGTTATCATCGGGACTCCGCCGCGGGGCAAAAAATCGGGAGAACTGCCCACAACGATCGGAGACAATGCGGTCATCCGATCTCACACCGTTATTTACGCGGGGAACTCGATCGGCAATAGCTTCCAGACGGGCCACCATGTCATGGTCCGGGAGGAGAATAACATCGGCGACAACGTGAGCATCGGAACGTCGTCGGTCGTCGAACATCATGTAACGATCGGGGACGATGTTCGCATCCATACCAATGCGTTCGTACCTGAAACGTCGATTCTCGAGGACGGATGCTGGATCGGGCCGCATGTTGTGATTACGAACGCCCTCTATCCGCTGTCGCCGAACGTGAAAAAAGAATTGACCGGCGCGGTTATCAAGAAAAATGCGAAGGTCGGGGCTAATGCGACACTGCTCCCTGGTGTTGTTATCGGCGAGAACTCATTGGTCGGTGCCGGGTCTGTCGTAACAAAAGACATTCCGCCGAACAAAGTGGCCGCAGGAAACCCCGCAAAGGTCATCAACACGATCTCGAACCTCCCCTACAAGAAAAAAGAATGAATATTCCTCTCGTTGATTTGAAGAGTCAATACCTTTCGATCAAAAGCGAAATTGACGACGCCATCCAGACCGTTCTGAACCAAACGGATTTTATCGGCGGCGGCGCGATCAGGATTTTTGAAAAAGCGTTCGCTGAATTTTCCGACATCCGGCACGTTGTCGGAGTTGCCAACGGAACGGACGCTATTCAACTCGTTATCCAAGCCTGCGGCATCGGGCGGGGGGACGAAGTGATCACTGCCGTGAATATTTTTATCGCAACCTCAGAAGCTATTACAGCCGCGGGAGCGAAACCGGTATTCGTCGACAACAACCCAATCACGTATACGATCGACGCCGCGAAAATTGAAGAAAAAATAACCCCGAAGACGAAGGCCATCATCCCTATCCATCTCTACGGCCAGCCTGCGGACATGAAAGCGATTCAGCAGATCGCAATAAAACATAACCTCATCGTCATTGAAGATGCAGCTCAAGCTCATGGGGCTTTGTGCGATGGGATCAAAGTTGGAAATTTTGGACAAGCAGCAACATTCAGCTTTTATCCCGGCAAGAACCTTGGCGCATACGGCGACGCGGGAGCAGTCGCCAGCAACGACGAGAAGCTCGCTGAAAAAGTTCGGATGCTGGCCAATCACGGCCGACTCGAAAAATATGAGCACCAGCTCGAAGGCTACAACAGCAGGCTCGACACGATCCAGGCTGCGATTCTGAGCGTCAAACTCCGTCATCTCGATGAGTGGGTCAAGCGCCGGCAATACCATGCGTCGCACTTCGACGACCTGCTGCGAGGCCGCAATGGTATCACAAGTCCCTCAGTCCGCAAGGGTTCTACTCATGCCTATCACCTCTATGTTGTTCGTGTCGGAAATCGAGAGAAGGTACGAGGCATGCTCAAAGAAAAAGG
>CAYTOA010000046.1:0-33607 GCA_964439265.1 uncultured Chitinophagaceae bacterium
GGTTGCATGCTGCACGTAATTAGCCGAAAGTTGGGAAAAGAATCAAGGGGAAGAAGAGAGTGGATCGAGTTACAGATTAGACAGCCACAAATACAGCACTTTCTTCTTGACTATCTTGTTCCCAACGTCTCATTGGGAACATTTACCTTCTCGTTCCAAAACTCTCTTGCGACAGCGGTACAGGCTGTTTGCGAACGTAACAGCTTGAAGCAGAGCTTCTGTATGATGCGTTCCCAATCAGAGATTGGGAACGAGGTGATCGTTAATTATCGCCACGTCGCTTAATATGCTCCCTGCCGCGCCGCCGAGATAATATGTCTGCCAGGTGAATGCGTGGCTTGTCGTGTCTGCCGGCGATGGAGTAACGGGGTTATGCTTGCAGTCAACACCTGAAAACATCAACAGACCCGCGAACCCAAGTAAAATATATTTTGTCATCAACTTTCCTTTTTCCAACAATTGTCATGGCAGCTATTTCTTTGTTGCGTTGCCGCTATGCTCGCAACAACAGCGGCAATGTTTTTTTATCCTCGGGGTGGTCTAAATACCCTGCCGCATTTTTTAAAAAGAGATATTCTCCTTTCTTTTCTTACCGCTTCCCAATTAACAGCACTGCATCCTGATCAACTGATCCTACGGCGACCATTGTATTACCACGAAATGCCACCATCGAATATGAACCGTAACCGGTTGGAATCTCATTCATATAGTCATACCATGTTGAGCCGTTGTAATGTACAACTTCGAGATAACTTCCTGTGGCAAAAATATCATTCAGTCCGGTCCCGCGAATCCGGCCTGTTCCATATTGCGTTATTGTGCCGACTGGAAAATCGGTCCAGGCGGAATCACTCAGAGAATTCTTCCACATGATCCCGTCTCCGGCTAAATAATATTTTTCACCAGGTTCGAACCAGAGGCTAGCGTATACTTTAGAAAGCGTAGTAATGAGAGAGACCGTGGTTCCCTGAATGCGCAGAAGCTGCGTTTGAGAGGGTAGCGAATCAATTTGTGTGGCAATAGCTAGAATCTCTACTTCACCCGTTCTCGGGTTTATTGCTCCATAAATATCTGTAATATCAAGTTGGGTACCGCTTGAAAGTTTTTGCCAGCTTGAGCCGTCAAAATGGGCCATTCCCCCCTTTCTTCCCACTACATATAAATTATTGTCCGATGTGCCCCACACTTTTTCGGCATCTTGTCCTTCGTCAAGGATACCTTGATTGCCTGGAAATTTATTGATCCAATATGATTGAGTAACTTCTTTACTGTTAAACTTGTGAACTCCACCATTAGCAAACCAAATGTCGTTAGGGGTAAAAGCGATAAGGCCCGTGGGGGTGAGGTATGATGTATAAGTAAGTCCGAAACTTGTAGGCAGCTTTAATAAATCCCAGCTAACTCCATCCCAATGCGCGGCCCCGTATGGAGTATAGATTCTTTGCCCGAGCGAATCGTACTGCACTGGCTGTATTTCCCCGACCGCCCAGATGTTTGTATCGCTGAGAATATTAACATCGCTCAAGAACGACCCTCCACCGCCTCCCCACGAGAGCTGTTGAAACGTAAACGCGTGGCTTGTTGTGTCGAGTAGACTATTGCCCGGCCCAGTCGGCGAGTGGGTGCAGTCGACGCCGAGGAAACAAAAAAAACTAATTGAAACCAAAAATAAAGAGTCTTTCAATGTCAACCTTCCCATCTTGATTGAATTGAATAGTGAGAACAAACAAGCAGCGGCTTATCTACGTGTTTGAGGTTGCCAACTTGCGATGGGTAGCACGAAGTAGAGTATGTTCCCGCCAGCGCCGCGTGAATTTCTTGTAACAAGATTCGCCCAAAAAACGCGAACGCAAAGAGGATATTCAAACTAGGGCTCAATCAGACTCATTCATCTCGTTCCCAATCAGAGATTGGGAACGAGGTAATTATCTCAAGACAAAGAGCTTCAACCTAAGTTGGTTTCAGAACCTCTTCATCTATCAGGCATTTGAGGAAGTATTTGATTATGATGGCGGCTATTTTAATAGAACCATTTTCTTCGTTTGAGAAAAGCTCCCCGCCTGAATTCGATAGAAATAGACCCCGCTGGGATAAGAACCGGCGTACCATTGAAGGCTGTAGTTCCCTGCGTTCTTTTTCTCGTGCACCAGTGTTGCAATTTCCCTTCCAAGCACGTCATAGACCTTCAATGAGACCAGCCGCGATTCTGCAAGCGTGAACTGAAAACGTGTGGTGGGATTGAACGGGTTCGGATAATTTTGGTAGAGAGCAAAGCTCACTGGCGTCTCGGCCGGGTGTTCCTTGACTGCTAGGACCGTGCCGTACGTTACACCATCAATGATTGCCCCGATAAGCGAATAACCCCATGCAAGCCGATCGGTATAACCCAAAATTCCGACACTGTCTACGACCTGATCGCGTCCATACAGTGCCAGGTCCTCAAACGAGAAGATCGAGCGAGGCGCACCAAAAATATCCTCCCGCCGGATGTCGGTGCATCGAATCGCAGATGTCTCGGATCCCAAATGAAAAATTGCCACTGTGTCCCCCGCTTTTTTTGAAAAATCGTACCGAACAAACTCTGCACTATCGACACCTTGATACTGGTACGTTTTAAACCCGTCGTTTCGTACAAAGATTGGCTGTTGGGGTTGCAACGGTACGTTCAAATATCTTCGGCCATTCGGCATAAGCGTGTCGCTCTGAATTCTGACCTGGGAATATCCTTCCTGCAGCGGGATCTCGCCTTCGAGCATATAGTCCTGATATTGCCAGACGTTTCCTATGTGCAGCGGGAAGGTGAAGATAGGAGCTTTTCCGATATCGCTCCACGGAAAACTTAATAGAGAAAAGGTGGAATCTTCCATGCCCGTCATCCACACCCTGTCGCCGCGGTCGAGACAAGCCGATGTGACGGTTAATCTTCCGGTGGGAACAGAGTAGAGCGTATCTTTGCCCGATGGGAGGTTCTTGATGAATTGAATTTCTCCGCCTCCCCAGATCATCGCATGGATACTGTCGGCGCCGTCTTTTATAAGAGAGAAAGAACCGTTTACCGGTATCGAAGAAAATGTTCTGACATGCGAGAAAAGCCCTCCGCCTGCCGATGAGGAATAGAAGAACTGAGATGGACCGTCAACCGTTGTCCTACTCAGCCAAGCTGCATCAACCTCTCCGTTGCTTTTGAAAACGAACCTAATGGAAATATCCACATAATCTGCTGAAGAATCTATTTGAAGCCCGGTTGAAAGGTTATAGTGGAGGACATAGAACTTTGAAAATGGATACGACGAAGCCGTCGACCAGCAATAATGTACAGTATTAGAAGAATCGACGCCCAAGGCCAAAGGCACGATCTTTCTATACGAGGAAAAAGATGAAAAAGAGTTTGACAATTCTTGCAAAGTTTGAGGATCCGAAAAAGAATTGCCCTCGCTCTTGCGATACATCAGCTGATACGTGACCGCGGTGCTGGAATCGGCCCCAAACCAGAGGAGATGCACCGAATTGTCGGGTGCAATGAGAACTTGCGGAGAAAATCCTTTTCCGATAGAGACCGGGTCAGAAAGCGTTCCATCGCCTGAACGCGTCCTGTAAAAAATTTCGGACGAATATTTCGTAAACATTCCTTGTCCTGACGGGGGCAACGGATCGAGAGGTGTGACCTTTTCCCAGACGACATGTGCAGTATTGTTTCTATCGCAGGCTGCCTGCGGGTTCAACGCGCTGTCGATCGTGAAAAGATTTGTGAGCACGCCGTGAGAGTACAAAGCCGAACGAAGATTTGGTTTGCTCAAATATGTTGGCGGGACATCGCTTTCTTGCACGCTCAAAGCGCTCCAGCAGAGGAGGACGTTGTCATTGCCATCAAGCGCCAGAGAATAATTTGGTTCTCTTAAGTTCCCTCCGAATCCCCAATATGAATAAGAGAAAGTATCCGGCACTATGGTTGCAGGAGAAATTGCGAGAGAATCTCGTTTGAACAAAAAAGGAACAGAATATCCGCTCGCTTCATCTATAAATGCCGAATACGCACCCGTTTGCCCAAAGATCAGCAATGAAGAAATTCCGGGATACAAGGAGGCACTGTTGACCTTCAATGACATTGAAGGAAACGCGTCTTCATGGATGAATTGAGAGTAAGCGGAGGTGAAAGTGGCAATGAGAAGTGCGAGTGTGGAGACGATGAAGTTTCTCTTCGTTGCGGTCTTATTCATTACAGCCCCCTTTCTTGTCGTGTGATCGTCGGCAAGATTGACAAAATTTCCTACATTGTCAACCTTTGACCGGCAAAGAACAGGGTTCCAACCGCAAACGGACGGTCTATCTATTGTTTCACGTTCGCCGGTGCAACATCGAACCGCACGGTCTTTTCCCAGAATCGTTTGTCCTTTTTGATGTATTCCGTGTACGCCGCCTTCAGCACGATATAGATCCATAATTGGCAGTAGGTGAAATACATCAGGACGAGAAGGCCGATTTTTCCGATGCTGTCCTCGTTGTCGTACGATATCGCGAGCATGATCTCGATCAGAAATAGAAAGAACGCCATGATCCAGACGATCGTGTACGGTCCGGGGAGCGAAATGGCGACGAGGTTGAGACCGCTGAGAAGAAATAAGAGGTCGGAGATGATGATCGCTGCGAAAAATATATAATAGAGGCCAAGAGTGTACAGAAGGTCGAACGCCAGCCATTTGTTCTTGAAGTTGGGAAGTTGTTTCAGAAACTTCGAAACCACATAATTGTTGCCGCGCACCCACCGCATTCGCTGCTTGATCCAGACCTTCCATTCCTGCGGTTCCTGCTCGTAGGTGATCGCGTAGGGAATGTACTTTATTTTGTATCCCGCTTCATAGATCCGGATGCTTAATTCCGAATCCTCGGTAAGCGCCTCTTCGTCCCATCCGTTGAGCTGGCGGATGAGCGATGTCCACATGACGAAATTGGTGCCGGGAAGCGTGGCAATGCTGTGCATCTGCCAGCGGCCCGCCTGGAGCATCGATTGGAAGCTGAGCGTCTCGACGTTGATGAATTGCGTCAGCAGGTTGTGATTCTTGTTGATGGTCCGGAATTTTCCGATGACTCCGCCGAGATCTTTGTGGAGCAGAAGCTGGGCGACCAGATACCGCAGCGAATTTTTGTCCGGAGTATTGTCGGCATCGTAGATCGCGATCACGTCCGATGTCGCTCGTTTCACTCCCAGGTTCAACGCGCGCGATTTTCCCTTCCCTCCTTCTCCTTTCGGAATGTCGAATAACTCCACCCGGGCATCGCGCTGTGCAAAGCCCTCGATGATCTCCTTTGTCGAATCGGTCGAACCGTCGTTGATCACGACGATGCGCAGCTTATCTTTTGGATAGACCAGTTCAAGCATTGATGCGATCGTTGCTCCGATCACCTTTTCTTCGTTGTGGGCGGGAATGAGAATTGCGCACGTCGGGAAATCAAACGTTTGTCCGTCGACGTCATCCCGCTCTTTCATCGAGCGAACGTAATTGATGAACCCGTACACCGTCAGCACGAACTGGTACGCAATCATGAACCAGATAAGAATGACGGCGATGACGAACAGGAAACTCAGGTCGACTTCTAACACGGTCATGATTTACAATACCTTTCTTGGCGCGTAATTTCGTTTGACGACTTTGAGGACAAGGTACATAAGAAAGAGCGATGTCACCGCCAAAAAACCGAAGATCGCGATCGCCGTGGTGGACCAGAGGCTTGTGACATTCACGCCGAACGAGAACTGGTCGCCCGCGACGAGTTCGACATAATGTTTCCCCGTAGGAAGAAATATGCTGAAGCAATCGTTCCCTTTCATCACGGTGAAGGGATAGTCCTGATAGTCGACCCTGACGGAGGAGGGGGCGACGTTGAAGCTCGCGATCGCACGCGTACCCGATTCATATTCAAAATCGATCGTGCGAAGACCGTGCGATACCGAAAGCAAATTCCCCGCAATCGACATGATCTTTGCCTGAAGTTCGTGCGTGGAAAAAGTGTTCACGGCCTCCCGGGTCAGGGTGATCTGATGCCTCCCCGCAGGGATGATGAAGATATTATCCCTGAACGGGGAAAGCGGGACGTTGTCCACGTTGATCTCGGAAATCTCTTTCGGCATTTTGCACACGAACGAGTACGGCGAACTCAATATGTAGCCGTTGTCCGTGTACCGGTAGCGGACGTCGGCTGCCAGCGCGTTCGACAAAAAACCCATATCCTGCGGGTTGACGCTCGACTCGGAATAGATCGTGAACCGCGGCGCCCCGAGCGCAGCGGCCTTGATGAGATAATAACACTCTGCCCCGGTCTGGATGAGCGTTGGGAACGGCGTGATCGTTTCCTTCTTTCTGAAATTGACGATGTTCAGGTCGAAGGCGAGCTTCGTGCTGTCGCCGATGATCTTCGCGTACCGCTTCCCCATCTCGATATACCGCCCCGGGTCGGTCGACCATAGCGTTTCCGGATCCTCGACCTGCAGAACAAACTGATACTTCTTTTGCAGCGCGAGAATTTGATTCATGTCGACGCCGAGGTATTCGCGAAGCTCGGGTGAGCCGTATGCGTCCATCGCCGTCACAACAATCTGAAACCCCTGTTTTGATTTTGCGATCTCCGAGAACGAAGAAAGAAATGTTTCGTACGCCTGCGTCAGTTGTCCAACCCTGTAGTCGACAACAGCACTGACAACTGCCGGGTTTGTCTTCCAGAAGTAGGCCGATTGAGGGCTGAAGATCGAGTCAAGGTCGAACCCGTATTTTCTCTTTACCTCCCTGCGCGCCGAAGGATGCATCGGCGCAAAAATCTCGGGGTTCTCGAACCCCTTGCCGGCTTCGAAGTACAATTCTGCGAGGTTCACCCCGTCCCAATCGTAGCCGTTAAGGATGCTGGTATATTCATTCGACATCACGGCAAGACAGCTGTCGTCTTCGAGTGCGACAGCATATCGCCACATGGGGGGAATGTCCTCCCCCTTATAATTTTTTTCCCTCCACCAGGGATGTTCGTCCCAGAATTTCTTGCTTACCTGCGGGGGTTCGAACCATGCGTACACCAGCATTCCGTTTGCGTGTGCCAGCGAGATGAGCCGTTTGTAATCGTAAGTATATTTCGGGAACTGGTTCCATCCCGCGACATGGAGGATGCGTACGCCCTGGTTCACCCATTGCTTGATGAGTGCTTCAATGCTGTAGGTCTTCCGATAACCCGGGTCGAAGTACATCTCGAGATTCTCGCGGCGGACGATCGGCCGAAGGTGGAAATATTTTCTCACATACTCGAGCGCGAACGGGTACTGGCTGTAGCCGTGCTGCGAGTAGGAGTCGAACGATGAGTTGAAGAAAATGACTTTTCCCTTGCCCAGTTTCTTTCCGATCACCATCGGCGTTTCCGTGACGTCGTCGACGCAGAAGACTTCATCCACGCCTTCCGTCTCAAACTTGCTGACAAGTTCGGCGTACCGCCATGCGATGCGTTCCTCGGGAAAATACGTGTCGTGAATTCTGCCGACGCGGATGTGCGTTTGGGTAAAGCTGATCCCGAGCTCTTCGGCAAGGTCGTTTTTCGTGTCCGTGATGATGTTCCCGCCGTTTTCGACAAAATTGTTGATGACGTCGTAGTCTGTCTGCTTGAGCGAATCGATAAAGGCATACGGAGCGATGAGCAAATTGTAGCGCGACAAATTGATCGGCTGCCCGATGAAGAAGGTATCGACCTGTACATTCACGTTGCGGAGCAGCGCTGCCAGCGACGACTGATCGTGGAACGCAGCTCCTTTGACATGATGATTCCACAGGATCGCTGCCCGAATGTCGCTCCACGTCTCTTCTTTTGCGAAAACATTTTCATACAGTCTTTGAACGCCGTACTCCGTCTTCTCGATGAACGAGAGAGAACGTTCGCGGAATTCTGTCGGTTCCGCTTTATACATTTCTCCCGGCTCCAGCTCAATGGACTTCGTGATAGGCCCTTTCAGCCGTTTCTCTGAAGTCGATTTACTCTTAATATCGCCGGTGTGATCGAAGTACGCTTCGAACAGGTATTGATCATCAAGGTGAATGGTATAATTCTGGCTCCCCGTGAGAATGATCCGGTCCTTTGTCTTCACCCAGTTCTTTTGTTCCCTCAGATCGATGTACGTGTATCCAAGTTTTTCAATGCCGTCGACCAGTTGCTTCAACAAGTCAAGGTCCAGGAATGGGTGGAAAAACACCGAAGCAAAACCGTCGCGGACGTACAGATTCGTCTTCGCATTCCTGATGATGTTTTGTACGTATGCCTCACTCTCGGCCTTATTGGGGTTGAGCGGAACATAGCCGAGGTTTTCGGGATAAATCTTTTGTCCGAAGAGATCCTTGTTGATGATGTACGGAAAATACTGGCTGTAATCCGCGTCCTCGATGGCAAGGCGTTGTTCCATCGCCGAGCTGAAATATTTTGAAATTGTATTGTAGAGCGTGAACGAAGCGGTGTAGTGCGGAGTTTCCCAGATGAGCGGCGACAAACCGTTCTTCATGAATTCCTGCAGGCCCATCTCGATTTTTTTTGCGTCTCCCTCGGCAGTTTCGTCTTTGATCGGCTTATCCGTGCTTCCATCCCAGAATTCGAAATCGACAGCAGTCGTTCCTTTGTACTGGTGCGTAACGCCGTGCATGACGATCGTTCCCCCGTTCTTCACCATATACTTGATCGCGTCGACAAAATCTGGTTTGTCCGACAGGCTCACGCGGATCCCTTCTTCGGGATCCACGTAAAACGGAATGACGCCGACGAGAAAAGGAATGCCGCGCGCCGACAGTATGTCGGCGATGTCGCGCAGCTGGTCGGGACTTTGCAGCGGGTCGACATCTTCGATCCGAATGAGCGCGGAATGGGACTCTTCGTGCTGTTCATGGAGGATATCGTGAAGCATATCAGCAAACAGAAGATAGCGGTCGTTCTCGGTCGCGGAAGCGAACGGCGAATCCGCGATATACATAAGATTCTTCGACTTGATGATGTATGGAATTTCTTTCCGTCTCTTCGTTGAGTAGGCCACTGCAACAACGCTCACGAGCCGCCGGTTCGAGATCTCAATAATGTTTGCGTTCGGTTCTCCCTTCGTGAAAACTTTGTTGTTCGATTTCACCATGTCGAAATCGTCGAGCGAGTCGAGCGTGGAAACGCTGAACCCGTATTTTTTCCGGAGGTTGTATTTTCCGGAGAATTCGATCATTCCCGTGTTCATCCAGATGACCGGCTTCTTTGTTGCGAGCACATCATCCAGGAATTTTTCCGGCACGGCGTCGCGCGGGTTGAAACCGATATAGAACGTAAAGTCGAAGCTGTTCACCTCGCCGGGGTTGTACTTGTTCACTCCCTTCAGCGTTACTGCGGTATTGAAATGTCCGAGCAGTTCGTCGAGCTGCCGTCCGTCGCCGATCGCATAATTTTTCAGGTCCGTATTTCCCTCGACCACGATCAGGATCTTCTTTTGAGGATATTCTTGGCCGATGGCGCATTGGGAAACGGCAACGACTGCCGCTGCGGCCGTCAATAATCGAATCAACTTTTTCATCGCTTGGAAATCCTACCGTGGCTTGAATTCATGAATGACAGGCACGCGTTCACCGAAATATTTCTTTATCGCCTGCACCGTTCGTTCGGACGCGCGTCCGTCGCCGTACGGGTTTGTTGCGGTCGCCATCTTTCGGTACTCCGTTTTGCTGTCGATAAGTTTCTTCGCAGCGGCGACAATTTTTTTCTCATCAAGGCCCACAAGTTTGACCGTGCCATACCGAACAGCCTCGGGGCGCTCGGTCACCTCTCTCAGGACAAGGATCGGTTTGCCGAGCGACGGCCCCTCTTCCTGCACCCCGCCCGAATCGGTGATGATCAAATATGAGCGTGCCATCAAATTGACGAAGTCGAGATAGTCGAGCGGTTCGATGAGGAAAACGTTTCCGATCGACCCCAGCGTTCCGTACACCACTTCGCGCACAACGGGGTTGAGGTGGACGGGGAAGATGAAATTAATGTCGGAGTAGGTTTCTGCGAGCTTTTTCACGGCGCTGCAGGCGTCGCGCATCGGTTCGCCCCAGTTTTCCCGTCGGTGCATCGTGAGAAGAATGATACGCTTGCTTTCGGCGGTGAGCTGGTTGAGAGTGTGGATGCCGAACGCGTAATGTTTCTTCACTGAAATTCTTAAGGCATCGATCACCGAATTGCCGGTGACAAAGATGTTCTTGCGATCGATGTGTTCGTGCAGCAGCGCTTTCTTTGCCGTATCTGTCGGCGCGAAATGAATATCCGCTATGCAGCTCGTGAGCCGCCGGTTGAGCTCCTCTGGGAACGGATTGTTCTTGTCGTTCGTGCGTAAGCCCGCTTCCACGTGGCCGACCGGAATTCTCCTGTAAAAGGCGGCGAGTGCTCCGACGAAAGTCGATGTCGTGTCGCCCTGGACAAGCACCATGTCGGGTGCTTCCTTTTCGAGCACGGAGTCGACCGCTGCGATCGTGTTTTGTGTCAACGCTGCGAGCGACTGCTTCGGCTGCATAAGGTTAAGGTCATAGTCCGGAACTATTTTGAAAACATCCAGCACCTGGTCAAGCATCTGCCGATGCTGCGCGGTAGCGATGGTGATCGTATTGAAATACTTCTTTTCCTTCTTGAGCCCGATGATGATGGGTGCGAGTTTTATGGTATCCGGGCGCGTGCCGAAGATGACGGCTATTTTTTTCAAACATTTCTCCAAGGGAATGACGGTACACAGAATCTTCTCTGGAGACAAAATATGAATAATTCCGGTCTGTTGCTGTTAAAAAATCTTAAGAAAAGGCCTAAAAACTCCCCAGTTTTGCAGCGAAGCTCCATCGCAGTTGTTGAATTTGTGGCTTTGTATTCATAACTTAAGACACTCATTCAGCGCCTGATACCTTTGATATATTTTATTAAGGGGCCTCGCGCCGAGAACCAGTGTCGGCCATGAATCCAGCGCTCGAAAAAATCGCCAAACATCTCCGCAACGCCGAAGACTTTGCCAGGTCCAAGCGATACTCGGAAGCACTACTGGAAGTCGATTATATCTTTCAGATCGACCCGCGAAACTACCAAGGGCGCACGCTTCAAGAAAGAATCCGGTCCCTCCAGAAAAAGGAAGAAGAAGCTCCCCAAACTCCCGTCGTTGCACCCCTTACAAAAGAAGGAGTGTACAGACATCTCCGAATCGCCGACGAACACTTTCTAGCCGGCAGGTACGACGAAGCATTGATCGAAACCGAACGCGTACTGCAGACCGACCCCGATAATTACCAGGGGAGATCGATGCTTGACCGCATCCGCACGATGCAGAAGAGAGCCGATTCTGTCTCGCAGGCACGGACGTATACTCAGAACCTCACACTGGATAAAAAAATCGAACTTATCTCTCAGTACCTGAGGGAAGCGGATCGGTTGATTCAACTCCAGCAGTACAAGCGCGCACTCGAGCAAGTTGCAAAAGTATTTGGGCTCGACCCGACAAATCATTTCGCTCAAGCGTACTCTCAAAGCATCGAAATGCTAATGAAGAAAGGTGCATCACCGATCCCTGCGCCGGTCGTCGCACCCGTCAAACGGACAGCATCCGAATCGACTCCTGCGGTTCCGACGACAGCTGCACCCGCTTCGCCGGGACTCGCTGCACCAGTTCCGTCGTCACATGCAGCGCCCCCTCCTCCTCCCAAAGCCGTGCCCGCAGTTCCACCGGCGCCACCGCCAAAACCCGCACCCCAACCGTCAATGCCGGTTCCCGTTACAGCATCGCATCCGTTGGAAGGAAGGCTGAAGATGTACCGAGAGGTTTTGGATGAGATGTGGTTCGACGGTATTCTCACCGAGAAAGAAGCGGCCGAATTGAAAAAAATTCGCAGCTTGTTCAACATCACCGATGAGGAACATACGCGTCTGGAAAAAGAAATTAAAACTGAGGCATATGTCCAGGCGCTGCGTATCGTATTGCACGACGGCGTCGTGAGCGAGAACGAGGAACGAGTTCTGGAGCTGATGAGGAAACGGTATGGCATCACGATGGAGGATCACAAAGATGCCGAAGCGAAAATTCTGGAAGTGCGGCGTTCGCCTCCCTCGCTGGGAACAATTCTTATCGTCGATGACGAGAAAACAATTCTTCTGACGTACTCTGCGATTCTCCGCAGACACGGCTATACGGTGCTTATTGCCGAGAGCGTTGAAAATGCAATGGCAATCTTGGAAAAACAAACACCGAATTTAATTCTCTCCGATGTCATGTTTCCCTCGCCGACGGAAGGCGGGTTTGAATTCTACAATCAGGTGAGAAACAACCGCCGTTTCGACGGGGTGCCGTTCCTTTTGATGTCGGGGATCAGCGATGAATATATCGTACGTGCAGGCATGAGGCTCGGCGTCGACGGGTATCTTCCCAAGCCGTTCGACAATGAAATGCTCCTTGCGACGATTGAGGGAAAACTGAAATAATTACGTCTCCGCATGTCGTTGCTGTGAAAAAGTTCTAGCTTTATTTTGAGTAATCAAAAACTGTTCGTTACCGCTCTCGGCTGAAAAGAGCGTTGTCACTTTGATCCGCAAAATCCAATAGCTCAACATTCCGCATCATCAGGGGGGCCTCATGATCTCACGACCGCTGTTCTATTCTGCAATTCTCAGCTGTTTTACGCAAGCATTCCTGGGAGCCCAAACCGCATCTTTTCCATTTATAGAAACATTCGATACAGTCGCCGCTCCTTCGCTTCCTGCAGGATGGTCAACGAGTAATTGCAAGTCGCCGGCAGGAGATTTTTCGACGTCGGCATCGACGGCGCTGAGCGCGCCCAATGCCGTAGTGTCTGCAGACGCAAAAATAGCTCAGTGCCTTACTTCTCCGGCGGTCGATTTCTCCGGAAAGATCGCGGGCACTCTGGAGTTCTACGAACGGCGGACCGCCTCGCACAATTCCGGTCTACTGGTGGAAGCGGCCGCCGACGGCGACACATCCTTCTCGACTCGCATAGGGGACACGCTGAAGAATACCGGCACTACAAATTACATCTTACGAAGTCTGACGCTGCCGGCGTCGCTGAGCGGCGGACGGAATGTCCGGTTCCGATGGCGCGTTGTTGGAAACGGCACAGGGGCGACGGGGACTCTTCGAATAGACAATGTGAAAATCAGCGTCCAGAAAATGCTCGACCTTGCGGTCGCGGGTTTGATGATTGATCCGGCACATCCGCGGAAAGCAGATACCCTGTCCGTGCACGTCCGAGTCGCCAACCGGGCGCTCAGCGGCTCGTTGTCGTTCATTCTCCGTCTGTTCGATGATAGGGATCCGGACTCGCTCGGTCCGAAAGAAATAGAAGTTGGCGAGCTGTCGTTGACCCGGTTCTTTGCTTCTGCCGACAGCGCGACATTCATCTTGACGGACCCCTCAATTCTTCCCGGCCGCCATCAGATCTCGGTCCGGTTAAGTCTTCCGGGTGATGAGGATCCCACGAACAACACGGTGACAGAACCGATCGTCGTCGGATACTCTCCGAGAACAGTACTCGTTAACGAGATCATGTACGCTCCGTCAGGCGGTCCTGAGTGGATCGAGTGCGTCAACACTTCTATCGACACACTCACGTTGTCGCAATGGAAAATCGGCGACAATACCGCCGCCAAAGGGATCGTCAATTCTCCATTGCCGCTCGTTTTCCCCCGGCAGTATTTTCTTGTCGCCAGAGATTCTTCGATCCTCAATTTCTATCCGTCGATTCATGCCCCCATACTCAAAGCCGAAATTCCTGCATTGAACAACGACGCTGACGCGGTTGTTGTTAGCGATCCGGCCGGATTTACGATGGACAGTGTAGCATACAACTCTTCATGGGGGGGAACGGGGGGAAGATCTCTTGAAAGGATCGACACGGCAGCTCCGTCCAACCAGCCAGGCAATTGGGGGAGCTCACGCAATCCCGCCGGCGCAACACCCGGCGCCGTGAACAGTCTGACAAAAAAAGAGTATGATCTCTCAGCGGGAAGAATGTTTCTTTCGCCGTTGTTCCCTGTCGTCGGGCAACCGTTTGAAATTGCCGAAGTGGTGAAGAATTGCGGCAGGCAGGCAGACTCGAATATTTGCACTCAATTTTTTCTCGATGCGAACAGCGACTCTCTTCCACAAACACCCGAACTTCGCGGACAAAAGAATATTCCAGTACTCCTTCCTGCGGATTCTCAAATCGTTGCTCAATCGCTGACCATTGTACCGCAGGGTGAGAACCGTATTATTGTCCGGGTCAAGGCTGACCATGATGACGATTCCACAAACAATGAACAATCGCTATCGTTTATTGTCGGCGTGGAGCGCCGCTCAATCGTCATCAATGAAATAATGTACGCGCCCGCCGGAAATATGCCGGAATGGATCGAGTTCTACAATGCAAGCGGCATCGCGATTGATCTCAGCGGCTGGAAAATCTCCGATGCGAACGTGAAATCAAAAGCCGATCTCGCTCATTCGCAATTCATCGTTCAACCCGGCGCCTACTTCCTGGCGGCATCTGACTCGACGCTGGGGAGCTATTTTTCTCTTCCATGCCCGGTCTGTGTCACGCCATTCTCATCATTGAACAACACATCACCCGATGCGGTTGTCTTGTATGACAACCGCGGTGTCACAATCGACAGCGTATGGTATAAACCGTGGTGGGGAGGTACAAACGGCAAATCGCTTGAACGGATCGATTATCTTTCTTCATCGGCGGATTCAGCAAACTGGAAGAGTTCTTTGCCGACGCCGGGGGTCGAAAACATTTCGGCAAAAAAGGATTTCGACATTATGATAAGCAGTGCTTCTGCAGCGACGCAGGAAGGCGGATTGCGCCTGGCTGCGGTTGTCCGGAACGCGGGAAGAAATGCCGCGAGCGGATTCACAGTACGATTTTATTACGATGCGAACGGCGACAGCGTTGGATCTCCTGCCGAGATGATCCAGAGCATTGTGTGCGGCTCTCTCCTACCGGCCGATTCTGTAGTATTGCAATATGACTGGAAGACGGAAGCTCACGGCATGATACCGATTATTTGTGGGGTCGAGTATTCTCAGGATCAACGGACGTTGAACAACACTCTTTTGGTGCGGACCGCAAAGAAATTTGATCCGCAAACAGTTGTTATTAACGAGATCATGTATGACCCGCTGCCGAATTATTCGGAGTTTGTCGAATTGTTCAATCGAAGCGCAGATACGGTCGATTTGCAGAATTGGACAATTCTCAACGGCGCTTCAAGTTCGGCGAGGAAGGGGGCAGTCAGGCTCTCATTCACGAGGATGTTACTGGCGCCGAATGAATATGCCGTCATATGCGCAGACTCATTGGTCGTACGGCAATTCCCTGCTCTCCTCGGCCCGGGAAAGGTTGTCGTTACGAATAAAGACCTGTCGCTCAGTAATTCAGGCGGAGACGTGGTTCTCCTCGACCTCACACACACACAAATAGACAGTGTCCGGTATTCGCCGTCGTGGCACAATCCGATGCTGAACACACCTACGGCTGGAAAATCTCTCGAGCGTATCAATCCGGCTCTTGCGAGCAACGACCGGCGAAACTGGAGTTCATCGATCGCCGTCGGGGGCGCAACACCGGGAGAACGAAATAGCATTTTTACAATGTCGGTTCCTTCTGGTGCACACCTTACACTTTCGCCCAACCCGTTCTCACCGGACAACGACGGAATTGATGACTTTCTTGTCATCAAATATGCTTTGCCATCTGCGATCTCAATGATTCGTGTCCGGTGTTTTGACGTTCAGGGGAGGTTAGTGCGGACGATTGCCAACAACGAACCAGCAGCGTCTACAGGGACAATTCTGTGGAATGGATTGGACGACTATAATAGGCGCGTCAGGATTGGATTGTACATCATTCTCTTTGAAGCTCTCGACTCCTCGGGTGGAATCATGCACACAATGAAAGACGTTGCAGTTGTCGCAGCCAAACTATAGAGCATGGAGTACATAAAATTTGTCTCTCGCAAAGACGCCAATCCGCAGATTGATATTGAGAGAGAACTTTAGCGCCTTTGCGTCTGGCGAAGCCATCCCGTCGGGATTTGCGAGAGTTCCAGCATTTGTAACTCGTGCCGTTCTTCTTTATATTGTCGCATCCAGTTATTCTTCCTTCGCCTTCAGTGACAATCAAAGATCGCTACACTTCTGAATCTGCCGAAATATTCCAACTGCATCGCGGCGGCGCGGATGGTTTCGCCGTCAGTGCGCGGCTGACTTCGCTTGTTGATTCGACGCTCTCCGAAATTTGGAAATCAAACCCGGCTTCGGGCGATTATGCCGTCGTTGCCCTGGGAGGGTACGGACGGTCCGAATTGTGTCCTCATTCCGATTTCGATCTGATGATCCTTGCGGAAAATGAAAAGGCCAAGATTACCGGTTCCGAACCCATTCAACAGTTCCTTCGCGCGCTCTGGGATGCCGGGTTCAACGTGGGACACAGCGTGCGGACGGTGAAAGATTGCGTCGATCTGTACGAAACGGATGTCGATTCGTGGGCGTCGATCCTTGAGAGCAGGTTCGTTTGCGGAAGCGACCGCGTCCTGGAATTATATGCCGACAATGTATTCCGGCAAATTCAGAAAAAATTCGATCTGGTCTTCGTCAAAGCGATCATGGTGGGAATGGATGAGCGCCATGAAAAATACGGGAACTCCGTGAAACTGCTTGAGCCGAACCTGAAGAACAGTGCAGGCGGTTTGCGCGACCTCCACAACCTCCTCTGGGTGTACCGGTCGACAGACACCGACTATTTTACTGAATCGCCGTTCCTGAACGGAGAGTCGTCGTGCAAACTCATGATCGATACCTTCTATCGCAAAAATGTCATCTCGCAGGAGGAACGCGACGCGGCGGTCGGCGCACTGAACTTCCTCCTCCGCACGCGGCATGAGACACACTATTTCGCAAAAACCATCCACGATTCGCTTGATTTTTCCATTCAGCGGGAAATTGCCAAGGGACTTGGCTTTGGCGACGACAGCGAGCTGAAGTACGTCGAAAAGTTCATGCGCGAATATTTTCTCCATGCGCGGAGCATTTTCCGTTTGAACCAGCGGCTGATCAACCATTTCCGGAAAAGTATCGAGCCTTCGTCGTGGCGGAAACCGAAAGAGCAAATCCTTGACGTTCATTTCATCGCACGCGGCGACGAACTGCTCCAGCGCAACACCGCCGTTGAAATCTCTACGCCGGCAGAAATTCTCAAAGCATTCTACTGGTGCGGCAGGCACTCGTTGACCCTCGGACATTCATTGCAGGGAACGATTGCCGCGATCGGCCGATCGTCGCACATTTTTAATGCGCAGAGCATTACAGCGGAAGACGCCGCTGCGGTCTTTATGGACATCCTCCGGCTGCCGTCCAACGTAGCCTCGACGCTCACGATGATGAACGATTTCGACGTTCTGGGAAAATACATTCCTGAATGGGGAGACCTCGTCGCTTTTTTTCAGCACAGCGTTTATCATTATTATACGGCGGACGCGCATACGCTCATTGCTATCGAACACGCGGAACGGCTGGCCGGCGGTAAAGGAATCCTTGCGGCCGCATATCAGCGGCTGGAAAAGAAGGAGGTCCTGTTTCTCGGCTTGCTCTTCCACGATATCGAAAAGCCGCACGGCATCGAGGAGCATGAAATTCGGGGCGTGGACGTTGCGCGGAATATTCTCAGCCGATTCCACTATCCCGATGAGAACGGCGATGTGGCTTTTCTTATCCGCAACCACCTGATGATGGAGCAGATCGCGTTCCGTCGGAACATCAGCGACCCGAAAACTGTCGCCGAGTTCGCCGAAATGTTTCAGCGGCCGGAACAGCTGGACCTCCTTTTCCTCATTACATATTGCGACCTGTCCGCCGTAAACAAAAATGTCTGGACCTCGTGGAAGGAAATGCTGCTGCAGGAATTGTATCTCCAGACCCGCGGTGTGCTTGAACGGAAGCTCCCGTTCAAAGAAGCGGTGACCTTCCAGCAGGAACGGCACGAGGAATTGGTCCGCTCGGTGATTCGAACGATGTCCGAGCAACTGCCCCGGGAAGAAGTCGAGCGGCATATCATGTCAATTCATAATGACGCGTATATCAAGATTTTTTCGCAGGAGGACATCGCCGGGCACATCCTCAGCATTCGCAGCCTTGAAACCGTATCCTCAATCATCCATCACGAGGAATCGCACAGTGCTGTCACCGCGATCACCCACGACGCACCGTACCTTCTCTCCAGTTTATGCGGCGTGCTGTCGGCGAACGACGCTAACATTTTCGACGCGCAGATTTTTACCCGCGATGACGGCATCGTGATCGATCAGTTCCGCGTTGTTAACGTCGCCACCAAAAGAAGACTTCTCGATGACCAGGCCGATAAGATCAAACAAGATTTCGACGACGTCCTGCGCGGGACAGTGACGCTGGACCATCTTTTTGAACGGCATCACCGCCGCTGGAAACGCCGGCCCAAGCCGCTCTTCCATCCGAATATCCGGATCGACGTGACATTCGAGGATGCGCAGAATTTTACCATCGTTGACGTCTACGCGCCGGACACGGTGGGGTTTCTGTACAAAGTAACGAGATCGTTTTCGCAGTTGGGATTAAACATCCATTTCGCGAAGATCGCCACGCGCGTTGACGGTATTGTGGATTCATTCTACGTCCTCGATGAACATAATAGTCCAATTCGGGACGCGGAACGAAAGAAACAGATCAAGGAAAAACTGCTGCACAGGATCTACCAACTCATCAACATACAGCTTTCGTCGCAATAATATGAATGCCAGCAAACCTATCGGCGTTTTTGATTCGGGGATCGGCGGATTGACGGTTGTGAACGCGCTCCTGCACCGGCTGCCGCAGGAAAACATCGTCTATTTCGGCGACACCGCGCGCGTTCCGTACGGACCGAAATCACCGCAGGTCGTTCGCGAGTACGCAGAAGAGGACACGGATTTTCTTCTCTCAAAAAACGTGAAGATGATCGTTGTTGCCTGCAACACGGTTTCGGCGGTCGCTCTCGACGTTGTGCAGAAACGTGCAAAAATTCCTGTCGTCGGCGTGATCATTCCCGGCGCGAAATCGGCCGCGGCCGCGTCGAAGAAAAAGAGGATCGGAGTTATCGGAACGATAGGCACAATATCAAGCAATGCATATGCGAACGCGATCCGGCAGATCGACGGCGCCATTGCCGTCTTCAGCCGTCCGTGCCCGCTTTTCGTGCCGCTCGTCGAGGAGGGATGGATCGGCCACAAAGCAACAGAGATGATCGCGAAGGAATATCTTTTTCCTTTCATGCAGGAAAAAATTGACACGCTCGTGCTGGGGTGTACTCATTACCCGCTGCTAAAAAATGTCATCTCGGATGCTTTAAAAGGTTCCGCGGTGTTAATCGATTCCGGCGAATCGGCGGCGCTCGAGGTGGAAAAAGTGCTGGATGAGCATCGCTTGAAGAACGCAAGCAAGGAAAAGCCTAATCTTCAGTTTTTTGTCAGCGACATTCCCGCAAAGTTCACCGAGATCGGCGAACGGTTTCTTGGTGCAAAGATGGGGGTCGTGAAAAAAGTTGGAGTGGGGAGAGAATAGAAGCTCACCGGAGGGGATCAGTACGTTCTTGCCAGTTTCTTTTCCAATTCATTTTTCACCGCGCTCCACTCCGAGTCGATGATGCTGAAGTACACCGAATGGCGGATGCGTCCCCCCGGCATGATCATGTGATTGCGAAAGATGCCCTCTTCCTTCGCGCCGATCCGCATCAGGGCATTGCGCGAACGGCTGTTCGTTGAGTCTGTTTTGAATTCAACCCTCATGCATCCGAGCGCATCGAACGCATGCGAAAGAAGAAGGTATTTGGTTTCCGTGTTCACCGCCGTGCGCTGCCATTGCCTCGCTATCCACGTCCATCCTATTTCGAGCCGGCGATGCGCCCTCTCAATGTTGCCGTATCGGGTGCTTCCGACCGGCATGTTCGATGATTTTTCTATGATCGCGAACGGCAACGCCTTGCCTTCGGAAAAGTCCATGAGAGCCGCGTCGATGTAATTCTTCATATCATCCGGCGTGCGGATGATCGTCGTTGTGAGCTTCCACAACTCATCGTCGAAAGCGACGTCGCACAGTTGAAGGTGGTGGGCCTGTGTCAGAGGCTCGAGCCTTACGTGCTTTCCTTCTAAGGTAATACGCTGAACGTTCATAGATGAATCACTTTGCAAGATATCTCATGTGTGAATGTTCGCCCCTCTTTTACTAATAACGGCGTACGGTGTCTAATGATCATGAGCGGAAGAATTCTCGTTGGAAGCTTTCGCACCATCATTGAGATCGGCAAATCATTCTGAAAAGATAGAAAAGTAGGATTCAAAATTCCAGTAAAGTTGACGCCGTTTGGTACCGGGCTGCTTGCATCGTGGGTGCCAAAGATATTCACAGGATACCAATGATAGCGTTGCTGTGTGTGGGAATGGTAAGGGTGTTGACAACTATATGTCACGCCGATCCCGTCGTTTCTGCATATTGTAACTCATCGATGAAATTGATATATTTTTAAAAAGGAACCAGGAGGAAGAGACGGTATGGGTAAGAAGTTTTGCAGCACAGTGTTGGTGATGATCATGCTCGCCGCGGCGGGATGCTCTTCGCAAAAAGAAGTGCAGGTTGTGAAGAAACCGAGCGAAGCCGAGGATCAGGCCCGCAGCGACCAGAAGTCGATCGCGTTGCAGCACTTTATCGATGGTTCGCTGCTTGAAAGCAAGAGTCAGTTTGCCGAGGCGATCATCGAGTTCCAGGATGCGCTCCGGTACGACAAAGACCCGGCGATCTATTACGCACTTGCAAAGGATTATGCCGTCTTGAACAAGTCCGCCCTGGCAGCCGAGATGGCCGCCGAAGCAATCAAGCTCGATACATCCAACGTGACCTACCGCGAAACGCTCGCCGATATTTACCTCAAAGCGTCTCAAGTTGATTCTGCGATTGCGGAATACAGGGAGATTCTAAAGATCGATTCCACGCACGTGCAGAGCATGTTCAATATTGCGCAGTTGCTGGCACCGAAATATCCGCTTCAAGCGTTAGAGATGTACAATAAAATTCTCCAGCGTAACGGCCCGGAATGGGATGTCCTGTTCAAAGTTGCTGAACTGAATTCGACCCTTCATCGGTTCGACAAAGCCGCCGCCGCATTCGAACAAATGGTGAAGATCGACCCGAGCAACTTATCGCTCAAACAAAATCTCGGCGAGATGTATGTGCGGTCGGAACAGTACGACAAAGCCCTGAGGCTGTTCAATGATATGCTGGATTCGGACCCGCACAACTTGGAGTTACGCGGTGCTATTGCAGAAGTTTATCTGCAGCAGAACAAATGGGACAAGGCGCGCGATCAATTTGAGACGATCTTGAAGAACGACTCGATCTCGGCGGACAGCCGTTTTAGAATCGCCGTCGCGTATCTGGAGCAAAGCCAGAAAGACTCGACATTGCTCGCAAGCGCGAAAGCGCAGTTTGTTGCTTTCCTCGACCACTATCCCGACGATTGGCGTCCGATGTTTTACCTCGGCCGCCTGGCCATCCTCGAAAAAAATGACAGCTCCGCATACGAATATTTCGACAGGGTGACGAAAGTTGCCGGTTGGAACGCCGAAGCGTGGTGGTACCTAGGGTCGATCCTGTTTGATAAGAAGGATTTTAGTCAGGCCGTTTCTGTGCTCGAAAAAGCCCGCCAGATCGTCCCCAACGACGGCGGGATAAATTTCCTGCTCGGATATGGCTACACGCGCGTGGACCGCAACGAGGACGCCATCGCCCCTCTTCAGCGCGCTATCGAGATCAACCCCAAAGATATCAACGCCCTTTCATCGCTTGCATCGACATTCGATGCCCTGAAACGTTATCCCGAAGCGGACAAGACATTCGAGGCCGCGTTGAAGGTAGATTCCGTCAACGCGATGGTGCTGAATAACTATGCCTACAGTTTGTCGGAGCGCGGCGAACAGCTGGACCGTGCCTTTCTCATGTCGAAAGCATCGCTCGCGAAAGATTCTGCTAATGGCTCGTATCTCGATACGTTCGGATGGATTTATTTCAAACTCGGCAATTATGTTGACGCTGAGAAGTACGTCAAGCAAGCGATCGATGTCGGGGAAACAAGTGCCGTAGTGTATGAACATCTCGGGGATATCTATTCGAAATTGAGCCAGTTCGAAAAGGCGAAGGAATATTGGGCAAAAGCGCTGGAACGCGATTCGAAAAACACGCTGCTCAAAGAGAAGCTGGCGCGCGGTTCATTATGAAAAGAGTGCTGGTCTTCTGCTCACTGCTCGCGCTCTCGGGCTGCGCCCCGACCAAAGAACTCCGCAGGCCTGCGGCGAATGAATCCGCACAGCAGGTCATCGACGCTGTCAACTCCCGCCGACATGACGTTACCACGCTTGAAGCAAAAGGGTCCATTTCTGTCGAGTCCCCCTCGTTCACGAGCTCGGGTTCGTTTGAACTCCGCCTGCGGAGACCGGACTCTGTGCTTGTTGATCTCGAAGGACCGTTCGGCATCCACGTCGCATCCGCGCTCTTTGCAAAGGGGCGCTATACATTTTACAACAGCTTTAAGAACGAGGTGATAGAAGGCGAGGTGAAGGGGAGCCCGATGCCGGCGTTCATGAATATTCAGCTCGCCGCCGATGACGTCATCGATACTTTTTGCGGAACACGGACATTCTTGACGAATGAAATCTCGCCGGACAGCTTTACGGTGAGGGACAATTCATACGTTCTTCTATTCCGTCAAAAGAAGGGATCCACAGAATACAGTGTTGACACTCAGGCGCTTCTCATCACCGGCATCGTACATATTGATTCTGCCGGGGAGGTATGGAGTGAAGAACTATTTGAGTACGACCGGCGCGCCGATGGAACTTCCGCGCTCCAGGCAATCCATCTTAACCAGGAAAAAATGCAAACCTCCGTGTCGCTCTCGTACGATGATCTTCACCTGAACGGCCCCGTCGGTCCGCTCGTACTCCATGTTCCCTCCGACGCGCGGCGCGTAACGAAAGAATAGATGTTAGTTTCCCGCAAAGGACGCTAAGGGCGCAAGGATATCTTAGTAGCTTTATAAATACCGCTTTGCCCCCTTAGCGTCCTCTGCGGTTATAGTAAAATATTTAATATTAGAAACAGCACCAACTTTCCGTTTTCATTGGACCTACAATGAAACACCTTTTGTTCCTGATTCTCCTTGCCGCGTTCGCTTGTCCCGCCGTCAACGGCGGCGAAGGGGACATCAAAAAAAAAGAACGGGCACTAGAGCAGCTGCGGAAAGAGATCGATGCCTATGAACAGCGCATCCAGGAAAGCGAGAAGAAAGAGAAAGTGACGCTCGAGCGGCTCGACAATTATGAGAAGCAGAGCAACCTCGTTCGTTCACTCCTTTCAGAGCTCAAGGATGAGGAAGAGCAGCTGCAAACCTCGATCGCCCTTGCGTCGGACAATATCAGCTTCCTCGAAAAACAGCTTGCCTTTCTCAAGCTTCATTACGCAAAATATGTTACCGCAGTGTACAAGTTTGGAAGGGTTTACGATCTGGAAACGCTTCTCTCATCGAACTCCATCAACCAGCTTTACATCCGCATCGAATACCTCAAACGATTCTCGGAACAGCGTAAAAAAGACCTGGAGAAAATCCAGGATAAGCGGCTCATCCTCGAGTCCGAGAAGTCTGAATTACAAGAAAAACTCGGCGAGCAGCAGGAAATCATATCCAGCAAGGAACAGGAGGAACACTTCCTTCAGAACAAGAAACGTAAACGGGCCATTGCGTTGAAGGAAATCCGCAAAGATAAAGCGGCGATGAAAAAAGAACTGGTGAGAAAAACGCAGGCCGCCCAGGAGCTGGAAGACCTCATCACCGACCTTGTCGAAAAAGAACGCATCCGGAAAGAACATGAAGAGATCCGCGCACGGGAACGCGCGGCAGAACGGGAGCGATTGAAACTGAAAGCGACTGAAGAACCACCCGCAGAAACAGGAACGATGTTTCAATCGCTGAAGGGAAAATTGCACTGGCCGGTATCGGCCGGAGCCGTCGTTGCACATTTTGGCAACCACGTGCATCCTGTATTGAAAACCGTAACGCAGAATACCGGGATCGATATTTCGATCGAAAGCGGGTCGGCTGTGAAATCTGTTGCCGACGGAGAAGTAGCGATGATTCACTGGCTGCCATCGTACGGCAATCTTGTTATACTCCGACATGCAGGAGGATTTCATACTGTCTACGCACATCTTTCCGATATCACAGTCTCCGAAGGACAACAAGTGTCGGAGGGAATGGTCATCGCGCGAAGCGGCGATTCCGTTTCCGGCAGCATTCTCCATTTTGAAGTTTGGAAAGAGAAAGAAAAACAAAATCCAGAGGCGTGGCTGTCAAAACGCCGGCGGTGAAATTCACGCCGGCTATTTTATCATTCGTCTTTCGGCATACCCTCTTTTTCTGATTTTGCTCACCTTCGTTTCCCCCGCAAAAGCAAATATTTCAAGCCCTTAGCTAACCCTTCTCAATAGCTGAAACTTTTCCCGCACCTTCAGATGTTAATAACTCGTAGTCAGTTTCTGTTCAGCGGTACAGTGCAGCGGCGCCAGGCCCTGATTTCATTGCCGAGGCGGCACAGTTTTGCGGACAGACTCTCATCCGACACAAAGGAGCAAAACATGGGAATTGTTGAAAGAAAAGAGAGGGAAAAAGAACATCGAAGGGAGGAAATAATCGATGCGGCACAGAGGATATTTTTTCAAAAGGGGCTTTCCGCCGCTACGATGGACGAAATCGCGGAGGCCGCCGAATTAAGCAAGGGGACCCTTTACCTCTATTACAACAGTAAAGAGGACCTTTATCTTTCCGTGATGCTTCGGGGGATGGACGTCCTGCATGGAATGTTCATGAAGGTTCTTTCAGAATCCCGGAGTACGCTTGAAACCATTTCAGATCTTGGCGAGGCGTACTATGAATTTTTTAAACAGCACCGGAGCTATTACCAGATGCTTCATTTTTTTGAAAATCCCCAGTTCCACAAACAAGTCTCAGAAGAGATGCTTCATTCTTGTGCCGGCCACAACCAAAAAGTCTGGCTGGTTGTCATCGATGCAATCAAACGGGGAATTGAGGAAGGGGTCATTCAACAAGACATCGACCCGAAGGAAGCCGCCGTTATTCTCTGGGCAAGCTCGAACGGACTGATGCGTCAGATGGACAGGGAGGACAATTATTGGCGCGACGTAATGGGAGTCGATTTAGAAGCGGCACTCCGCCGGGCGCGCGGCATGCTTTTGGAAACAATGATGACAGAAGATGCCAGGAAGAGTTATCAAGCTCTGGTTGCGTAAACAAGATTCCCGCTTCTTGAGCTATTGCCGAGTTCAAGAATCCCCGCGAAACCATATTTTTTACCGATCGTCCAACAAATACAGTATCCAGAAAAAGGATACAGTGAAGAAAAAAACGTGATATAATTCGCGACCGTTTTGATTGTATTTGCTGCATTCGTTGGGCTTGCATTGTTGTTTGTATGGAAATCCGGCAACGCAATTGAAAGATGGCGCCGGAGAATTGAATTTCATTATCAACAATTATACTTAGTGAGGGAGTGGAGCATGAAAAATGTAAAAGTTCTTGCCGTTGTCGTCACTGTCTTTGCGATAACGGTTGCCGTCCTGCTGAACAACAAATCGAAGATGCAGGCCAAGTCAAAAAGCGACGTCGTTAAATTTCTTCCCGTAACGCTCGTACAGGTTCAGAAAGAAGTACTTTCTGAGAACCTGTCATTGACGGGTACCATCACAGCTTCCAACGACGTTGCAGTTCTCTCCGAAACTGAGGGAAAAGTAACGAATGTGATGGTGAAGATCGGCGATAAGGTGAAAGCCGGATCCGTCCTTGTTCAAATAGATGATGAACTGAAGCATGCGAGTTATACCGCAGCGGAAGTGAATTATCAAAAAACAAAAAGAGATCTGGAACGGTATGAAAAACTCTATAAAGAAGCATCGGTATCCGACGAGCAGCTTGAATCCGCGCGGCTAGGGTATAAGTCCGCAGAGGCACAGTACATTATCGCCCGGCGGCAATATAACGACACGAAGATTAAAACTCCGATCGCGGGAGTGGTGAGCGCACGCCCGGTTGACATCGGAACTATGGTGCAAAAAAATAATGTGATCGCGAACGTTGTGGATATTTCGACGCTGAAGGTGAAACTTAACGTTGCGGAAGAAGATGCATTTAAATTGAAAGTCGGCGACGCCGCGGAAATTACGACCGATGTGTATCCCGGAGTGACGTTTAAAGGAACGATTGCGACGATCAGCGCGAAGGGAGATGAAGCCCATACCTATCCGGTGGAAGTGCAGCTTGCCAACAGCGCGGCGCATCCGTTGAAGGCGGGAATGTTCGGCCGCGTATTGTTTGTCTCGATCCATGCCGGCGAGACGCTTTCGATTCCAAGAGAGTCGCTTGTTGGCAGTACGAAAGACCCCCAGGTATTTGTGGTCGAGAAGGGAGTTGCTCGCCTCCGCAGCATCATCGTCGGTTCCGAAGTCGGTACAAGCCTGCAAGTTCTGTCGGGCTTGCAGCAAGGTGAAGACGTCGTGTTGAGCGGCCAGAATAACTTAAAAGACAATGTGACCGTGACAGTTGTACAATGATTATATCAGGGGAGCAATCGTACGATTCCCGATACCATGGAGAGAATAAATGACACTGACTGAATTAGCCATCAAACGCCCAACGCTTATCGTGGTGATCTTTACCGCGCTTGGAGTGCTCGGAATTTTCAGTTACTCACAACTGAAGTACGAACTACTTCCAAAAATTTCGTCTCCCTACGTGACGATCACAACGATCTATCCAGGAGCATCGCCGAACGAAGTGCAAACCTCCGTCACGAAGGTCATCGAAGATGCCGTTTCCGGCATCGACAAAGTGTCGGCTGTTTATGCGACCTCGTCGGAGGGAGTCTCATTTGTGAATATCGAATTTTTGCAGTCCGCCGACGTGAATGTAGCACTGCAGGATGCACAGCGCAAAGTGAATGAGGTAGCCTTCACACTTCCTGAAGGAACGAAAACGCCGACGGTCACCAAGTTTGCCCTCGACGAACTTCCTGTAATGCGGATGGGGGCGACAAGTTCGATGCCGAGCCGGGAATTCTATCAGCTTCTGAAGGATCGGGTGCAGCCCCGTTTGTCGAAAGTGGCGGGGGTTGCGCAGATCACGCTGGTTGGCGGTGATGAACGGGAGATCCGTATCAATGTTGACGCACAGAAACTCCGGTCGTACGGGCTGTCGATCCTGCAGGTGGTGCAGGCTGTAAAATCCTCAAACCTCGATTTTCCGACCGGCAAAGTGGAGGAAGGGCAAACTCAATACACCGTCCGGATCGCGGGGAAGTTTGCCACGGTCGATGACGTCCGCAAACTTGTCATTGCACAATCGAAACAAGGAGGAGATGTCACGCTCGCCGACGTTGCCGAAGTGCAGGACGGCCAGAAGGATTATTCCACGCTGAGCCGGATCAACGGTATTACGTCCGTCGGTTTGCTGATCCAAAAACAGAATGATGCGAACGCGGTTGAAGTAAGTTCGGCGATCAGAGCGGAGCTTCCAAAAATAGAAAAAGACTTCAACTCCGTAAATTTGAAGTTCAACATTGCCCAGGATGGCTCCACGTTTACGAAGGATGCGGCAGACGCGGTCAAGCACGATCTGACGCTGGCGATCTTCCTTGTCGCGCTGGTCATGCTCGGATTCCTTCACAGCATCCGCAACTCGATCATTGTCATGATCGCAATCCCGGCGTCGATGGTCTCGTCGTTCATCGGAATGTACGTGTTCGGGATGTCCCTCAACCTCATGACGCTCCTCGGATTGTCGCTCGTCGTCGGTATTCTTGTTGACGACTCGATCGTTGTGCTGGAAAACATCTACCGCCATCTTGAACACGGCGAAGAGAAACGCAGCGCCTCGATCAAGGGAAGAAACGAAATCGGCTTTGCCGCTCTCTCGATCACGCTCGTGGACGTCGTCGTTTTTCTCCCCCTGTCGCTGGTCTCCGGGCTTGTCGGCAACATTATGCGGGAGTTTGCGCTGACAGTCGTCTTCTCGACGCTGATGTCGCTCTTTGTTTCATTTACCATTACGCCGCTGCTTGCTTCGCGGTTTGCGAAGCTTGAGCGGCTCACCGACCGGACAATTCTCGGAACATTTGCAGTCTGGTTCGAGGGAATGTTCAAGAAGCTCTCGGACGAATACGTTACGATTCTTCGTTGGAGTCTTCATCACCGAAGCAGGATCATCATCCTCGCCATGGTACTGTTCTTTGCCGCTCTTTCGCTTGTTCCTCTTGGATTTATCGGTTCGGAATTTATCGCGGTTGCAGACCGCGGCGAATTTACCGTTACGCTTGAGCTTCCCCCGGGATCCACGTTCGACAATACGAACTATGTAACGCAGAAGGTGGAAAAGATCATCTCGGAAATACCGGAAGTGCAGAAAATGTTTGTGAATGTCGGCGCATCGAGCGAAGGATTGCTGGGGCAAACGTCCAATAACAACTCGGAGTTAAACGTCACGCTCGTGCCGCGCGAACAGCGTTCGCGGTCGACGGATGAAATTGCCGAGGAGATCAAATTGAAGACGGGCGAGATCCCGAGCGTGAAGGTTCGGGTCAATCCGATCGGTATTTTCGGTACGGCGAACCAGACACCGATTCAATTGGTCGTGAGCGGAACAAATTATGAAGAAGTCCGCGCGGCCGCATCCAAGGTCGCCGATGTCATGCGCACGATTGCGGGAACCGCCGACGTGCGGCTTTCATCAGAAGACGGAAAGCCGGAAACGCGCGTTGAGATCGACCGCCAGCGAATGGCGGCCCTCGGCTTGACCCTCGCCGACGTCGGTACGACGCTGCGCGTGGCATTGGATGGGGATGATGACTCCAAGTTTCGCGAAGGGACGACAGAGTACGATATGCGCATCGTCCTGGACAAATTCGACCGTTCGAAGACCTCCGATGTCGGCGGCATCACCGTTCTCAATCGAAAAGGAGAATTGGTCGAGGTGAAACAGTTTGCGAACATTTACCAGACGACGGGACCGACAAAGTTACAGAGGCAGGACCGGAATTTTTCCGTAACGGTATATTCGCAGGCAATCGGGCGGCCGAGCGGCACGATCGGCGCGGATATTCAGAAGGCGTTGTCGGGAGGAGTCGTGCCCCCGGGAATTCAGATCAGCTATATCGGCGACCTGAAGAACCAATCGGACGGGTTCGGCAGCCTGGGGTTTGCGCTTTTTGCCGCCGTTCTCTTCACGTATCTGATCATGGTGGCATTGTACGATTCGTATGTTTATCCATTCGTCGTGCTCTTTTCTATTCCCGTTGCAATGATCGGCGCCTTGCTCGCGTTGGCGTTGACGATGAAAGCGCTCAGCATTTTCTCGCTTCTCGGCATCATCATGCTCGTCGGGCTTGTTGGAAAAAATGCGATTCTTCTCGTCGACCGCACAAACCAGATGAAAGAAGAACGCAATCTTCCGACCTACGAAGCGCTGCTGGAAGCAGGTGAAACCCGTCTCCGTCCGATCCTCATGACGACGGTCGCGATGGTCTTCGGCATGCTGCCGATCGCGATCAGCATCGAGGCAGGCGCAGAGTGGAAGTCCGGTCTCGCGTGGGCGCTTGTCGGCGGGCTGACAAGTTCGCTGCTGCTGACGCTTGTGCTCGTGCCGGTGATGTATACGTACGTCGACGGATTGAAAGAAAAACTCCCGGCGCTGTTCAAACGCGTTTCGTTCATTCCGAGATTCCACACGAACGGAAAAAAGGTTGAGATGCCGGCAGCAATGCAGGTGGAATAGAAGAACCACCCCTGACGCTTCGCACCATTCCCTCATCGTTTACCGCGCTCCCAATCTCCGATTGGAAGCGTATGCTAACAGAAATTGCACTCCACGTGAAGTGCCGAAAAAAGTTCGTGTGTCCCTTCCAAAGGAGTCCTTCGGACAAATAGTATTTGGGAACGGGGTAAACTATAGAGAGTCAAGTTCGACGACAGAGTAAGGCAAGCACTTCGTAATTGGGGAATTCAATAGAGAAGGACGGGGTAATTTTCCAACACACTGCCCGAATTTGAAAAAGACTCAAGAATTTAATACCTTCCAACCACTTCCTGAAAGGTTACTTTAACAACGGGAGACGATTATGGGCAGATTGAAGCAAGTAATGGCAAGCAAGGAATTCAAGCGGTTTTTGGAACTCGACCAACAGCTCGAGTCCGGCCGGCTAAAAAAATGGGTATTGCCAATTAGTGCCGATGATTTTGACGACGAAGCGGCATTGAAAAATTTTAAAATTGTCATGAAATCGGGACTTGCGCAAAAGCATATGAAGGGGATGAAGAAACTTCATGGTGCTTAGGGATTAAACCGACCTCAAGAAAGAGTATGGTGAAAAAATAAAACTGCGTGGTGCGCTTCTTCTCGAACAGTACAATGAATATATACGATCCATTGGTATCGACCCAAAATCCGTCACGATGTCAATGGATTTATTGTTTGAAGTCGTTCTAAATTATTATGCCGATATTAACCGTATCAAAGAATTTCACGAAATTGAAAAGGTAAATAATGAGAAAATTGCCGCCTCTACCGCTTTCTGGCTTTTGCGCATAAAGCCTATTCAGGTCGTTCAATGTAACCCCGATGAACGAGAAAGATATTTGTCGATCAACGAATATTTTGCCGCAATTACGCTGATTGCTTTTTTGTTCGATCACAATATTCAAATATTTAGCCCCGCCGAACTTCTCAAGAAGTGGAACAAGTTTTACGAGCATCTGATCTATACGTTCCATTACCGTTTGCTCGATGCCCGGCTTCTCGGGTTAGTCGTTGTAAGCTTGCTCACAGATGCGCCGCAGCGCACGAAGTAGTTCCCGTTATACCCTGCCTTGACATCCCCTCAAATTATCAGTACCTTTTTACACACAACTGTAAATACATTGCACCAAAACCAAGCGGATTGTTTTCCCGCTTTTTCTGTCTTTATTCATCCTACCGGATTAGAGCGTTTCTGAGATGGCAATCGATAAAGTAAAAGATAAAGAATCCAAGGTCGACACGATCCCGACAACCCTCCCCGTGCTTCCGTTGCGGGATGTCGTGATATTTCCCTACATGATCTTCCCCGTGCTCGTCGGACGCGAATCGTCGCTCCGTGCGGCCAATTATGCGTTGGATAATGAGAAATATATTTTTCTCGCAGCACAGGAAGACCCGTCGATCGACGAACCGGGGGCAGACGACATTTACAAAGAAGGCGTCGTCGCTAAAATTATTCAGATCCTCAAGCTCCCCAATGGACTGCTGAAAATCCTTGTGGACGGCATCGTTCAGGCTTCGATCAAAAAGTATGTGACGAACGAAAAGTATTTGCAGGCCGAGATCGAGATCCACGCGGGCGTTCCTGAAGAGAATACCGAAATGGAGGCGATCATCCGCCACGCGTCGACGCTTTTTTCCGAATATGTCCGCGCGAACCGGGCCATTCCCCCTGAAGTTCTATCGGCATACGAAAACATCAAGGATGGTCAGCGGCGGCTCTATTATATAGCCGCGAATATCGTCCAGAGCGTCGAAGTCAAGCAGAAGATTTTGCGCATCCATAATACGCGCGAACAGTTCATGGAGGTGATCCGCATCCTCAACGGCGAAATCAGCATGTTGAAGATCGAACGGGAGATCGATTCGAAAGTCCATGACAACATTCAGAAGTCGCAGCGAAAGTTTTTCATCCAGGAACAGATAAAAATTTTGCAGGACGAGCTGGGCGAGGACGAAGCATCGCCGGAGCTGGCAAAGCTGAAGCAAGAGATCGAAAAAGCGAAGATGCCGAAGGAGGCCCATACAAAAGCAATTGAAGAATTCAATAAGCTGAAGAAAACGCCCGCGATGTCGCCGGAGTTCACGGTGACGCGCAATTACCTGGACTGGCTGACCGGCGTGCCCTGGCATAAACGGACGAAGGACAATCTGAAAGTCGATCACGTCAAAGGAATTCTCGACGAAGACCATTTCGGATTGGAAAAACCGAAGGAACGCATACTCGAACATATCGCGGTGCTCAACCTCGTTAAAGAAATGAAGGGGCAGATCCTGTGCCTCGTCGGACCTCCTGGCGTAGGGAAGACATCCCTCGCAAAGTCGATCGCGCGCGCCCTTGGAAGGAAGTTTGTCCGTATCTCGCTCGGCGGTATCCGGGACGAGGCGGAGATCAGGGGACACCGGCGGACCTACATCGGCTCCATGCCGGGAAAAATCATTCAGTCGATGAAGCGGGCCGGCGTGATCAATCCTCTTTTGTTGATGGATGAAGTCGATAAGATGAGCATGGATTTTCACGGCGACCCTGCTTCTGCACTTCTCGAAGTACTGGATCCGGAGCAGAACAGTACGTTCAGCGACCATTATCTCGACGTTGATTACGACCTCTCGCACGTCATGTTCATCACAACGGCGAACGTGCGCTACACGATTCCGCTTCCTCTTCAGGACAGAATGGAGATCATCGAACTTTCGAGCTACCTCGATTTTGAAAAGCGGGAAATTGCGAAACGTCATATCATCCCAAAGCAGATGGCCGAACACGGCTTGAAGGAAAAGGATGTTGTGATCGGCGACGATGCAATCAGCAAGATCGTTCAGGAGTATACCCGTGAAGCCGGCGTCCGAAACCTCGAGCGCGAAATCGCTTCCGTCTGCAGAAAAGCGGCGAAGGAAATTGTCCTCAGCAGGCAGAAGAACGGACATAAACACGGCACGATGAAAAAGAAAAAACATCCGGCCATCATTGTGGATGGCGACAAGATTGAAAAATATCTGGGTGTTCCGAAATTCCGCTCGCGTGCCGCCGAACGCAAGCCCCGCGTCGGTTCGGTCACCGGTTTAGCGTGGACAAGTGTCGGCGGTGAGATTCTCGAGGTTGACGTCACGGTGATGCACGGGCCGGAGCGCCTGACGCTCACGGGCCAGCTGGGAGATGTGATGAAAGAATCGGCCCACGCAGCGCTCAGTTATATCCGCTCCAACGCAAAAGCGTTAAAGCTTAAGCCCGATTTCTTTACCAAGAAAGAAATTCATATCCATCTTCCGGAAGGGGCCATTCCGAAAGACGGTCCCTCCGCCGGTATCACAATGGCGATGGCAATGGTGTCCGCGATCAGCGGGAAGGCCGCGCGCAGCGACGTTGCGATGACGGGGGAGATCACGCTCCGCGGCAACGTGCTGGCGATCGGCGGGCTGAACGAAAAACTTCTTGCGGCAAAACGGAGCGGCATTAAGACGGTCCTCATTCCGAAAGAGAATGAAAAAGACCTGACGGAAATCCAGGATGCCGTGAAAGATGGATTAACGATCATTCCGATCGAGAGGATTGTCGACGCGGTGAAATATGTGTTTGGTGGAAAACAGTAGGCAGGGACCAGTAAACAGTAAGCGGTTAACTGTTTACTGTAACTAGT
>CAYTOA010000047.1:0-14314 GCA_964439265.1 uncultured Chitinophagaceae bacterium
TCATAAAAAAGGGAATAGCGCTTGGGGCGCCATTCCCTGTGGTTAAGAATAGCTCCGTAAGGCTGGTCACCTTTTGCAAACCGTTTTTCGCGGGTTGCGCCGAGGCCATTCTGTCTATAACATAACAATTTTTTAACAAAGGAGAAACTCAAATGAAAAAGATCCTTTTACTCATTACAATTCTTATGGCAACGGCGGCGAATCTGCTTTTAGCAACGCAGATAATCGATACGATCCAGGTTACATCGAGCTCATATCCAGAGGGTAAATTTATATACAAGGACAGCAGCGTGATATATAACCCTTCCCCGTATGCGCTTGGGCGGCTTTATAATTATGATGGCGATACCACGACGGTTATTTCGAGAACGTACTTTACCTTTAACATGACAAGTAAACTACATGCGGGTTCAACCGTCAATCAAGTGAACGTGGTTTATTATACTTCCTCTGGTTTGTATACATTCAAGATTACGCAGGTTGCGAACTTAGGTACCGATCAACAAAACTATACCGCTATCGGTAACGGAAATGTAATGAACTCCGGAATTTCCTACGGCAGTAATTCCCCCACCAGTCCTCTCGTCTCGCCGAACATTAAGAACATACTACCACGCACCGGAAATCTCTACCTTGGGGCATTGAGCGAAAACGAAACAGGAAATAATACATGCGCTCCTGTTGCGCAGCTGACGTTGTATGTGATCGAAACTTATACCGCGCAGACAGTTACATTAACCGCAGAAAATGATCTGCACGGCAACCATGGAGGGCAAATAGGAGTGGGAGTAAATGTGGGAGCAACATCTCGCCCCAGTCCGTACGGTTTCTCAGCTACCGAACAGCAAACAGTTAATCTGCAAGCGTACGATAATCAAGTCTTTGGCAGCTACAGCTCGCTTTATAATGATGTTGAAGCGCCCAATAACACAAGCAAGTGGACTAAAACTGTGGGTGGTAAGGAAAACAACTATAAAAATCCACAGACAATTTCATATTCCGCAAACATTAATGACAACAACGGCCTATTTAAGGCATATCTTAGGTATAATTATGCAGTAAGCAGAAACGACGAAACTGAGTTTGACGGAACAAGCTCAGCAGGAGTTGTAACGCATATTGTTGAATCGAACAGCGGCAGCGTCCCTGCACCATCGACAAAAACCGTCGGCGGCAACAATTACATATTCGCAGGATGGGAAAACGGGGGAAATGGTGTTTTCAGTCCTACGGATAATTCACTTTATCCTAACCCGGCAATGTATAAGGTCACACACAAATCCAACAACGCCTCTGCTTTTGTCAACAATAGCCAGCGGAAGTTAGTGCAAACACACGACGGCTGGCTTCATCAAGTCTATGAAAGTATGGGGCACGTATGGCTTGAGGAAAGCACAGATGGCGGTTCGACATGGTTCCTCGGGAACCGCGGAAGGTATCTCGATAACGGTTCAGGAAAATGTCCTTCCATTGATTGGGGATATAAAAATTTGGGTGGTACAGGGCCAGATGAGAATATAATTGTACTAGCCTTCCAACAAATATCCGGCAATTTTTACACGATTCAGTATGCGATCCTTCAAAATAGTAATGGTACATATGTCAATCAAACGCCTCTACTATCTACGCTGTACACGGAGCAGTCTGATTCCTACTCTACGAACGCTAATCCAAATATCGCACTAGGCAACTCAGAGCTAGGTACCATTTATAACTTTGTCGTGACTTTTGAGAGAAAAAATGGTTCAACCGCGGGAATTAACTGGATATATGGAGAAATGTATGCCAATGGAGTTTACCCAACGTCCCAAATTTTAGGGCCTGTGTGGGTAAATGGAACCTTGAGTAATTGTGTCAATGCGACTGTGAATATGAATAAAAATCTTCAGAGTGCTGATTACGGTGACTTCGATATCGTTTATGAACAGGATGTTGCCAGTCATACAAGCTCGATTATAGACGTGATAATGAATTGTCAGTACATTAATAATAGTTGGTCTTATGAGCAATTTCCATCCAGGACACTTTCTTCTGGCACAGGACGTGCGAATTATAAGCCGTCAATGGTGCAAATGCCTGATGCCACTATACAAGTCTCCTGGATACGTGACGAGATGGGAGATCCGGTGAACGCTCCATATGATGTTAACGTTGTCTACTGGAATGAGGCATATCCTTCGCAATACACGGGGTCCGGATTTAAGGCTCAATCGGTATCGCTCAACGTACGCGATGATAACGCCCGCACGTTTTATGCTTGGAGCGACATCAACCCTTCGGGGGGTAATAATTTGCAGAACCATCTCAGCAGCAGCTCCACCACCGTGCCGCTCAGTACGCAAGGCCGGGACGTACAGCTGAGCAATGGTCCCGTTGATGGTGCCGGGAATACAAATATGTACACGTCTGTTTTTTACCCGCTCACCATGCCCTATTATTTCCAAAGCGCTGGACGTATTGGCACCCTGCTACGGAAAACGTCTGGTCATCCAATGACGTACGGCAGAGGAGTTGTTCTTGGCGGAGACAGTTTGCATTTTTCTTATTCACTCAGGAGTCTCACAGTCGACAATTCCAACATCAAATTTGTAGAAATACCCCAAACGAAAACCGATACGACAAATCATGTGACAAAAAGAAATATTTCCTTTTTGCAGATCGACAGCTTAAACACGGTGTTACTCAGCGAACCGTTTGCGATGAATACCAACAGCAACATAGTGTTCAGTGAGGAAGCGGGATTTGTAGATACTTCATCGGCGCGTACGGTGTTGGGGACAAACGGCTACGTTTCTTATAGACTTGAATTGGTAGATGTTGCCACGAACAAATCTCTTGGTGTAATAAAAGAAAGAAAGTTCTCTTCATCGAACCTGACGCCGTGTCAAGTGACAACCTCTCAGCTGAACGTTGCGAAAGTAGGGGCAAAAACCGTCAGGATAAAAATCACAGTTAGTTCAAATATTCCTGACCTACGCGGTGCTCTGATGACCGAATACGGCACAATGGATGGGAACGCGTTAGCTAAAGAGGCAGTAAATGAATTAACATTTCAAACGGATGTACCTTCCGTTTATGCCCTTGAACAAAACTATCCCAATCCATTTAATCCCTCCACCACAATCAATTACCAGATTCCTAAAGATGGATTGGTAACGATAAAAATATTCGACGCTCTTGGCCGGGAAGTGAAAATGCTGGTCAATGAATACAAAACGACAGGACGATACTCTGTCGAATTCGACGCGTCACATTTGTCGAGCGGTGTCTATTTCTATTCCGTTGTGGCAGGAGAATACAAAGCGGTGAAGAAAATGCTGTTGATGAAGTAATCTGATTTGTAATATGTCGGTAAGACGATCCCCGAAGCAGATGTTGTTTCGGGGATCGTTATTCTGCTCTGGAGCGTAGTTACATTTTGGTGATTCGAACAATCCACAAACACAAAAGCCTCTGTAAACACAGAGGCTTTTTGATATGTCGTAACATCTTCGTAGGCTGATGTATGCACCAGATCATCGATTGGTGGAATCTATTTTTTCGTACCAACGGCCGTTCGCGATGCATTTTCCCCCCATCAAGCCCCGTTTCGCCAATTCTAATATTGCCTTCCACTAAAAAAGTACTTGACACTCTTAACATATTCTTTTAGATTGCAAACGTTTGCGGTAACGATTGCGATGCAGCACAAGGAACTCGCGTTACCAGATGTTAACAAACATAAATTCCGCTGTTGTATTTAACCGCAATTCGATGCTGGTGTTACTCACAACGAAACAACCGACGTATTTTTTTGCATAATTTCTGCAAACGTTTGCAGACAATAGCGCTCTTCGGTGGCAACGCTTCACGTAATTCTTTTGATACATGATTCTTCAAAGGAACTCGCCCGGCGAAACTATGAATCTCGTACATGCTGTAGAAGAGAAATTTAAAAAACTGTATGACGAACAACCCCTCATCATCCGCTCCCCGGGGAGAGTGAATCTCATCGGCGAACACACCGATTACAACATGGGTTATGTTCTCCCGGGCGCCATCGATAAGGCGATCTATTTTGCGATCTCCCCGCGCGACGATCAGTCCGCACAATTGTACGCCGTGGACATGCAGCAGGGGTATGAGTTCAGCCTCCACGACATCCGGAGATCGGAAAAGCGCTGGCCCGATTATCTCACGGGGGTGGTTGACCAGCTCAGAAAAGAAGGCAACGATTTCAATGGGTTCAATTGCGTGTTCGGCGGAGATATTCCGATCGGCGCCGGACTGTCGTCGTCCGCAGCACTGGAAGCCGGCCTGGCGTTCGCCCTCAATACTATTTTTGATTTGAAGCTCGACAAGCTCGCGCTAGTGAAGCTGGCGCAGAAAGCTGAGAATGAGTTCGTCGGTGTTCAGTGCGGAATTATGGATCAGTTCATTAACATTTTCGGCGCGGATAACCGGGTCCTTCGGCTGGACTGCCGGTCGCTTGAGTATGACTGCTTTCCGTTTCAGTTCGAGGATGTCGCGATCCTCCTGTTCAACACGAACGTCTCCCACTCGCTCGCCTCGTCGGAGTACAACAAAAGAAGAATGGAATGCGGCGACGGAACCGCAATACTACGACGCAGTTTTCCCCGCGTGCAAAGTCTCCGCGATGTGACACCGGAAATGCTCAAGGAGACGGCCGCAGCGCTGGGGCCGCTGCTTTTTCGCCGCTGCAAATACGTCGTCGAGGAGAATTTGCGCCTGCTTCACGTGTGCGAGTCGTTGAACGAGAACGACCTGAACGAGGTCGGCGACGCGATGTACAGGTCTCATGAAGGCCTGAGCCATGACTATGAAGTGAGCTGCGCAGAACTCGACTATCTCGTGTCTCTCGTTCAGGGAGCTCCGGGAGTCTACGGAGCCCGCATGATGGGAGGCGGCTTCGGAGGATGCACGATCAATCTTGTCGCAAAGGAAAGCGTCGCTGACGTTGGTGCACAGGTAAAAAGACAGTACAGGAATAAATTCAACCGCGATCCCGATATGTACGTGATGTCGTTAAGCGAAGGAACGAATGTCGTGACCGAAAGCGCAAGTATCCGCTTCCCGTAATGTGAGATCGTTGATTGTTTCTCACAGCCAACGTTGTAGCGATCGGAAGTTTTTCCAGCAATAATAAGGAGAGCAAAAATGTCTACTGGTACATCGTGTTTTCGGGGATCAGTTTTTTGCGTGATGGCAGCAGCATTTGTTTTGACCTTTCAATCGTTGTATGCGGCGGGGACCGGCTCTTTTAAAGGGAAGGTTCTCGATAAGTCGACCGGCGATCCGCTTATCGGAGCGAACGTACTTGTACTCAACACGAGTTTGGGCTCAGTTGCAGATATCGGCGGTGTCGTAATAATCTATAATGTTCCCTCGGGGAAGCAGACGTTAAAGGTTTCTTATTTGGGCTATAAGACGACTACGCTGGACGTGACAGTTCCTGAGGGAGGCGTCGCTCAACAGGAAATCCGTTTGACGACCCAGGCAATTGAGGGACAGGAGGTCGTTGTTACAGCGCAGGCAAGCGGTCAAAATGCGGCCATCAATCAACAATTGACTGCCGATAACATCGCCAACGTAGTCTCATCCGCGCGTATCCAAGCGCTCCCCGATGCGAACGCGGCAGAATCCATCGGCCGGCTGCCGGGGGTTTCGCTGGTGCGTAACGGCGGCGAAGCCACGCAAGTCGTTATCCGCGGACTGGAACCAAAATATAATTCCATCACCATCGATGGAGTATCAATACCCTCTAACGATGTAGGCAGCTCTTCTGCCACCAACGGTGATTATTCGAAACGCACGAATAATTCCGGCGGCCGTTCGGTCGACATGAGCATGATCTCCTCCAGCTCGCTGGAGGGCATAGAAATCTTCAAGACGGTCACGCCTGATATGGATGCTTCAGCGATCGGAGGCACCGTCAACTTTGATATCCGGCGCGCGAAAACAAATCCCGACGGCGCCCCTTCAATTTCTCTTCTTGCCCAAAACGGCTACAATGATCTGATGAGTTCAAACAGAGACTACAAGTTTGTCGCAAGCGTCGAAAAAAGATTCTTCGATGATAACTTCGGCGTCTTTATACAGGGAATTGCACAAAGACAAAATCTGACGTCAGATCAACTCGGGGCATACTACTACAATTCAAGCCTCAATGTCATCAAGAACCCCGATACCCTTGAGATGGGGTATTCAACGCTGACGTTCAATGCTTCGATCCAGCAGCGCTATGACGGAACGGTAACATTTGACTACAAACTGCCTGACGGTGAGTTGGCACTTTTTAATGTCTTCAGTAAAGGTGCCACGACATTAACGCAGCATTCCGATCAGTATACCGTGCAAAACTTCACTCCTTTATCAGATCGAATTATTCTTGGTACATCATTGCAGAAGAACAATCTTAATGTTGCTTCAAATATTCTGAGCTATAAGCAGGATTTCGGGTCACTACATGTAGAAGGGAAACTATCGAACGCATATTCAGATAACGCCATACCGTACGACTGGTATATGGATTTCATACAGCAAGGATCGGGAGCCAAAAATATTTCGGCCAGCCTCCCTCCTATACAAGTTGTAAGCCAGGAACAGCCCTTGATCAATCTTGGTCAAATGAATTGGACAAACAATACTGCGTGGAGCAGTTTCAGCAAGCAGGATGACAAGCAAGCCAATCTTGATGCAAAATATAATCTTACTCTCTCAGACCTCATCTCAGTATCAGTCAAAGGAGGCGGCTCTTACAAATATACAACACGGTATTACGATTATGATTCTTGGTTTGGGCACATCAATGATGGGAGTGCGTCGGTGGGCTTCCGGCAATCTCTTATAAAAGCTCTTCCATGGTTGGCCCAGGCACCTTATAATCTTAACCCGTCAGGGAATAGTCCATTTCCTATCACGGGATTTTATAATAATAACATGGATTTTGGAAAATTCCTCAAAGGTGATTATTCGATGTACTCGGCAGCCAATGCGAGCGTCATCGATCAAATTATTAATACGATGAAAACGGTTGGATCTACGCGGACAACGGTTGCAGACCAACCCGATTTCCTTTATGACATGGTCCAAAGCACGGCCAATGATTATTCCGGACATGAAATCCGCAGTGCCGAGTATCTGATGGCTACGTTGAATATCGGCCCATCGATGTCTGTCATTCCCGGCGTCCGATATCAGGCGTTGAGAACCTCGTATACGGCAGCTCATTTTATGAAATATGACGACTCTAAAATTATCTATCCCAATTCATATCCGTTCACCATGGTAACGGATGAAGAATACCATGGATACTGGCTTCCCGATCTGATCCTACGGTATAATCCTTCGGACGAATTCGGTTTCCGGGCATCATTCACGAATACAATATCCTATCCCGATTTCAACTCCTTTGTTCCAAAAGAAGATATTGGAACGACGACGAAATTTGTCACATGGAATAACACTTCAATAAACCCGGAACGGGCTTATAATTATGATTTTCAGGTATCCATCCATGATAACTATATTGGACTCTTTGCTGTAAGCCCTTTTCTGAAAAGAATTGATCATCAGATATTGCCGCTCAACATCCATCTTGATTCAACTCAAGTCAGAACGTATGGATTCCCCAGTTACACCAACCTTTACACTCTTAACACTTTTATCAACAACCCCTTTCGGGTAGACGTGTGGGGGATAGAAACAGAATGGCAAACACATTTTTGGTATTTGCCCGGTGCAATGAGCGGCATAGTGATGAACGTTAATTACACGCATATCTTTTCACAAGCGCAGTATCCGTATACATTGACTTCGGTTGTTTTTGGCAAACCCATCCAATACATCGATACATCATTCATCGACCGGCTCTATCAACAACCTGCCGATGTTGTGAATTTTTCGCTGGGCTATGACTACCTGAAATTTTCCATTCTTGCTTCTATGATTTATCAATCGAATGTTTTTGACCAGAGCAATTTCTATTGGACTCTGCGTTCTGATAAAACAAAATATCTCCGATGGGATATTGCCGTGAAACAAGGATTGCCATGGAACGATTTAGAGCTTTATGTAGACGTCAATGACGTAAATAAGGAAGCCGACATTTATACCACGAGAAAAAATGGATTCCCTTCTGCGGAATATAATTATGGTTTGACTGCGGATGTAGGAATTCAATGGAAGTTTAATTAAAACTCTAAGCCACATGAAACCAATTCATCACTCTATTGCTGAAAGGAGGAGAAGATACAACCGCATGTATTCGAACGGATTCCGATGAGGTCGCTCGGTATTCGGCAGCTGATCGGATGTCTATTGCAAGTAGTAAACAATTAACAACAAATAAACCTCAATGAAAGGGAGTTTATTATGAAAAAGATGTTTATTCCACTTTCTTTTGCTCTGTTGATAATGTTATGCTTTACATCATCAACATTGATTGCAAACCCTCCCGACACCGTGCGCATCTCGGCATATGCTGCAACGTGGCCGGCAGGCTCATTCGATGACGTTATCAACAGTGATACCGTTGCCGGAGGTTTCATTAAGCCGAATACTGTATTTCTTCTGCAGCAGACCGGTAGTGTCGATACAGTGTACTACACATCAGCTCCTATTACAGTAAAGGGCAGCGTTACCGTTATCGGAAAAATAAATCCAACGACGGGTCATCCACCGGTAATTGCACCGTTTGTTAACCCGGATAACAGTTCTATCGGTGATTTCTTTGAACCTCAGGGAAATGATGTTCTGACGTTAAAGGGATTATATTTCCTGGGCACTCGTCAGGATGGTCAATCGAATACCGGCCGTTTTGTGACTCCTTCTGGAGATGGCAATATATTCGTTTTTGATCATTGTATCCTCGATAATATTACCGGCCCTCAACACACGCCAAACCTGTTTGATACCTGGGCGCACGCTCATTGCAGTTTCTGGGTTACCAACTGTGAGTTTCGGAACAATCAGGATGACGCGGTAGGAAATCCTGGATTTGCATGGACCGAAGTCAGCGATTCGGCAGGAATTCCTTTGGATACGGCATATTTCCATAATAATACTTTTTTCTTTACCGGTGGTCTAGTACTTGGAGGAGGAGGGTATGGAGGCAAGTTGGTGGATTTCCAACACAATACCATCTTTATGTCAACCCAGCAAGGCATTTTCCAATTATATCATATGAGCAATGCGGTTATTTCAAACAATGTCTTCTATAGTGTAGGTTCGGCAAGTCAACCCATTTCGTGGGGTTGGACTCCGGGCAATTGGTTTACCGGTGCAATTGTTCTAGATACTCTTACACCCTCGCTGCTGGTAGCTCCATTTAACTTGACAGAAGCGGGTCGTAATGTCACCATCACAAATAACGCGTATTTCTGGCCGAGTGCAATCCAAAACGAATGGACAAAAAATAGTCTTCATCCCCAACAATTAGTCAATGCCCGATATGATATGCTTACCAATAAAACACTATGGCCGCATATCACCGTGGCAAATAACGACAGCGTTGATCCAGGATTTAATTCTACGCTCGTTTCTCAATCAATCACAAATATGGGTATTTTGATTGATACTGCGTATGGCGGTACTGCCAGCGGCAGTGCGGGTGGTTATCGTCCGTACGTTTATATGTTGCCTCCACCAACTGATAGAATTACATGGACAAGTGTTGCCTCAACATGGGCAACAACGCAAGGGTATCCGGTTCCGGAAAATTTGAGATATTCTAACACGGCCATGCAAACGATGGGAACCGACGGTAAAGCGCTCGGCGATCTGAACTGGTTCCCGGAACAGCTCACTTCTGTTCCTCAAAAAACCGGTTCAGCGGTGCCGACCCAGTTCACGCTAAGCCAGAACTATCCGAATCCGTTCAATCCTGCGACAATGATTGAATACGCCATTCCTCAAAATAGTATGGTGACGCTTAAAGTGTACAACATTCTGGGCCAGGAAGTTGCATCGCTGGTGAATCAGGAACAAAAGGCGAGCAGCTATGCTGTAAATTTTGACGCGTCACGATTGGCAAGCGGGATCTATTTCTATAAGCTCCAGGCTGGCAGTTTTACGTTAACAAAGAAAATGCTTCTCCTCAAATAAATCGTTAATTTCTACCTCCAAGGTGAAGTATGGATCATGCCTGCGGTCCGGAAAGGACTGCAGGCTCTTCCATTTGAAACAGCGGTTCCTGAAAAATTCAGTACCGTATTTACACAATCTTCCGGCATGCATCCGGAGTAGACGGACAGACGACAAAGCCGGAAAACTTATTATGGGTTGGCAAGTAGTTGGTGTGGACGTGGGAGTTCCGGTGGATGATGCACAAACTGCGGGAGAATTATTGGTCAGCGATCACTGGTTTAAACCCCAGCGCCGGTTCTCAAAAATAATTTTGTATATTTTAACCGCAAGGCGCGAAGAACGCCAAGAGTATCGTGGTTCTTGACATCTGCAAATTCTTGCCGTGCTTGGCATCTTGGCGTCTTGGCGGTAAAACACAAGATTGTTTATTGGAAATGGCACTAGCGTGATTGCTCCGGATAAGCGTTGATACAGGAAGAAAACTCTTTCTGATATGAAGTCGGCCCCTTTTCCTTCCCCAAAGGCTCATCACGCGGTTATTTCTCTTCAACTGCGGATGTTCCTAAATAACGAGGATTACCATCCATGAAATCGTATAATTCAGAAACGTCAAAGGTCATAGCTCTCATCAGTATCATTGCAGCGCTGGTTATTGTGTTCGCCGGCGATGTTTCATCTGCACAACCCGGAACAACTCAACTCTTCTGTACGGACTGGCGTTTTTTTCTTGGGGATGTTAAGAACGGCGAAAACAGTGCGATGGATGACTCGCAATGGAGATTGCTCAACCTGCCGCACGATTGGAGCATCGAGGGAAAATTCAACCCCGACAATCCTTCAGGTGTCGGCGGTGGTGCATTGCCGGGCGGCATAGGATGGTACAGAAAAACTTTTTCCGTATCCGGAGCTGACACCGGCAAGCTCATGTTCATCCGTTTCGACGGCGTCTATCGGAACAGCGAGGTTTGGATCAACGGCCACTATCTCGGAAAACGGCCGTACGGCTACTCGTCTTTCGAGTATGAGCTGACGCCGTTCCTTCATTATGACGGAGCGAAGAACGTACTTGCAGTAAGGGTCGACAATGCCGAACAGCCGAACTCACGCTGGTACTCCGGTTCGGGAATCTACAGAAATGTCTGGCTGGTGACAACCGAGAAAGTCTACGTGCCCTGCTGGGGGACGTTCGTTTCCACGCCCGTCGTGACCGAAGCGTCCGCCACGGTAGAGGTCAAAACAAAAGTGACGAATGCGCTTCAACAGGATCAGCCGGTCACCTTGAAAACCGTTTTGGTCGACAAGAGCGGCAGGGAAGTCGCATCGACGGCATCGGACGCCGTCATTCCAAAAAACTCCGTGCACGAGTTCATCCAAAACCTCACGATCGCGAAGCCGGAACTTTGGTCGGTCGACGCTCCCGTTTTGTACCATGCAGTAACAACAGTTGAACGGGGAACCGCGGTAGAAGCTCAGTCGACGACGCCATTTGGAATACGAATCTTCGCTTTCGACACGGCAAAGGGCTTTTCCCTGAACGGCAAGCAGATGAAAATCTTGGGCGTGTGCGACCACCACGACCTCGGCTGTCTCGGCGCTGCGGTTAATACCCGCGCCCTCCAGCGCCAGCTTGAACTTCTGAAAGCAATGGGATGCAACGGCATACGAACGTCGCATAATCCGCCTGCACCGGAGCTTCTCGACCTCTGCGATGAGATGGGTTTCATCGTGATGGACGAGGCGTTCGACATGTGGATGAAGGAAAAAACGAAATATGACTATCATCTCGATTTTGCGGAATGGCACAAGCGGGACCTCGAGGACATGGTCCTGCGCGACAGGAACCATCCGAGCATTTTCATGTGGAGTATCGGGAACGAGATCAATGAACAATGGGACCATAACGACAGCAGCGGCGCGGTTATCGCCAGAGATCTTGCGGCGATCATACGGCGACTCGATACGACGCGTCCTGTTGTCTCCAACTGCAACGACGATAAACCCGGCAACCCGCTCATCGAGTCGGGCGCTCTCGACATCATTGGCTTCAGCTACGGTCATAACGATTATGCCCTTTTCCCGAAATCATTTCCCGGGAAGAAACTGGTCGGTTCCGAAACAACATCAGCACTTGAAACACGCGGTCATTACGATATGCCTTCCGACAGCATTCGCCGCTGGCCGGTACGCTGGGACATCCCATTCACCGGCGGCAACCCGGACAACACCGTCTCCGCATACGATAACGTCAGCGCGCCGTGGGGAGCAACGCACGAAGAAGGTTTGAACCTTGTGAAGAAATACGATTTCGTTTCCGGGATGTTCATCTGGACGGGCTTCGATTATTTAGGCGAGCCGACGCCCTACACGTGGCCGTCGCGCAGTTCCTATTTTGGCATTCTCGATCTGGCAGGTTTCCCGAAAGATGTCTATTACATGTACCAGAGCGAGTGGACAAACAAGCCGGTACTTCATCTGCTTCCGCACTGGAATTGGAAAAAGGGAGAAACGATCGACGTCTGGGCTTTTGCGAATTGCGATGAGGTGGAATTATTCCTCAACGGCAAATCGATGGGGGTGAGGAAAAAGACGGGCAACGAGCTGCATATGATGTGGCGGCTCGCGTACGAACCCGGCATATTGAAAGCCGTCGGCAAAAGAGGCAAAGATATCCTGACGGAAGAAGTTCACACCGCGGGTGCTCCGGCAAAAATCGTCCTTCAGCCGGACAGGACATCGATTTCAGCGGATGGGCGGGACCTCTCATTCATAACGGTGAAAGTTCTTGACGATCAGGGAACGCTGGTGCCGGATGCTGCAAATTTGGTTCGCTTCAAAATTTCGGGCGAAGGGACAATTGCAGGGGTTGATAACGGCTCGGAGACGGACCTTGATTCGTTCAAAGCAGACCATCGGAAGGCCTTCAACGGCTTAGCTCTTGTCGTTGTTCAATCAAACGGCAAAGCTGGAACATGTACAGTTCAAGCGTCATCGGATGGTCTGGAAGGATCCAGCGTCGTCATTCAGTCCAAATAAGATCTCAATGGCTTCCTCGCGTGAGGGAAATCTTCCCTTATGAATAAACGAAAGCTGTCTTTTCAAACCTGTGAAAGTTCTTTTTGATGGATGAATATTTCCGAGAACGGCTACCGCAATGAAGCACAAAACAATTATCGATATCGCGAAGAAACTTAAACTCTCTCCCTCTACGGTCTCGCGGGCATTGAATAATCATCCCGATATCAAAGAGTCCACGAGAGCAAAAATCAAGAAGATCGCTGTTGAACTGAATTACCGGCCGAATTCGATCGCGCAGAGCCTTAAGAAGAATCGAACGAGCACGATCGGCGTGCTTGTGCCGGAGATCAAACACGATTTTTTTTCTTCAGCGATCAGCGGCATCGAAGAAATTGCCTATAAATCGGGTTATGCGATCATCTTGTGTCAATCGGACGAAAAGTACGAGCGCGAAGTCATCAACACGAACGTCTTGATGCATCAAAGGGTCGCCGGTGTCATCGTTTCAATTTCGGAAAACACCAGATTCGGAGAGCATTTTCAGGAACTGTTGAATGCCGGAATTCCCGTCACCTTTTTTGACCGCGCCTGCGAAGGCGTTGTTGCGGACAAGGTCATCATCGACGACTACCGGAGTTCCTTCGACGCTGCGATGTACCTCATTAAAAAAGGATACAAAAGGATCGCTCATTTTGCCGGTTTAGAAACGCTTGAGATCTGTCAAAAAAGAATGAAGGGCTTTACTGATGCGATGAAGCAGGCGAACATTCCTCTGCTTGACGGGTTCTTGATTCACGGTGAGCTGCACGAGTCGCACGGCTATAAAACGATGAACGATCTCATCGAAAAGAAAACGGTACCAGATGCAATACTCTGCGTCAACGATCTCGTTGCGATGGGCGCCTTCCGCAGGATCAAGGAGGTCGGATTAAGAATTCCGGAAGATATCGCCGTCATGGGGTTTTCAAACAGCCAGCTGACGACGATGGTGTATCCGACGCTTACCGTCGTCGATCAATTTCCGTTCGAGATGGGAAAAAACGCGGCTTCGATGCTTATCGAAATGGTTGAAGGGAAAAGGAAAAAGCCGAAAACATTGGTCATCGAAACGAAGCTGATCATTCGAGAATCGACATGACCGTTATGGCGTTGCACCTCTCTCATACTTCTTTTGTAAGAGAGTCCGGTAGTTCAAATATGCACAACCTATCCC
>CAYTOA010000047.1:14414-33402 GCA_964439265.1 uncultured Chitinophagaceae bacterium
TCTCATACTTCTTTTGTAAGAGAGTCCGGTAGTTCAAATATGCACAACCTATCCCCAAAACAGGTTCTTTGATCCTTCCCTGCGGGTCGTAGACGATGCGCTCACTCCGTTCGCTTACTCAGGATGAACGAGCCATTTGTTCACCCTGTCCCAAAGGGATCCTTCGAGAAGCAATCCCGTTCCGCTTTAGCGGAACGGGAGCGTCGAAGGGCTAATACAACAACATCTTTGAGATGGCTTCTATTCTAAAAGGAGATGAGATGAAATATTCTGATTCAGTGTTGCCGGCAAAATCCTTTTGGATGCTGCTCCTTTCCTGTTTGTTGTTCGTGAGGCCTGCGGAGATGAAGGCGCAATTTGCAAACGGCGCGGATATCGGATGGCTGTCGCAAATGGAGGCACAAGGGTATGTATTCAAAGATCGCGAGGGGGTTAAAAAGAATTGCCTGGAAATTTTGAAAGAGGAAGGAATCAATGCACTGAGATTTAGAGTGTGGGTTAATCCGAGCGGCCCCTACTGCGGGAAGAAAGACGTCGCATATATGGCTCACAGGGCAGATAGCATGGGTTTCAAAGTGATGCTGGATTTTCACTGCAGCGATACCTGGGCCGACCCGGGGCATCAAACCAAACCGGCAGCATGGGCAAACGATTCGCTTCCCCAACTGCTCACAGATCTTTATAACCATATTTATGGCGTTTTAGATACGTTAAAATCACTCGGCGTCATCCCTATATGGGTACAGGTTGGAAATGAAACGAGCAACGGGATGTTATGGCCGGACGGCAAAGCGACTACACATATGAACAATTTTGCCGCAATGATTACGAGCGGATATAATGCCGCGAAGGCCGTCGATAGTTCCATCCAGGTTATTGTTCATCTGGCAAACGGGCATGACAACGCCACGTTCAGATTGATGTTCGACGGATTAAAGAGTAACGGGGCCAAATGGGACATCATTGGAATGTCGGTGTATCCATATTGGGCTAGTTTACCCTGGGCTACCGATGACAGCTTGGCTCTCATAAACATGAACGATATGATCACCAGGTACCAAAAAAAAGTGATGGTAGCCGAAGCCGGATACTTGTATAACCAACCTGTCCCGGCCAACCATTATCTTCTTGACCTCATCGCCAAAACACAATCGGCCGGCGGATTGGGTGTGTTTTATTGGGAGCCAGAGAGCTACAACTGGCAGGGATATCAACTCGGAGCATGGGACCCTGCAACAGAGAAGCCAACAGTTGCGATGGACGCGTTCTTGGGCCTCAACGCTACTCTGGTAAAAGAAAATAAAAATATTCCTCTTTATGATTTTGAAATTTATCCAAACCCCTTCAATCCTGCGACGACCGTCGAGTACACAATTCCCGCATTCTCACACACCTCTGTTGTCGTCTACGATGTGTTAGGCCGGGAGGTCGCCACGCTTGTCGATACGTTCAAGAATGCCGGGAACTACAGTGTTAACTGGGATGCAATGAATATCCCGAGCGGGATATACTTTTGTAGAATGACGTCCGGAAATTTTTTAGAGACAAAAAAGCTTGTTCTGCTAAAGTAGTGAATTCGCCGCTGTACAACGCCGTCTCGATACGTCCCGCCGAACATCCCGGTATCTCGCCATTCCCAGGGTGAGTTGTTCGAGCGCTTTTCCAATCAATACGCATGTGCAGAAGGATTTCATCACGAACGGCAATGATCGTATCATCACCTTCCTGATGCCTCTGCCGCTCCGCCTTAGAGTGCTTGACATTACTCGCAAATAAGCGTAGTTTGCTCTGCCAGTTATCCCGATTCAGGATTCGATTTTCTTTTTCTAGATAAGCGGCCACATCATTTCCTTTCTGACCACCCGTCTATCGAAAGACCTTCCCTGACCCCCTCAGTTCGTAGGTAGCGTGAGCCGTTCGTTAATTGGCCCAAAATAATTGCCGTCACATTCCGCCGATTGTCACACAGGTCTCCTGATTAGGATACTGTTCTTGCCTTGATGTCATTGCGCCCGCTTGAGAGGCTTCAATGAGGGATGACCGCAGTACGCCGTAGTCATCCCCGGCTGATGTTCTTCGGTAGTTTAAGGCCGCTCGTGAACATCATTCCGTCCAAATGTGTTTTCAGAATGGGGCCTCGTGGTGGAAAATCCTTTCAAAAACGACAATCAGAGTCTTTACATTTCGGTTGAATCATTGCGTCGCAGCATTACGAACCGAATCATCCCGCTGCTTTTTACCGCGCTGCTCATCAACATGCTCCTTTCTCTTTCCAGCATTCCGGCGATTGGGTTTCATCCGTTAATGCTCCTGTACGCTTTCCTTCTCGGCGTGAGCGCGTTGCTTTACCTCTTTCGAAAGCGTATTCGGCCTGACATCACCGCTTTCGTGATCGTAGGAATACTTTTATCATTGCTCTTCTCTGGAGCTGCGAGTATCGGCGTTCTATCGACGAAGTTTATCCTTGGGCCGATGATTGCGCTATACCTGATGGTTCTAGGCTATCGGAAAACTGCATACGCAAGCGTGATCGTCGTTTTTGCCTATCTTACCGTGATCGGGATCTTGTTCGTAAACGGGTTCATAGAACCATCATCGGGCCCGTCGGCATATATGCGTTCATACACCTCCTGGTTAATGGTGCTCCTTGCTGTCGGCAGTGTTTCGATTGCGTTCCTTGTGTCCTTTGAATTGCTGGCTGGCATACTGAGGGAAAGCGATGAACGCTTCCTGCCCGCGTTCGAAAAGGCCAATGTGGGTATCTGCCTGACCGGTCTCGATGGACGTCTTCTCAAAGTGAATGATGCTCTTTGCGAGATGTTGGGCTACGATCGCGGCGGGCTCGAGCGAATGAATATCTCAGAGATCACATATCCCGAGGACCGAGCTGAGAGTTTGTCCTACATCATGGATGTACCGATAGGGGGAAAAGAAAAGATCGTTCTTGAAAAACGCTACCTCCACAAGCAGGGAAGTATCGTGTGGGCAAACGTCTCAAGTTCGCTGATACGGGATTCCGAGCACAACCCCCAGTACTTTATTACTCACGTTCTTGACATCACCAAACGCAAGCGTGCAGAAGATGAACTGCTCGAAACGGAAGAGAGCCTTCATGCAATGTTCGAGAGTTCCAAAGATGCGATCGGTGTGTCGAAATCGGGAGTGTACATTTATGCCAACCCGTCGTACGCGAAGTTATTCGGATTTGAAAACAACGAAGCAATAGCCGGCACCTCGGCAAGCGAAAGTTTTGCACCGAACTATCGCCATCTGATCAGTGAACACGCGGAACAACGGCACGCCCGGGAGCCCCTGCCGAAATTCTTTGAATCCCGCGCAGTGAAAGTCAACGGCGCCGAATTCGATGCCGAGGTCAGCCTCTCGTCGTATGCGCTGGATGGCGAAGCTTATTCCCTTGCGATCATCCGCGACATCAGCGAACGCAAGCACGAAGAGGAGATATCATCACGGCTCTCATCGATCGTCGAATATTCCGATGACATCATCATCAGCAAGACGCTGGATGGAGTCATCACAAGCTGGAACAAGGGGGCGGAACGGATCTACGGATACACCGAAGCCGAAATGATCGGTCGGCCCGTTTCCATGCTGCTTCCGGCTGAAAATGCAGAAGATCTTCCGTTCATTCTCGAAAAAATCGCCCGGGGAGAACATGTCGTACGCTACGAAACACAACGGCGAAAAAAAGACGGAACGTTTTTCGACGTCTCGTTGACGATTTCACCGATGTGGAATACAGACGGAGTCATCATCGGCGCGTCCACGATCGGCAGGGATATCTCGGAACTCAAACGGGCTGTAGAGCAGCTCCGAAGGCTCTCGCTTGCTGTCGAACAAAACCCCGCGTCCATCATTATCACGGACAATCAGGGCAACATCGAATATGCCAATCCCAAATTCACGCAGGTTTCGGGATATTCGATGGAGGAAGCCCGGGGAAAGAATTCCCGTTTTCTGAAGTCGGGCGAAACTCCCCCCGAAGAGTATAAAAGGATGTGGAAATTGATCACCTCCGGGAAAGACTGGCGGGGCGAGCTGCGCAACAGAAAAAAATCGGGGGAGTTGCATTGGGAAATGGTGTCCATTTCACCGGTCAAAAACGTCAATGGTGTTATTACCAATTTCGTTGCAGTGAAAGAAGATATCACGTCGCGGAAACTCGCGGAAGAATCTTCACGTCATGCACAAAAGCTCGAGACCATCGGAACGCTTGCGGGGGGGATTGCCCATGACTTTAACAATCTCCTCAACGCGATCATAGGACAATCTTCTCTGGCCCTTGGAAGGCTGCCGATGGAGAGTGCGGCAGAGGTCAATATCCTGAAAGCAATAAAGGCGGCGGAACGGGCTGCCGACCTGACTCGGCAGCTTCTGGCATATTCGGGGAAAGGAAAATTTATTATTGAGGAAATTGACTTCAACCGCATGGTGGAAGAAAACGGGCAATTGCTGAACGTCTCTATCTCAAAGTCAGTCACCCTGCGGTACGACCTCGACCCAACACCGCTGTATATCCACGGGGATGTGGGACAAATCCAACAAGTGATTATGAATTTGATCATCAATGGCAGCGAGGCAATCGGTGCGTATCCTGGTACGATAACCGTAAGTACGGGCCATATTGAGATCGCAGAAGATGATATGGAATACTCTTTGCATAGCACGAGCCCGCTTGAACCGGGCAAGTACGCGCTGCTCCAAGTCGCCGACACTGGTCATGGCATGACGCCGAAGACCCAGGCCCGCATTTTCGACCCGTTCTTTACGACGAAATTCACCGGACGTGGGCTCGGGCTCGCTGCCGTTCTCGGTATTATCCGGGGACACAAAGGGGGTGTGCGAATTGAAAGCGAAGTTGGGAAGGGGTCGACATTCAGAATAATTTTTCCATTGACGGAGGCTGTTGTGGCTAACGATAAGCATGATGTGAGAGAGAAAAATGTGATCGACGGAAAAGGCCAGACCGTACTTGCAATAGACGACGAGCCTTCCGTTCTGGAGTTATTGCAGGATGTTTTCAGCGGCGCGAATTTCAAAGTGATCGAAGCGTCAAACCCGATCGACGGAATTGATCTCTATCGGCTGCACCAGCACGAGATCGCCATGGTCATTCTGGACTATTCGATGCCGGGCATGGACGGAAAAGCCGCTTTCGAAGAGATCGTGAAGATTAACAAAGAGATCAGCGTCATCCTTTGTTCGGGCTACACCGAGGAGGAGATGAAGTCGGGATTCGGGGATGTTCGTCCACAGGCGTTCATTCAAAAGCCCTATAGGCCGACCGACCTTCTGGAAAAAGCTGCGGAGATACTCTCCGCAAAGAGATATAGAACATGAGTGCCTCATGCTCAACCGTAAAACATTCGACGCAGCTCTCGAAGCGCATGCGCACCGGAAACGCCGGTTGCTGGACACAATGATCAAGGGGAAAGCCGACTTTAAAGCAGGACTGGTCAAATAAGATAGCGGCTGCCTTTTCGGTTAGTAGTTATATGCAGCGGCGAAGGGGAAATTGTACAGTGTACATTTTGAGACAGTCCAAAAGCTCCACGCCGAATTTCACAGAGCGGCGAGCGACATGTTAGCCCTCGCCTTAACGGGAAAGAAGGAGGAAGCGTTGGCAGAACTGGGCCGTCAACGAAAGTATGCCCGGATTTCAGAAAAACTCGTTCAGGCGATGAATCAAAGGTAGGACAATGTCTGAAACTGCTCTGCCGATCATGTGGTGCTCTGCAATAGAAGAAGGAACCATACGGATATCCAACCGGCTTCCGCCGGACTCAACTGAACTGTTTGGAAGCTGCCTCCCGCAGTTTTTCGTGAGTTCATCCCTAACTCATTGAACTTCCCCTGTTTATATTTTGTGATAAATTTTGTATGTTAGTTCATTGAAGCAAATGCCCCGCTCATGTGATCGAAACATCTGCGGTCAGATGTTAACATTGTGCTCGATAAAGTACTACAGGACCAATATTCTATGCCTTCGTACCAGCCTGCCGACGACAGATATAACGCGATGCGGTATAATCGCTGCGGCCGTTCAGGAATACAATTGCCTGCCGTTTCGCTCGGCCTGTGGCACAATTTCGGCGCGGTGGATACGCTAAAAAATGCCCGGTCGATCATCTGGAGCGCTTTCGACGGAGGCATTACTCATTTTGACCTCGCCAATAATTATGGCCCCCCTCCCGGGTCTGCGGAAGATACCTTCGGCAAAATATTGAAAGAAGACCTGGCCTCGTACCGCGATGAACTCATCATTTCTTCCAAAGCCGGATACGATATGTGGCCAGGCCCGTATGGGGATTGGGGCTCTCGCAAATATCTTGTCGCCAGCCTCGATCAAAGCCTTCGACGGATGGGTTTGGAATATGTCGATATCTTTTATCACCACCGTCCTGACCCGAAGACGCCGTTGGAAGAAACAATGGGAGCTCTCGATCATATCGTTCGGAGCGGCAAAGCACTCTACGTCGGCATATCGTCGTACCCTGCAGACGTGACCCGGCAGGCAGCAGCGATGCTCCGGTCGCTTGGAACTCCGTGTCTCATCCATCAGCCGAAATACAGCATGTTCGAACGATGGGTCGAAAACGGATTGCTCGGTGTCCTTCGGGAAGAAGGCATCGGCTGCATCGCATTTTCGCCGCTTGCCCAGGGGCTCCTGACCAACAAATATCTGCATGGTATTCCCGCCGACTCGCGCGCGTCGAAGCCTCACGGATTCCTGCGCCCCGAACAGATCACTCCCGAGAAACTCGAGAAGGTCCGGCGCTTGAACGATCTAGCGCTCGGCCGGGGACAGACGTTGGCCCAGTTGTCTTTGATGTGGGTCTTGCGAAATCCTGAAGTCACTTCGGTCCTGATCGGCGCAAGCAAGGTGTCTCAAATCGAAGATGCGGTCGGTATCGTCACGCAGCCTCCTCTTGACAATGAACAGCTTCGCACGATTGAAGAAATATTGAAAAGCTAAAAGGCAAAAACAAAAAGCTAAAGGCCAAAAGCCAAAAATCTAATAACTCGTCTCCAATGGCCCAAAAACAAAAAATACTGATCGCTGACGACGAACCGGGTATTACCGATGTCCTTGCATCCGTCCTGGAACGAAATAATTTCGATGTCACGAAAGCGTATGACGGCGAAGAATGCCTGCAAAAAGCGAGGGATTCAAGCTTCGACCTCGTGCTGCTCGACGTTCACATGCCGAAACTCGACGGATACGAAGTCATCAAACAGCTGAAACTGATGCCGCAGTTGAAACACACCCCAATCGTGTTCCTCTCAGGCTTCAGCACCGCCCCCGGCAACATCGAATCCGGGTACAAATACGGCGGCACGGAGTACTGGAAGAAACCGATGCCGACGGACGAGTTCGAAGTGCGTGTACGGGCGATCCTGAGAATTGCGGAAGCGGAAAAGACATTGCGCGAGATGCACGAAGGATTCACATCGATGATCGTGCATGACTTGCGGGGCCCGCTCGGGGGTATCGTCGGATTCGCGGAAATGCTTTCGGAAGACAAGGATAAGCTCGAACCGGAGATCGGCGAGCTTGTCGATGAGATCGGCAAAGCGGCAAGGGTGATGCTCAACCTTGTAATAGATTTCTTGGAGATCACGCAGCTGGATGCAGGGGAAGCAAAAATGTACATGAATCAGGAGAGCCTTCGCGATATCGTGGAGCGGAGTGTCGCGAGCCTTTCGAAAGCCTGGCAGGAAAAGTCGATTCGCGTGAAGCTCGATTTTCCCGACCTTCCGAAGTTGTTGGTGGACCCGGACCGGATCGAAAAAGTATTCACCCAGCTTCTTGACAACGCGGTCCGTTTTACACCGAAGGGGGGATCTGTTTCAATTTCGGCCGTTCTCACCCCGGGAACCGTCGTCGTTACGTTTGGCGACACCGGTGTCGGAATTCCTGAAGTAGAAATTCCTATGCTCTTTGATAAGATGAGAATAACGCTTCCAGGCTCCAAGAGGGCGGGAACGAAAACGGGGCTGGGTCTTCCGATTTGCCGCGGGATTATCGAGGCACACGGCGGACTAATTTCTGCAGAATCACGGCAGGGAAAAGGAACGACGTTTACCCTCACCTTTCCAGTCCGCTCCGCATAATTTTTTCCGCTTTTGTCACGCAGCGATCAAACGATTGATCAACTCGATCAATTTCTCGAACTCCACCGGCTTTGTCGCGTAATCATCGCAGCCGGCTTTAAGCGCTTTTTCTCTATCGCCGACCATTGCATGAGCGGTCAATCCGACGACCGGTATCTCTTTCATGTTTGGATCGTTTTTGATCCTCCGCGTTGCCTCCCAGCCGTCCAGAATGGGGAGGCTCATGTCCATCAATACGAGGTCGGGCTTTTCTGAACGCGTCAGGTCAATGCCCTGCTGCCCGTCAAGGGCAGTCACGATGAGGTATCCGCGCCGTTCAAGTCTGCGGACCATCATGTCGCGGTTGATTTCATTGTCTTCTACCACCAGTATTTTAGCCATTTGCCGATCCTGTATGAGGACGTTGTTGTATGATAAGCTGAGGGATTAGGTACGAGATTTGTTTCAGAAGTTTTTCCGGCGTGAACTCCCCTTTCTGGATCACCTTTTTAACGGCCCCCCCCAGCTGCTGCCGCTCTTCCGCAATCAGATCTTTTGAAGTGATGACGACGACCGGGATATCCTTCCACTCGCTGCGGTTCTGGAAGATGGTGAGGAATTCAAACCCGTCCATGACGGGCATCATGATGTCCAGGAAGATGATGCTCGGCAGTTCATTTTCGAGGTGGGTGATCGCCGACCTTCCGTTCTCCGCCGTTCGCACTTTCCATCCCGCCTTTTGGATCGCCCTGGAAGCCATCGCCCGAAGGTCGGCATTATCGTCGACGACAAGAATATATTCGCCGGGGGTCCTCCGTTTGTACTTTTGAAGGACTTCGACGATTCTTTCCTTGCTCACCGGTTTAAGAAGATATTCTGAAGCACCGATGGCCAGGCCGAAATTCTTTTCGTCCAGCATGGTATACATAATAATGGGAATGGAATTCAGCAGCGGGTCGTTTTTTATCTCCTGGAGCACCGCCCAGCCGTCTTTTCGGGGCATCATCACGTCGAGAATGATCGCCATCGGAAGAATTTCTCTCGCACGCTTGATGCCGTCATCACCGCTGATGACGCATTCGACCAGGTACCCTTCTTTCGACAAGTAGCGCATGAGCAAATCCCGGACGCCCGGATCATCGTCGATGACCAGGACCGCAGTTTTTGTCGTAATAGGTGAGGTCGATTTTTTTTCCAGTGAGGCTGCCGTTGAGGTTTTTTCCCCTGTGCTTTCGATGGAACGGGGTAATGTTACCGTGAACGTAGTGCCGTTATTCGGAGTACTCTCTATTGCAATTGAGCCGTGCATCATTTCTGTGAAGTGTTTCGTAATCGACAGACCGAGTCCTGTGCCGCCATACTTTCGGGTGGTCGAATTGTCTGCCTGAGAGAATTCCTTGAAGAGCCTTGATTTTTGCTCTTCAGTAAGGCCAATTCCCGTATCGGAAACTTTTAGGACGATTGCAGCGCTCGCGCGCTCATTGGCAGGAATTGCGGCGGCGGTCAGCGTAATGGTACCTTTTTGAGTGAATTTAGAAGCGTTGCTGATGAGGTTGAAGAGGATCTGCCGAACTTTCGTATGGTCGAGACGCACAGCCTGGATATCCTTGGCGGCGTTCACGACTAAAGAATTTTCGTTCTTTTCCGTGAGGGGCTGGACGGTCGACACGACCTCGTCGATGAGGTCGCTAAGCTGGAATTCCTCGACGTACAGCTCCATCTTTCCCGCCTCGATCTTCGAGAGGTCGAGGACTTCGTTGATCAGCTCGAGGAGATTTTTGCCCGCCGCATGAATTCTGTCGAGGTCGCCGTGATACCGCGTTTCTCCATCGTCGCTCATTTCCTCGATGATCATTTCGCTGTATCCGATGATGGCGTTGAGTGGCGTCCGCAATTCGTGGGACATGCTTGCGAGGAAGGCGCTCTTCGTTTTGTTGGCCTCCATGGCCAGGTCGCGGGCCTTTTCAAGTTCAAAGTTCTGCTGCTCGATGACGGAAAGCTGTTGCCGAATTTGCTCTTCGGCCCGCTTCCTCTCGGTGATGTCGACATATTGGGCGACAACTCCAACTTGTTTTTCGTCCATGTCGATCGATTTTGCGTGGACTTCAACCTCGACGAGCGATCCATCCTTGCGTTTACGAGTTAACTCGCGGTGAATGCTTTCCTTGTAAAAGGAACTTAACGTAAGCTTGCGCCCTTCTTTCTTCTCTTTATCCGGGACAACGAGCTCGTCGAGATTCTTGCCGACAGCATCGTCGGCAGAATATCCAAAAATAGTCTTGAATGCTTTGTTGCACGTCTGGATGCGTTCGTCCCTGTTGAGAGTGACGATCGCCGTGGGAGAACCTTCGACCAGTGATTCCAGGTAATGTTTTTGAAAGGCAAGCTCATTCTGTGCACGCATCAATTCGTTTATCTCGCGGGTGATGCCGACAAGGCCGACGATCTGATCTTGGTCGTCCCGAAGCGGTACCTTTGTGGTCGAAGTCCAATACAGGCTGCCGTCTTCTAATTGGCGGCTCTCGGTGAGAGCGACGATCGGCGTGCCCAGCGCCATCATCTGTTCATCGTCTTCTAAGGTTTGCCGGCCGAATTTCTCGCCGAATAATTCGACGTCGTTTTTTCCAACGGCGTCGGTGATACCAATCGCGTTCAAATCGTTCAACATCTTCCGGCTTATTTTTAGCAGCCGGCATTGGCGGTCTTTGAAATAAATGCTGTCGGGAACGCTCTCCATGAGCCCGTCCATTAACCTTTTTTCCCGCTGAAGAGCTTCCTCCGCATTTTTCCTTTCGGTGATATCACGCCCGATGCCGATGATCCCGGTAATTGTTCCATATTCATCTTTCAGGGGAAGTTTGGAAGTAGCCAGCCAGCGTTTTCCCTCCTTAGCGTCGAGGAATAACTCCTCTCTGTTCAACACAGGTGTGCCGGTGCGGATCACCGATTGGTCATCTGCATAGAAACCTTCAGCTATCTTTTTTGGATAAAGATCAAAGTCGTCTTTCCCTAAGACGTCGCTCTCTGATGTCAGCCCCATATTATGGACATCAGCAGGATTGGCAATGATCTTTTTGCAGGAAAGGTCTTTCGCGTACATCGCGTCGGGGATGCTGTCAATTAATGCACGGAGGAGAAAGCGCTCCTCGAGAAGCTTGCTCTCGGTCTTCTCCATCTTCTTTACTTTCCGGCGCAATGCCGCCAATTCTTTTGCTATTGCCGGTTTGCCTTTTTTCTCTGTCTTCATCCAATGACTCCGTTTATCGAATAGTAATGATCGAACACCCGCCGTCATTTGTCCGTGTGGATGAAATTCCGGCCGCAGAACGTTCCCTGAATTTCAGCTCAGCCGGCGCGTAACGCGCTGGACCTCGTCAATGGTGGTAATACCCGCGATTGCCTTTTGAAGTCCGTCAAAATGCATATCCCGGAACTTGTTCTCGATCGCCAGCTGCCGCAGCTTGGTTGTCGTGACCTCCCCGTAGATCACGTCGCGCATCTCTTCGGTGACGATGAAAACTTCATGGATCGCCATTCTTCCTTTGTATCCTGTTCCGGTACAGAAGGAACATCCCTTCCCCCTGAACAATGTCGTTGCGGCTGGCAGTCCCGCCAGCCCGAAGGCCGCCAGTGTCGCTCTGTCGGGGACGTATTCTTCCTTGCAACGGGCGCAGATCCGGCGGACGAGACGCTGAGAGATGACGCCGATGACCGAGGCGCTCACCCAAAACGATGCAATGCCGAGGTTGACCATCCGGGAAATCGCGCCGATCGCATCATTGGTGTGAAGGGTGCTCACGACGCGATGCCCAGTCAAAGCCGCTTCGGTCGCGATCAAGCCCGTCTCGGCGTCCCTGATTTCTCCGACAAGGATGATGTTCGGATCCTGCCGCAGTATCGCACGGAGGACCGATCCGAACGTTAGGCCGCGTTCTGCCATGACCTGAACTTGGTTGATCAGCGGAAGTTTATATTCGACCGGGTCTTCAACGGTTGTTATGTTGATCGAAATGTCCTTCAGTTCATTCAATGCGGAATACAGCGTCGTGGTTTTGCCGCTGCCGGTCGGCCCGGTGACGAGGATAATTCCGTTCGGGAGGTTGAGCAGGGATCTGAAGAGACGGAGATTATTTTTGGTGAACCCGAGGTTTGCGAGGTCTATCATCATCGAAGATTTGCCGAGAAGGCGCATGACGATCTTTTCGCCGTTGAGGAGGGGAAGGCTGCTGACGCGGACGTCGAAGACACGGTCGGCGAATTTTAACGTGAACCGTCCGTCCTGCGCGATCGAGCGTTCAAACATGTCCATCCCCGATTTTGACTTAAGCACCGATGTCATCCCCTGATGATAAGAGAGAGGAAACGAGACCTCACGGTGAAGTACGCCGTCTACGCGAAAGCGTATCATCAACTCTTCATCCATCGGCTCAACATGAATATCGCTTGCACCCGCCTTCGCGGCTCGAAGCAAAACCTCTTCGGTCAACTCCGCCATCGTGGGATCGCCGATCCCCTCCAGTGCCTGCGGCGACCCTTTTCGTACTTTGATGTCGTATTTTTCGAGCTCGAGCGACGACTTGATCGATTGGATACGATCGATGGAGCCATGGTACTTCTTCATCGCCGCGTCGAAATCAGAAAAGGTGGTGAAGACCGGAAGAACTCTATGCCCGGTGAGCTGCTGGAGGTGTATGACGATCTGTTTGGACGGCGGGTCGATGAAGGCCATCGTCAGTTCCAGCCCGATAAGAAAGACCGGGAGGACGCGAAATCGCAGGATCTCTTCTTCGGTGAGTATTTGTTCCGGCGCCGTCTCAATCTCGTTTGCGATCGGCATCCGGGCAAACTTGAATACATCGCTGAGAGTATTCGCGATGACGTCCTCTGAGAGACCGAACACTGCTGCGAGTCCTCGTGCTACTCCTTTTTCGCGGGCAATTGTTTCGAACGATCCCTTTTTTACGTTGAACGACTCGCGGTTCAGGATGCGGCGCTCGACAAGCGCCTTAAGATAGTGTTGGTCTTCCAATGTCATGCGGTCAACCGTTAGTTAAATATTGAATCAATATCATTTTGCGTCACTCGTTTCGACGCGGCTTCTTCCTGGCGTGCTATTTTTCGGAGAGAAAGAAGTTCTTCAATTTCATCAAGCGCATATTGTTTGACCTCGCCTGTCCCGCCGGGGTGGGAGAAGAGATGTTCATTCGCCGATGCGACAAGAGCGTTTCCGCAATCGCCGCAGTATTTGTCTTCGGCCTTTCCCATTTTGCCGCATCGCTTGCACAACGCTCCCAAAGCTGCCCCGCAGGCGGTGCAGAATCTTTTCGCCCCCTCAGTGTTGGTTTTGCAGTTTGGACACTCCATGGGCTATTCCTTTTTCAAGCGCTGGGCGAGGAGCGTTAGCACCTTCAGCAGTGTCTGGTCGAATTTTTGATTTTCGAATGGCTTCAACAGATAATAATTTGCGCCGGCTTCTTTGAACTCCAGGACTTTCTCTTTTTCCGATAGCGATGTAGTCATGACGACGAGGGCCTCTGAGTCGATGCTCTTGATTTCCCGGAGCGCCGCCAAACCATCCATTTCAGGCATGATGGCGTCAAGAAAGACCATGTCCGGCTTGGAAGCTTTATACCGCTGTATGCCTTCCGCACCGTTGACAGCCAACTCGACCTGTGTTATTCCGCTTCGCTGAAGGAGCCTTAACAGCAAAATACGGCTGTGGGGGGAATCATCAACAACGAGTGCCGAATAGGCAAGGGGTGGGGCTTTCATATTGACTCCATACGGGCCGACGCTTTAACTGATTGAATTCAATGACGTTGACCCTATGCTCTAATGTTTTTTGGCTGAAAATCTCCAACTGTTTGTAATTCTCCATCCTCGGCGGCGGCTTTTTTTTTCAGTGCCTAAAAAAGCCTTACCAAGTGAACACTTCTCCTCATGGGAAGTGTTGCGAGCTAGTTATATTTCATTAAGTATGCCAGGAAATAACTCAGAAGGGGCAAGATGAAACTGGAGGTTTGAGTGGTAGGAATCTAAATCAAATACGTCCTTGCGCTTCCCTATCAATGTTCTGTTACACTGCTCCGGAACGGGTTTGCCCAAGGCGAATACGTGGCGGGTTATTATGGAAAAATGATTCCGTGCGATGCGAGGAGGGCCGCATAAAACGATTTAGCGTCATGTCTTTCAGAGGGTTTTCAAACTTTTTGAGTCTGCGGCCTGCACCTACATTCCTAATGAACGATTGATGCCGGCTTCCATGCCGCGCAATTCTGCAAGTGCTCTCATTCTCCCGAAAAGCGAGTACCCCGGGTAAATTCCTTCTTTGTGTTCATCGGGGATCATGAGATGTCCGTGGTCGGGACGCATCGGCATTCGATGGTTCGGCATTCCAAGGTTTGCGCGGCGTTTTTGTTCGATAAGCAGCGCCTTCATCACGCCATAGAGATCGATGTCCCCCTCAAGATGATTCTCTTCAAGAAAATCTCCATCGGCATTTCGAGAAACGTTGCGAAGGTGAACGAAGTTGATCCGACCGGCGAATCGTTTGGCCATTTCAACAAGATCGTTATCGTGTCCGGCTCCGAACGATCCGGTGCAGAGGGTGATCCCGTTCGCAGGGGATCCGGAGATGGCGAGGATCGCCTCGACATCTTCTTCATTCCGCACGACCCTTGGAAGTCCGAGAAGCGACCATGGGGGGTCGTCGGGATGGATCGCCATAAAGACGCCGCAATCGTCGGCCGCCGGAATAATCTCTTTGACGAATGAAAGAAGATTTTCTCGGAGATCTTTCTCTCCGATGCCGTTGTATTCACCGACGGCAGAGCGGAATTCATCGAGCGTATACGCTTGCAGCGATCCCGGGAGGCCGAAAAGTATTGTACGTTCCAGTTCTTTTTTCTGACCGTCGCTGAGAGTTCCAAAATAATCTTTCGCATCGGCGATTTGCTTGGCGGTGTATGACTTCTCGGCGTCGCGTCTCCTCAGGATGAAAAGGTCAAACGCGGTGAAAGCCCGCATCTCGAACTTTGTCGTGATCGAGCCGTCACGGAATCTTACCCTGAGGTCTGTGCGGGACCAATCGAGCACCGGCATGAAGTTATAGCAGATTGTTTTGATACCGCACCGGCCGAGGTTTCGTATCGACGCTTTGTAGTTCTCGATCAGAAGACGATAATTTTCTGTTCGTTTTTTTATGTTCTCATGTACCGGCACGCTTTCAGCAACGGACCAGTGCAGCCCCTCATCCTTGATCACTTGCATCCTTTTCTGGATCGCGTCGGACTGCCAGACTTCGCCGACGGGAATATCGTGAAGCGCAGTGACGATGCCCTCGACGCCGGCCTGCTTTGCTTCTTTCAGAGAGACAGGGTCATTCGGGCCGAACCATCTCCATGTTTGTTCAAATGGCATTATCGTGTTTTCTCTGCTGTGTTAAGTTGATGAGCAATGTTGTGCGGCCACCAAGGCACTAATACTTTTTGGATCCCTTTTCATTTGGGAAAGTTTCTTTGTGACGAAAATTGTGTTTCCTGCGACGTTGCGGCTTCGTGGCGATACTATTAACATTGCTTGTTCACGACACGTTGCACACAATGTAACGGAAGACTACACTCCGCTGAAGGCGCTGAATCCCCCGTCGACGGCGATGATCGTGCCGGTGACGAATTTTGACGCGTCGCTCGCTAACCAGAGAATCGTGCCGATCAATTCATCCGGTTGGCCGAGTCTTTTGAACGGAGTCATGTTGATGATCGTTTTTCCCCGTTTGGTCAACGAACCATCTTTCTTGGTCAGCAGCGTTCGGTTTTGATCGGTGAGGAGGAACCCTGGTGCGATCGCATTCACGCGTATGCCGTCTCCAAACTTCAGCGCCATTTCGACCGCCATCCAGCGCGTAAAATTATCGATCGCCGCCTTTGCCGCCGAATAACCGACCACTCGCGTAATCGCGCGGTAGGATGCCATCGATGAAAGATTGATGATCGACCCCTTTCGCTCCCGCGCGATCGCTCTTCCGAAGACAAGGGAAGAAAGGACAGTGCCGTTCAGGTTGATGTCCGTTACTTTGTGAAATTGCGATATCTCGATGTCGAATACGCTCTGGTCGAGGCCGATCGTCGCGCCCGCCACGTTTCCGCCCGCGGCATTGATCAGCACATCGATGCGGCCGAATCTCTTTAAGATTGTTTCGTTGACGGTTCTGAGATTGTCTTCAACCGTAACGTCGCATTCCAGGCCGACGACCGCAGAGCCGTATTTTTTCAAGAAGCCAACTTTCTTTTTCAAGTGCTCTTTATTGCGGGCGAGAAGTATAACCTTGGCGCCGGCGCGAAGTAAACCCCGGGCCATTTCGGTCCCGAGGATCCCGCTCCCGCCGGTAATGACAACAACCTTATTTTCAACTCTGAAAAGCGATTTGAGATAATCCATTGAATTCTCTTAATTAATTGAACATTGAACCGATTCAAAATATGAAGAAATATGGGATATTTCAAATGAAGTTTATAGAATACGTAGTAAGTGAGATTGTCATAAGTCTCATCCACTTTGTCCTCGACATCTTTCGGGAACGAGACGTAATGACAAGAGCCGGCCATGAGCCAGCTCCTGCGAAGAGGTTGCGACGTATCTTCAATCGATACTATTTCATCAACAGCATCTTCTTGACCGATCTGAAACTTCCCGTTCTCAATTCATAAAAATAGATACCGCTTGAAAGGCGAGGGGCATCAAATGTAACATTATATTCACCACTCTCGACGTACCCGTTAACTAATGTTGCAACTTCTCTTCCTAGAACGTCATAGATCTTTAAGGTCACATGGTTCCTCCCTGCAATTTTATATTGAATTGAAGTAGCGGGATTGAACGGATTCGGAAAATTTTGATCAAGTTCGAATGCCGATGGTATACTTCTGCCGGTTGGAACTTTTGTGATAATACCTACCTTCCCCATCCTTCCGGTGTGCTGCGCATATATTCCTCCAACTGTCGTCCAGAACGCTATTATTGCCCCTCCATTATTATCCGACGCAACAACCATGGCGTCGGCATTTCCAGTGTTGTTCAATACAACATAATCCTGCGGCCAAAGAGACTTACCTGTTGTGTCAAACTCGATCGCTTCACCACCCTCAGAGTATATGCCTGACTGTCCCACTCCATTGAATCCCCAACTAGCCCCGCTTGGAAACACTTGAACTTGATCGTTGTTGAACTCAGAACCATATCGGGTCACCCTTCGCAGTCGCGCACCAGGTTTTGTGGAATCGTTTGAAGATGGATCCCAGTAAAACAAGCCTCCGACTCTATCTGGGAAGATGTTGTTATTGAATGGCATCGTATTGTAAAGGTCACCTGCATCGAGTACTTTGAACCCGTTTGACCACACTGAGTCCCAATAGAAATCAAATCGAGTCACAGCGTAGACTCTATATTTTCTTCCAACACTGTCGACTTTATCTGATAGGTGTTTCAAGTTAAATGCTGCGCTATCGCCATCCAGAACAATGCTGCCATCGGGGACAAACGTTGGCGGGGGCAATGTCCCCCCTCCGATTGGGTCAAAGAATCGTTGTCCATTTTGAGCTCCGATCATGACCCTATTTCCAAGTTTTATCGGTTGACCGGAATTCAACCCGTTGGTACTGGTGGAAGAATCGATCATGTTGGCCCAAACTCTATTTCCATCTTTATCATACCGAACGAGTCGGGTGTAAGCTTTCTCTACCATGTGGTTGTTATCAAGAATATTCTCCTCCTCGTACAATACTACTCCACCCTGACCATCCCTCACACCGAATGCAGATTTCAATCCACCGCTAACGGAATCTACTTGCACGCCGCCAATATGCCACCGTATGGCACCGCTTTTATCAACACGTTGGATAAAGATTGCATTGTTAAAAGGGCCAAAGAATTGAGGTCCAGGGAAATAGTTTGCTTCGCGATAATCTTGCCACCACAGAATTACTCCACCATCACCATCGCTGACCATCCCTGTGGAAAATGGATCGTTGGTTCCTGGGGTGTAATAGACCTCCACAGGCTGCGGCCAAACTTTGTGCCCGAACGGATCAAGCTTTTGCACAAAGCGATAGTCGTTTAACGAGCCACAAATGATGGAGCTGCCGTCTTCAAACGTGATGATGCTTGGGTAGTAGCCTGGACACACATATAATGCGCTGTCGGCATTGGTTGATGTTGACCATTGTGCAACTGAGCAATGAACCATGAATAATGAAACAGTGAACAGTTTGGTCTTCATTCACACCAATGGGTTTGTTTATCCTTATATTGGTCTAAATACAGATTGCGTGATATTGAAAGGAAGGGGCTGGAAAAGGAGGAATGTTTCGAAGAGTTCGTGAACAAGAAGGTATCAAGTGCATTTTACAGGAGGCCAAATTGTAATTTCACCCTCTTCTCCAATTTTTTGCGGGCTCGCCCTGCACAATGGTAGTCACTTTTTATGAATGTGTCAAGTCCAATAAGGGCAGGGTAAAGAGCTGGTTTGCGATATAAACCTTCAAGAATTCTCGAGAGATGTCCGACATTTTGGAAAAAAAACATTATTGCATCGGAGTATTCTTCGGTGTAACTTTCCTTACCTGAGTTTAACCTTCGCCGAAGTAGCCGACAACCTGTATGAGTGTAGAATTACATTTCAACAACCAACAAGCGCAGATCGCACCCGGTCCGTCCCTGTTCGAATGTGCGGAATCACTCGGCATCTACGTTCCCACTTCCTGCATTAAACAAGGGAAGTGTAAAGAGTGCCTCGTCGAGGTGGTTGAAGGAATGGATCTGCTTTCGCCGAAAACTTCGCAGGAAAAGCATCTCAAAGAAAATTTTCGGCTTTCCTGCC
>CAYTOA010000048.1:0-32838 GCA_964439265.1 uncultured Chitinophagaceae bacterium
CGACCGTCGAACAGGTGCGTGCATTTGCAAAAGGGGGATCGGCGAGGATACAACGGTGAACGTATGAAATCGGGATTTTTAACTAACAGAGAATAATGAACAATGAAGAGAAAGCGAAAATTATCAATATGAACGAAAAAGCAGATATAGGATTAGTCGGTCTCGCAGTAATGGGAGAGAATCTCGTTTTGAATATGGAGAGCCGCGGCTTCACAGTTGCCGTGTTCAACCGGACGGTCGAAAAGGTCGATAATTTTGTCAATGGGCGAGCGAAGGGGAAAAAGATCATCGGAACTCACTCCATCGCAGATCTTGTCTCTTCTCTGAAGGCACCGCGCAAAATCATGTTGATGGTAAAAGCGGGGAAGCCGGTGGACGAGTTCATTGAACAGATCATCCCGCATCTTCAAAAGGGGGACATCATCATCGACGGGGGCAATTCGCATTTTCCGGATACCATTCGACGGACGGCGTATCTGGAATCGAAAGGATTATTGTATATCGGAACCGGAGTTTCGGGCGGAGAAGAAGGCGCATTACGCGGGCCGTCCATCATGCCCGGAGGATCTCCTGCGGCGTGGCCGCACGTCAAGCCGATCTTTCAAGCGATTGCTGCGAAGGTAGCCGACGGTACGCCTTGCTGCGATTGGGTAGGGGACAACGGGGCGGGACATTTTGTAAAGATGGTTCACAACGGAATCGAATACGGCGACATGCAGCTCATCTGCGAAGTGTATCAGATCATGAAAGAACTCCTCGGCATGACTGCGACGGAAATGCACGGAGTATTTGAGGAATGGAATAAAGGCGAGCTCGACAGCTACCTCATCGAGATCACCCGTGATATCCTCGCCTTCAAGGATGCTGACGGTTCCCCGCTTGTCGATAAGATTCTTGATACCGCAGGGCAAAAAGGAACGGGCAAGTGGACAAGCGTTTCATCGCTGGACCTTGGGATTCCTCTCACATTGATCAGTGAAGCGGTCTACGGCCGCTGCCTCTCCGCAGCAAAGGAAGATCGTGTTAAAGCGTCTGCGATACTGCAGGGCCCTAAACCAAAATTCACGGGAGATAAACGGGCTTTCCTGGGAGACCTGGCCCAGGCTCTTTATGCTTCGAAAATTATCTCGTACACTCAAGGTTATGTTTTACTGGAAGCTGCGGCCGAAGAATATAAATGGAAATTGAATTACGGCGGCATTGCTCTTCTCTGGCGGGGGGGATGCATTATTCGATCGAAATTCCTCGGGAGGATCAAAGAAGCGTTCGACAAGAATCCGGATTTGTCAAACCTTTTGCTCGATCCTTTTTTCAAAGAGACGATCGACCGATCGCAGGAGGCGTGGCGTCGCGTTCTCGCGACGGCGGTCACGAATGGCATCTGGGTACCGGCAATGGCGACAGCTCTTAATTATTTCGACGGATTCAGGAATGCCCGGCTACCGGCGAATTTGCTGCAGGCGCAACGCGATTACTTTGGCGCACACATGTATGAAAGGATCGACAAACCGAGAGGAGAATTCTTCCATACGAATTGGACAGGCCGAGGCGGCGACACAGCCTCGTCGGCATATATCGTATAATCGAATTCCACAACATGCACCAGCTGCAAGGTTATCTTATAGACGATGGCAATAAATCGTTTTTGATCTTCGTCATCGTCTATTCGTTTTTTCGAAGACGAATATCTCTGGAAAATCTTCCGGCGGCAGTATATCTTCGATTCTACTTCTTGAGGGCAGCTTGTTTTGTAAAGATATCTGTGATGATGTAATCGTCTCCGATGCCGAACGCAAGAGCATTGGCTTGCTGTGCCCCCGATTTCCCAACTCCGTACATCGATTCGAGTGTCCGCAAAATATTCACGTGGGTTATTCCCTTGTTCTCGGGGTAATCGCCATGCCGGATCCGGGCGCCGGCAAAAATTGTTGCAATACGGTTCTGCTTAACTTTCTCCTTGCTCGAGGGGTCCGTCAGGCCCATCATTCCGCTAGGATCCTCATTCTCATCGAAGGTAATGATCAGCAAGCTATTATGGCTCTTCGCCCACTGGTAGTAAGAATCCATGTGTTTCAGCAGCCACGTATCGCCGTGCATGACGTTGTCGGGGTCATCGTGCATGTCGTTGTTTAAATTGGGAGCAACGATCGCGACGGTCGGAAGCTTCTCGAACTCTTTCGGAAATTGTTCAAACTGGAGATTTGCCGACGAATCCGGATTGCTGCCGGCCGGGAGATTGGCAAAGCTGATCCATGGGACGTGCTTGCGCGCGTAAGGATATTTTTTTTCTATCCGGCTCCCGATCTCGGGCAGGTTTTCCGCGTACCCCTTGAATGTCAGACCTTTAGCGATCAATTGTTCTCCGATATTGCTCGCAGAGATCAATGCCGACGGTATCGCGTCGTCGAACCCGATATTCTGATTGTTTCCCGACATCAGCCAAAAATAATTGCCTTCGCTCTTGTGCTCCTCGGCGTACATCTGCGTGAAATTCGCCCCTTCGTTTCGCAGCATGTTGATGTACGGCGCGGCGTTAGCTCCTATGATTTCTTCGTAATCCTTATTCTCTTCAATGACGATCACGACATGACTATAGACCGGCAGCGAATCCGGCCACGGAATTGTTTGACCGGATAGTTTGTTTTGCAACAAGAGTGAGATAGATAATGCCAACACATACGCATTCCTCCCCATCATCGCTCCCTCCAATTAATTTAATTTTATGAAAGCATCAGTGAATAAATAATGAACAGCTGGACCTTGTCCGCAGGCATTCGTAAATATTAACGATTATTTAGAAAGCATCGTTCCATCAGGACAGCGGGGTCTGGGTATGTAAATGAACTCGAGGAGTTTTGGATACATCTGCAGGGGAGGCAATAGCTGAATATAGTATTGCCGGCGGGAAATGTCAATCAAAAAAGGCTTACTCAGTAAATGGTGCTCCAGCGCACACATTGCTGAAGGCGAAGCGGCCGGAGTTCTTCATTTGCCGATATTCTACTTCATGACGGAGTTCATCAAGAAATGCTGGGCTCATCGGAAGCGATCGTTCCACATTTTGTATAAACTTGCTGGAATAATATTCGCGGTGATGGGCGGCGCTTTCTAGGATCAGGAATGTACAACTCTGCTCTACCATTTGTTTGATCTGGCGAGCATGGGAATGATTGAGGCTCGATAATTTTTCCCCGCAGTGTTTGACGAAAAAGAGGAGACGCCGGGCAGCGCTGTCCAGGTCACTGCTGTCTGCGATCCGCGAAAAAGGGCTTGAATGTCCGTTAATCCTATCTTCATGAATGTCGCGAATATCGTCGACGAACTGAAGCAATACGCCGTATTCAAAGAAGGAATCAATTTCAGCATCGTTGAGCATTCCTGAGGTCAAAAAACCATCCGCAAGAACCGACGTTCCCCCTTTTTCGATCGTAATTTTTGTCAGGCTTGTTTCGTTGGACCCTGAACGCACGTTATGCAAGAAAAGGCTTTTTGCTTGCGCATGATGAATGGCACGGAGGGAGAGATAGACGTCGAGAAATTCAGAGGGAGGGTATTCGTTTTCTATCATTCTGAGCAAGGCCGCCGTTCTTTCTGTCCAGCCATCGGCAGCCGCGCACTTGTTTCCGAGAAACCATTGACTCAGCCAATGGATGTACGCCTCTTTTTCGGGCGGCGTGCGTTCAGTGCTGTCTAAGCCATTATCCGTAATGGGATACAACAGGCTGTAAGCGAACGAAGATGGGGTCAAGACGACATCCGTCCCCCGAATCTGTTGGAGGCTGTTAAAAACCCATAAGTTCCTGAGAGCCTGGTGAATATCGTCATGCGAAAGAGAAGAGTCAAGTTCCCTGGCGTCTTTAAAGAATCGTTTTGTTATCCGTTCAGAATCTGTGAAGAAGTTATCGTTTATGATGTCGCCGGAAACAAAAGACGAGCCAACGATCGCTTTGATAACCTCGAAAGAAAAATGCGAACGTTCGGGGCTGAGTGCATCCTGTTCAGCTTCGTGAAAAGAGTATAGTTTAAGCTGAGTTTCAAGTCTTCGTTCGTTTTCCCGCTGCTGTCGCTGCGAAAATCGGCGTAACAATTCAGGTTCAACGTCGGGAAATCCATTCCACATAGTTACATACTTTTCCGTCAATTGCCGGATGGCCGACTCAAATTGTTTCTCGCGGATGCTGGTGTTCATCGCATGGATAGAATATGTTACAAGAGGGCTGCTGCGTTGATATTGATGAAGTATTAGTGACTTGTCTCCAGTCCATTCACTTGGAGGCAGAACTTTATGCTCTGAATTGTTTACGCAACATACTGGGTAAAGATTCAGCGATAGGAATATATAAACCTGGTGGATGAACCAGGCGAGGCGCGAGCCCATGTCGAAATCGCAGTCTGTCCATGAAGTTGCTCATTGTTGAACACCGTGCCAGAATCTTTGAGAAAACGGACGAGGTGAAAGTCGCGTCGATCCATAGTGCTCCTTTGGACTTGTGGGAGCGATTTAATGACCGGTCTTCGGCTCAGGTGAAAACCCCCCCCCCTCTTCCTGATTAATAACTTCTCCTCAACGGACAGGGTGGAGGTTGGCTACTGTGATTGAAGAAGTAGTGAAATGATCCTTCGAAGCGTTCGCTCCGCTCAATTACCCAGGATGAACGTACCATGTTCACCCTGTCCCCGAGGGATCCATTGGGTAAGGAATCCCGTTCAACTGCAGCGGAACGGGAGCGTCTGGCGATGCCATCCCTTCTGGAGAATGGCAGAATATCGAATCTAGCGCACTACCGACTGTTTGCATTTCTGTCTACAGAAGATTATTTTTGTGCATTCTACGCATCTCAGAACGAACCTTCCATAACCTGGGACAAAACAACGAAAGGCCGCCATTGAAAACTACAGTGTTGGTATTATTCAATCTTAGTGTTCTATTGCTCGTGTTGAGCGATTGGGCTTCTGGTCAGCAGGTCGTGCCGCTTTACGCCGGCGCCGTCCCGAATTCCATCAGCACCAAATCAGGCGAAATTGTCGCGATCAACGGTGGAATAAAATTTGTAAGAAATATCAGCATCCCTTCGATGACCGCATATTTTCCGGACAGCGTGCTATCGGCCGGGTCGGCGGTCATCATTTTTCCCGGCGGAGGCTATTATCTCGAGGCATACGAGATTGAAGGCACCTGGATCGCAGAGACCTTTGTGAAGCACGGCGTCGCCGCGTTTGTCGTGAAATACAGGCTTCCAACCGACTCGACGATGGTCGACAAAACAATCGGTTCTTTGCAGGACGCTCAACAGGCAATAAAGATTGTCCGGGAGAAAGCGGTAATGTGGCGAATCGATACCGGCAAGATCGGCATTATGGGCTTTTCTGCTGGCGGTCATTTGGCATCGACAGCCGGAACTCATTTTGACCGGGCATTCATTTCCGACAAAGAGAGCATCAGCCTGCGCCCCGACTTCATGATTCTCGGTTACCCAGTCATAAGCATGACTGATAAACTCGGTCACGCAGGGTCCAAAAAGTTCCTTCTCGGCGAGCACCCTGCCGATTCGGTCAGTGATTTCTTTTCCGGCGAGAAGAACGTTACCGAAAAAACTCCTCCCACATTTTTGATCCATGCTGAAGACGACAAAGTGGTTGATCCGGACAACAGCATTCAGTTCCTTGAGGCGCTTCGGCGCCATGGAGTACCCGCAGAATTGTTGATCGTTCCGCACGGCGGGCATGGATTCGCTGCAAGTGTTCCGATGGAGAAGTGGGGGAAACCGTTGTTTGATTGGATGAGAGATAACGGCTGGATGAAATAACGCTGCGGGAGGAGATTACCGCGAGTGTCTGAGGAGCAGCTATAATTCGCCGCGCAGTTCTACCTTGGGCCCAATAGAACGAAGTATGATCTTGTGCCCCTCGTCCGCTTCGACCATTCCCCAATGAAGCGCGAATTGTTCGAAAAGATATTCTGCGGGGAAAGCCGCAGGAGTACCGAAGACGACTTCCTGCGCTCCCAGTTGAGCTGCCGTATGCGCGACTGCATACGACACGTTGTTCGTTGGGACAACGATCGGCAAAACAGTTTTCCCCTCCTTTTCCGCCATTTTCACGACCGCAGAAAAAAGTTCTTCACCGTGAGAGCTCATCGATTCATCGACGTCTAAATTCTCCTGTCCCGTCAGAACGCGGGCTGTCATCACGATGATGTCGGTTGTATCAGGGTCCGATTCATCGAGAATCTTCTTTAGTTGGTCGAGACGCCCGGGGTTCCTGACTGTCACCAGTTTACGCAGCGTATGCGTGCAGCCGATCGCCTCGGCGGTCAGTTTGCTTTGGGCAAGAATGTTGAATTTTTCAAGGGTGTGATCCTTATGGATCGCCCCCCGCTTATTGAGATGCTCCGAAATACCGAATACGATATAAAGGAGGATCGTAAAAGCGATCCCGCCTTTTGTCGCCGTCGGTTTTGTGAACAGGTTGACAATGCCGAGCATCAGCAGGACGAGAAATACCACGCCCAGGCCGATCGGAATCTCGATTCCTCTTATGGTGATATTCGGCGGGACTTTCCATTCGCGGGGTGATTTGTTCTTGTACCGAAGCACGATCATGGAATACGCTTTCATGATAAAGCTCCAGACGACGCCGAAGGCATAGGCTTCTCCGAGAAGAAAAACGTCTCCCCGGCTCGCGATAATGATGATCGTCTGAAGAATGCACAGCGTGTTGAGTGTGCGGTACGAAGTGCCGAATTTAGGATGCGGTTTTCTGAACCAATCGTGAAGAACGCCGTCTTCCGCAACGCGGTTCAGAACGCTATTCGCCCCGATGATCGCAGTGTTCACCGCCCCGGCGAGAATGAGAAACCCAGTAAATACGACGAACGCCTGCAGGCCCAGCAAGACGCTCTTTGATCCCACAAGATGCATAGCAAGCCCGCTCAATGCATTTTCATTGTATTCTCCCACTAACTCTCCCTGGGGCACGATCATCGAAGCGAAGAGCGAATTCAATCCGGTGAAGAGAAGAGCGAACAGGAAAATGATCATTCCGACCCGCTTCAGGTTTTTCAGCTTTGGGGCTTCCAGTTCACGGTAGACCTGAGCCAGAGTCTCTTCACCGCTGACGGCGAGAATTGCGTGCCCCATACCGACAAGTACGCCGACAGCCCCGATTGTCTTCAGCCACTCGACATGTTTCAGCCATCCAAGAGATTCGTCGGAAAGATGGATCGAGAATGGGGGGAGATGAAAGCCGCGAACGAAGAGCGTGACAAGGGACCAAACGAAGAGCATGCCCGCGAGCACCGAAGTCACCTGGAATATTCTGAGCGCCTTTTCGCTTGATTCTTCAATACCGATGATGTTCTTGCGCCAAAAATAGAACTGGATCATCAGGGCTGTTCCGACGGAGACATACTCAACGGGCAGGACAATCGGGATCCCGCCGGTCCGCAAAAGTGCATTCAGCAATCCGGCGATGTACTGGCCGGCGGAGACAGCGCTTATGGGAGCGGTGATCAAATAATCAAAGATCAACGCAGAGACCGAAAACTTTGCTGCTGTTTCGCCGAGGGCCTCGTGTACGACTCGATACACTCCGCCGCGAACAAACATTCCTGACGACTCTATATAAACGGCCCGTATCCCATACGCGAAGAGCATGACAAACATGATGAACCAGGGGGCCGAGGGGCCGACCGCTTTCTCCGCGATACCAAGAGCATAATAAGCGCTGGAAGCCAGGTCCGCCAGAATAATTGCAGATGCGCGCCAGTACGAAATAAACGATAACATCACCGTTGTGATTATAACAACGCGTATCCGTTTAGAGTCCGACGAATCAGAGGAATCGGGGGCTTTAATAAATGTTTGCTTCATTCGTTGGAGTGAAACAGGAGGGAGGAGCTGCCAGTTGGCGTCTGAGAGAATCTGGTCACGCGATTCAATTGGAAAAGCCGAATCACGCTTATCGTTATGAAGGAGATCGCTGTAGTGCCCTCAAATGACATACATTGCTGCGTCTTAATGGTCCAATTTTTGGATTGCTCGTGCGAAAATCACTCACCAAGATAAGAAAATATTGCCATTTTACCACTACAAATATTAAATAGTCAGAGGAGATCTCCAGCGGCTCAATTCGGGCCCGATTAACCTTGCTGCCTGCGCAATAAGCCGTTGCGCATCAATGGGTTGTCAATGCTCCTCATGTTCAGTGTCGGTAGAATGTCAATTGTGGAATGAGTGAGAGAAGCTATCGCGGAGATCAAAAACTCCATCCAAGCGACAGGTTGAATACGGTCGGCAATTGATACACGACATTCCCGGTGACATTGTTTATGTAAAACACATTCTTTGCGTCGAGAACATTGATCAAAGATCCCTGAACGTTGAAATGAGCCCAATCCATGTTCAGGTCGTACGACGCGCTGAGGTCAAGGCTCTCATAACCCGGAAGCCTGGCTGTATTGACTTTGCCAAAAAGTGCCTGGGAGTACAATTGCTGGCTCGAATATCCGGCGAGGTTAGCGGGATCAAATTGAATCGAACCGAAGTACCCGTTGATGGGAGTGTACGGCAGGCCGCTCGTCAGCTTTAATCTTCCCCTGAGCCAAAGATCTTTTGTTAACTCAAACCCGGATGAAATATTTACCTGATTTCGCACATCGTACCGTGGATAGTATGTAATGCCGTTGAAGGATCGCGTTGTCCGGCTGTACGAGTATCCTACCTGCACATAATATGCTTCACCCGCGTCGTATTTAAAACTGACATCCGCGCCGTACGCGTTTCCCGTTCCGAAGATATAGTCGCTCTCCGAGTCATAAACTTTTTCAAGGTTGACCGCGGCAAGATTATGGAGCCCTTTGTAATAGATCTCGACCTTCGATGAAGTGAGGTTGTCCGGCTCCAGCTTGCATCCGAGGACATATTGAGTCGATTCCTCATCTCCGCTTCCTTCTGGAAGCGGAGCGATTACATCGAACGGAGTGAACACAAGGTTTTCATCGTTCAAGTCCATCACGTTCTGATGATAAATCCCGGAATTAACGTACAGCGAAACGATCTCGGCGGGCTTGAAGGAGACAGTGAGCCTTGGTTCCGGAGCGTAGCCCCCCGGCGTGCTGGAAAGCCATTGAAACGTCCTCTGGAGATCGGCCCTCAGTCCGATTTCGAAAGAGAACATTCCACGGGGGTTGAACATGTATTTTGTCCAGACCTGAGGTTCGATGGTCGTCGAGGTCTCCTCGATCGTGCTGCCGTACTTATTCGTAAAAGTGTAGTTATAGTCCGGAAAAGTGAAGAGGAGACCCATATCGAATTGGTCTCCGGACGACGTGTATGAATTCACATCGCTGTAAAATGCAGGAGTAGATATCTGATCCAGTTGATATCCGAGATATCCCGCTTGCTTCGGGAGCTGCTCTGCACGGTACGAAGAATACGAAATTGAAAACTTCAGATCGAACTGATCGCCGACAATGAAACTCCCCGAGACCGCACCGGAATTATTGCTCCAGGTGAAATCCGGGTCGGTCAGGCTCTGCTGCCGGATGCGGTCGGCGCTCGTCAGGAATTCCGCACTGACGAACCCCTCACCCGGGATATCGATGGTGGCTTTCGCAAAACCATCATCGTAATCGAACGGAAGGCCGAGCGAATAGAATTTCTGAAGCGCATTTTGAAACAGCGGCCTCCGATAGAAGGCAACGAAACTGCTGTTCCCATCGGAGAAAAGCGGTCCCGTGACGAGCGCATCCGTCGAAATCAGATCGAAATTTCCCTTCGCCCTGAATCCGTTCTTATCGCCGTCGACTGTCTGGATGTCAAAGACCGACGAGAGCCTGCCCCCGTATTCTGCCTGGAAACCGCCGACGCTGAAATCGGCAACCTTCACGATCATCGGGTCGACAAAACTTAGGAGCCCGAACGCGTGAGAGAGGTTGTAAATCTGCATTTGATCGACCAGAACAAGATTCTCATCCGGACCCCCGCCTCTCACGTAGTATTGGCTTGAAATTCCGCTCACTGTTACGACTCCCGGAAGCTGGGTCACGTATTGCACAACGTCATTTTTGAAGATTCCGACGCTGTTCTGAAGCTGGGTGGGAGTAATAATGGTGCTGCCTGCGATTGCCGGAAGGGATTTTCCTATGACCTCGACCGTTGCCAACGTCATCGGCGATTCTGGAATCTTCAGGTTCATGACCAGACTTGGCCCCTCGTTGCCGACGACTCGAAATTCTTTGGCTTGGTACCCGACGGCTGAAACGCGGAGTCGTGCATCGTGCGGCGTGACATTCCGCAGTATGAAATATCCGTTTACGTCGGCAACGGTGCCGGCGAGTGTACCGGCTACGGAAACGGACGCGTACGGGATGCGCTCGCCGCTTGCGCTGTCTGCGACGGAACCGGTAACGGTGATTGTGCGATCCTGGCCGAAGAGAACGAATGGGGGAAAGAGCAGGATGAGGAAGGTGAGAGTTTTCAAAACAAAAAGATCCTCGTTGTGTCGATCGATGCTCCCGCGACGATCCCGGTTCCGGCGCCGCCAAAAATATTGGAGAAAATAATTTTGTCTGTCCTCATCAGCAGCGGATTTGCCGTGCGGGTGGAGGTGATGAAATACCTGTACAAATTGTCGTCAATTTGGGTCACGATGATATCGACATAGAAATGTGTATGTGGAAGATTTGCACCGTACAGCCGCGCTGTTTTGAACGCGTTCTTGTACAGCGAGATGTTGACGCCGACGGGGAGTGTGGTGATCCCGTTGATTTCAGTGAACGGGTTCAGTGAATCCACGGGAATGACTTCAAAGGAAGCCGATTTGAAGTTGCCGGCGCTGTCAAGCCCCCGGCATTCGACAAACATTTGAATGAATTCGGCGCTCGACAGTCCGGAGAAGCTTAATTTCAGCTGGATGTCGCTCGCCGCATCTTTCGGATTCTGGAGAACCGAGTAGGCATTCTGGCTTGGTACGGTCGCATACCCGAACGGAACGACCGCGCTTGCAATAGCCGTTGGATATCCCTTCTGAATTACGGAAATGGAATATGTGCGTCCAGGGGCAATATTGACCGGCGCATAGTAAAAGGACGACAAGACTCCGTTGACAAGCGCCGTCGTATCGGTCAACAAAGTGACCGGAACGGATTTGTCGTTCGCATCAGCGCCGGCCAGGATCACAGAGGCGCCGTGGATCGCCTGAGTGACGTCGGAGGGGGATTGCACAACCGGTGTCACTCTTACGTACACGGCATTCGCCTTTGCAAATAGGACCGAATAGACATTTAGCTTCGCTGCGTACTGCACTTCGGGCTCAAACGGCTTGCTGCAATTCAGACTTATAAGAGACAACAGAAATACATATGCTGCAACGATGGTTTTTCGCGCAGCGATCTCCAAGAGCAGAGTAAAGGATCTGATGCTCATTTAATTAACATCATTTTCTTCGTGTCCGCATAGCTTCCTGCATGAAGCCGGTAAAAATAAACGCCGCTTGGCAGGCTGCTCGCATTGAATGCCACAGAGTGAGAGCCCGCGGCTTGTTGTTGTTCTATCAGCGTATTCACAAGTCTTCCTAGAACATCGTAGACTTTCAATGTGACCGCATTGTTCACCGGTAATTGATAACTGATGACTGTAGAGGGGTTGAATGGATTGGGATAATTCTGAAATAGGGAATATGACGAAGGGACATCGTTGATCCGATCGATGCGGTTGGTTACTCCAGTACTTGTATACATCCCTTTGCTTGTTCCCGCATGCAGCGTTCCGTTGTTATCGAAGGCGAACGACAGAATGCTGGAATCTGCGAGACCGGAATTCGCAGAATGCCAGTCCAATCCCCGGTCTGTTGAAACGAAAACGCCGCGGTCCGATGTGCCGGCGAAGTACAGTGAAGGATCGTTCAGCGCAAAACATGTGATGCTCTTCCCCGTGATAGATGGAATGCGTGTCCAATTTGTTCCCTGGTCACTCGACATGAATGCACCCGACGTATCGGTTCCACCAAAAATCCTCCCGTCATTATCGACTCCAAGCGTTTTCACAGAGTAAAAAATAAGCGGGGAGGAGACGCCCGACTGTGTCCAAAATGTTCCACCATCCGTGCTCGTGAAAATGCCGTTGAGCGACGTCCCAGCATAGACATTATTCTGTTGATCAAGCACGAGGGCATAGATGTTCGTACCGGGAAGACCGATCGTTTGTACAAAAGCCCAGATATCGGTCCCGGCCATCTCCTTAAGAATTCCTCCGCTTGTTCCCGAGTATTTATTTCCGTCAGGTGACTCTGTTATGCCGTAAGTCTCTTGCTGGAGGAGAATGCTCCAGTAGTTTCCTTCATCGGGGAGATAGAATAAGCCGGCGGACGTTGATGCATAAAGCCTTTTGTCGCTTGTTGAATAATGGAGCTGAGAGACGGTTGCGTGACCCAGGCCGTCGCTTACCCTCAACCAGCCGCCGGCCGCTGGATCGCGCACATAAACGGCGTCCTCTGTCCCTGCGAATGGACGATTTGATTTGTCAAACCAAAGAGAGGTAACGGGCCGTGAATCGATGCCACATTGCACCCAGGAGGACGTTTGGTTTCTCATGGAAAAGACGCCGTTATCATCTGTTCCGGCATACGTGTTTCCATTCGGATTGTAGTATCCGGATGTGATGGATGTTAGCGATACAGCGGGAGCAACATTTATCCAGGTTGCAAAGGAATCACGGTAGGCGAAAATGCCTATGTTAGTAATGGCAACCGCTCCACCGGCGTTGTCAGTGGTAAGCGACATGATGCTGGCCCCATTAATTTGGATTCCTGCATCATCCTCAACCCACATGCTGTCTTTCGGGGCTGCGGAATATATTGCGGCTCCCACCAGGATGAAGACTTTATTTGCCTTGCTGACGATTATTGATTGAATCGAGGTATCCATGCCATACGACCTCCAAGTTTTGCCGCTATCGGAAGATACATAGATGCCTCCTCCGAATGGGATGTCTGGTGGCCTTGGTACGTATCTTTTAAGTCCGGCATAGATATTTCCAGCGAAATCTTCGGCTAGCGATAATACTGCAACTCTTGTATCGGAGATAACCGGAGATGATGTCCATGACTTTCCGTGGTCGCCGGAGATTGAGACTGTCTGCCGACCGCCTACGCAGATCCTGTCTCCTGAAATGGCCGCAGCAGATTGGACTTCGCCGGTGAGATTTGTTTTCGACCACGAGTTCCCCTTATCGGCCGACATGTACAGGCCGGAGGAGATATTGCCGGTATAGAGATTGTTGGAGGAGTCCGTAAGAAGAATTGATTCATACTGCAGTCCCAAGCTACTCGCGGCTTGCCAGCTTCCGCCCCCGTCTGTGGAGCGATAAATACCAAAGGAATTGGTTGCAGCAAATATGTCTCCGGCAACGTCCACGGTAAGAAGGGCTATCGCACCTGAATACGGTCCTTCGTTCTTCGACCACGAAATCGTCTGTGAATCTGCCTGGGCCCACCAAACGCTTGATACGAAGAAGAAAAGTCTAAAGAAAAAAGAATTGACCAACGGTATAAGTCTCAACGTCGTTCTCTGTGGTCCATCGAATGTAATGCTTGATTGAAACACTTCAACCATCAACAATATTGCGAATCACGATTAGAGTAGCAAGAAACTTCATCAGCAGATAGCGAAGCGGCAGGATGAGAGCGAGCGGCTAACGCTGCCTTTCCCGGAGATTTGTGCTGAGCCTAAGCCGCCAAGGGGCCAAGCACGCCGATGGCTTATGACCGAGAAGAAAAGGTTCTTGGTGTCCTTTGCGTCTTGGCGGTTAAAAGAGCAATTTCGCTTAAAGAATGCTAATGTGCGACAAGTTCTTTCTTATAGCATCTTCTTCTCTTATGCTGGCGGTGTTCAAAAAATTTCCATTGTGCCTGAACTCTTGAATTCGCTTCCAATTCTCTGTTGGTTTCTACTTTCTCTATTTTATTTTTCACGAATGCTATGTTCGATTCGTGGATGAGGATGGCGTTGACTCCTTTATTCTGGAGATCGGGGCGGACAGCGGTAAGATAAAGGTCGACTTTATTGTTGTGCTTCAGCGCCCGCAGCACGTGGAGGAATCCGAACGGAAAGAGTCGGCCGTTGCATTTTTGAAACGCCGAAGACAATGAAGGCATGGCAATGCCGAAAGCAGCAACTTTCCCCTGCGCATCGAGGACGACCGGAACGTACTCCGGAAGGATATATCCGAAATATTGCTTCACGTACATATCGATTTGTTTATCCGACAATTCAACAAATCCGTAGAGGTCTTTGTACGCGGCATTGAGTACCTGGAAGATCTCCTTTGCATACGGAAGCATCTCTTTCGCCTTTTTCACTCTTAAAACTTCGAGATGGTTTCTATGCAATGCAACCTCGGCGATTCTGCGGATCTGGTCTATAACCTCTCCATGCATCGTCACTTCATATTCGATCCAGTCGCAGTCTTTCAAATACCCGGCTTTTTCGATGTGCGCGCCGTAGTACGGATAATTATAGATGGCGCCCAAGGTACTGACCTCTTCAAAACCTTCAACAAGAGTCCCCTCGCCGTCCATGTCCGTAAACCCGAGTGGACCGTGAATACTCGACATATTCTTCGCAGCTCCCCATTCTTCAACCGCGTGGAGAAGGGATGCGGAGACCTCATTGTCATCGACGAAGTCGAACCATCCGAAACGGACAGTCTTCTTATTCCATCGTTCATTGTATCTTTTGTTGATGATCCCCGCAATGCGGCCGACGATCTTGTTGTTCCTGGTCGCGACCCAGTACTTTGTATCACAGAAATCGAACGCCGGATTCTTCTCCTTCCTCAATGAAAGCAATTCTTCGGATCGAAGCGGAGGGACCCAAAACCTGTTTCCATTATAGAGATCGTACTGAAAAGATACAAATTGTTTCAGTTCATGCAGTGTATTAATTTCCTTCAAACACAATTCCATCTTGTTCCCTTTCATTTCACGATATTCAAATGTTAATTAAGATCAGAACATCATAGTTGTATCGTACGAACGCCTTCCGAGATGACCTCCCATGGTAAAAATATCTTATAATATACTATAACCGGAGCAAAAAAGGGTAGTATTACAGTTTCACGTTCGGCCATCTTGATGCAATGCTCCTCTCGTTCCCAATCTCCGTTTGCGAACCGAGCGAGTCTAGTGTTGGATGTCTTCAGATGATTAGACGATTTGCGCAAGTCTCTCCGAAACTGAGTTTGGAAGGGAGAGTGAAAATTCTCAAACTGGAACACTACATACCAAGATCAGAGCATGCTTCGGTTAAAGTCTTCAGCATGACGGGGCGAAAAATAGAGACCCTCTTCGAAGGCGTTGTCCCGGCGGGCGGGCATTACTTGAATTGGAAAGCAACGGGATTGGCGAGCGGCAATTATCTCTGCCGCATGCAGGCGGCGGATTATTCCGGAATGAGAAAGATGGTCTGCGAAAAATAAAAAAGCCCGGCGTTGGGGGGGAACACCGGGCCTGACCCTTTCGAGGTGCGAGAACCAGGGAGGGGTTGTCGCACAGGTCAAGAGCAATTTAAAGAAATAGAATTCCTCTGTCAAGTACAGCCCGCTTCCACAACTGTTATGATTTCACCTGCCGAGCATTTACTGCAAACATTTTCTCTTATCCAATCCGCAAATGGGAACGAAGTGCGATTAGTTCTCGATATCTCAAGCTGAAATTCGGACTCTGCACATGGCGGCCAAATTGCGTTTGGGAGCGGCTGGGGCAACTCTCAATCTGAGATGTTGGCGGTTTTTTATTTGCATTCCGATCTGGAAATCTTTATGATTAACGGTAGGTCTATCAAAAACTCGACGAGCTGTTCATTTACAGATAATCTACTGCCGGCCGCTGCAGCCAATTCGCCAAATAACAATACCGAAGAAGGACATATGGATAATTTTCAAGCCATTGCAGAACAAATGATAGCCGAAATGGAGAAGCACGCAAAAGAACTTGGTGTGAGGGGGGTGATGCTGGTCGCCAGCATGGACGAGAACGGTTTTTCCTGGGTCTCACACATGAAGGCCGTTGACGCAATCGCGGTTGCAGCGGAAGGTCCCGGTCCCCATGAGTATCCGGGACACAATTTTATCGCGATCGCCTACTCGAAGGCGGCTGAAATGGCCGACACGAAATTGACCAGCGGCAGCAAGGTCCGGCCGGCATATAAAGGAGAATTTGGATTTCAAGGCGGCGAGATTATAAAAACTACGATGGGATATGTCCTAGCGGTGTTTAGCGGTGCAACCGGGGAGCAGGATTTTGAAATTTCCCAGGCCGGGATCAAGGCCTATGAAGCCGGCCGATAGATCACGCACTTCAGCCGAAGGAGATCTGTCGTGATCTCTATTTCAATATTGTGTCCTTATTCGTCTTCCGCTCGACGCAGGATGACATGTGGTTATGGGAATAAGTACTTTGTTTATTGAGACCACCGAAGTTTGCGACGCCACTGTGACTTTGAATAATTTTGATTACAACATTTGATAAACTAAACGAGAGGAAATATAATGGAACCAAATTCACCGAAATCTGAGGGCGCTGCAAAGAATGCGGAACCTGATTTATTCCAGCCGAGCATATTTTCGGCGTCGCTCACTGTAAAGGACCTTTCCAAGAGCATCGCATGGTACCAGGACGTGGTGGGATTCGTCGTCGACCGGAAGATCGAACGCGAAGGGAAACTCCGAGGCGTCGCGCTGAAAGCCGGCAATGTGCGGCTGTCGATCAATCAGGACGACGGAGCGAAAGGGTGGGACCGGATCAAGGGGGAGGGATTCTCATTTCTTTTCACGACCGACCAGAACATCGATGCGATCGCAAACCGCATCAAGGCGCATGGATGGAAGCTCGAGACGGAGCCTGCCGACATGCCATGGGGGTCGCGCGCGTTCCGTTTAAAGGACCCTGACGGGTATAAGTTCTCTATCTCGTCGCCGAGACGGGCTTGAGAGGGGCGACAATAGTTCTTAATTGTAAATTGGATGTTGTTGGAGGGAAGAGTATTGAAGGCGGGAGACAGGGAACGGGAGGCGGTGGACCATCCCGAAGGGATCGCTTCGCGACCTTCGGGAGAATCGTTCTTGCGCATGGCTTCATCTCCCGCTACAAAGCGGCGGGATTGGAATGACGTGTTGTTCTCGATGACATTAATGTTGTCGAGTACTCCGGCTCGATCATTGCCATTCTGAACGGAGCGGGGTTCGTTCCGGAGAATTGTTCTTGCAGTACACACCTTTCGGTAAGGTTGAAATGTATATTCAGTGTTCAAAGTATTTAGTCAAAAAATGGTATCCAGCAATGGCTCACAAAACTCGTGCATATATTCCGTCTTGTTGCCATCTATTCGCATCCCTACATGCGTTGGCGGTGCTGCTCTGTACAATCACTTCACTCTCTTTCTGCGCTCCCGTGGATGACTGGGTTGGAACCTGGAGCACGGCACCGCAGCTGGTTGAACCGAACAATAAGCCTCCGGAACCCGGATTGAGCCGCAGCACACTCAGGCAGGTCGTACGAGTATCCATCGGCGGAGAGAACCTGCGCGTGCGATTCTCCAACGAGTTCAGTACGAGTCCCGTAACATTGGCCGCTGTGCATGTTGCCCTCTCAACAGGCGGGAGCGCAATTGATACGACTACCGATACCGCTTTGAGATTCAACGGAGAACAGCAGGTCACGATGAAGCCGGGCGGTGCTGTTGAGTCGGACCCTTTCCGGTTCGCATTGAAGGCGCGAACGGATCTGGCGATCACGATCTACTTCGGCGACACGTCGCCGGATGTGACAGGCCATCCGGGATCGCGCACGACATCATATCTTCTTTCCGGCAACAAAGCCACCGCCGCGGATTTCGCCGGCGCCGTCCAAACAGATCACTGGTATATCATTAACTCCATCGATGTGATGGGAGCGGATTCCGCAGCTGCCGTTGTCGTTCTGGGCAACTCTATCACCGATGGGCGAGGCTCGGGGACGAACAAGCAAGATCGCTGGCCGGATGAACTCGCTCGCCGACTTCAGGAAAACTCTGCTACATGTTGCGTGGCTGTCCTTAATGAAGGCATCGGCGGAAATTGCGTTTTGCGCGATTGTCTCGGCCCGTCCGCTCTCAGCCGCTTTCATCACGACGTCATCAACCAAACCAAGGTCCGCTGGCTGATCATTCTGGAGGGAATTAACGACATCGGTCACGTGCAAGGTGCAAGAGACGCGGACGGAGTCGTACACGATCTCATTGCTGCCTATGAACAGATGATCGACAGCGCCCGCGCGCGAGGTATTCGTGTGTATGGAGCTACGCTGCTTCCGTTTGCCGGTTCGTTTTACGAGACGCCCGATCGTCAGTCGGCATGGAAGAGGGTCAACGATTGGATCCGGACAAGCGCCCGCTTTGACGCCGTCATCGACCTCGATGCGGCCCTGCGCGATCCGGCGAATCCGCTTCACCTGCTCCCCGCGGCCGATTCCGGAGATCATCTCCATCCGAGCGAAACGGGCCATCGGATGATGGGGGAGGCGGTCGATCTGAGGCTTTTTAAATAATGTTGACAAGACCATTTTACAAAGGTCTTGCATGAAACGAATACGCCTTTCTCTCTTCTGTATATTGATTGCCTAGTCCTCAACGGAGGCGCAGTTCGATCCGAAACGAGTGAACAGCATCACAATTGCGACCAACCAAGATCGCCGAGAAATGCGGGCGCAGCTTAAGATCGGTTCGTTACGACCGGAGCCCCTACGGCAACCCGCACTCGGCAAATGCTGCTACTAATAATGAAGCAAAAGCATCGCCGTCTGCCTCTCTACGCATATATTAACATCTCAACATCTTTCCCGCCGGCGCTTATTTCCGTCGACCCCATTCTTGCTTTTTTCCTTGTCTTCGTTGATATTGTGCGCACAAGGGAGTCATCTGCTCGGTGACTACTCGCCGCATCGCTGAGACATCAGTTCTTGCATTTTGCTCTAACCGCTCCGGCGTGCTTTACCCACCTTCCTTTAGTGGGAGATCCAATCCGTCAGCCGATTATCAAAAGGAATATAACATGCACATTCGAGTTCATTCATTGATCGTCATAAGTTTCATCTTCCTTCTCGCTGCATGCCGTCATTCAAAACATGAGTATCAGCCGCCGGAACAATCTTCATCCCCGGTCTTAACAGTATCATACGACACTGCTTCACTTCCTTGCTATTTTGGACCTCTGGATAGTTTGCACGTTGAGAACCTGCCGTCTTGGATGAGAGGTGGAAGATCCGGTCCTGTCAGGCAGATCGCATTCATCAAAGACGGAAAATATGTCGTTACACGCGCCGAGGACATATCCACCTTTGTGCAAAGCGTGATCCGCGTTCACGAGTTTGTAAGCGGCAAGTTAGTTCAAACGATCCGATTTAATGGTTCAAGCAGCGCCGTATCGCACGACGGGGATTTGCTTGCTTCGGAAGAATATCATACTGACCATTATTGGTATGATATCCACCTTTGGAATATTCAACACGGCGTGGAGCTCAGAAAATTTATCGCGCCAAGCGGCGTCAACGAGATGGTCTTTTCGTCGAATGATAAAACGATCGCGACCTGCGGCAATAAAGGGTTTGTCTGTTTATGGGATGTCGAGACGGGTAAATTGCTGCAGTCCTATCAAGGGTTCAAAGAAGACGTGTGGAACATTATGTTCTCATCGGACGACAGCCTTCTTATCGCAAGAGGAGGAAGTCAATACGAATGCGCAATGAAAATATGGAACACCAAGACGGGAGAGCTGAAATTATCCAAGGCAACTAAGGATCTCGACGCAGGAACAATTGCCCTTTCCCCAAACGGGGATCTTCTCGCGTTCAATGAAGCGTCGGATAGTCTCTGTTTGTTGCAGCTTCGTACAGGACAAACCTCGACCCGATTCACCGCACAGGACAGGTTTCCTCAGACGCTAAGTATTTCACCCGACAGCAAAATGCTTTTGCTAGGAAGCGACGGTTTCCATGATATGCACATGGGAGACGATTATGCTAAGACTCTTCTCTTATGGAAAATGGCCGACACCGCATCGCCGTTGGAATTGACCGGTCATGATTCCGATGTCAAGACATCCACATTTAGTCCGGATGGCTCCATGATCCTTTGCGGTCTCGAAAATGGAAGTGTTCCGCTTTGGGATGCAAGAACTGGGATGTTAATACGAAAAGATGTCAACAGGACTTCTCACATAAGAGCAGCTTCGTTTTCTACGGATGGTGAAACTGTGGTGACGATCGACGCGGAAGGAGTCGTATGTCATTGGAATTCCGCGCATGGCCATTTATTATCTGTCAGTGCCTTTGAGGGACCGATCGGATCGGCAGAAGCTATTCATGCCAGCGATGGTCTTATCGCTGTCAGTGAATCATACACGGGAGTTATTAGGGTCATCTCGGCCAATACCGGGCAAATCATAAAAAGCATGTCGATCGCAGAAGAGAAGAAACCGTCGGCAGATGAGAAAGATTCCGATGACGAAACAGAGAATCCAGCTCCGGAAGTCGATGTCCGTCAGCTGGCATTCTCGAGCAATGCGAAATTTATACTAGCAGGCGCACAAGAAGAAATATCTCTGATGGACGCCACGACCGGAACATTATTAAAACGATATCCAGCAGATTCCGAATCATATACCTTTGTCACGTTTTCCGAGGATGATAGACAATTTGCCGCATCAATAAATAATGCAGGGACGGTGCTTATTTGGAAAACAAATTCAAATGATTCCCCTGTTAAGCTCCTGGTCTCAGATCATACGTATCCGCATAAGATGGCATTCTCAAATGACGGATTGTCTCTCGCCGTTGCGTATCATTACGGACCTATGAGGATCTGGAATATTCTTGATAAGAAAATCGAGAAAGTCCTCGAGCCTGAAGCGAGCAGTCTTGCGTACTCGGCTGACGGCACCTATCTAGCAGCTTCGGATATTCATGGAAGCATAAATATTTGGGATGCAAAGACTTACTCCCTGGTCGCGAAATTAAGCACGCCTTTTGCGGCAGGATATGAGATGCTGCAGTGGTCTGCCAGCGGAAAATATCTTCTCGGACTGACGAGGGAAGGTGCTATCGCGCTCTGGAATATTCCAGGACTGCGCAAATGAGAAATCGATGAACCAGCAATTTTTAACTCTTCTTGGCTGGAAATACGGTCGTTCGTTTTTCACACCGTCTTAGGTATTCCCCGGAATGAATCATAGAATCGAATATCTTGACGGCCACCGGGGTCTCGCGATCTTGCTCGTCGTATTCTTTCATGCATACACACGATGGGCGGAGGTGGTTCCATACGGAAGCGCGTACGCTGAATTCCCGCCGTTCAAGTATGGATGGCTCGGCGTGCAATTGTTCTTTTTGATATCCGGTTTTGTTATCCTCATGACGCTTGAAAAATACTCCAGCGCCAGAGAATTCCTCTATCGGAGATGGCTGAGACTTTTTCCAGCAATGCTCGTCTGCTCGCTCGTGATATTCCAGACGGCACGATATTTCTCCGAGCGTCCTGGGGGAATACCAACACTGGGCAGCCTGCTGCCGGGACTGACCTTTATCGAACCAGCATGGTGGAATAAGCTCGTTGGTTTTCCAACAACGCAGTTGGAAGGCTCCTTCTGGTCTATCTTTGTCGAAGTAAAATTTTATCTCTTTGCTGCCCTGATGTATTACTGGCGGGGCAGGAACTTCCTGATTGGCGCTCTGATCGCAGCGTTCGGCATAGCTGTTCTTAGCCAGGCAGCAGGAGGGTATGCCGAAGCCGCTTCATTCTCAATTCTAAACAAGATTTGCGCCAAATGTTCGTTCGAGTATTTCGGGTGGTTTGCTGCGGGAGCGGCCTTTTATGTTTACTCAAGAGTCAAAACTCTTACAGCGTTCCTCGGTGCGAGTTCGATAGCAATTGTCAGTTCAGTGAGCGGCGCCGGCACTTTTTCAGGAACATGTGCAGCGGCTCTCGCGATCTCGCTGTTATTTGCCGGTTCCATGGTCAGTCCAACGATCCAGCGGATCTTGAACATCCGGATCCTTCAGTTCTTTGGATTCATCAGTTACCCCTTTTACCTGATTCATCAGAACATGATGATCGCGATAATTATAAAAATGAATCATGCGATTGGCAATGTCCCGTCATTCTGGTTTCCCCTTGTTCCTGTTATCTTGTTATCGGTCGCTGCATACCTCATCGCGGGATACATTGAGCCGTATCTTAAGAACCTAATTATTGCTATTTTACCGACAGGGGGGAGAAAACCGAAACGTAACCATTCACGTCCCGCCGACCTCTAGCGATATCTCGGGTCAGTTAGAAGGCAAGAACAGCCGAGCAGGCCTCATAGCTTTCTGGTCCATATCAAAAAACTAGTTCAAAGACTATGATTGATCGATATATTAGTAGACTTAAAAAAGACAAAGCTCGTTGGGAGAAAGTTCGACCTCTGTTTCAGGATACAGAAATTTCACCAAAAACGATCTTGTTGAAGGAGGGTGACATATCCGAGCATGTGTACTTCATAAAAAAAGGCTGTTTACGAATGTGGTTCAATAAGGATGGAAAAGATATCACCTATCAGTTCTTTTTTGAAGGTCAGCCCGTTGCTTCCAGTGATAGTTTTATGAGCCGCCAACCCAGCCTTTATACGCTTGAGAGTCTCGAACCCTCAACCATCCTTTCAATTAGCAAAGCCAACTTTGAACAGCTTTGCCGGATTTACCCTGAAGCACATTCCGAGTTTCAGGATCTGATGTACGGCAGATTTAGAAATTATGCCCAGCTCTTTCTTTCCCGGATCCGAGATACGCCCAGAGAACGTTATGAGGATCTAATTAAGAATCATCCGGAGATCATACAACGAGTTCCGCAGCACTATATCGCCTCCTATTTAGGTATTACTCCAATTTCATTAAGCCGGATTAGAAATCGAAAATAGTTTTCATTTCTTAACAATTGTTATCGTGAAGATGTTTTTCAATCAACATCTTGCTAAAAACGATAACAACATGAAACCAAGACTTTTTAATCGCGAACCCGCCAGGACAAAATACGTTGAGCTTGATACAAAAAAATGTCAGGCATGTTGGAAATGCCAGGGGAAGTGTTCAAACCACGTTATCGGCAGAGTGAATCTGCCATGGCATAAGCATGCGGTTATTGTTAACGGAGGCAGTTGCACGGGCTGCCTGAAATGTGTGAGAGTCTGCGATTCGAGTGCTTTTGCCAAAATCCTGACCAGAACAGATCAAACAGAAAGCAGCTGAAGGAATTTCGGCGGATGGCGCGGTGCAGAGAAGGTTTAGCCAACCGCCATGTAGGATTTTTCCCATAGACATGAGATTATCCTGTCGCAAAATGCGCCTTTTTTCCCTTGCTTTTTGTAGGATTGAATGGTAAGCTAATTCAGATATTTCTTGTTATCTATTCGATATTTAGTCCAATCCCATCTGGTTCACTCCCCGATGGTAATGTGGATCGCACGGCATAAGGTCTTCACTCTCATAACTTCTGTCTATCATGCAGTGTTCACTTCGTTCGACTGATATCTTCGTTACCGGCGATGGAATCTCAATCGCCAAGCTGCAGTATGAGGCTCTCTCTTTTGTGCTATCGACAGGCATGCATGACATGACAGTGGATGAAATTGGTGCACGAGATGTCCGATGTTTTTGCGAAATGACTCAAACAGGAGAAGGTTGTTGATGGTATTAGGGGCAACGCTTCATTAATTAAATTTAGGAGACTTTAGCACCATGGCAACTCAATCATTAAAAATAGTTATCACGGCTCCGTATTTCGGCTCACTGTTTCAAATAGCAATACTTGAACATTTTCAGAAATTAATAAAGCCTGAAGATATGACGTTTCGGTCGTCCACTGGCGAAACGGAGAAACAAACTGAAATACTGAAGAAAATTCTGGATATGAATAAACCGACTGTTCTGATAGCCATCTCGATGTTCCCAAGCAGCGACATGATCGCCCTGTACAGAGCCAACAATGTCCCGATCATCCTGGTGGATGAAGAGGCGCCGGGGGCATCGACGATCGCGACAGATAATTATGCCGGCGGACTCATGGCGACGAAACATCTTATTTCGATCGGTAAAAAGAAAATAGCGATCATCTCGGGAAGAACTAAGTCGACCGAGAAGTATGCCGGAAATTACAATGCGCGATTGCGGCTCGCAGGATACAAGGACGCATTGGGGCAAGCGAGGCTCTCGACCCCGCAGGCAGGAGCTGTCGAAGTGCCGAACTATTCCAGGGAAGACGGCGTCGAAGAAATGCCGAAGTTGATAGCAGCAGGCGTCGATGCCATTTTCTGTGCGGCAGCGGACAACACTGCAGTGGGACTTCTCTCAGTGGCCAAGCAAAAAGGAGTTCGGGTGCCGGAGGATATTGCCATCGTCGGTTTTGACGATCTGCCGATCGCGCAGCATTCAAACCCGGGGCTTACGACCATCAAACAGCCTATGAAGGAGATCGTTGAGGCTGCATATGAAATGGCAACCACACACAGATCTGAAATCCTGAACAACCCGCAAAAAGCGCTGTTCAAACCCGAGTTGATATTACGTCAGTCTGCGTAAGAGATTGTTTTTTGGTTAGAAGTGTGCCAGAGATAAATGATGCCATGACTTTTGTTTACGTCATGGCATCACTCAGCATCCGCAAGTATCTTCCGGTACTGTTTTTCACCCTCGCCTACCATGCTACGCTATAATTTCTTATATTTGTAAGGAACAAACCAATATGTTTTTCTGCTTCCGACAGAACGAGTCGTGCGGGAAGTTGCCGGTCTGTCACTTCACATCGAGATCTCATAAATTCTTTGCTCTTCATATCGCTTGGAGGATTTGGAATCGGGGCAATCATCGGATTGCTTCTATGCCTTCGCGTTAAAGGCCTTAATTCTCAAAAGCTTCTGGCGGCCGGAAAGAATATCGCATTCGGAATCGCCTTCCTCTCTTCGGCCGCTGCTTTTGTTCTTGGACTCAGGATAATTCTGTCCAGGCAAGAGTTATCCGTAAAACTTCTCCAAACACCGCTCTGGGGGAGCTTCTCGCTCCGCATCGATTTCCTTTCGGCATTTTTCCTCCTCGTCGTTTCGCTTCTCGGCTGCGCTGTGTCGCTGTACTCGATCGGGTATACGAAGCAGTTTACTCACCGGGGCAAAACCGGGATTTTCCTCTTCCTCTATAGTGCGCTCCTGCTTTCCCTTGTCGGCGTTGTGACCGCCGGAAACGCTGTCCTCTTTCTGATCATGTGGGAAGTGATGGCCCTCGCGAATTATTTTTTAATAGAGTACGAACACGAGAGCGTTTCCACCCGGAAAGCCGGATTCTTATACATCACCATGACGCATATCGGCACTGCGATTTTGGTGATCATGTTCATGATCCTGCATTCTTACGCGCATTCATTCGAATTCACAGCGATGGGGGCCGTCATGGGGACGATACCGCCCCTCGTTCGATCGATTGTCTTCCTTTGCGCGCTCATTGGTTTCGGTGTGAAGGCAGGGCTCATGCCCCTGCACATATGGCTTCCGGAGGCCCATCCCGCGGCGCCGAGCAACGTTTCCGCTATCATGTCCGGCGTGGTCATCAAAACCGGAATCTACGGTATCGTCCGAGTTTCTTTCGACCTCCTCGGTGCAAATCCGCTGGAATGGTGGGGGATCCTTGTCCTCGGTATCGCCGTCGTCTCTGCCGTGCTGGGGGTTCTCTACGCGCTGATGGAACACGATCTCAAGCGGCTTCTTGCATACCACAGCGTGGAAAATATCGGGATCATCCTGATGGGAGTCGGAGGTGCGCTTTGCTTTTCGTCGCTGGGGCATCCGACGCTGGCGGCGCTTGCACTGACTGCGGGGCTATTCCACGTGCTGAATCATGCGCTCTTTAAAGGACTCCTCTTTCTTGGAGCCGGGTCCGTCAACCAGGCGACGCATACAAGAAACATCGAAGAGCTGGGAGGATTGATCGGGCATCTCCCATGGACTGCAATGTTCTTCCTTGTGGGCGCCGCAGCGATCTCGGCGCTTCCGCCGCTGAATGGGTTCGCAAGCGAATGGTTGACATTCCAAGCATTGCTGTTCGGGTTCAACGTATCGGACTTTGCTCTGAAGCTGGCCATTCCGCTCACGATCGCGCTGCTTGCATTGACCGGCGCATTGGCTGCTGCTTGTTTTGTCAAGGCATTCGGAATCACGTTTCTTGGAGGCGCGCGCTCTCATCACGCAGAAAATGCTATAGAGTCCCCGATGACAATGATCGTCGCGATGGGGGCTCTTGCTGCATTGTGCATCGTCATCGGTATTCTGCCGGGGAGTGTACTCACTCTGCTTGATCCGGTCACAAATGCATTCTTTGCCGTTCATATTGGTTCAGCGGCGCAGCTGAATCCCGGCACATTGTTGATCCAACAAGGAGGAGGCACAAGTTCTTCGCCGCTCTTCATTGCGCTGCTGCTGGCCGGATTGCTGTTGGTTCCCATCGTCATCGCCGTTGCGGTCGGCGGAAGGATCCGGAAACGGATCGCCATGACGTGGGCGTGTGGCCTTGAGAGGATCGAGCCTCAGATGCAGTACACGGCAACAGGGTTCAGCAAGCCGATTCGCATGATCTTCTCGAACATCGTTCGAGCCCGTCACGAGATAGAGATCGAAAATGAGATCTCGCCGTACTTCCGGTCGACGATTCGGTACGAGTTGAAGACAGAGTCAATTTTCCACAAATATCTCTATCGTCCGTTGAACCGCGCCGTGCTGAACAGCGCGCACATGCTCCGCAATCTCCAGACGGGTCACCTTCAAACGTACCTGGCATATATTTTCATTACGCTGATCCTCTTATTGATTTTTGCACGCTGATGAGCGACACTCTTTTAATTATTGCTTCCGCGTTAGTTCAACTGTGCATCGTCCTCATTGGTGCGCCGCTGATCGCCGGAATCATTAAGAAAGTGAAGGCCAGGATGCAGAACAGGAAGGGCGCACCTGTTCTCCAGCCGTATTCCGACTTGAATAAATTATTAAAGAAAGAGGTCATCCTCTCCTCCTCCTCATCGTGGGTTTTTCGTGCGACGCCGTATATCGTTTTCACATCGATCCTGTTGATCGCACTGCTCATCCCGACTCTTATCGTGCCCGTTTCGCTTCACTGGATCGGCGACATCATCACCGTCGTTTATCTCCTTGCCCTCGGCAGATTCTTCACTGCGTTAGCCGGTCTCGATACGGCCAGCGCCTTCGGCGGACTCGGCTCGAGCCGCGAGATGTCGATCGCGTCCATCATTGAACCGGCGATGATGCTCGCGATCGTGGCAAGTGCTGTGACCGCCGGCTCGACTGATCTCAGCGTCATTGTCTCCTCGCTCGTGTCGTCGCCGGTTTCGCTTATTCATCCCGCACACATGCTGGCGTTCATCGGCCTTTTCATCGTGACAATCGCAGAGACAGGGCGGATCCCCGTCGACAACCCCGAAACGCATCTAGAACTGACGATGATCCACGAGGCAATGATCCTTGAATACTCCGGCCGCTACCTTGCGTTCATCGAATGGGCGTCGCAGATGAAGCTCTTTCTCTTCCTCGCTCTTCTCTCGAATATGTTCTTTCCCGTCGGCATTGCGACCTCCGTAACGGCGGCGGCATTGATCGTTGGGGCGGTTTCGCTGCTGGCAAAGGTGGTAGTACTGGCAGTCGTTGTGGCGGTGATCGAGTCCACGAACGCAAAACTGCGGCTGTTCCGAGTTCCGGAGCTTCTCATGGTTGCGTTCATCCTCTCGCTCCTTGCACTCATTCTTTATTTCATCATTGGCGGATAGGTCATGGTCGACGCGAACACTGCTTCTCATTTGATCGATATCTTTGCCGCAACGATCCTGGTGACGGCGTTCCTTATTGTCTCGAGCCGGAGTCTTCTCTTCTACGTGCGGTTGTTCGCGCTGCAATCTTTGTTATTGGGTATGGTGGCGCTCCTTGTCGTCGTGGGATACGGCGAGTCGCACATCCTTATCGCCGCAGTACTGACGATCCTTATCAAGGCGATCGCGATCCCGGTCGCGCTGAACAGGATCATCAAGAAGATCGAGGTCCAGAAAGAGATCGCGCTTTCGATCAATATCCCTTTGTCGCTTCTCATTTGCGGCGCGCTGATGATCGTCGCCAGTTCGGTCGCCGAGCCGATCCTTGCCGCTCAGCACCAGACGACGCAGACCGTCTCAAGGGTCCTCCCGTCATCCATCGCAATGATGCTCATCGGCTTGTTCATCATGATGACGCGGAAAAAAGGGGTGACCCAGATCATCGGACTTCTCACGATGGAGAACGGCCTTTTTCTCTCCGGTCTCGCCATCACATACGGAATGCCCCTGATCGTCGAGGTTGGAATATTTTTCGACATCATGGTTGCCGCAATGATCCTGGGTGTTTTTGTTTTTCGGATCAATCAGACTTTTGAAACCATCAACATCGATGAACTGAGGAGTCTCCGGCATTGAACCTCGCGATCTTTTTCTTAGTGCTCGGGATACCTCTTACCGCCACCATTTGTTGCATCTTCATCCAGCGGCGGTGGGTGTTCCAGGCGACGACAATCACGGCCACTGCTCTGACGGCGATCGCGGCGTGCATCCTGGCTGTGATGGTTTTTGTGAACACAAGCGTCAGCGCACAGGGAGGATTCTTCTACGCAGACGCGCTGTCGGCCTACGTCATTCTGATCGTGACGGGAAGCGCTCTGGTCGTCGCCATCTACTCGGTCGGCTACCTGGACCGCCAGGTGTCTGACGGAAAGATCGATCCGAAAATTCTGCGGCTCTACTTTGTGCTGCTGAACCTCTTTCATTCCACGATGCTCCTCGTGCTGCTCTCGAACAATCTCGGCATCATGTGGATCGGCATCGAGTCGACGACGCTGGCGACTGCGTTCCTGGTCGCATTCTACGACCGTGAAAGTTCGCTTGAGGCGGCATGGAAGTATGTGATCATTAGCTCCGTTGGGATTACCCTTGCACTGTTCGGCATCATCCTCACGTACTACTCCGGACTCAATGCCGTTCATACCAGTGCTGACGCGCTCAACTGGACGACGCTCATGTCGGTGGCGCAGAAGCTCGACCCGTCTATTCTGAAACTCGCCTTTGTTTTTGTCCTGATCGGTTTCGGAACAAAAGCCGGGCTCGCGCCGATGCACACGTGGAAGCCGGATGCCTACGCGGAAGCCCCTGCGCCGGTCACAGCGCTGATGGCGGCCGGGCTCGTGAATGTTGCCCTGTATGCGATCATCCGGTTTTACATCCTCGTAAACAAATCGGTCGGCACCACGTTCGCCCCGACGCTGCTTATCACCTTCGGACTGCTCTCAATGGCAGTTGCACTGCCGTTCATTCTCGTGCAAAAAGACGTAAAGCGGCTCCTGGCGTACTCAAGCGTCGAACATGTCGGGATCATTGCCTTCGCGCTCGGTTTGGGAACGCCGCTCGGATATTTCGGTGCATTGCTTCACATGCTGAACAATGCTATCGTGAAACTCGTGATGTTTCTTGCCGTCGGGAACATCCGCATCGCGTACAATTCGAAAATTATCCGGCGCATTACCGGGGCGATCAAGATCGTGCCGGCATCGGCAACATTGCTTTTCATCGGCATGTTCGCGCTGACCGGATGGCCGCCGTTCGGATTGTTCGTAAGCGAATTGACCATCGCAACGGCGGGATTCGGTTCCGGAAACATCTTCCCTACAGTACTCTTTCTCTTTCTTGTCGCGGCGGTGTTTGTCGGATTGATCTCGTATGTCTCGGAAATGGTCTTCGGCGAGCCGCCTGCGAACGCAAGAGCTGGTGAGCCAAGCGTCGTCAGTATCATCGTGCTCACCGGGCTTCTTCTCATCTCGGTTGTGCTGGGAACGGCGATGCCGGGAACGCTGTTCGAGTTTCTTCAAAAAATTGTGACGGTGTTGAAAGGGTAGGGTCTATGGACAGCAGAGAGAAAATCAAGGCCGCGATCCAGGAAGGCTACGGCCAGCGCGTGACGTTCCGCGACGGGAGTGCGAAGAATGAACTTTATATCATCCTGAAGGATAAGTATCTTTCGAACTTGCCCGAGATCTGTTCCAACCTTTCAAAAACGTTCAAAGCTTTTTTTGTCACGCTCATTCCCAACGATGAGCGGGAGATCAATGGGAAGTTCTGGGTGTATTACGTTTTTTCTATTCCTAAAGAAGATCTCTTTCTGATTCTCTCCGTTCCCGTCGACCCCCGCCAGCGAGAAATTCCGTCTATCAGCACCGTCATCGATGCCGCGGCATGGTTTGAACGGGAGATGAAGGAATGGTACGGCATCGTTGCCTTTCCGAACGTCAGGAACCACGCAACACATCCCGACTGGCCTGAAGACATTTACCCAATGCTGAAGGATTTCGATGCATCCGGATTTGTTCCCCGCGTGAAGGGGGCCTTCGACTTCCGAAAAGTAGAAGGGGAGGGGGTCTTCGAGATTCCGGTCGGCCCGGTGCACGCCGGCATCATCGAGCCCGGACATTTCCGGTTCACGGTTGCCGGAGAACCGATCATCAATCTCGATATCAAGTTGTTCTACACGCACAAGGGAACCGAAAAGATCGCCGAAGGGACGACGCCCGGCCGCACCGTCTTTTTGGCGGAGCGAATATCCGGCGATTCATCCTTCGCTCATGCATTGGCCTTTTGCCATGCCGTCGAACGACTGAGCGGAATAGAAATTTCGAAGCGGGCTCTCGTGATCAGAACACTCCTTCTTGAGCTTGAGCGTCTGTACAATCACATTGGCGATACCGGGGCGCTGCTGCTCGATGTCGGATTTGCCTCTGGTGCGCAATGGGCTTTTCGCCTTAAAGAGCGGATGCTTCAACTCAACGAGGTGCTGACGGGAAGCAGGCTGATACGAGGGATGGCGGCTATCGGCGGTGTGCGCCGGCCGATCGAGGATACCGTGCACAAGCATGAAATGCTTCATCAGACGATCAGCGATGTGAGCAAGGAGTACGAGCGGCTCGCAGACCTTGTGATGTCGACGGCTTCCGTGCTCGATCGATTTGAAACGACCGGGAAATTGAAACTGAAGAATGCCGCGCGTTTGGGGATGGTAGGGTTTGCAGCCCGGGCTTCCGGCGTTAACCGCGACCTTCGCCGGGACCATCCGCATTGCGCATATCCGTATCTGAAGTTGAACGTGCCTGTCCATTCGGAAGGCGATGTCCTGGCACGATTCAATATCCGGGGAGAAGAAGTACGAGAGTCGTTCAAACTGATCGCTCAGCTCCACCACCAGCACGTGAACGAGGAAATCATGACTGCCATTGACCCGATACCTCCATCTAGTCAGGCTCTCGGTTATGTGGAAGGATGGAGGGGTGAAATTGTACACTGGGTGATGACGGATAAAGAGGGGAATATCTATCGCTGGAAGATCACAGATCCGTCATTCCATAATTGGAGAGCACTAAAGGTAGCCGTGATGAACAATATCGTACCGGATTTTCCGGTGATCAACAAGAGCTTCAATCTGTCGTATTCGGGGAATGATCGTTGAACAATGAGCAATCAACAATGATCAATGAACAATAATCAGTTAGTGAGCTTACATAGATGCTGAAAATCATTAAACAATCATTCTCGGCGAGAGTGGTGACGAATTCATTTCCGGCTGTGGTTGCTGAGCCTCCTGATGGATTCAGGGGGAAGCCGGTCATTGACTTTGCTCGATGTACTTCGGTCGACAAGTGTGCGGCAGTCTGTCCGACCGACGCGATCAGGGTCAGGAATTCTCAGGACGATCCATCGATTCCGGCGAATGACAAAGAGCTTTCCATTTCCTACGGCGACTGTATTTTCTGCGGCGAGTGCGCCGCTGCCTGTCCCGAAAGTATCAGCATAACAAAAGAATTCTTTCTCGCAACGGCAAAGAAAGAATCGTTAACCCTCCGGGGCCGTTACCGGTCGGGGCCGGACGGCGACCGGTTCGTTGAAATGATGGATCCGCCTCCGGCCGCATCGAACGAAACGGAAAAACTTGGGAGCGAGCTGATCGAAAGAATACGGAAGATCTTTGGGCGGTCGCTCAACATCCGGGAGGTCGATGCAGGTTCGTGCAACGGATGCGAATTTGAGATCAGCGCGTTGAACAATGCGATCTATGACATCGAGCGATTCGGCATTCATTTTGTTGCGTCGCCGCGCCATGCCGACATGCTGCTTGTGACGGGGCCCGTCACACGGAACATGGAAAATGCTTTGAAACAGACGTACGAGGCCACGCCGGGTCCGAAGCTTGTTGTAGCGGTAGGAGCGTGTGCTATCGGCGGGGGGATCTTCGGGAAGAGTTATGCGTCATGCGGCGGAGCCGATACGGTTGTTCCTGTCGATGTCTTTATTCCCGGATGTCCACCGAGACCGGAAGCATTACTGCAAGGGATCTTGCTGGCGATCAAAAAGATGGAATCCAAAATGACAGCAGAGCCGCGCATGGATGGATGAGTGGGGGATCGGTTTGCCGGAAAATTCACGGGGCGCACCAAGATCTCTTCTACCGTTTGCATTTGGGGAAAGAATCGTGTAGTTTTGCACAAGTGATGTCAAGCGAGGGGGCGTTCATGAACCTACCGGACATTCCCTCCACAACCAACAATTCTGCGGGGAGCAGTAGAGCATACCAATACTCATTACATACCTGGGTCACGAAGTATAATATATTACAATACAACACATTCTTGGCACATGCAATCTAATCATAGTTAGGCGGC
>CAYTOA010000049.1:0-4649 GCA_964439265.1 uncultured Chitinophagaceae bacterium
CAAAACGCAGCGATATGTGAATTTCACCATCCAGTAGATCAAAGAGACTGACTAGGTTGCAGGAAAGAGATACGCATAGATGCGTGTCATAGAAAAATTCTTCGGTTTAGCAAGACCTCAGCATGACCATTTACGAATCCCTCTGGCCCTGGTTTATGGTCTCTCGTATGAGCATGCGGCGTGGATCAATCAAAAAAAGTGAATTCAAATGATGGAGCTATTTTAGCGACAAGCTTGTTCGACCGGTCGTCGACGATGTGAGTCTCTGCGGCATAACCGTTGACCCTGTTATGGGCAAGGATCTCTTTGAGCAGGGAGTTTTTGAAGAACGGCGATGTGTGTTTCCATAACTTTCCATTTACAGAAACGATCGTTCCACGCTGCGTCAGTTCATACTTTTTTACCAATCCGTACTCGATCAGGCGCGGCAAGGTGTCTTCAACAAAAAGATTTGATATCCTCACCTCATCGTTAAGAAAAAGGTCTCCCGGAGGAAGAACAGGATTCCTGAGAGTTTGGATCGATTGTCTTTTTGCGAGAATCGCAGTATCCGTGCGGCTGATAAGACTGACGATTGCTGAAATAATGAGTACGCATAAAAGAAGTTCGATGAAATCTTTTGTCTTATCTTTGCGTATGTTCATAAGGATCCTTTTCCCAAGGTGTAATGGAATGAGGCCCGGATCATTGAGGTGCTCGGCAAAACAAACGTTTCATTAATTTTTCTTTGCAATAACCAAATAGCCAAGCCCTCCGTAGACTTCATGTACCTTCACTTCATGCAGCGTCTCCGGAATGCCCGGCGCGGATTTCAGAAAGCCTGGATTTATTGTAGAAAGAATTTTTTTTCTGATTTTGCTCTTGTAGCTCTTCGAGAAACCCTCGTCGCCCCAGCTCACGACCCCGTCGCGCTTCACAACCCGGATGAATTCTCGGATGGCTTTATCCGGATCGTTGAACAGATTCACGCCGCCGAAATGAAAAAGTGCGTCGAAACTGTTGTCGGCGAACGGCAGGAATTGACCGTTCCCGTGAACGAGGTGGATGTTGAGCCCCGGGTGACGCCGCTGGCATTGCTGTAACATGCCCATCGACAAATCGAGTGAGACGAATTCTCCTCGGTCGGTCAGGCGTGCCCGGAGAAGTTCCTGGAATACCCCGGGGCCCGGCGACACTTCGAGAAGACGTTGACCCGGGGAAATATTCAACCGGGAGACGATTTCCTTTCTCCCTTCGATCATGTCCATGCCGGTGATGAGCTTGCCGAAGAACTGTTCGCTGCGATCGTAGAATGGCGCCATCATATTATAAAAGCGGTTAAATTCGGCGTCCCGCCCTTTGAGTGATGGAGGATAGACGAGCGACACAATTCCGTTGATGATCGGATATTTCAAACCGTCTTCGCGAACGTAACCGTCGTGAAGGCGCCGCAATGTACCCATCGTCTCGGGACATCGCACTATTTCGTCGAACCAAGCTGGATAACTCATAGTCTCCTTCTCAATTTTTAGCCGCTTCCTCATCGACCGGAGTGGCGTTTTCAAAACCCCGTCCATATTTGCGGGCGGCCTATCGAAGTGTTCCCTGCGATCGGTCAAATCGCAGGCTTTTTTCAACAATGTTGCTCGTTAATTGTTTTGGCCCGGTTGATTCACTACCAACCTGATTATCCTGATAAGCCAGATACACCTTGAGATCCCCATTCGCAGTTGACATGTCGGCCAGGAATGAACTCTCGATCAATCCGTCGTCCCTGTAGGTGATATCCGTTCCTCTAAAATAGAATTTCTTTTCCGATGGACCAGGCACAATGCAGATGATTTGATACGTCGAATCCAGAGTGTTGTAGCTGTGATCATAGTCGATCACCAGCGTAATTTTCATCGTCACGTTGGTTACAATTTCCACAATTCCCCGCGGGTAGGTCGGACTCGGTTCTGCTATCTCATTTACATTTGTTATGTCGGTGTAAAGATAAACAATAGATGGGCTGGTGAATATGGCCGGGTCGGGGCGCGGATGTTCCAGAAGGGTGAACCCGCACGACTGTTGTATCAAACAAACTGAAGTTATTAAAAAGATCCTTCTCATGAGAATGTCGTAGAATCTTTTCGGACTTTGTAACGGTCAGGACACTGTCTTTTGCGAGATCTGCTTTTTCGTATGAACGCCACTTTGAGGAACTATGAAGAGAAACGCGCAACAGATGTTCATGGCGAACATTGTTACTATTTGTACATCGCATTTCTTCTGAATGTCCCGTCGAGGAAGGACTGAATATTGTCCTCCATTATTCGATACCCTGCCTGATTAGGATGAAGCGCATCCGACATCAAGTTGGAATGCCAATAAATTCCCTTCATCGCTTTTTCAATGAAAATGTCCGCATGGCCGGAACCGACCTGCTCCAACATGGCAAGATAGGAATAGCCGTCCGCTTTCCGGCTGTAGAGAAAGCTTGTAGATGGGATCGAATCGATCATCTCTGTATAGAGAAAACTGATCAAAACGACTTTGCTTCCGAACGCGCGGATGGTGTCGATCAATCGGGCGAGCTGCCGTTGCGTAGTCTCGACATCAATGCTTTGAAGTAGATCGTTCGCGCCGAATTCCAAAAGAACGATCGCCGGGTGTTTGGTAAAGACACTGTCTCCGACAATGTTGAGCGCATCTTGAGTCGTAGCGCCTATATATCCCTGGTTGAATACCTTAATTCGAAGCACGTTGCTCAATAGTGCAGGGTATGATGTGCTGTCCGCGGCTGAAGCGGATGATTGTTTGGAAAGCACGTAGGGCGTAGTTGCGGAGACGAAGATCGGATTCGACCATCCGCCAAGGTACCCCGCGGTAAGACTGGTGCCGAAACAAACAATTGATTGTCCGTTGTTCCACGGTACTTTTAATCCGGGATCGTTGGGATCCGTTACATGGTCGCAGGAGGATGAAAAAAGAGATATGGCAAGTATGAGATAACGGATCGGCTTCATGGGCGTTATGGTAAGACGATTAGACATTCTTTAGTTGACGCGGTCGGGGGCTATGATGATTTTTTCATATCGCAATTATGCACAACAGATTCAAATCATAGATTGGTCTTGCGGATATGCTTCGAATATAAACATGAATAACTGTTCCTGCAGGATAACGCGGTCATTGAGGGAATGTTCGGCAGGTGTATGAACGCCCCCTCGTGGTCGTTACTGGTGCAAAACTACTGCTAATCAAATACAAATGCAAGAATAGAATAGTCTATGCAGCAGTCTTTTTCTCGGAATCAAAGTGATGCCATGACGATCTTCTTGCATTCTGAATTGATTCATGATACACACACAAGGCAGGGAGAGTCACGGCATCGCCTGTCACCGACGGTCAGAACTCTTTGCACTCGCATCCGCTCTGCCACCATTCGAACTTATGCGGGTAAATGCAGAGGATCGAAATTCCGCCGCCGACAGCATCGGGATGGGCTAAGATCTCAAGCCCGAGGAGCGTGTTCATTTCAACCGTAATAGAATCTCTCCCGTGTCCGAGGTACGCAGGATGCGCGGAGAGGAACCTGTCAATTTCGACAGTGTTTCCGAGTTCGACTTTCATCGGATACCTGCCGACCTTCATTTCTTTTCCCCTGATCAGCGATATGTCCCCTTTTTTCAGAATATTAATGTCATGAAAATCCAGGACATACGAGCTCGCAACTCCTCCTTCAAATCCGAGGAACGCAACAGATACAAAGTCCCCCTTGACACCGCCTGCGATCTGCCGCTGAATGGTTTCAGCGTACGGTTCAAGTGTGTTGACCGCCAGCTTCTTAAAAATTGTCGCGATCGCGGAAAGGGTGGCGCCGTTTCTGCATGCCTCTCGGGCATCCCGCTCGACGGCATTCTCTCCATCGATGAAGGGGATGGCATTCCCGGATATTGCGAAATAGACGCTGTCGTTTCCTCGAAAGACTTTGCATCCATACCCGATGCCAGTCAGTTGGTTCTTCTTATCGAACGAAGTGAACTTGCTGTCGACTCCGATCACGATGGCATCGTGGAAGCAATACGCAAATACCGCGGTTCCCCGGTGAACCTGGCTGAAACAGCAGGCAGGGACAAGCAGACTCAGCAGGAAACCGGCCCGGAAGAATTTCATGCAAATAACCTCGCTCTTGGAGTCAACGATTTTTCTCATTCTATTTCTTCGACGGTGCGGGTTCTTCCCGTTAGACCGGCGCGGACTTTATATTTTCGCGAGCATTGCGGGCATACAGTGTAGCATGCGCGTCCGAAGCGTGCTCGGCACTTACCGAGCAATGGCGTCGGATGTCCACAAACGCACATCCACGTCGCATTGCTTCCCTGCGCTCCAGCTATTGCAGTCTTGCCTTTCAGGAAGATGACGGAGACTGTAAATTGATGAAGCTTGAATCCGTGTTTACCCTTTTTCATCGTCTCCACGCTGACGTTGATTCGTAAGATCTCTATTCACATAATCAATCCCGCATTACTCCGATAGCCCTTTGCTCCATCTTGTCATCTCTCATCATCTCATTCGCAAGCTCTTCATCATCTCGTTCCCAAGCTCTGCTTGGGAACGTACTAAGATCTCCACCTTCTGCCTCTTGCATTCCCATTCAGAGATTCGGAATGAGAAAAGACCATCGG
>CAYTOA010000049.1:4749-31692 GCA_964439265.1 uncultured Chitinophagaceae bacterium
ACCTTCTGCCTCTTGCATTCCCATTCAGAGATTCGGAATGAGAAAAGACCATCGGCTCAGTGTAAGGTCACAGGTCTAATCAATGACCCGTAGATTCCCAAATGCCATATGATCTGTTTCATTGCCGTCGAATCCGTCGTCGGTTTCAATCCGCAAAACTCTCCCCGGGCCTAAATCCATGTCCAATTCCTGCATCTCTCTCCCGCTCAGTTGTTTCCCGAACAAGAGATGGCCATCCACAAGAATTCGAAATCTCATCGCGCCCAAATGAGAAACTCCGGCTTCCTCTGCCCAGCCGGCCGTTCCCAAGAGGCGACGCCCCTTGGTCGGCAATGCGAATTCAACATAGGCAATCCTGCCGCTGTCCTCGGGTGAAACGACTATTCCTTTCCTGTATTTCGTTCCGCAAATGACCAGCTCGTTCGACCAGGTTGGTTTATCGATGCCGATTTTTCCATCGATATTACCCGAACGGAGGACCCTCATGTAGGAGACAAACGTCAGGACAAGAAAGGCTCCGTGCGTTCCAGTTTTGTAATATTTGTCGTCGAGCGATCGACACGCTGACGCGCCGGCGGAGGGCATGCTGTATCAATCACGAAAATCCCTTATCCGCAATTGAGTGAGGTAGGCCAGATACATCGCCTGATTCATCGGGAGCTGATATTTTTTCTCGATGGATGGATGATCAGGATATTTCAATGTCAATTGGACATCTCGAAATTGGATCCATATCCGCTCGGCGGCCTTAAGGTTCTTCATGAATATCTTCTCGGTCCTCTTTGCCAAAAGAAGTTGTTGGTAGACGTAGTTCAGCCTTTTGTCGTTTTGTTCAAAAAGCTCTCAGCCGTTAGCTGGGTTCTCGATCCTCTTTGGGGCTGCAGTCATGGGTTGTGGGGATATGGAGATTGGGAACTCCAGTCTCTCCCTCCATTCGTTGTCGTCATGATGTGGCCCGAGGGATCCGACACCCAGCCGATCTTCGTGTCGACGAAAGACGACAGACTGAGCCAATACGAAAACGGTGCGTTGGTATGCGTCCAGGAATTGCCTGCGTCAAAAGTCTTAAGAACTGTGCCCGATCTTCCCATGATCCAGCCGGAATTGTCGGGGAACAACTGCACCATGAACAATGGGGGAACACTCTTTTGTCCCGCTGTCCAGGTATCTCCGCCGTCTGTCGTAGTAAACGTTTTGCCGTATGTATACTCAAGATCGCTCCCCACGACACAGCCATGGAGCGCGTCGCCGAATGCAATGCCCCAGAGATTCAAATTCGGATCGACGATTGATGTCGTCCAATTCGCGCCTCCGTTCGTGGTTCTCATCAGTGCGCCGTTAGATCCGCAGACCCATCCATATTGGGTCGACGTAAAAGCGATAGAGCAGAGGCTGGATGTGGTCTCGGTCGCCTGAATCGTCCACGTGGATCCTCCGTCGGTCGTCGCAAGAACAATACCTCCTTCGCATGCGACCCATCCGTGAAGCGGATCGATGAACCGTATGGCTTTGCACAAGCGCATCGTCCCCGATTTCTGCCGCATCCATGATGCTCCGCCGTCAGTGGTATTGATGATGACTCCCTCGCGTCCGCAAACCCAGCCTCTCGACAGGTCCACAAATGAAAGACCGAACAGCTGGTTTGGAACTCCCGAATATTGTTCCGTCCAAGACGCCCCTCCGTCGGTTGTTTTCCGGATCAATCCGCCTTTGCCGACGATCCAACCGGTCGACGCATTGACAAATTGCATCAGATCGAATGGGTTCTCCACGGGAGGCTGCTGCTCGTGTAAAATGGTGTTGGTACATGATGGGAGGAAAAACAAGAAGAGAAGTAAGGAAGTTGATCTCATAGTGATGTCCTTGAGGTTAGGAGAGAGATTTTTTCGCATTAGAAAGTGGAATGCACTCCTCGAGAGCTATTTCTGTCGATGAGGGAATGGCCGGCAGGTTGATGACCACCCCCTCGCAGCGGTCACTAATGCAAAAGTAAGGCTATTCGTGTGTAAATGCAACCTTATGAAACCGCATGTCGAAAGTGGACTGCTCGGAAGTCTCTTTCGCTCTGGATTTCTTTTGCTATTGCATTTATATTGCACAAGAGGCAGCCCCAAAAGACAGATGACCTCTGCGCCGTGCGGATTGATTTCTTATTAGAACTTGAAGAAGGCGATGAATCTGAACCTCACAAATAAAGTGGCGGTCATCACCGGAGCGAGCCGGGGAATCGGCCGATCGATCGCAGAAGCGCTGTCGCGGGAGGGAATGCTCCTCGTTATTGCTGCAAGATCCAGCGATCTGCTCCAGGAAGTCGCCCGGTCATGCGGAAAGAATGTTGTTGTGTTCGCAGCTGACCTGCGCGATGAAAAGTCGCCCGGGGCCCTCATCGAGTTTGCAGTAGAGAAATTCGGCACGATCGATCTTGTGGTAAATAACGCCGGGGCGACGAAGCGGGGAGATTTTCTTGAACTCACCGAGGAAGACTGGCGGGATGGGTTCGCTCTTAAGCTGTACAGCGCCGTTCGATGCTCACGGGCGGCATGGCCGCATCTTGCGAAGTCAAAAGGGTCCATCCGTCAATATCGTTGGGATAGGCGGACGCACCGGAAGCGCGGATTTTTCGATCGGCGGTTCCGTCAATGCGGCGCTGCTCAATCTCACAAAAGCCCTTGCTGACCGCGGCAACAAAGATGGTGTGCGGGTAAATGCCATTAATCCGGGATGGATAGCCACCGACCGATTACGGTCACGCATTACAAAATTTGCTGAAGATCATCGGATTGGTTTTGACGATGCCGCTGCGCGGATGGCAAGCGACATGGGCATACGGCGTTTTGGCGCGCCCGAAGAGATCGCATCCGCCGTGGCTTTCCTGGCATCCGACGTTTCTGGCTACTGCCAGGGAACGATCTTCGATATCGACGGCGGAACAACCGGGACGCTCTGATGCATCGGCTGCACAGTAGATAGTTTTACTTGCCCTATATTCCGATCAGGAGTCGAGAATGCCGATTATCAAGTTTCGCAGCCAGGGGGAAGCTCAGGAATGGATAAACATCATCGAACATTTCGAATCGGTCATGAGCGCAGCGAATGAGGAGAATAAAAAGCTGAGAGAATACTACGATGCTCAACTCCGGACTGCAAATTTCTGGAAACGCTATGCCTTCGAAAGAACGATCGACACGAAACTTCAGGGGATCGCGTTGAGCAGTCTGAAGCAAGTTGAAAGCGATGGTGTATTGATGGACAGCGTTGTCCCGGCATTCATGAATAAAATGCTGAGCTTCCTGAAGCTGTTTCAGCCGGGGAATTGAAAGCTCTGTTCTACATCGCTGTTGCTCCGTATCAGAAAGAGAATCCGTCCACCACAAGATTTATCGCCGTGGTCGTGGTCCCGGTGATTGGAGAGCCGATTGAACTGTACGTACTGGAATGGTACCTGATGTCGAAGTGCTTCGTCAAATCATCTATCCACGATTGAACTGCGGGGGGTGCCCAAAAACCGATCAGTCTCACGAAGCCGCGAGCACTCACGCTGTACCCAGAAGTAGTATACGCCAGACCGGGACCTTCTACCGAACCGCCGCGTATATAGAGCGCTTCAGCTACCTGCAGCTGCCATCCCTTTCTGACGCTCGCGTTAGCATTCGACTTGCCGAACAAAACATTGTCGATAAAGTCGATATCGCCGAGACCTGATTTATAGGAATAATTTGAACTAGAGTATCGCGATACCAGGAGATCGTCTGCCTGACGGATCAATGTAAACGTGGCCAGTTTTCTTTCGGCATTGGCCGATTGGTACACCAGTCCCCCCTCGATGCTCCCACCGATTGTCGCGGTCCGGGGTAACGGATCAGCTTGTGCAGCGTCGAGATAGGACACGCTCCCTCCGACGTTCGATGTGACGTCGGCGAACGAGATATCGAGTATCGGTTTCACCTTAGGAATGATTTCATAGTCGTCTCCTGTTGCTGCCGACAGAATTTTCACCATGGGCGCGTTGATGAGCACTCCAAAATCGGTCGCGTTCACTTTCGCAGTAGGACCTAACACCGATCGTATTTTTTTGAAATTCCATCCGATCCCGGCTTTGAGATAATACTCGAAGCCGAAGCCTACTCAGTAATTATCGGATGTTTCATAGGCATTAAACTGTCCCAAAACATCGGCACTTTCATCCGTTATCACAAAATTTCCCAGTTCGAAATCGACGCGTGAATAACCGAAACCTGCGCTCAGTGAAAACGGCAGCCCGCATAGTCTGCCTATATTCGCCCCGACATTCGCTGCCTCACTGGAGTAGGTTAGTCCGGGTAATGAGAATTCCGGGAGCCATTCTGTCTTCGGACTATATTTCTCTGCATTGAAACCGTTGTTCAGCGAAAAAAGTCCGAGTTGTCCTGGATTGGAGATTGTCGCAAGGGCATCATCCGTTGGTGTTGATGCGGTCGCCCCGCCCATGCCATTTCCTTCGGGAGAAGAGCTGATCAATAGAAAGGGGACCGCAGTCGACCCTCCCTGAGCGAATGATAATGACGAAATGATTAGTAACAGACCGGTCGTGGCTAGAACTATCGCTTTCATGATGGGAATTCTCCTCCTGCGGTTAGCGTTAGATGCAAGATGCTGCAGATTGGCAATATCTCAGGGACTCCACACGCGCAGAATGCCCTGTGCAGATCCTTCTATTCGGAGATCCTAAATGGGGAGCTGTGAACGATGAAGCAGGAAAGGTTGGCGTTGGCTAGAGAAGTCCCCGTTTATGTCTCAATGGAATATGAATCAACCTTGTGCAAATGTCAATTTATTTCATGTTCCGGCTGTAATCTATTGAAGGATTGGAGATATGTCTGTGCTCCGAAACACAATCGCCATCCAGGGTTCTGAGTTACGGGAATAGAGATTGAGATTTTGGATAACGCCAGTCGAGCTCACACTACGGTGTAACCTTAATAGATATCTGCCGTATGTGAATAAATCAATACAAGGGCAAAACTTGAGACATGTAAAGTATTTCGTGCTTCCTGCTTATCTCTTCACCGTTCTTGGTGGATCCATTGCCGGCGCGGCAGAAATTTCTAAGAACCAGAAAGGTTTTTCTGTCGCTGCCGTAAAAGTCCAAACAGATATCGGGCTTACCGGCAAACTCTCAGACCCTCTTTGGAGCACGGCGCCAACCGTAGAGTGCCCCTTCGAAGTCCAGCCCGGTGAGAATACCCCCGCAGCTCAGCGAACGTTTGTCAAGATACTGTACAATTCGCGGTACATTTATTTCGGTTTTATTTGTACGGATAGTACGCCGTCCGCGATTCGCGCGCATATTTCCGACAGGGACAACATCTTCAATGATGATTTTGTGTTTGTCGCTCTCGATACGTACGCTGACAATCAACGAGCGTACGAATTCGTCGCTAATCCGTTCGGGATACAGGGGGATCTGATGAGGACGGGAAACAACGAAGATGCGAGTTGGGACGCCGTCTGGTATTCAAAGGGAACCGTGAACGATACTGGCTACGTCGTGGAAATGGCGATACCCTTCAAGAGCATACATTTCCCGTCCAACAAATCGCAGGATTGGACGGTGATGATCATCAGAAATCTTCCGAGAGCCAGCCGCCAGCAATTTTCATGGACACCGTTCGACAGGAACGATCCCTGTTCGATGTGCCAGGGAGGAACGCTGCGAGGATTACAAGACCTAGAAGCGACGGGGACGATGGAGGTCCTTCCGTACGTCATGGGCTTTCAAGCCGGAAACATGGCCGATGCAGGGGACCCGACGTCCCAATTCGTCAACGGAAAAGTAAGCGGACGCGTCGGCGGGGGTGTGAAGTTCTCGCCGAATCCCAGTCTATTTGCCGAGGCTGTCATCAACCCGGATTTCAGCCAGGTTGAATCCGACGCGACGCAGATCAGCGTTAACTCGAGCTACGCGATTTATTATCCGGAAAAACGCCCCTTCTTTCTGGACGGCGCGGACATCTTCAATACGCCGCTGACCGATTTCTACTCCCGCATGATCAACAACCCGATCGGCGCGGCAAAGCTTATTGAAAAATCGGACGGACTCACGCTTGCCTATCTTACTGCAAGCGACAGGAATTCCCCCTTCACGATCGCCGAAGAGGAGGGGAGCGCGTCTGTTGAAAGTTCTTTGCGGTCCTATTCGAATATTCTTCGCGCGAAATATGATTTCGGCACGCAATCGTACGTCGGCGCGCTGGGGACCGCGCGGAATTTCAGCGATGCACACAATTACACAGGCGGCGTTGATTGGAATCTGTTTCTCAACTCCAATTATTCGATCCGCGGCCAGCTGCTGGCTTCGAATACAAAAGAGGTCGACGATACGACGATCTATCTCGACGACAGTTTTTTCGGAAGCACAAAGTACACTCCCGGGTTCGACGGACAGCAATACAACGGCACCGCGTTGTATACGCAGTTTCGGCGCGATGCGAGGGATTACAGTTTCTATTTGACCTATCAGAATATTTCTCCAACCTTTCAGACCCAGAACGGCTTCGTGACCGAAAACGATTTGCGAATACTCGACCTGCAGAATTACTACAGTTTTTATCCGTTAAATTCTGTGGTCGATCTGGGGCAGCTCTGGATGGAGAACAACCTGCAGTTCGATTACAATAATTCGCGCAAACAGGATTGGACGGTAGCAGGAATCTATTTGCAGTTGAAGAGTCAGACAAACATCAATTTGTTATTTGTTCCTTACAACGAGGAATTGTATCATGGCGTACGGTTCAAGAAGATCAATCGCGGCGAGATCAACGTGAATTCTTCACCTGCGCCGTACATTTCTTTTACGACGGACGTGGCCATCGGAAAATTTATCGACCGTGATTCTGCGTTGACCGGGTACGGCCACAACATCTCGGTGTCAGCCTCGCTTAAGCCTACGTCCCATGTAGAACTGGACTTGTCGTACTCCCGTTCGAGGCTCTCCGACTATTCCACGAACGAGCTTTTCTATGACGGTTACATATCGCGTTTCACGGGGATCTATCAATTCAGCTCTGACGTGTTCTTCCGTCTTATCGGGCAGTACGACAAATTCAGCAGATCCGTTGAAATTGATCCTTTGCTCAGCTACAAGTTGAACCCATTCACGATTTGCTACGCGGGATCATCACACAACCTTACGGATTTTGATAGCCCGTACGGCTTTGAACAGACCGAAAGACAATTCTTCATAAAAGTTCAGTATCTCTGGAGACAGTAAGCACCCGCCCCAAAAGGTATGAGAAGCCGAGCATCGCTCTCGGCACCGGTTTGAACGACATCTCCGACTCTATTTATAACACCCCCCAACGTCCTTCCTGTTGTGCAATTCAGAAAAATCTTCGTATATTTGTGCACGATGGAAACGTCAATGAAGAAGAAAATCATCTTGGTCGGTGACAAGGTGCTGGTGTCGCCGGAAAAAGACCAGGAGAAGTCGACCCACGGATTATATCTTCCTCCCGGCGTGAAAGAAAAAGAAAAAGTCCAGAGCGGATATATTGTCAAAGTCGGTCCAGGATATCCCGTTGTCAATCCCAATTACGTCGATCAGGAACCGTGGTCGACGACGCCGAAAGATCCCGTCAAATACATTCCGCTCCAGGTGGAAGAGGGCGACTATGCGATTTTTCTTCGGGACGCCGCCATTGAAATCGAGTATGATGGCGAACGATATCTTATCGTCCAGCAGTCATCCTTGTTGATGTTGATCCGGCGGAGCGCGTATACCGAGATCGGACCATGATCGCAACGCATGACCCTCTCATTCTCAGCGAAGCAAACATTCACGCACAATTGCAAACAGCCCCGTTTACACAAGGATTTTATACTCTCCGGTTCTACACAGAGAACGGGAAACCCGCCGCGCATCCCACAGAAACGATTTCCGAATTTTACCTCTACCCGTCGGGAGGAACCTTGCGCGACAGCACGTTCAACCTTGTCTTTTACGATTCTCAGTTCGACACGTACCGGGGATTTAAACCGCCGCATCTGAAGAGATAATTAAGAATTAGGAATTATGAATTAAGAATTATGAATGAAGAATCTTCTTTCACAGCGTAACTGCGAAATTATTAATTCTTAATTCTTCATTATTAATTCTATAAATTGGTCCATTGCCGCCAACAAAGCATTCGAAAGGTACTCAATGCAGCCTGAAGAGATATTAGAAAGTATCAGCGGGGGTTTCTTTGCTCTCGATGCGGATTTCAAGTTCACGTATTGGAACCGGGCCGCAGAAGAGGGGACGCGATTCCTCCGGGACCAGGTGCTGGGGAAACATGTGTTCGAGATATTTCCAAATGCAGAGAAGGCCGAGCTCGGGGATCGGTATCGAACGGCAATGGAGACAAAGACCTTCCAGTCGTTCGAAACGAGCTACCGGGACAGCAACTTTGAGGCATGGTACAACATCCGCATTTATCCGAACGAGAACGGGCTTTCCGTCTTCTTCCAGGACATCACTCAGCACAAGCAGCAGGAACGCCAGCGGGAGACGCTGCTCGAGATCTCGCACGTCATCAACACGAGCAACCAGCTCGACGACTTGTGTGCGCAGGTCGTGCATACCATCGCCGCCCGGTACGATCTTCCGTTCCATCATGTGCTGATGTACATTTTCCGCAGGCAGGACGAAAAAATAATTCTAGTCGCGCCCGAACTCCCGTCGATCGAATGGGAAAAGAACCTCACGGCGCGGTCGGTCAACGAACAGAACCCGGCAGCCTGCATCGATGCGGTGATCACCGGTGCGCCGATCATTACGTCTGATGTATCCCGCAGTTCGTACTACGCCGTCGCTCCGGAAATGCTGGTGAGTTCTGAACCAAAAACTGTTCTGGCGATTCCGCTTAAGGTCGAAGGCGAGCTTATCGGCGTGATCGAAATGCTGATGAACTCCGACCGTGCGTTTGCAGAACGGGAACAGTCGTTTCTCTCGCTTATTGCGAATGAACTCGCGGTAGGGATCAGCCGCAGAGGATTGATCGACGAGCTCCGAGTGAAGAACGTCGACCTTGAAATTCAACGGGCGCAGACACAGGACGCGCACGAAACGTTGAAGAAATTCCTCGCCTTCTTCAGCCATGAGCTCCGGTCGCCGCTCAACTCCATCATCGGGTTCTCGGAGCTGATCCAGCTCGACTTGCCGAAGCTCGACGCTGCGACGGTTTCATCGTACGTTTCTTCGATCAACCTGAGCGGAAAGCATCTCCTCCAGCTCATCAACGATATCCTGGACCTCTCGAAGCTCGAAGCGGGCAAGCTGGAACTCCATTATATGAGCATTCCTATCCGTCATTTCATCGACGGGCTGACAAAGTCGCTCCAGCCGCAAATGGAGGAGAAAAAGCTTTCGTTCCAGATTCTCGTTGCCGAAGAGCTGGACGATATCGTCGCCGACGATATCCGCCTCAAGCAAATTATCCTCAACCTTGTTACGAACGCGATCAAGTTCAGCCACCCCGAAAGCACAATCGCCATCAGCGTGCTGCGTGTTGAGAACGTGGTCGAGTTCAGGGTTCAGGATACCGGGGTCGGCATCCGGGCGGACGAACTCCCCCGGTTGTTCCTTCCGTTCCAGCAAACGTCGGCCGGAAAGAGGAAACAGGAGGGGACAGGGTTGGGCCTATCCATCACCAAAAAATTGGTCGAGCTGCACGGAGGCACGGTGACGGCAGTCAGCGAATGGGGAAAGGGAAGCACGTTTATTGTGAGGATGCCGATGATGATAAATTCGCGCGGCGACAGCAGTGAAATTGTCGGAAACATCGCAGGCATTCTCACGTCGTCCTCAGAGCCCCAGCGGGTACTCATCGTGGAGGACAAACCGCACGCGCGGCAGATTCTCCAGTCCTATCTCGTGGAGGCAGGGTACGTCATCGAAACTGCGGCGAACGGCATTGAAGCGCTCGAGAAAGCAAAGATGTGGAAGCCGGATGTTATTACGCTCGACATTCTTCTTCCGGTGAAGGACGGCTGGCAGGTTCTGCGCGAGCTCAAACAGCATCCGCTCTGTAAAGATATTCCGGTCATCATCATCTCGATGCTCGACGAAAGAAATGTCGGCTTCGGACTCGGAGCCGTCGACTACTTCGTGAAGCCGGTTCAAAAAGACGAGCTGCTCGAATCACTCCGGAAAGTGACCTCGGGATTGAAACAAAAACAATCCGCCAGAATTCTGGTGATCGACGACGACCGTTCCGTGATCGATCTGGTAGAGGTGATCCTGGAAGCCGAAGGATGCACGGTGCTGAAGGCCCTGGACGGAAGGGAGGGACTGCGTCTCGCGCAGGAAGAACACCCCGACCTTATCATCCTCGACCTGGTGATGCCCGAGATATCGGGTTTCAATGTCGCATACCAATTGAAGCATAACTCGAAGACGCAAACGATTCCCGTGATCGTCATGACGAGCATGGAGATCGATGATGAGACCAGGGAACAGCTCCGCGGATTTGTCGTCAGTCTGATGAAGAAGTCCGGGTTTACGAAGAAAGACCTACTGCAAGAGATCTCTGCTATAGAATCGAAACGACAATAGGCACTTTGTCGTTCGATGGCTATCGGCGCTCTGCCCTCCGGGATTCATCGATTCAAGGTGCGAAATCGTGTTCGCCGTCCGCCGTGCGATCTCCGTCTTAAGCTACCCTCAATATTCTTCTTCCACAACTCAAACGTGAACCACCAGTGGACCTCGGCGGCAAACGCGTTGTTGCCGGCATAGTAGCTGTGAACGGCATCGGAAAGATTCCTGTAATTGTATGCTGAGCATTCAATCACTCCCCGAGAATTCAACGTGTCGAGGATGAACTCCCGCATGGCCTCTAAATAGGAGCGCGCCAGATCGTTCTTTGACCGGTAGAAGAGTTTCCGTTTCGCTTTTGTGTACATCCACGCGGAGATGTTCGGCATGGAAAAGGGATATGTGGCGTTGTTCTTAACCAGCGGATACTTTTTCAGGGCCGGATGGCGTTCCGCGATGACCTTGCGAAACAGTGCCCCATTGTTTCTGTACCGTACCGGTGTGTTAAAAACCGAGGTGATGACGCTCGGCTGCGCGAAGGGCATATAGTTCATGAGTATGGAATCGATGCGCGCTTGTTCGTCGCTGCCGAGATTCGGGATTCGCGTTCTGACGGCCCACAAATCCAAATAGTTAGCGATGCCGATTTCTTTCATGTCCGGCATCATCTCCAGCATGGCGGCGATTTCTTTGCGTATGCCGCCCTCCATCTGTGCCGACACCTCGGCGTTGAAAAAATTTGCTCTCGCATGGCGCAGATACTTCAAGACCCCCTCAACATTCTTTTCTTCGATCGATCTCCTTCCCCTGAAAGCGAGCTTGTTCAAATACTGGCGGCGCGCGATTTCGCCATAACCACCGTCGAGCAGCAGCAGGCTTTGTGCATCAAGAGCTCGATATAGCCTTAGTCTCAGAATCGTGGAAGCCGGCTCGACAAGGTTGGTCTGCGCAGCGTAGTCGTTGGAGATGCGGAGCAGCTCTTCCGGGCCGGGGAGAGTGGCATCGAACAAAGAATTGTCTATTCCGCACTCCCTTGAAATCTTTCTCCCAACATAAACATCCGGATCGTCGCTGCATCCGAACGTGTGCGTTTGGAAGAGTTGCGCATCGGAAGAAAGAAGCAACGCAAAGAGGACTCGAGAATCAAGGCCGCCCGACAGCCCCAGCGTAATGTGCAATTTCCCTCGGAGGTCCGGGTTGGTAAATCGCGTCAACAGATGAACGAGTTCATCTTGCGAGTGATCTCGGTCTCTGATCGGATCAAACACCTTATGGCTGTGATGAACTCCGTCTCGGCTGATGACCAGTTTTCCTGAAGGTCCAAGTCTTTCGATTCCATCAACAAGGCTGTCATATGAGAGCTGATTGAACATCAGCCATCGAGATCCAAGACTTCCGAAATTGATCGTGCAGCCCCCCAGATACTGAGCTGCCCAATCAAGCCTCGAACTGACTATTGTCTCAGTTTCAGTCCTCGCCCAGTAGAGAGTTCGAAGCCCCAATTGATCTGTGTATGCCTCGAATTGTCCGCCGTGATACGACAAAAAAACAAAGTGTCCGCTGAGGCCTTTAAGCAGGGATTTATCTCTATCGACTCCCGACCAGTCATTTTGCGTAAGAATCGTGCAATTCGTTTGACCCAGCCGCAGGCCGCATCCCGCTGCAATCCAAACGGATTCAATCTCGTTGCTGCTGTTTGAAGTCGCACCCGAGAGGCATGTAGGCTGGAAACCGCCCGCTGCAAAGTAGAATTCGCGATTGCTGAAGAAAGTGTTGAGTGGTGTATTGTGAACGCGGCTGGCCAGGGAGATAGTTTTCTGCGTAACGCTGTCGCCGATGACGCCAAAGAACCAACTCATATGCACCCCTCGTTGCGGTGAATGGAGGAAAAAATGGTGATTCACAGTAAATAAAAAAAAACGCTAATGCAAGATGAAATCAGTCGTGATTTGACCCCGAAGGATTGTTCGATCGGATCGAGCTCGCCTTGTTTCAAAACGGCAAGTTTCTTATCTTAAGATAGGAGTAGAATGCCATCCGCACCGGGGCGGAATACTCGACTCGGGCATTCCCGCTGCGAACTGGGGACGGGAAGGATGTTGGTGCGGAATGCGTAAGAGGATGTACGTTGGCAGAAGTGAAATTGCTGACTGATGTTGGCAAATTGAAGCATCGAGAGGAAGAAAAACCGCGAAAATGATCTAATTTATTTCGGGGTGTAGCTCAGCCTGGCTAGAGCGCTTGCTTTGGGAGCAAGAAGTCGTAGGTTCGAATCCTATCACCCCGACATCTATCCCGCTTGGTAATTGCCAAAGCGGGATTTTTTGTCACGCCTCGGATCTTCAAGGTTTGCATCTTTATCCTAAATGAATTATTTTTTTGGAAAGATTTTGAGCATGAGCTTGCCGTATGATTGATATATCTCAAGCGCTTTTACAGGAACAGATTGTCACGGTGGGTAAACTATTCGTTGAGTATGCACAGACCATCGGCGTCAGCCTCTGTTTTGAAAATCTCGATAAGGAAGTATTTGAACTTCCCGGCTCCTACGCGCCTCCGTGCGGCCGCCTCCTTTTAGCGGCTGATGGGGCGCGAATTGCGGGCTGTGTCGCATTGAAGAAAATCGACGATCACACATGCGAAATGAAAAGACTATACGTACGCGCCGAATTTCGCGGCCAGAGCCTGGGGAAAAGATTGGCGATACGTATTGAAGACGAGGCTCGCCAAATCGGATACCGGCAATTGAGATTGGATACACTTCCTTCCATGAAAGAGGCCATTGCCCTCTATCGCTCCCTCGGTTTTGAAGAAATTCCGGCCTATCGCGAACTTCCGGTACCGGGAGCACTGTTTATGCAGGTGAAATTGTAGGAAACGGTTTTCAGATCAGTGCTGACGCGATGAGTGACGCTCTGAACGTCAAATACTCGCAGAATCGGTTGAGAAAGCCATGGCATCTCCTACACGTTGCGCGTATTGAACGGCCAACCTCTTTGAGCGGGGATCGGAGGAAAGCGCTCATTGCCTCTGTAAGTACTTTAAAGGGCAAAGCGCTCTTCTGCAACAGGTCCCCCTGTCTTACCTTGATTCTCGCGCCTATTTTCAGTATTATTTTCTCATCATTTTAAATGTCCGGAGCGGTTCGAACACACCTCCGGTCATACCGTCCATTCATTCCTGTCTTCATGAAACAATCTCAAGCAAAGTCGAAAACTTCGTCGCGCAAGAAGGACCATGTGCTCCTCACCGTGAACCGCGACGTCGCTTTTCGCGAGAAGACCACAGGGTTTGAACGGTGGGAATTTGTACACAATGCGCTGCCGGAGATAGATTTTTCCGAGATTTCTACTGAGGCAGTTTTTCTTTCCAAGCCGCTCTCATTTCCTTTCATGATTTCCTGCATGACCGGGGGCTATGCAGATGCGAAACGGATCAACAAGAACCTCGCAGAAGTGTGCGAAGAGCTCGGCGTCGCCATGGGTGTAGGGAGTCAGCGGCAGGCGCTGGAAGACACGACATACCACTCATCGTTCAGTATTGTGCGCGAAGCGGCGCCGACGATTCCGATTGTCGGAAACATCGGCGCGGCAGAAGTGGCAAAGCTCACGGATCTTTCGCCGGTGCAACGCCTTGCGGACCTCATACGTGCCGACGCATTTGCTGTTCATCTTAATCCGCTTCAGGAATTTCTTCAGCCGGAAGGAAGACCGGCATTCCGGGGTGTTCTTAAAGGGATTGAAACTCTTGTGCGCGGATTGTCAATTCCGGTAATCGTTAAAGAGATTGGCGCGGGCATTTCAAAAGAGGTTGCGCAGCGGTTGATCGGCGCGGGCGTTGCGATCATTGATGTTGCCGGCGCGGGCGGCACCAGCTGGGCTGGGGTGGAAATTCTTCGGAGAAAAGAGGGACATGCGAACGATCTCTTTTGGGATTGGGGAATCCCGACATCCGAGGCATTGCGGCAAGCCGCTTCTCTCCGAATCTCCTCGCCGGAACTTTGCCTGATCGCGTCGGGGGGGATGACAAACGGCGTTGAGGCGGCAAAGGCCTTTGCTCTCGGCGCGGATATTGTCGCGTCCGCCCGTCCGATGCTGCAGACGCTGATGGCGGCGGGTAAGAAAGGATTGTCCGACTCTCTCGACCGGTGGATCAGGGAATTCAAAGGAACGATGTTCCTCGTCGGCGCTCCGACGCTGAAGCATTTGCGCCAGGCGCCGCTCATTCACGTATGATTGCAACCACTCTCAAGTCACTCTGTCAATGAAGAATTTCAGTTCACAGTATCAACGGTACAAAGGAATTGTCGACCAACAGCTTCGGTCGTGCGTGAGAAAAAATGAGCCTCTTTCTCTCTATCAGCCCGTTCGGTATGTACTTTCTGGGGGAGGGAAGAGAATCCGTCCGCTGCTCGTCCTTCTTTCGTGTGAAGCGGTTGGAGGATCGGCGCGGCAGGCACAGCACGCTGCTGTCGCTGTTGAGATACTCCATAATTTTACGCTTGTGCATGATGATATTATGGACAACGCAGCCTCGCGTCGGAGTCGCGCAACGGTGCATACGAAATGGGATACGAATATCGCGATCTTGGTTGGCGACGAACTCGTTGCCCTCGCATACCGCGAATTGCTCAGAACGCGCTCGCCGTATATTGCTCGCGTCGCCGATATATTCACAGAAGGGGTTGTCGAAGTGTGCGAAGGCCAGGCATACGACAAAGAGTTTGAAATGCGAAATCACGTGTCGCTCGACGAGTACCTGCTCATGATCGGCAAAAAAACCGGAAAAATGGTTTCGGTCGCGTCAGAAATGGGTGCCGTCATTGGAGGAGGGACCGCCTCTGAAATTCGCGCGTTGAAGTTGTACGGCACATCCATCGGCAGAGCGTTCCAGATCCAGGACGACTTGCTGGACGTCGTCGCCGACGAAAAAGAATTCGGCAAACCGATCGGCGGCGACATCGTTGAGGGGAAAAAAACGTTCCTTCTCATCGAAGCGTATGCCCGCTCCCACGGCGCCGACAAACGACTGCTGCTGAGCGTCATTACCGGCGGCGGAACCTCGCGGAAAAACATCCCGCTCGTTCGCGGCATTTATGAACGCTGCGGCGTCATTGAGCTGGCGAAGCAGACGATCGCGAAAAATATCGCGGTGGCGAATGAACAGCTCTCGCACCTTCAAAAAAGCCGCGCCCGAGACATGCTTTTCTGGTTCTCGCATATGTTGTTAAACAGAAATTTCTGAGGTGTCCATTTATCGATCGGCATTTTCCGGCAGCAACAAAACGCGGTTGTTTCTATGATTGAGAAGGATGTCGAAATCAAGAATAGAGCCGGACTGCATACGCGACCGGCGGCGACACTCGTGAAGTTGGCCGCGAAGTTCAAGTCGGAATTCTTTATCGTGAAAGACGGCGTCGAGATCAACGGCAAAAGCATTATCGGGGTTATGACGCTTGCCGCTGAACAGGGTTCGACCCTTACGCTGCGGTTTGACGGGGACGACGAGGGCGAAGCATGCGGTGCTATCGTCGACCTGTTTGAACGGGGATTTGACGAAACATGACCATGACAACAACAAATGAAATAACGCTTCACGGCATTGCTGCTGCGCCAGGCATCGTGATGGGAAAAGTGTTCGTCTACACAAAACACGTTCCCCATATCGATGAGAAGACGATCGCACCCGAAGATGCGGAAAAAGAGGTGGAACGGCTCCGGAGCGCGGTCGGCCGCTCGGAAAAAGAACTGCAAAAGATCCTTTCTTTTGCCGAACAAAAGATCGGGAACAGCAAGGCGAAGATCTTCGAAGCGCAGATCATGATCCTCAGCGACAATGTCCTCTTCGACTCCATCTTTAAGCGCATTCGAAAGGAACGGAAGAATGCTGAGTTCGTTGTCCACGGGGAAATTACCAAGTACCAGCAGCTGATGCTGAATTCCTCGGACGAGTACATGCGCGAGAGGGCGCACGACGTCGAAGACGTCAAGAACCGCATCATCCGTAATATCCAGGAAGAAAAGCTGATCTCGCGTTTCGAGGGCGGCTCGATCGTCGTCTCGCAGTCGCTCACGCCGGCGGACACGATCCTTTTCAGCCGAAATGAGATCCTCGGCTACGCCACAGACATGGGCGGAGTAACGTCCCACGCCGCGCTCCTTTCCCGTTCGTTGAAGATCCCGGCGGTCGTCGGGTTGAAAGAAGTGACCTCCCACGTGCACTCGGATGCGTCCATGATTCTTGACGGCTACAGCGGCGTCGTCATTATCAACCCGTCGGAGGCCACGGTCGCACAATACAAACGGCGGGGCAGGGAGATGGCGAAGTTCGAACACGGACTGAACGACCTTCGCGAGCTCCCCGCACAGACCTTGGACGGGAAGCAGGTCGAGCTCGTGTCGAATATTGAGTTTGCTGATGAGATCCGTTTCAGCAAGGCGCAAGGTTCTCACGGCGTCGGACTCTACCGCACCGAGGGATTGTTGATGGGCAAAGATGCGTTCCCATCCGAGGAAGAGCAATACCGCGAGTACAAGTCCATCGCCGAAAAGGTCTTTCCCAATAAGGTCATTATGCGGACGTTTGACATCGGCGGCGACAAGGTTATCGCGCATTCGTACGAAGAGGAGAATCCATTTCTCGGCTGGCGCGGCATCCGCGTTGCGCTCGACCGCCCTGAAACGTTTCTTGCGCAGATCCGCGCCATGTTGCGCGCAAGCACGAAGAGAAATATTTGGGTTATGTTCCCGATGATCTCCAGCTTGAAAGAAGTCCGCAGGGCAAAAGCGCTTGTCGTTCAGGCGAAAGAATCACTTCGCGCGGAGAAGGTGGCGTTCGATGACACGATGAAGATCGGCGTTATGATCGAAGTGCCGTCGGCAGCGGTGGTCGCCGGAGATATAGCGCGGGAGGTTGATTTTCTCAGCATCGGGACAAACGATCTCATTCAATACTTGCTCGCCGTCGACCGCGGGAACGACATCGTATCGCAATTATACCAGGAGTTTGAGCCCGCCGTAATCCTTACCATCCGCCATATCATTAAGGAGGCGCACAAAAATAAAATTCCCGTGAGCATGTGCGGCGAAATGGCAGGCGACCCGGTAGCGACGCTGCTCCTTCTCGGCCTCGGACTTGATGAATTCAGCGTGATCCCTTACGTCTTGCCGGAGATCAAAAAAATCATCCGATCGGTGCCCCTCAGAGAAGCGCAAAAGATCGCGGTCAAGGCGATGAAGTTTTCTACCGTCGAAGAAGTGAAAGAATTTCTTGTCGGGCACGTAAAGCGTTTGGCACCCGACATCCCGTTGCCAGATTAACAACTCTCTTAAGGCGTGACGTTCCGCCACAACCATGGAAGGAAGCGCGATGACATTCGAAGAAATCTCCAAAATTGACCCGTCTGGGATGCGTTCTCTGATCAAAAATTTCCCCCAGCAGGTAGAGGAAGCTGTTGCCATCGGAACGGCCGCAAAGATCAAATTTCCCGTATCAAAAATCAACAACATTGTCGTCAGCGGGCTTGGAGGATCGGCCATCGGCGGCGATCTGCTCCGCGCATATCTTGCAGACGAAATTGCCGTGCCCATCGCCGTGAGCAGGAATTACGTGCTTCCGGAATACGTCGATGAACGATCGCTAGTGATCGTATCGAGTTATTCCGGAAATACGGAAGAGACGACCTCGTCGCATCGGGACGCTGTGAAGCGGAAGGCCAGGGTCCTTTGTATCACGTCAGGCGGATCGGTGAAACAATTTGCCGTAAAAAAGAAACAGCCCGTCATTGATATTCCAGGAGGGCTTCCTCCCCGCGCTGCGCTGGGATATTCCTTCTTCCCGACGCTTATTGTCCTGTCAAAACTCGGTTTCTTCAAATCGAAGAAGAAAGAGATCGATGAAACGGTCCTGCTCCTGAAGGAGAAAGCCGCTGTCTACGGCGATTCCGCGTCCGAACATAATCCGGCGCTCACCATCGCTCATGCGCTGCACGGAAAACTGCCGGTTGTGTATTCGTCGGTGGACCGCTTCGATGCGGTCAATGTGCGATGGCGCGGACAGATTTCGGAGAACGCAAAGACGCTGGCGTATGGTCATGTGTTTCCAGAATTGGATCACAACGAAATCGTCGGATGGGAGGTGCTGAAAGATCCCATGAAAGAGATTCATGTCGTGATCTTGCGCGATAATGAGGATAATCCCCGCATCCAGCTCCGTATGGACATCACGAAAGAGATCATCCGTGATTTTGCGGACGGCATCACCGAAGTTCGAAGCGAAGGGAAAAGCGTCCTGACAAGAATGTTTTCGCTCCTCTATCTCGGCGACTGGGTAAGCTTCTACCTCGCCATCCTGAACGGCGTTGACCCCACTCCGGTGAAGAAGATTGATTTTCTGAAAAGCGAATTAGCAAAAGTTACACTGAATCGTTGAGGGAAACCACGGTGAAAATAGGCCGGTGCTTTGGTTTTGCCTGACTTGACTTTCATCACAACACCGTGTATATTCACGACGTATTGAAACCTCTGGCTCCTTTCTCCAGCACACCAGTCAGGATGAAATAATGCTTGAAGAAGTTAATTTCCTTCGAAATGTTCCGATCTTCAACGAACTAAGCGACCAAGAGCTTGAAAAGATTGCGGCGCTCGGCGTTCGGAAAAAATATAAAAAAGGAAGTATTATCCTTTTAGAGGAAGAAACCGGGGCGGCTCTCTTCGTTATTGTTTCCGGCAAAGTAAAAATTGTGCGGATGGACGATGACGGCCGCGAGGTCATTCTTTCCATTTTGGGCGGGAGCGATTTTTTTGGAGAGATGGCGATTCTCGACGGACTGACTCGATCGGCGAGTGTGGTTGCAACCTCGAAGTCTGAACTGTTCATGATTCACCGCAGAGACTTTCTAAAACTTCTGAATGATTTTCCGATGGTCGCAATAGCTCTGCTGCGGGAATTAACTGGCCGGCTCCGGAAAGCTGACGCTCAAATAAAAAGTTTATCCCTCAAAGATGCCGCGGGAAGGGTTGCCAATGTGGTGCTGCAGCTTGCCGATGAAATTGGGATGTTCCGTAAGGGCCGGGTGGAGATCGACGAGCTCCCCCTCCAGCAAGACCTGGCGAATATGGCAGGGACCTCCCGCGAGACAATTTCGCGCATGATTCATAAATTCATTCAAAAAGGATATTTGCAGCTGCAGGGCAACAGACTTATCATCAACGATTACGAAAGCTTTAAGAATCTTCATGTATAACGCTGCCAACCCCTTCATTCACCTTCAATGAGGACCGGGCACCCCTGAAATGTTGAAGGCTTCGGTTTTTGAAGCCTCGCGAAGCAGAGCAGACTACGAGATTATGGGCGCTAAAGCCGACCTTCATACGCACACAATTTGTTCCGACGGTGCACTCTCTCCCTACGAGCTTGTCAAAAAAGCGAAGGCACAGGGGCTGTCCATCGTCAGTATCACGGACCACGACAGCGTTGCTGCAATTCCCGACGCGCTTGAATTCGGAAAGGAATTCGGCGTCGAGGTCATTTCCGGGGTAGAACTAAGTTCAAATTTTGAGGATAAGGAAGTTCATATCCTCGGCCTCTTCGTGGACTATAAAAGTCAGCGGCTCCTCGATTACCTCACGTTCTTCCGCCACGAGAGAATCAAGCGCGCAGAGCGGATTGTCGCGAAGCTCAACAATCTCCAGGTCCCTCTAAAAATTGAATCGGTGATGGAACACGCCGGAACGGGATCCGTGGGACGCCCCCACATCGCCGCCGCATTGGTTGACGAAGGCATTACGAAATCGTACCAGGAATCATTCGACAGGTTTATCGGCAATGGCGGACCCGCGTACGAAAGAAAATTTCAGTTCTCTCCCGCCGAGGCGGTCCAGCTCATCGCATCGTCCGGCGGACTTTCCTTCCTTGCTCACCCGGGGCGTTATACCACCGATGTCATGCTTCAGCATCTCATCAAAGCGGGGATCGACGGCATCGAGGTTATTCATCCGTCGCATACGCCGGAGCATATTCTCCATTACCGCGGCGTCATAAGCGAATACTACCTGCTCGAAAGCGGCGGTTCGGATTTTCATGGAGGAAAAAAGAATGACGATGCGGTCCTCGGGTCCTTCTTTATTGACGAAAATAAGGTTGATACGATGAAGCGCCGTCTGTTTATGCAGCGGTCATCGTGAGTATGTTTCACAGTGCAGGTGCCAGTATGCCTCGCGTATTTGAAGGCGGCGTTTCAGGACAGGGAAAGAAATTCGCCGTGATCGTCAGTCAGTTCAATCAGACGATCACAAAACGGCTTCTCGACGGCGCCGTCGATTGTTTTCGAAGGCACGGTGCGAACGTCGAAAATGATGTCGATGTATTTTACTGCCCGGGCGCGTTTGAAATCCCCGAAGTGGCCGCAAAGATTGCACTTCCCAACGTTTACGACGCCGTCGTTTGTCTGGGCGCGATCGTCAGGGGCGAGACTCCGCATTTCGATTACATCGCACGGGAATGCGCCCGGGGAGTCAGCCGTGTTGCGCTTGAAAGAAATATTCCGCTGCTTTTCGGCGTGCTTACCACGGATACGTTTGACCAGGCGATGGAACGGGCGGGCGGCTCCGTCGGCAACAAAGGGTGGGATGCCGCGCTTGGAGCGATCACAATGGCGAATCTCTACACACAACTCAACAATATTCCGGCGAGGAACTAAGCAGGCACACGTTGCTACGAACCACACCTACGCTTGATCGTTTCTCATCGATGTAAGGGAAAATGGAGTTGTGTATGAATAAGAATTTGTTTGCCCGGCTGTTCACGTTATATGCCGGAATTATCAGCGGTGTAACCGCCGTTCATGCGGGAATCGGGAATTGGAAGAACTATACTGATATGAGCAATGTTGTCGGTATCGCGTCTGCCGGGAATGCCGTATGGGTTGGTACGAGCGGGGGGATTATTCGGTACAATCCTGCGGATTCCTCCTTTCAGAAATTTACAAATTCTGAAGGGTTGACCGGCAACGACGTGTCTGTTGTCGGAATGGATACGCGCGGTTCGGTATGGGTAGGAGAACTTTCCGGACAGGTTGATATTTATACACCCTCAACCAATTCATGGAAGAATGTCAGCGATATTGCTCTTTCTGTCCAAACTCAAAAAATGATCACCGCCTTCTGCGCTCACGGCGATACGATGTATATCGGCACTGCATTCGGCGTCAGCGTCTTTTCGGTCTCAAAGTTTGAATTCGGCGACACGTACAGCAACATGGGTTCATTCTTGCATCCGAGCGTTGCATGTCTTACAGTTTTTGACGGACGGATTTACGCAGGGACCTCAAACGGTCTGGCCGTGTCAAAGATTGGCGCGTTGAATCTCGCCGCACCCGAATCATGGGATTCGTACCCAACTCCCACTCCGGTGAGAGCCATAACGGTTTCGTACGGAACCGTTTATGCCGGGACCTCTTCCGGAGTCTACGCGTATCAAAACGGATCATGGCGGAATGTATCCGGTACGCCGCAGACGATCGTTGCACTGGTGAATATCGATTCGGTTCTCTGCATCGTTACGCAAAATAATGTGGTCACCCTTTCTTCTGCCAACACGATTGGGCCGTACGGCGGCACCGCTCCTGCAACGATCACCTGTGCCGTTGCTGATTCGTCGAATCGGTTGTATGCCGGGCTTCAAGAAGCGGGTATCGGCGTGCTGAAAAGCGGAACGTCTCAATGGGTACAAAATATTCCCAACAGCCCGGCATCCAGCTTCTTTCCCTTTGTTGCAGTTGATGAGAAGGGAACGGTATGGGCTGCATCTGCGGGCCCCGGCGGCATAAATGGAGTGGGTTTTTATTCCTTCGACGGTGATCATTGGAGAAATTACAATCTATCTAATACGCCCCAATTAAATACTAATCAGTTTTTCAACGTGGCAATCGGGCCGAATAATTCCAAGTGGTTTGGTTCCTGGGGCGCCGGCGTGGCGCTGGTTGACGGTAACGGAAACCTTGTCCGCGTTTTCGATAACAACAACCCTGGCTTTGTTGGAGCAGTTCATCCCGCTTATGTTGTCATAGGTCAGCCCGCATTCGATGCAGCAGGAAATGTCTGGATTCCGAATTTTAGCTCTCTGGACAATAATGTTCTTTGGGAGATGTTGCCGGACTCTACGTGGAAATCAATCCAGGCGCCTGCAGCCACTTCATTCACCCATCTTCTCGGTGTCACGATCGACCGCTATGGAACGAAGTGGTTTGTTAACGACCTTCCGGGGTTTGAATCGAATATTACTTTTCATTGTGTGTATTATAATGAAACGAACGCAGTGTCCGGGTTGGCGAGCGACGGTTGGGGAGAGATCCAATCGTCAAGCGGCTTGGCCAGCGTAGAAGTAACATGTGTTGCACAGGACAAGCAGGGAAGCTTGTGGCTTGGATCCAATTTCGGCATCTCGATAATAGGAGACCCTTCATCTCCGACATCTCAAATCAGCAGTGTGTTCTTGGGAGCAGTCGAGGGCCAGTACATCAATACTATTGCTGTCGATCCTCTGAACAACAAATGGGTCGCAATGCAGTCTGGCGTTGCCGTTCTGTCGCCAGACGGGACATCCTTAGTCGCCGAATACAATGTCGGGAATACAAACGGAAAGCTCGTCGATAACAATGTCCTTTCCATTGCCTTTGATGAAAAAAAGGGCATAGTGTATTTCGGAACGAGCAAGGGATTATCGAGTCTCGAAATTCCCGCGATCGGCACGGTGGAAAAGATGTCGACTCTCGAGATTGGCCCGAACCCATTCATTCTTCCCGATCAATCTTCGGTGACGATCAAAGGACTTGCTGATAATACGACGATAAAAATTCTTACTATCTCCGGAAGGCTTATCAAGGAATTTGCCGCGCAGGGAGGGGGAAGGGCCATTTGGGACGGTACCGATTTCCGCGGCAACAGCGTGGGTAGCGGAGTGTACATCATCGTTGCCTTCGCCGACAACGGGAATCAGGTCTCAACAGCGAAAGTAGCGGTTCTAAGAAGATAAAGAAACGGGTGCTCGTTTATCGTTGCGATCGCGCCGGCAGTGATTTGTCTGCGCGCGCGATGACCGTGTTAAGATGTAACCGTGAAGGGTGAACAAATCAATAATTCTCATGCAAAGGAGGCACTTAATTTGGAAAATTCAACTTACAAAGATGAGATCTTTACAAAGCGCGTACGTGCAGGAAAACGCACATATTTCTTCGATGTAAAAGCAACAAAATCTGAAAAAGATTTCTACATCACGATCACTGAGAGCAAAAGGGTTGGCGAAGAGGAATACGAAAAACATAAGATCTTTCTCTATAAAGAAGATTTTGATAAATTCGCGGATGCGCTGATGGAAACGGTGGACTATGTCCAGGATGAATTGCTGGTTGCGCCGCCGGCAGACCAGCCGGCCGTAGAGGAAAAAGTATAGAGCGCTTTCTGTCGATTAGTCCGCAGGCTGTTGCCGCGAAGGGGAATCCGAAAGATCCTTCCACTCCGTTTATTCTTTAGCGGAGTGCGTCTTCGAGTGCTGTTCGCGCGTCGGTCCGTGCATCCCGGTATTTCACGATCAACGGAGTGTAAAGGCTCAGGCCGTTGTTGCGCCCAAAATCGCTTGCGATTCCGCGCGAGCCGGCGACCACGACCGCGTTTTCCGGAATAATCAAAGAGCCGGATTCTGATTTGCGGATCACAACTTCATTGACGCAATCATAGACGGGTGTGGAACTGGTGATGATGACCCCCGCACCGATAACCGCTCTTTGTTTAATGATCGTCCCTTCGTAAATTCCGCAATTTCCCCCTACCATGACGTCGTCTTCGATGATGACCGGCAGCGCATTGACCGGTTCGAGAACGCCGCCGATTTGAGCGGCCGCGCTGAGATGAATTCGTTCCCCGATCTGGGCGCATGAGCCGACCAGTGCGTGCGAATCGATCATCGTTCCTTTTCCAACATATGCGCCCACGTTCACATATGCCGGCGGCATGATGATCACGCCCGGCGCAAGGTAGGCGCCTCGCCGTATCGATGTCCCTCCCGGCACGACCCGCACATTGTTTTCCATCGACAACTCTTTTGTCGGATAAGTATGCTTATCGAAAAAGGAAAATGGGGTTGAAGAAGGAACCTTCCGGAGCGTGCCCAGTTTGAACCCGAGAAGGATCCCCTTTTTTACCCATTCGTGCACCTTCCAGATCCCGTCGGTCTTTTCCGCCGCCCGAATCGTTCCGCCGTCAAGAAGAGAAATGAAAAGTTCGAATGCCCTTTCTTCAAATTGGCGGTCTTCACTCTTTGTCGATGACGAGAGTTCTTCGATGATCGACGGAAGCGTTTCCGGAGAAATGTTCATTGGTGAGTTTCCATCAAGTGAAGCTCTTCCAGTGCACGCCGCACCGCAAATCGGTGATCTGACGACATCGGAGTAAGAGGAAGACGATACGCTTCTTCGATCATTCCCATAATGGCAAGGGCGCCCTTAACCGGGATCGGATTAGATTCGATGAAATTGAGGTTCATCAGCTGCAGGAGTTCCTCATGGATCGCACGCGCCTCCGCAAAATTTCCCTCCAGGCAAAATTTCACCATCGAAGAGAATAGGCGCGGGGTTTCGTTTGCGACTACGGAAATTGCTCCGTCGGCTCCCAAAGCTATCATCGGCAGCGTCAGTGCATCGTCGCCGGAAAGGACGGTGAAATTCGTCCGGCGATGACGGAGGATCTCCATCACTTGGCCCATATTGCCCGAAGCCTCTTTTATTCCTGCGATGCCGGGGAGCTCGGAGATCCGCAGCGTCGTTTCGGCGTTGATGTTACTTCCCGTTCTGCCGGGAACATTGTAGACGAAGATCGGAATGTCGACAGCTTCGACGATCGCTTTGTAGTGCTGGTAAAAACCCTCCTGAGTCGGCTTATTGTAGTATGGAGCGATAGAAAGTACGGCATTCGCACCTATCGCCCGCGCATGCTGCGTCAGGGAGACTGCTTCATGCGTAGAGTTGCTTCCCGCACCGACGATGACGGGCACTCTCCCCGCCGCCTGCTCAACGACCACATCCATGACGTGGTGATGTTCGGCGTGATTGAGCGTCGCGCTCTCACCGGTAGTTCCGCAAGGAACTAATCCGTTCACTCCGTTGGAAATCTGGAAATCGACAAGCACCCGAAGCGCTTGTTCGTCGACGGTACCGTCAGCCGCATGCATTGGCGTGACGAGGGCCGTAGCCACTCCTTTGAACGAAAACTGTGATGACATAAAGAACCTTTCTATGAATAATGAGTATTATTTTACGAACAAAAAATCTTCCATCGTGAATACGCCCGTTCGCCCCTGGAGCCACTCCGCCGCCCATACCGCTCCCAGCGCGAAGCCGCGCCGGTTGTGCGCCGTATGCGTGATTTGGATCGAATCGACGGGCGATTCGAAGGTGACGCTATGTGTGCCGGCAACGTCGCCGACCCGGCTGCTCGAAACAAGCATCTCGTGAGGCTGAATCTGTCGATTGTTGAGTGCAGTGATAATGTCAGTCTTGCGTTTCACCTTTTGAAGTACTGTATCCGCGAGTTTAAGTGCTGTCCCGCTGGGGGCGTCTTTCTTCAGTTTGTGATGGATCTCGTGAATGGCAACATCGTATTCCGGAAATCGATCGATGAGTTTAGACGCCTCCGATGCAGCATGGAACATTATGTTCGCACCAACGGAAAAATTCGATGCATAGAGGATCGTGCCTCCGCATTGGCGCGTGAATTGGAGCAGTGCGGGAAGCTGGTCGTTCCATCCCGTCGTGCCGACAACCAGCGGAACATGAAGAGGCCCGAGTAAGCGAATATGGCGTTCAGTTGCGGCGGGCGCGCTGAAGTCGATAGCACACTGAATGTCTTTGAGTTCTGGGGGAAGTGCACTGAATTCCGGAAGAGGATTATCTATATCGAAACGAGCGGCAATCGTGTGCCCTCGTTCTATTGCGGCCTGTTCAACGTCCCGCCCCATACGCCCGTATCCGAGCAATGCGATCTTCATTCGTCTATCCTTTGCCTAAAAATGAAAAAAGTAGATGAGCGCTGGACTCTCTACTTTTCTGATCGATCGAATGAAACAATGTATCGCCTGCCGAAGCAGTTCGCCGAACGTAAACGCAGATCGTCGTTAGCGCTCCATCCGGTTTGGTGACCGGGATGACAGTTTGCAGGTTTTTCACACTGCAACCCAAGTTGTTTGCAGAAACAATACGCACAACTTTCGGCGGCACGATGTACTTACCCTTTCGTTGAAGGTCGTCGAGCTGTTCTACTCTCGCTTCAGCTACTCATGCGTACCGCTCCTCTAAGACTCTTGTAATAAACGCAATTATGCATTCGTTGTCAAGTGGG
>CAYTOA010000050.1:0-30980 GCA_964439265.1 uncultured Chitinophagaceae bacterium
TATTTAAGAAGCAGAAGTTTCTTCGTCTCGATATATGTTCCTGCCTGCATTCTGTAGAAGTACACTCCGCTCGAAAAGCTCGAACCATCGAACTTCACACGATACGATCCCGGCTGTTTCTGGTCATTGACAAGTGTGGCGATCTCTCTGCCGAGAATGTCATAGACTTTCAATGTCACCATCCCCGCGTTCGTAAGATTGTAAGAAATTGTTGTGGACGGATTGAACGGGTTCGGGTAGTTCTGACCGAGTTCCGATCGTTCGGGTACCGTCGGCCGCCTGAACGATGAAGAAACCTCCGTGAGGCTGCTTTTGTAAAACCTGTCGCCGGAAGTCGCAAGAATCTCCTTCTCATCGAGCAAAATGCAGCGCACCGGATAGGGAAGCGTTGCTATGAGAGTCCACAGTTCGCCCCCGTCGGTAGATCGGTAGATAGAACCCTTCATAGATCCTGCAAAGAGAATCCCTTTACTGTTGACCGTTGCCGAGATCAGAGATGTATCGGTGATGCCGGAGATCGTTTGGGTCCATGTGAGGCCGGTATCGTTCGACCGGTACACACCGCGTGAGCCGAACGAGAAAATAAGTGTGTCGCTGATCTTCGCAACGGTGGCGACGTTCTGATCGACTCGTGCACGGTTAATCCATGAACCCTCGTCCACGGTTGTTTGGGAGATTCTGCCGTCCAGTGTGAAGCCCAACATACCACGCGGCCCCGTGTGACAGAAGGCTATGTAATTCCCATCCGTAATCCACGTGGGATCCCATGAGGGGAACGTCATATAGATGATATTGAAAAAAATACCCTCATCCGTCCCGACGATGAGATCTCTGTAGACATTGAACTGCGTTGGGTCTGTTGTGAATGGCCAGATGTCGTAGTAAACCTCAAGACAATTGAACCGCCGACCGGACGACATCCCTAACTGATCCGGGATCTTCGTCCATGAAACACCGCTTTGAGAAGTATAAACGCCGTTCTCCGCCGTGGCGGCGTAGTAAGACCCCAAGGTATCTTGAATGATCTGAGTGATAAGAGGAAGCGTCAGCGAAGTCTGGGTCCATGTTCTTCCTTTGTCCACAGATCGGAAGATCCCCGCGCTGTCTGTTCCGACCAGCAAAGCGCCGTTCTTGTCAATCAACCCACAGGAAATACCATATCCACCGGGCAGGGAGTTCGTAAAACTCGAAGTTTCAAGAGGAGTAACCATGCCGTTGTTCAGAACTGTCCATGAGAGCCCCTTGTTGGTTGTTTCGTAGACTCCGCCCCATGCTCCGGCATAGACCGTATCTTTTCGGAGAGCGACAATGGTCCTGATACCATAGCCATTGTGGGCAATCCCGGCCGGTCCGATGGAAGACGTATCACCCGACGCGCTGATGCAGCACAGTCCGCCGATACTCCCAGTAAATATTGTCCCCGCAGAATCGACCGCCATGACATCGATCGGATTCACGAGCTTGGCAAGAAACGTCCAATTCGTGCCCCCGTTTGTCGAACGGAATATTTCGTATGCGAAAGCGCCAAGCCCTTCGTAGACGCCGGCATACACCGTTCCGTCTGAGCTCGCCGTCAACGCAAGGACCGAAATGGAATCATGCCCTCCCCAATTGCATTCCTCCCAATCGGCGCCGGCATTTGTCGATCGGAGCATATGATCCTTCGAAGCCGCAACCAACGTAGCGCTGTCCACCATCGCAAGCTCTGACACATCTGTTCCGGGAAACGGATTGGATCCATAAGTTGACCAGTTCTTGCCGTCGTCGATTGATCGATAGATCCCGCCGCCGAAGGCAGGTGCGTACAGCGATCCATCCCTTAACGAAATGATCGAAGAGGGAGTAAACGGAAGGCTCACACTATCGAGCAAGGTTCCGTTGGCGGAAAGGCGAAAGAGATACCTGCCGTAGGACTGACCAAATGCGAAAGTGAGGATCGTCCCGGGCCGGGAGATGGCCATTGTCGTAACGCCGTACTTCATCGGGGTCTGGCGCCATGTTGCACCACTATTGGTCGAAGTATAAATTCCGCTGCCATTTGCTGAAGTGCCGGCATACATGATCCCGCTGGAGTCAATTGCCAGCGACGTTACCCAATCCTGAAAATTAGGAACCGTTTGAGAATAGACGTTCGCGACGCAGCCCGCGCAGAAAATGAACAAGACTTTTTTCATGATGTTTTCTCCTCCTAACAAGGATTCCCGTTCTTGTAAGCTGGCCTAACGAATCGCGGCAGGCCTGTTTCCACAGAACCCTCCCCAGAAACACAAAACCTCCATCATCAAAACGAATCAGGAGGTTTGTCTGTAACCGTTCGCCCCCGATCGGTCGTAAAATACGAACGAATGTAGCAGTAATCGAAGGGAGAGTCAAGAATAAAAAAAAGCCCGGAATCAAAATCAACAGCGACAAAGCGGACTCTCATATCGCAAATTATCCTCTGAAAAAGAAGAGAATAAAAAATAGTGATTGAATAGCGTACAAGAAATAACTACATTTAATATAGAGTCATGATTGAGTTCGTGGATGCGAGGGCAGTTTCTACAGAAACTACAAGATATGAGAATAAAGAACGGAATGTTCCTTCTTATGTCTCATGCGTGCTTTTAGTATATGTAACTCTTTTATATGTAATAATTAATAGCCGCGGGAGTAATTCAGTGGTAGAATGTCAGCTTCCCAAGCTGGACGTCGCGGGTTCGAGTCCCGTCTCCCGCTCTAAATAAGCCACTTTTTCTCAATACTCCGGTACTTGTAATCTGGACTATAAGCTGAGAAGGAGTGCCTTTTTCATGCTCTCCTCATTTGGCTCAAGACCCGGACATTCCTCCTCCGTTCTCCGCACCTGATAGCCTAGAATTAGAAGAAGCCCGGTATCAACATCGACACCGGGCTTTCTTGAAGCACAATATTACTACTTAAGAACCATTAATTTCTTCGATTGCACAAAACTCCCAGCCTCCATCCTGTACAGATAGACTCCCGAGGCAAGTCCTGAAGCATCGAACGTGACATCGTACGCGCCGGCATCCTTGTCGCTGTTGACCAATTCAGCAACCCTCTGGCCGAGAGTGTTGAAGATCGCCAGAGTTACGTGGGCATTGGACGGGATCCCGAAATGGATCGTGGTTGTAGGGTTGAATGGATTAGGATAATTTTGCTCCAGCGCAAATTCTGTGGGAATTTGTTCAAACTTCATCTCGAGCGAAGAATTATTGACATTGCTAAATTGTGCATTCAACGTTTTGTTTCCCGCCATAGCAATCGTCACGGGATTCGTTCTTCCCGATGCTGCACCCGACCAGCTGTTGAAGGCGTACCCGGAATATGGCAGAGCTGTGATCGTATAACTCGCGGCACCGTAATACGTCCCCGGGATCGGTGACGTAGTACCTTGCCCGGTTCGATTGACTGTCAGCGAGGGAATCGTTGAATTCAATTGCAGAACGATGTTTTGACTTGCTCCATCAAATGTCAAGCCGGACAACGCGAATCCGTATGCATCGACTGATTTTGGAATATCAAACTGCAATTTGCTAAAACTGGAATTGAAATAAGTGCCGGGCAACGTCGCACCCGTAAAGAGATACCATGTGCTGAGAAAGTCTTGTGCAAGTGTGAGCCATGTATTTTGATTGATTGCACTGACGCTCGTGGTGACTGTTGCAATTAGTCTACTATTGGCGTTGTCGTACGTGATTGTGCCCGCACATGCTACTTGAAGGTCCACGGATACCAAGGCGTCGACGTACTGTGTAAGTGCATGCACGTGAAAGAGGACGCTTGAGGGCATCGTAATATTCACGGATTGTCCGTCAGAGCCGGCCGAGAGAAGAAGATATGGACTCACCGTGCCCGGACCGCCGGGATAATAATCGGCGCCGATATCGTGAAGCCCATAGCCGGCATTGTTAATGAAATTGATTATTTGTGTCTGTGCTATTACTTTTTCTTGATCCCAAATTTGAGAAAACAAATTGTCCACGTTTCCTTTTGATAACTTTATCGTGTAATTCTGCGCAGTCGCGATTGCGGGCAGCGCAATTAACAGCACGGCGATAATGATGTTTTTCATAAATTCACCTTCACTTTCTTATGGTTAGTGTTACTGGAGTGTGCCCATGAATGATAGTCTGGAGAGGAAACTAGCCGTGAAAGAACTCAATCCAGGATTGCTTGAATTGTAAGAAGTGGTGAAAGTGCCGGAAGCTGGGAGCGTTAGCTCCGTGTAAAGATCGCCGAACATTCCCGTCAACAAAGGATTGCCGAGTGAAAGATATCCGCCGAATCCGCTAGCAGCTATGGCGTTGTTGAACGAAGTTGCGTAGTTCGAACGGAAAAGTGCTTGGTACGTTGACGCACTTAAAGGAACGTTGTTAATCGATACGGCCGTCAGATACACCCATGACAATGATGGGTCGGTAGGAAAGTATACCAGGATCTGATTCCCGTTGCCGAGTTGCGTATAGGAAAATTGGGCGGTAAAATAAATATAGCCGGTGACAGAAAGTGATTGTTGCGTTCCGCCCAAAGGAAGCGTTGCGTTCCCTCCGAACTGTATGGTGACCGAGCATGTATTCTGTGTCGGTAGTATGGCGATGCTCGGAGCGCCGAGATTGAAATTAAAAGTATTCGCGCCTTGGGTGATGGTGTGCGGAAAACGGGAATCTAAATCGTGAAAACGTCCGCTCAGATACGTATTAACGCCGTTTTGAGTGAACGTGATGGAATTGCTGTTCTGCGGCGTGATCAACGAGGCAGAGTAGAGAATCTGGGAAAAGCCCCCCACGACAATTTGAGACGAAGTCCAGGGCCCGAATCCCGTTGGCGTATACGGGGTCGACCAATGATCGAAGCTGACGTTGTAGTAAACCCTGTCCGGGCCTCCATCAACAAGGTAATATTGGCCCCCATTGTTATCCACCGGGTTGAAAGTCCCGGTGATATAAAGATAGCCATTGTTGTCTGTGACTCCGGACAAAACAGCGGCAGCATCTGACGCGGGACCACTGTTCCCGGTGTAGATACTGACCCATGTCCGATGAAGGACAGCTTGAACGCCGATCCTGACGCCGGCGAGAGGTTGATTGGAAACACTGTTGGCAAAATAGCCGGTGAATGTCAGAGTATTGTTTTGGCTTGCAAATGACGCCGTATACACCATGGAGAATAATGCCAGAAGACAATATTTTCTCATTGCAGTATTCCTTATGATAGTTGTAATTAGGGAAATGCGTAGTTCGAAATGCTTTGCAGAAAATCCCCTTAAGAAGGAAGGTTGATTGTCAAACGTTTTCTCTGTCGGGTCACCTCCTGATTCTCGCATCGTTGTTCCGAGCGAATAGGGACTGTTTAGTTCAATTATCGCTATATAATGCGAATATCGGAGAATATGCGAAAATTGTCAAGTTATTTTTTTTGTGATGTAAGCGGATCGAATCCAAAACCTCATCTTTATTCCTCGGCTTCTACTGGGAACTCATCAAAAGAATTTGTTTCTTTCGAAGGAGATTGGCAAAAGAACAATGGATGCATCGAACAGACCGGGGGTGCGTATTTTGACAAACGGTTTCCAATTCCGGCGCTTCCGCGCACACCTCAAGATGTCGGATAAGGCAGTTCCGTAGGATCATTCGTCACGCATGATTTCTTCGATGCCTTGGATGCTGAAGAGCAAGCAGTCACGAATGATTGATGGAGCCGGAGCTCCTGTCGACCTAATGATGATATTAGCGGCGGGGGGAGAGATATCTGGAACGGGGAAGAGGAGAAAGATAGACGACGGTTTCACTGCCGGCAGCGAGTGGAGGAGGAGAGAGAGCCGCGAGGGTGATTAAATAACAGGATTAGACGAAAATGGTTTTCTAATTAAGTCGAAAGGATTTTACAACGTTATCATCACAGTTTCTCCTCCTCTTCAGGCTATCCTCAACGAGGCGATCTAAATGACAATACCTTTACCTTGATGAAATCACGATTGATGTTGCATTTCCCTTAGAGTCCGCGATATATCGGATACATCCTAGCGGCAAAGCGACAGATGATGCCGCTCTGGTGGAGTTGTACTTCGTGAGGTTTCTTGTTGCAAAGGTGTCTGAATGCCCGTATATTTATGTAGCAAATACACGGACGCTTAGCTCAGTTGGTTCAGAGCGATGCCCTTACAAGGCATAGGTCGTAGGTTCGAGCCCTACAGCGTCCACACTATGGTATGCCTTCATCCTCTCCAGGATATTTCGCCCCATCAAAAGCAATTTGACCATCACGCATCGCATGTCCGATTTGGCAGTTCCGGCAGAGTTCCTTTGGTGTGCTGAGTCAGTTGGTCCGGCTTAAACCTTGGAGGATCTGAGCGTGTCGGACTTTACGACATAGAGAGCCGGGGCGCGCGATCTTCTGGAATGATCCGCCGCTCTTTTTCATCGCCTGAATTGAATTATGTAGGAGGTACAAATGCGGTCGTATTGTTTCTGTCTTCTCATGGTCGCTTTTCTTGCAGGCTGCGATTCTAACAATGGCATCGTCACGACGCCTCCGGGTCAATCAAACAACCCGCCATCGGTTATGTGGACTGACCCATTGCCCAACGCAATCGGCCCGAATATTATGCCGTCGGACAACGCTGTTAGAATTACATTCAGTGCCTTCATGGATACTCGATCCGTCACTACGGGGGTGACGATCTCACCCGCAAACCTGTCTGTGTACATCGATTCAAACAAAGCGACTCCTGTAGACGGGTACACGTTCACTCTTCCCCTGACTCCCACGCCGGCTTGGTCGGCCCGCTTCTCGGACCTGGTTATCAATTCCCGTTTTCCGCAGGGTTATCCGATTTTGTATAGCTACTATAAGGTCGGACAGTTGTACACCGTGACGGTCGACTCTGCTGTTCACGACATTTATGGCGATTATTTTGGGACGTCGGGCAGTTTTTCTTTCACACCCGAGCCGAACTTTCGTGTGACCGACACATACCCTCGTAATAATGATACCGCCGTCTCGCGGTCAAATCAGTACATCTCTATTCGTTTCAATTCGTTGATCGACTCGACCAGCGCCCAGTCTTCATTTACGCTCTCTCCTCCGGTCGCAGGTGCGAACTTCTATTATGGTTCGTGGGGATTGTCCTGGTCGCTTCCTTCTGGCTCCATCCTGGCGCCTCAAACAAAGTACACGGTGACGATCGGCGCTTCGATAAAAGATGTGTACGGGAATAAGCCAACGGCGATGTATTCGTTTTCCTTTACCACCGGACAATAGCTGAGAGATTCTATTCACCTGTTTGAGGCGGAGTTGGCACAAATTCTCATGTCTCTGCTGTAATTTCTTGACGGATTCGGTTCCGGCATTTACCAGTGGTCACGACGGAGCCGGAACGGCCATTGCTCATTCCTTCACGTTCTTCTTCACGACAGGGAACTCATGCGGGTGAAGTTACCGAATTTGCACGCCTTCGCGTTTCTTGTTGTCGTCTCAGCCTCAGCTGCATATTCACAAATACCGCCATGGGCGCTGTCTCACCAGCATGCTCGTTATCAGCCGGAGACGTATCTTCTCGGAGTCGGGAGCGCAGCCGGAGAAAAGGCGAACGTGGCTGCTCGGCGCCGCGCACAATCCGATATCGCCTCACGGGTGCGGGCAATGGTGCAGTCGGAATTGAAGAACATTCAGCGAACATACGGCCTGAGCCGGGAACAGGATTCGTACGCCGATTTCAAAATCAAATCGATATCGATTGTGGACGAAGAACTTCCGGATGCAGACATCATCGAGACGTCTTTCGATTCTTCGACGAAAACAACATATGTACTGGCCGCGCTGAACAAAGACGAGTTCTCACGATCGCTTGCGGATCAACTGATCGCTGGTTGGGATCGGGCGATGAACTTTCGGCGGGCATCTGAAGATCTTCTTCGTCAGGGAAAGGTTGCGGAGGGAATTCAGAACCTTTTTCAGGCTCGTGCTGTCGTTATGGACCTTCTTCCATTACAGGCGTTGCACGATGCGCTCGCCCGTTCTCCGTATTCGAGCATCCCGTCCCTCAGTCCATCTGCGCTAACTTCAATACTGCGCGAAACACTCTCCGGCGTCCGGATTGAAAAGACGGGAGGAGATAAGCAGAAGGGGAGAGTAGGAGAGAATTTTCCGGAACCGTTCATCGTTCAGGTGAATGAATTCATCGGTACTAGACCGGTACCGGCAGTCGGCGCCGAGATCGTTTTCACTAATTCCTCCGGCGATCCGTTTGGGCGGGCGGTCACGGATTCGAAAGGCACTGCTTCATGCGTCATCAAGGTGAAGGGAAACATCGGTCATAAGATTCAAGCCCGCCTCCTCCTTCCTTCTCTAGGGCCGGAGTTCTCCTCGGTCATCGATGCCTCTTCGGCGGCGTTTGATTGCACTTTGCTTGAAGCGGACGTTGCTTTCAGCCTCAAGGTCGAGGTCCGATCCTCAGAAGAGAACGATGCAATTCGTTCTCTTGTTACCGATGCTGTAACCCGCGCCGGTTATCATATCGTCGATATGTCCCGATTCGAGTTGAGAGCCGGGTTTCTGACCGCGTCCCCGACGACAGTCGATAGTGCAGATGGCTCGTTCACTTTCGTATCTGCCGATCTATCGGTGACGCTCATCGACAAGAGTTCGAACAGAATACTCGGTTCGATTGATTCCAAGTCACAAGGGGTCGCAAAGTCGCAGGAAGAAGCGCTGAAGCTGGCAGCGCGCGGAGCGAAGCTAGATGGCGCTGAACTGGCGGCCCTGCTCGAAAAAGCCAGGAACTGAAGCGGCCTTTCATTCCATGGTGTTGTTTCCTGTTCGCGCAAGAGATATTGGGGAGCAGGGTCAATTGCTTTGAATGGTATATATGGTATATAAGGAAGATGCCTACCCTGAGCGAACCCGCGACGATCTCCTCCTGCCGAAGGCATCTCCCAGAGGGATCGCTTCGCGACCTTCGGGAGACGCACTCCCCTTGCACAGGATGAGGTGTCGCGGCGGAGTCGGGGGGGGCACTGGTGTCTTGTCTCCATCCATCTGTCCATCTACTTGAAAGACCCGCTCCTTTTTCTTGCTTCTAAATGCATTGAAACGTATATTTTTCGTATTAATCAAAGTACTCCGGTCAGGAATGAAGCACCGATATCTCAATTGCCGCTTTTTCGCTGGAATATTTTTCCTGGCGCTCTCCACTGCTTCAGCACAGGGGAAAGGGGGCGAGATCAAGGGAAAGATCACCGTATCGCGCGACGACGACTTGACCGGATCAATTATTCGGGGACGATCGCTCCATCGTTACGAGACCGGAGGCGCGAAGTCCGACAAGCCGTTGGATCCCCCCTATGCTCTCCCGGAGAAGGCAGTCATTTATATAGAGGCCGTCGGAGGAAATTATGATCCCCCCGCTGCTCACCCGGCGCTTGACCAGCGCGATATGGTGTTCAGGCCTCTGGTTCTTCCGATTCTCGTCGGAACGACGGTCGATTTTCCGAATTCCGACCCTCTCTTTCACAATGTCTTTTCGCTCTCGCAGGCAAGAGAATTCGACCTTGGACGTTATCCAAAGGGAGAAAAAAAATCAGTGGTATTCAATAAGCCGGGCATTGTCAGCGTCTATTGTGAAATCCACTCATACATGTTTGCCACCATTCTTGTACTTGAAAATCCATTCTTTACCGTTCCTGATGACGACGGAAATTTTACCATCGCTGGCATTCCTGCGGGAACCTACCAGTTGAATTTTTGGTACGGACGCAAGAAGGCCGAGACAAGGACGGTAACGGTAACGGAACACCAGACAACGACCGAAAATTTTTCGTACTGATCGCATCGACTGATGATTCGCGCCCTCGGAATAGTTCTTCTCTGCCTTGTCTTCGCGTGGGAGGCGTCCGCACAGCTTCAGGTGACGGGGCAGGCTTCTGCCGGTTTTGTGAAAGCGAACGACGGAGAATCGCAGTATGCGTTCAACGACGGGAACGGCACGTTTGTCTGGCGGCTTGATCTTTTCAGCGATGCGGTCGTTACCGATGACATCACTTTTCTCAGCAATTTCAGGATGCTTCAGGACCAAATTCCTCATGTCGACCTGCTCGCGATCCGTGCCTCGGACATCGCAGAGACGGGAATCTCTCTCCAGGCGGGACAGATCGATATCCCGTTCGGGAATCTTGGTGAAGGTCGCTTTCCGAAGGAAAATCCTTTCTTCGGCCTTCCGCTGATGAACGAACACATTACCTCTCTTTGCGAATCGGATTACAAAGTGTGGACGCTCAATCCGGAGTATCAAATTGCCGGTAACGGTGTCCGATTGCTCGACCAAGGATTGTATGACCTTGGAGTGAAGGTGTACGGAAGCATCGGCATCTTCGATTACAGTGTTGCGGTCATTAACGGAATGATCAGCACAACCGGGACGTACTCGCCGAACGGACTCGATTCGCACAACGGCATCGGCAAGGTCCTCCGGCTTGCGGTCACGCCGACAACCGGATTGACGTTCGGCGTTTCCTACGCCATGGGACCGTACATGAAAGACGAGAGCGAGACGATCGATCTCAGCGGCGAAACTCCCGACACATCAGCCTTCTTCGGCAAAAGCCCCGACAATTACATGCAAAGCATCGTCGGAGGAGACATCAGTTTCAGTCTCGGCCATTTTTCTTTCGACGGGGAGGTCATAAATAGTTCGTGGCAGTACCTCAACAATATTGATTTGAAGGCGTTCGGCTATTCTGTCGCGGCGCAGTACGCCTTTACGCCGAGGATTTCGGGGGCCCTCCGCGCGGGGGGGATTTCGTTCAACAGTGTAAATGGTCTTAAAGAATTGAACCAATTTTTCCAGCATGTTATCTACAACGGCAAGTGGGACCATGATGTATTTCGCTTAGAAGGCGCAGTGTCGTACAAATTTAACCCCGCGATGCTGTTGAAAATTGGGTATCAGATAAACCGAACATACGACTTGCCGAGAGATCCGGTCGACAACGCCTTATTCGCCCAAACCGTTATTAGTTTCTAACTTCCTTCCTCATCTCTGCGGCTATGAAATTTCGGAATAAAATTCTTCTTGCCATCTGGGGAGTCGTTCTTGTTCTCCTCATGATAACCTTTGTCCTTGTCAATTACTGGATGCGGGCCCAGATCGAAGCGCGCTTCACCGACGACATCAGGAGCAACTACTCTACCGTCCGCGAGGTCTCTTCGCTACGCGCCGATGGAGAGATCACATCGTGTCAAACGATCGCTGAAACTCCCAAATTGAAGGCGGTCACCGAACTCGGCGACAAGAACACCGCGCTCCAGCTTTCGCGCGAGCTGAACGGCAGCTTCTCGTGCGATATTTTCATCCTCACGAATTCAAAAGGCGCTCCGCTCGCTCAGCTGATCGGCGGCGATGAATCGAATACCGCGATCGCATCGCTCCAGTCGAACCGCCGCACGTTGTCGACGGAGTCTTCGTCCGACGTCTGGGATGTGAACGGCACTGTTTATAGAGGGGCGTCCGCGCCCGTCATGGTAGGGACCGACGTTTTGGGGACGTTAACCATCGGGTTCCGCGTTCGTGACGGAGAGATCGATCATATGAAGACAATGACGAACTCCGAGATTCTTCTTGCACAGGATGAAAAGATTGTCAGTGCGACGGTGAGCGGTGCCGAGAGAAATGCGTTGGAGCAATGGCTGCATCAATACGGAACGGCGCTGATCCCGCGCGACAGCTCGTCTCAACCGGCGGTGTTCACCATCGATGCGGGGGGAGAGAAATATGTTGCCGCGTTTTGCCGGTTGAACCGGAGCGGCGTTCCAGCGATATCCTATGTTTTACTAAAACCCATCGAGCGCGGCGTAAAGGCGTCGCTGGTCCCCGTAACGAATGCTTTTCTGATCTTGTCCGTCCTCGTTTTGATCGTCACCGCGGTCATCGGACTTATCATCTCCAACGGAATTACCAAACCGATCGCTTCGCTGGTCCAGGGAACGGCAGAGATCAGCCGGGGTAACTACGACTACCGGATCGACGTTCATTCCGGGGGCGAATTGAAATTTCTCGCTCTGAAATTTGAAGAGATGAGCGGCTCACTGAAGGAAAAAATCAGCCAGCTTGCTGAGCGGAATGTTGAACTTGAAGACACGCTCATGCGGCTCGGAGAAACTGAGCGGCGATTGCAGGCCATCCTCGACACCTCCACCGCGATCATCTATGTGAAGGATCTCGAAGGGAAATATCTTCTCATCAACCGTCGGTTTGAAACGCTGTACCACGTCAAAAGGGAAGAAGTTATCGGAAAGACGGACCATGACCTGTTTCCAAAAGAAATTGCCGACGCTTTTCGTTCGAGCGACCAGAGAACGTTGGAAGCAGGAGCGCCGATGGAATGGGAAGAGGTCGCGCCCCACGACGACGGCATCCATACGTACATCGCGAACAAGTTTCCTCTCTACGGGGCGCGGGGCGTGCCGTACGCTGTATGCGGATTCTCAACCGATATTTCCGACCGGAAAAAACTGGAAGAAGGCCTGCGTCAGGCGCAGAAAATGGAAAGCATCGGAACCCTCGCCGGAGGCATCGCCCATGACTTCAACAATATTCTCGGGATCATCCTCGCGTACATCTCCCGCCTCGAAGGAGGGAAGCTGAGCCCGGAAAAACTCACCGCAAGCTTCGATGCGCTCCGCAAAGCATCGCTGCGTGGAGCTGATCTTGTCCGTCAGATCTTGACCTTCGCGCGAAAGACGGACATTCTTCTGGAGTCGGTGAACCTCAATGCCGCGATCACAGAGCTCGTGAAAATGCTTTCCGAGACGTTCCCAAAAACGATTTCGTTCTCGCTGAACCTTGAGCGCCGTCTCCCCTCGATCATCGCCGACACCGGACAAGTGCAGCAATTGCTTCTGAACCTGTGCGTGAATGCCCGCGACGCGATGATCAACGGAGGTACTCTCTCTATCGCAACCCGAGTTGTCGAGGGAAATACTTTGATGATGAAATTCTCCGGCGTCGAAAATAGACCGTACGCGTGTATCGATGTCACCGACACCGGCATGGGAATGGACGAAGCGACGAGAGCACGGATCTTTGAACCGTTTTTTACGACGAAGGAATTGGGGCACGGCACCGGACTCGGATTGTCGGTCGTTTTTGGGATCATCAACACGCATCACGGGTTCATCGATGTCGAAAGCTCGCCCGGGCACGGCACCACGTTCCATCTGTATTTCCCCATCCCGCCGGGGTTCAAAGAAGCCGGAAAAGTGGAATCGAAGAAGACCGAAAGGGTCAAGGGAGGGACCGAAACGATTCTCCTCGTCGAGGATGAAGAGATGCTCCGCGACCTCGTCAAGAGCTCTATCGAAGATAATGGCTATGCGGTGATCACCGCTCAGGACGGCATCGAGGCGGTCAATCTCTTTACGCAGCACAAAGACAGCATTTCGCTCGTGCTGTGCGACATGGGTCTTCCGAAGCTCGGCGGGTGGGAAGCATTTAAGATCATGAAGGAAATTCGGCCGAAGATGAACGTTATTTTCGCGAGCGGTTATCTCGACCCGGGGTTGAAGGCTGAGATACTCAAAGGGGGCGCAAGAGACTTTGTGCAGAAACCGTACGATCCTATCGAAATTATGAAACGAATTCGCGAAGTTATTGACCGCAATAAAAGCTGAAGGTGGTAATCGTTCCCTCCTCACGGCGCCGATTTTAACCCGGACAGCAAGAAATACATCTACGCATCAAAGGATATGTCAGACCGTCACCACGATCCATATGCGGCATTACGCTTCAGCGAATTTCGCGACCTGGTACTTTCGTCGTTCCTGCTTACGATCGCGCTGATGATGCAGGAAGTCGCGATCGGGTACGAGCTCTACAGGATCACTCACGACCCGCTTGCGCTTGGACTGATCGGACTTGTGGAGGCGGTCCCGTTCATTTCCTTCTCGTTGTTTGGAGGGCACATCGCCGACCGGTACAGCAAACGGAAGATCCTTTTGTGGAGCGTTGCATGCATCGCTCTCTGCTCGACGATCCTGCAATTCATTTCGCGGCAACAAGAGTCTCTTGCATCGGCGGTATTTCTCGTCACCATCTACGCGACGATCTTTGTCATCGGTCTTTGCCGGGCGTTCCAGTCCCCAACAGCAAACTCGCTCCGCGCATTCCTCGTACCGTTCGAGTATTATGAGAATGCCGCCACATGGAGCAGCTCGGCGTGGCAGATCGGCGCCGTTATCGGGCCGGTCATTTCCGGCTTTTCGTATGCATGGATCGGATTTTCCAATACGCTGATCGTGGTTGTGGCTCTCGTCGCAGCGACCTTTTATTTATATTCAAGGATCGGCGACAGACCAGCGACGGAAATAGACGAAGAAGTGAACCTGATCGAGAGCATCAAAGAGGGGATAGGATTTGTCTATAAGACCAAGGTCATTCTGTATTCCATTTCGCTCGATCTCTTTTCGGTAATGTTCGGTGGGGTGATGGCGCTTCTTCCGATCTACGCCCAAGACATCCTGCGCGTTGGTCCGGAGGGGCTCGGCATTTTGCGCGGAGCTCCGTCGCTCGGTGCCGTACTCACGCTTCTGGTGTTGGCAAGAGTTTCCGCGATGGCGCATCCATGGCGAAACCTGCTGATTGCAATTACTGGTTTCGGCGTTTGCATCGTCGCCTTTGCCGTTTCCCCGTGGATGATCCTGTCTGTAGTGATGCTGTTCTTCAGCGGGGCGTTTGACAGCGTCAGCGTCGTTATTCGGCACACGCTTCTTCAGACACTGACGCCGGATGACTTGCGCGGGAGGGTTATGGCGGTCAACGGGATATTTCTCGCCGCGTCGAACGAACTGGGGGCGTTCGAGTCCGGCGTTGCGGCAAAAATAATGGGAACGATTCCGTCTGCATTATTCGGCGGAATCATGACGCTCGCGATCGTCACATGGGTTTATACAAAATCCAAAGCACTGTTTGCAATTCAGCTTTCAGGCAGGAAAGAGTGAACTCTCGATCTCCAGAATCCTTGCAACCAGCCTCGTGCTTCACCCTTGCGTTAGATCAATTCCTTGCACCTGTTTTACACCAGGACGTTTACATTGCTTCCGCTTGAACTGGTACTCCCGATCGGAGCGGTGACTCCCGTCGTGGAGGCGGCAGCCTGGGTCTGATCACCGCCGCCATGATGATGGTGGTGATGATGAGTCTTTGCGGTCGACTGCATATCTTGCCCAAGTTTCTTCAGCGCATCTTGTGCGCCGTTTATGTCGCCCGCTTGCAGCGCGCTTCCTACGGCAGCAAGGTCTGCACTGAGCTGGCTTTGCTGTCCATTGGTCTGCTGGGCCGGCGTTCCCTGAGATGATTGCATCAGGTTCTGAATCTGTGAAAAGGCGTTCTGAGCACCTTTCAAATCTCCCGATTGGATCGCGGTGACCAAATTCTTGACATCGCTGCCAATTGAAGATGAATTGTTCTTTGCGTTTGGCGTGAAAAGGCTTGAACTCGACGAGATACCCTGCACCGACATGATTCTCCTCCTCAATATAATTTGAGCGGCCGGTTTGGAATGATTGTATTCGGCCTGCCATTAGAGATTATCGACCGATTAACGGAAAACTTTAGTCGGTGAGGGGGAGTGTGTTCTCCGTGCCGGGTATTAAGCTCCATGAATCATCTGAACAAAGAATCCAATTCCCAAGCCTTGGCATCGACATGTAAGGGCGCCATTCCTGGAGGATTCTTATCCCCAAATATATTTATCAAACAATCCTCGAGTTCGACAACACTCCAAAATAATGATGGAAATAGTGGTAAAAAATTCATACATAAAGAAGACCGCAAAGCGATTCAGCGAAGATATTCGGGGATTTCCCCGGATCGTTGACGTCGATTGTGCGGCTCAATCATCAACGCTGTTCGAGTTCGTTGGTCAAATTTATGCTCGAACCGTTCTGCAGTCAAAAAAAAGGAGTCTCTCTCTGTGACGTCAAATCATTTTGGAAAATTAGCTGATGGTAGAGAAACAACGTTGTTTATCCTCAAGAATAGGAATGGAAGGTCTGTTTCCATCACCAACCTTGGAGCAGCATTAGTATCGATAATAGTCCCGGATAGAAATAAAGTCATGGCGGATGTGCTCCTCGGCCATGAGGATGCGCAGGGATACGTCGACGACAATTCCTATCTCGGATTCATCGTCGGAAGATACGGCAACCGCATCGGAAAGGGAAAATTTTCGCTGGATGGGAAAGCCTATCAGCTCGGACTCAATGACGGTGAAAATCATCTTCACGGCGGAAAAGACGGCTTCAACAGGAAATTGTGGAAGGCGGCGATAAATGCAAGTTCTGCCGTCGAATCTGTGACCATGCATTGCTCCAGTCCGGACGGAGAAGAAGGGTACCCCGGAAAGGTTGTGCTGGACGTGACCTATTCATGGAACGATAACGATGAGCTGACGATTGATTATACCGGAACCACGGATGCCCCGACCATTCTGAATCCGACCAGCCATGGATATTTTAATCTGACAGGTGATCCCAATAATACGATTCTCGATCACGAACTAATGATCGCGGCCGATCAATTCACTCCTTCCGTCGCGGGGATGATCCCGTCGGGAAAGATCCTTTCGGTCGAGGGGACGCCGCTTGATTTTCGCTCTTCAAGGAGAATCGGCGACACGATCAATGATCCATACGATCAACTGCAGCTGGCAGGAGGGTACGATCATAATTGGGTTCTCCGGAACTACGACAAGACGCTGCATCAGGCGGCAACCGTGTACGAACCCAAAAGCGGCCGCTCTATGGAGGTGCTCACCGATCAGCCGGGAATTCAGTTCTATACCGGAAATTTTCTTGACGGCTCGCTGAAGGGCAAGGGGGGAATCGCGTACCGGTACCGGTCGGCGCTCTGCCTGGAAACGCAGCACTTTCCCGATTCGCCAAATCAGCCGAAGTTTCCATCTGTCATCCTGAGACCCGGCGAGACATATCGGCAGACAACGAAATATCGCTTTTCAGCCAGAACATAGAAACGTGGACGAGTGTCCTTTGTTTCCGACCAACTCTGTGAATCTTTTGATGCAATTTTATGAAGACGTTTCCGTGCGTCCGATCAAAATATCACGGGTCGAACAAACGCCCGCACTCGGAGCGGCAGTGTTTGCGGACGTGGCAGCCGTTAAGGAGCAGGGGAGGCTATGCAGCGCTTAATAGGTTGTACTGTGAATTGCACGACGCTTTCAGGACGAAGGAAAGTCACGGCGCGCTGTAAGGCGTGATAAAGGAACTACTCGTCTTGAGAGATTCAGTACGAAAGGGAAACTGATGCTCGAACGGTTGAAAAAAGATGTTCTTGAAGCGAACCTCGCTCTTGTAAAATATCGCCTAGTCACGCTCACGTGGGGGAACGTAAGCGCTATTTCACGCAGCGACGGGCTCGTCGTTATCAAACCGAGCGGAGTAGAATATGAGCAACTTACCGCTAAAGACATGGTGGTGCTGGACCTCAAAGGGGATATCGTGGAAGGGAAGCGGCGGCCGTCTTCAGACACGCCCACTCATATCGAATTATACAGAGCGTTCCCGTCCATCGGCGGGATCGCTCATAGCCACAGCGAGTATGCGACAGTTTTTGCACAGGCATGCCGTGAAATTCCATGCTTTGGCACGACACATGCCGACGCGTTTCACGGGGCCGTGCCGGTAACCCGGTTCCTGACGAAAGACGAGGTCGGCTCAGGATACGAGTTGAATACGGGCAAAGTAATTGTAGAGCGATTCTCGAAGCTCAACCCGATGGAGATCCCGGGCATCCTCGTCGCCGGGCATGCTCCCTTCACCTGGGGAACTGATGCGCTCGATGCCGTCAAGAATAATCTGATGCTTGAACGAGTTGCTTCGATGGCCCTTCGCACGCTCGCGTTGAACCCGAAACTTTCCCCGCTTCCCGATTATTTGCTCGAGAAGCATTTTTCAAGAAAACATGGGCCCGGTTCGTACTATGGGCAGAAGAAATAGATCTCCAAAAAATAATTCCTGAGGCACCGACTCTCGTGCCCGCAATGAACTACTGACAAAGGAAAATGGCTCATGATCGACCTTAAACAGTATGAAGTATGGTTTCTTACCGGAAGTCAACACCTCTATGGTCCGGAAACCCTCAAACAAGTTGAGAAAGACTCTCACGTTATTGTGAAAGGCTTATCGGAGTCGGCTCACATTCCTGTGAATATCGTCCATATGCCCGTGCTCACGACGCCGGAAGCGATTCTGAAGGTTTGCCTCGAGGCAAATAACGCGGCGTCCTGCATCGGCGTTGTCGCATGGATGCACACCTTTTCTCCGGCAAAAATGTGGATCGGCGGATTGAAGATATTGAACAAGCCGCTGCTCGACTTTCACACGCAATTCGGCCGCGACATCCCATGGGGCGAGATCGACATGGATTTCATGAACCTCAACCAGACTGCTCACGGGGGAAGGGAGTTCGGCTTCATCACGGCCCGAATGAAGAAGCCGCGGAAGGTTGTGGTCGGCTTCTGGCAGGATGAGAAGGTGCAAAACAAGATCGGCACATGGACACGCGCTGCGGCGGGCTGGGCCGATAGTCAGGGAATGAAGGTTGCACGGTTCGGCGACAACATGAGATATGTCGCTGTCACCGAAGGCGACAAGGTTGAAGCGGAATTGCGGTTCGGTTATTCTGTGAACGGCTACGGACTCGGCGACCTCGTGAGCGTAATGGGAAAGGTGACCGAAGCAGAAATCTCTTCCCTACTTTCCGTATATGAAGGGAAATATGAACTCGTCTCTGCGCTTCGAAAGGACGGAGAGAAACGACGCTCGCTGCAGGAGGCTGCGCGCATCGAACTTGCGCTCCGGGCTTTTTTGAAGGAAGGCAATTTCAAAGCGTTCACGACAACGTTCGAGGACCTGCACGGGCTTGAACAATTGCCGGGGCTATCTGTCCAACGGTTGATGGCAGAAGGGTACGGTTTTGGAGCGGAAGGCGATTGGAAAACAGCAGCCCTGCTCCGTGTCATGAATGTGATGGGAAGCGGGTTGAAGGGAGGCACCTCGTTCATGGAAGACTATACGTACCATCTCGACCCGTCGGGAAAGCAAGTCCTTGGTGCGCACATGCTGGAAATTTCAGAATCGATCGCTTCGGGAAAACCTAAACTGGAAATTCATCCCCTCTCCATCGGCGGCAAAGCGGATCCGCCGCGATTGGTTTTTGATGTCCCTCCGGGCCCCGCGCTTAACGCGACCGTCGTCGACATGGGAAATCGTTTTCGGATCATTGTCAACGAGGTCGATACGATCGCTCCGGCAAAACCGCTGCCGCGTTTGCCGGTTGCCCGTGCGTTGTGGAAGCCGAAGCCCGATTTTGAAATTGCGATCACGGCATGGATCCTCGCCGGAGGCGCTCATCATACCGTGTTCAGCCAGTCAGTGACGACGGAGTGTCTCGAAGATTATGCGGAAATTGCGGGCACTGAGATCCTGGTGATCGATGGTGAGACGAAACTCTCCGATTTTAAAAAAGAGCTGAGATGGAACGATCTGTCCTTTTAGCAGGCGGAGCACGAACAACTCGTTGATTCCAGTCCCGGAACACATCAGAGGATTGATCTTTGATTGCGACGGTACGTTGGTCGATTCGATGCCGCTGCATTTGGAAGCATGGAAAGAGGCGATCGAGTCGTTCGGAAGAGTGTATGATGCAGAATTCTTTTTCTCCAAAAAGGGGATGAGGGATACCGACATCGTTGAACAATTCAATCGCCGCTGCGGAATGGAGCTACACAGCGCGAGCGTCGTCGGTGCGAAAGACCACCTCTTCGAGCAGCATGTGGACAGCGTCAAGTTTGCGCGCCCGGTCGTCGATGTTGTTCAACGGCACCGCTCAGTACTGCCAATGTCCGTCGTCCCCGGAGGCGCGAGAGAAATTGTGGAAAGAGAATTAGAGGTTATCGGCATCGCTGCATTATTCGATGTGATTCTCACTGCCGATGATCCGTTCAAGCCTAAACCCTCCCCCGACCTGTCCGTAGAAGCTGCGCGAAAGATCGGCGTCCTGGCTTCATTATGCCAGGTGTTCGAAGATGGAGATATCGGTCTGCAGGCGGCGAGGAGTGCAGGAATGCTCGCCACGGATATTCGTTTATTCCTGCAGGAACGGCTCGACCATACCAAAATGGCGTTTGCAAAATGCCGTGATGATGGTGCTGCCGAGCGCAGCATGGCATCGAAATTATCCCGAGGCGAAGAATGACATTATTCAGTTCTCTTGAAACAACGAAGGAGACAGAATCAATAATGAGACGATGGCACATTCTACTTCAAGAGATAGCGCTTGGATGCATGATCGCCGCTGTATCTGTTCACTGTCAACCCCTCAACCCCGCGGCCGATTCCACTTCAATAGTCGTAGAAGGGAACGCACGATTCACGATTCTTACCTCTCAACTGATCCGAATGGAATGGAGCAGCGACCACTCCTTCGAAGATCGCGCCTCTCTCGTCTTCATCAACCGGAAACTGGAGCCGCCGCATTTTACCGTTAAGAGAGATACTGGATGGCTTGTCATCAAAACAGACAAGCTAAACCTCGAATACCGTCCGGATGGGAATTCTTTTTCATCCAACAACCTGAATATTCGCTTTGAACTGAACGGAACTGGGGTCCAATGGTATCCGGGATTGGAAGACAAAGGGAATCTTGGCGGAACGATCAGGACCCTTGACGGAGTACGAGGAGAGACCAAACTTGAACCGGGCATACTTTCCAAAGACGGATGGGTCTTGGTCGACGACAGCGATCGGCCGCTCTTCGATAATTCCGATTGGCCCTGGGTTACGGTCCGCCCTTCGGCCGAACATCAGGATTGGTATTTATTCGGCTATGGACATGATTACCGGAAGGCGATGCTCGATTTTACAAAAGTCGCGGGAAAGATACCGATGCCTCCCCGATTCGCGTTCGGACTCTGGTGGTCACGCTACTGGGCGTACACCGATGAAGAATTCAAAAACCTGGTCTCTGAATTCAGAATGCACGACGTACCTCTCGATGTGCTTGTCATCGACATGGACTGGCACGAAACATTTGATTTGCGATGGGGGCGGTCGCCGAAAGACCAGGCCGGACAGCCTCATGGATGGACAGGGTACACATGGGACCGGAATTACTTTCCGGATCCTCAGGGCTTTCTTGCATGGTGCGACAGCGAGGGCCTGAAGACTCCGCTGAATCTTCATCCTGCTTCGGGAATACAGCCGCACGAAGATCATTATCCCGAAATGGCATTGGCGATGGGAATCGATACTGCGACGAAGAAGTACGTTCCTTTCGATATCGTGGACAAGAAGTTCGCCGCGAACTATATGAACCTGATCATTCATCCCCTTGAACGTCAGGGCGTTGATTTTTGGTGGCTCGACTGGCAGGCGTGGGGAACGACAAAAATTCCCGGTGTGACGCCAACCTGGTGGCTGAATTATGTTTTTTTCACAGACATGGAACGAAAGAATGCTGAACGTCCCCTGCTCTTTCACCGGTGGGGAGGACTCGGGAATCACCGTTACCAGATAGGATTTTCCGGGGATGTCGTCTCCGTGTGGGAATCGCTCGCGTTCCAGCCAAGATTCACTGCAACGGCCGCAAACGTGGGTTACGGGTATTGGAGCCACGACATCGGCGGACATATGCCGGGGGAGATTTCTCCGGAGCTCTATACACGCTGGATTCAGTGGGGCGTTTTCAGTCCGATCCTGCGGACACATGTCACAAAGAACGGCAAAGCCGAAAGAAGGATCTGGGCGTATCCCGAAGATCAGTTCGAAATGATGCGCGACGCGATCCTTCTTCGCTACTCGCTTCTGCCGTACATCTACACAGCGGCGCACAATACGTACGAGAACGGAATCTCAATTGTCCACCCGATGTACTATGAAGATCCCGAATCGCCGGAGGCATATGAATTCAGCGGAGAGTACCGTTTTGGGGATGACATGGTTGTTGCGCCCGTAACAGTTCCTGTAGATTCATCGAGCCTTCTCGCCGAAAATAAAGTTTGGCTTCCGGCGGGAAATTGGACCGAATGGTTTACCGGGCATCGTCTTACAGGCCCCGGCGTCTTTGTCCGCCACTTCGCAGAAGATGAGATACCGGTGTATGTAAGAGACGGTGCGATCATACCAATGCAACACAAGATGAAGTCGACGCATGCGTCTCCCGTCGATCCATTGATCCTGACTGTTTTTCCTGGAGATTCCGGATCGTGCGACGTATACGAAGATGAAGGAAATACTCTTGGCTATCGGGAAGGACGTTCGGCCATCACCCACGCCGAAATGCATCGGTCGCGCGACGGTGTCCTCACTATGAGAATTTCGCCTGTTGCCGGAGGTTATCCCGGCATGATGACTGAGCGTGCGTACGAAGTTCGCGTTGTCAATTCTTCCCGGCCGCTGTCCATATCCTGCAACGGCAAAGCGATTGTGCAAACGGAGAACGCGGCAGGCGGGGGATGGAGATTTGATGGGGAGCGCATGACACTTATCGTGCGGACGCCGCAGGTCCCGGTCAACAAGAGAGCAGAACTCAGCATCACGAGTGAAGATCGTGATAATAACCTGTCGAATATCCCCGACGGCTTCAGGGGAATGATCGCCCGTCTTCACCGCGCCGCCAGCCTCATCAACGCGACAGCCTGGCCAAACGACTGGTCCCCCGATGTCCTGATCCATGCCGAACAAACCGGCAACCGTCTCTCGCTCCATCCGGAAGACATGCGGGCTGAATTGTCGGGGTTGGTGTCGGATCTGCGCTCGCTGCCGGGCGCTTTGGATTCTCTGCGGATTCAGGAGGCGGTGCTCCGTAAAGTAAAAGCTCACCTCGGCGACGTTCTCTCCCCGTGACGCATGGCACTGCTCGCTTCGCCGTTATGGCGATTAGAACAAGAAAATTTTACGGAGTGCCGACAATTGGGAATGATGAAAATTACATGATGCCTATTCTATTACACTAAGTCTTCTATAGATTTTAAAATAAACCCATACTGCGTTCATCAGCATCAATGCACTCGTGATGAAGAATACATATCTGATGCCCAAGTAAGCTGCCACTTGCCCGCCTAGGACAGAACCTGCGAAGCCGCCTAAATATACTGCCGACATACTAAAACCAAATACTCTTCCTGTAAGCTGATCAGGCGTAATTCTCTTGATCAGAGTATTAACAGAAGGATTCAATCCCGCAGTTGCCAATCCTAGTAAGAAACGCAGCCCCAGCAGCTGCCATGGGTTCGATACGAACGCCTGAGGAATAAAAAAAACTCCTGCAGCGATCAGCGCAACCAACATCACTTTCTGAGGTCCGATCCTGTCAGATAGTTTTCCCAGGCGTGGAGCTGCAAGTATATTCGCCAGACCTGCGGCCGAGAACACCATTCCAGCCAATAGTGCAACATGACCGGCATTGTTGGATAATTGGGCGACGTAGATTGTTATAATTGGTTCGATAGAATATAACCCCAGGGTCATAAAAAAATAGGTCACAAAAATTGCGATTGTCAAACTTCTTTCGGGAACATTATTCCATATTTCCTTCATGCCAAGCGTTTTCATGTTTGGACGCCTGAAATGTTCCTTCACAAAGAAAAGTGTCGTTATAAATGCGATGAACATTAACCCGCCGGTTATAAAAAATACACTTTGTAATCCAATCTCCTCCGCTATATAACCTCCCATCATCGGACCAAGCAATGAACCTGCGATACTTGATGTTGACAGCGTTCCCAATGCCCATCCGGCGTGTTCTCTATCTGTTTGCGTTGCAATCAAAGTAATGCATGCCGTGCTATATCCTGTGATCGCTCCTTGCAATAATCTTAGCGCTATCAACTGGAATACATTTTGCGCGAACCCCATGCTGAAGACAATAACTGCCATACCAAGGCTTGCCCGCAGAAGCATTGGTTTCCGTCCGAATCTATCGGCGGCATAACCCCAGATCGGCGAGAAGACAGCTGACAATACAAAAGTGATACCAAAAGCAATTCCAGAATATTGTTCAATTAACTCTGTGCTGTCAACTCCAAGGTGCTTAATAAAGAGAGGCAGCACAGGAGCAACCTGGCTCATTCCTACACCCGTTACGAACATCCCAAACCAACAAACGATCAAATTCCTTTTCCAAATTGGCATGGATACGTGTCTTCCTGCTCTTTTTGATTCGTTAATGTCGTCAGTAAAAATCTACCTGTAATCGATGGAACAGTCAAGAAAAAAAGACCATTGCTGGGCTTAGTACCTGGAATGGGGTCAATGTTGTTCGAAGGATCACACATCCCATATCCGCATAAACTTCTTCTTGCTTACTGCCTACGCCGCTAAGCGATGGATTCATCATGAAGTAGAGTAATGACGAATATTCTTAGACGACGGAGTACGGCCATCACTTGTGAGTAGAGATCAAGACGGGATAATCTTTGTCTATTGTATTTTTCAGATCACGAATATTTCGACGCACAACGGCGTACCTATTTACCCGAAGATTTTTTCAAGGGATCAATGCACGAAGAGAGTTTGCTGCTAGCGCTTGGAAGGAGGGAGTGCGGCTCGTCCGGCGATCGGCGCCGGGATTCCAAAAAAGCCTAATGTATTTTCGAGCGAAGGGATTGAATCGATGTGGTAAAGTTTACCTTGTATTGCACGAGAACGATATTTCTAATAAAATCAATCTCGACCATTCATGATGAAAGATCTCATTCAACCGGAGAACAGTTAAAAGCCCAGTAGTGAACCATTCCTTAAGGCCTATGTCGAGGACTTTACCGAGAACAACAGGAAACGATTCAGACGCGAAGAACGCAGGTAGCTTTTCTGACGGTTTTGGTATGGTGACGTCGGCAATAGGGTTCTCTTTACAACGGCCCCGCTTTAGGGGAGTCTGAAATGCAGACCTCAAATGCCGATACTATTTTCTTGCATTGACGATGGAGGTCGAGCGTGTCTTCTCCGCCAAAAACTGCTCGCAGTATGATACTTCGACAATGTCGAGGTCCACGTTAACGACAAAATCTTCGAACCCGTTGAGGCAGTATGGGTGAACTTGCTTTGTCTTGGAAGTATAAGCGGCGGCGGAGTAGCTGGACTATTCGATAATAAATTCAGAAAAGCATATGGACTTTTTCTGTGACGGGCTTGTCTCAAAACTCCGAATATATTTCGGCTCATCATTTTTTAACCGGTTTCGAGCGGACACAGTATTTCTATGTCCATCGTTAGTTTAGAACCAAATATATCAGATTCCATTGGCTCATTTATGCAGGAACATAAAAAAAATCCCATCAACGGTTACCAAATTGGTTACCATTCGATGGGGTATGAGTCAATACACTTGGATTGTATCAGCTATCGCCGATTTCGTGTGCCCGAGGGGAGACTTGAACTCCCATGCCCTTGCGAGCGCTGCCAAAAACAAACAAATTTTACGGTACAATCCCACTTTTTCGACGATTGGTTACCAATGCGGTTACCAATTTTCTCGTCGATTATTATTTCATTCTATATAAAAATTTGAATGGACATTGTCAACAATTTGTATTTACGATCGTGTTTTTCCGCAAACAGCACGCACAACCGTTCCGGTCTGCGAGCAGTATGTATGATGGAGTGGAGCGCCGAGTGTTCAATCGTTGCGGGGTAGATTTCCTAAATTGACTGTAGTGTCTGTTTGCGTCTTGAAGACAGTCAGTGAAAAGTAATCATTTATAAGGCGTTTTCGATCAATTGACTGTAGTGACTATTCTTTTTCTATTTAATATAGAATTTATAATAACAGTAAGAGTATATCTAATATATCTAATAGTAAACTCGGAAAATATACAGCCAATGCGGTCAGTATGAACAATCGCTCGAATTTAAAAGGAATATCGCGTAGTTTTAGTGACTCTGTGGATCCCATCCAACAGTCAGAGAACAGGCAATCAGGATAAAAATGATCAAAGGTGGTTAAATTGCTCATTCCGCACGGATTTGAAGTTCGCCATATTGCAAAAGTTTATAGGATATTTGCGAACGACAAACTATGTCTCGGCAACAAAAAAGTCCCAGATGGTGAATGTTTGGACCGACAAACTCAGCGCAATAGCAGCATCTCAATTTACCTTGAACCTGAATCCACTTAACCGCCACACCGAATCCATGGAAACCTTATACGCATTCAGTGGCTTGGCTTGAGCCATGTCGTTCTTAAACGAATAAGCTTCAATTACTCATTCCTTCTTAACGTAACTGACCTTCTTACAATAATCCGGCACGCAACCTTACGATTCGATTGTCAGAGATGATTGGACCAGAGGAATTACAGTTATATCGTTTCGACGTCGAGAGCGCATCATGCGTTAGCTTCCAGTCATCGGCGACTGAGTTAATGATCCTCCAATGTGTCAAAGTGACGACAGACAACCTAGGTTGCCGCACGTATTGACAATGAGCTCTTATTAGTCTATACTATTCCATTGATCATGGACCCAGTTCGTCGTACGAAGCTTTCAATGTGCAGGGAATGAACTAAACCATCAAAGACTGAGAAATCTAAAAGCCTCCGTTGGCGAATGCCGGCAGGGGCTTTTGTATTTTGGGGGCTGAACGATGAAGCGGCTTGACTGTTGATCTGAGAAGTTTGATCAGGTGGCGCACCCAGCCTCACCTGTACCCCGATAAACGACGTCAGTACTGGCTTTGTCAAGAAAGGTTTATTGTATGAAAAAGGGATATCTGGTTTGCTTTATAATTTGTTCATTTTACGCTTTTGCGTCAACCTCCTTTGCACAGGTAACAAACCTGACCGTCAATGGCTCTACGTCGGATTTTACTTTTCAGCAAGGAGGCACCCTGAATTGGAAATATGATCTTCCGGTTGGAGGGACTGCCCAATGTGAGATTTGGATCGACATCAATGGGAATGGCACTATTGATCCCGCAAGCGACAAGCAACTATTCGGTACATTCACCCAAACTGATGGACTATTTACCGGAGATAGCGGGCCAGGTGATATGGATAGCGTTGCGAACGGCCAGTGTTATTTCATAATGGCAAATTTCGGATTAGCGCCTGCTAAATACCTCATGAAATTTACTAACAACGGTGTCGGACAAACCATCGCCGGAACGGTTACGGCGATGCCATCGCCTGCATTCACTATTTCTGGCAAGGTCACTTTACCGTCTGCTTTCAATTTGCAAAATATTCTTGTTGAAACAGGAGACAACGGACCAGGATGGATGGCTCTGACAGATGCCGGCGGAAATTATGTTATTAATTTTAACGCCTCTACGAGCGGTCAACGTGTGACAATAATGGTTGCAGATAAATTTTCACCTTATATCATCACGCCTAGCGATACAGCGCTTACCTTATCACAGAGTTATTCAAACGTAAACTTCACCTTCCTACCGCCGGTAGCGCAACTCGTCGGCTATTTGAAGGGAGAAGATGGACGAGCGTTGCCAAACGTGGAAATCAATTCCAATCCACAATATTATGGATATGGTGGAGGAAATAAAAATGCAACGACTGATGCAAACGGCTTTTTCCAATTTGGCTACACATTAAGTGAGATCACATCATCTCCCATTTGGAATTTACAAGCAAACACTGATGGCGTTGCTCCTGCGTACTTTCCGCCCTACATCAATGCAATCTCTCTTCATCAATATGACAGTTTGCGCGTCGATCTAATCGCACACATTGCCGATGATTCCATCACCGGCAAGGTGACGGTAGATGGCCATGCTCCCGGCAGTGCATCTTTTAGACTCTTTACGAATGCACAGGATAGCGGACAAACCAATGCCAACTCCGATCCTAACACAGGTAATTTTACGCTCCACGTTACGAAGAAATTCTCTAACTACAGCCTCGGCATCGATGACCTTCCTCAAACTGAGGGCTATGATCGGAATATTCCACAAGTTCAACCGGGCGATAAGAATGTCATCATAAATGTTGAAACACTTGCATGGCTGCCTCAAACAAGTAACACGTCTCATTCGCTAATGGCAGTAGCGTTTGTGAACTCCACAACCGGTTGGGTTGCCGGTTCAAACGGAACGATGTTGCAAACAGTGAATGCCGGCGCCTCATGGTCAAGCCAAACAACGAATACCTCAAACAATATCAACGGAATCTGTTTCCTCGATGCCTCAACGGGTTGGTTTGTCGGCAATGGCGGAATTATTAAGAAAACGACCAATGGCGGCAGCAGTTGGACGTCTGAGAATTCGACGACGGCCGGTGATCTCAAAGCGGTTCAATTTGTCGATGCGAACAATGGATGGGCTGTTGGAGGGTCAAGCCAAGCAACAATCCTGAAAACAACAAACGGCGGAACGACATGGACGGCTCAAAGCCCGAGCTATAATCAATGCAACTCTTTGTCCATGGTGAATGCGAGCATGGGTTGGACTGTAAGCAGCAACCAAATCTACTTGACGACAGATGGTGGCGGGACATGGAATTCACAGTTTAGCGCGTTTAATACATTGTATTCAGTTCATTTTGTAGATATCAATAATGGAATCGCGGTAGGGGCTTCCAATACGGTATATATTACGACGGATGGAGGGAGCAATTGGACAACTCAATCAATTGCTAATGTGAACATCCTTAATTCCGTGTATTGCATAAATGCTTCAACGGCATGGGTTGCCGGAAGTAATGGAAATATTTATAGAACGACAAACTGGGGGACGGCGTGGACGATACAATTGACGAATACAAGCAATAATAATCTCAATGCTGTCCAGTTTGTCGATGCAAACAACGGCTGGGCAGTCGGAGACAATGGCACGATCCTCCACACGATGAACGGGGGAGTGACGGCAGTCGGGAACAAGAAGTCAGCAGTGCTTCCAGGCCGTTTCGAGCTGCTTCAAAACTACCCCAACCCATTCAACCCGGCGACGACAATTTCTTTCATTCTTCCTTCTGCCGCTCTTACGACGCTGAAAATCTATGACATCGTAGGCAGGGAAGTCGCGACGCTCCGCTCGGAAGAGATGCAGGCTGGAAAACATTTGATACAATGGGATGCTTCGACGCTCGCAAGCGGGGTTTATTTTTATCAACTGCGATCCGGCAGTTATCTTATTACGAAGAAATTGGTTTTGTTGAAATAGCAGGAGATCGCATCGCGGCAGTCAGCGCCATGTGCCGCGGTGGAATGAGGACCGAGATGTCCAGTTTCGAACAACTGCCGCAGGTTTGCGGTACGCAAGCGAATGAAAAAGTAAGCCCCGGCTCTCACCGGGGCTTTTCATTGTATGTCTGGTCCTGAAATCTCCTTACAAGAAAGGCGAACGGAGATGACAGAGCAAGAGCGACTAGTTAGGCGGCAGCTAATGATTAATTGTTTGACTCAAGTCTCTTATTTTCTTCACGAGGCTCTCCACCGTTTCCCTGCCCCGTGGAACAAACACCGTGTCGTTTATTATTACATCTCTGCATCCATAATCTCCGAAAAAAACGCTGTCTGGCAATTCGTTCAAAAATTGCCTTCCGTAAAAAGAGGTTTTGTAATGCGATTGGTCATTCTGTTTCGCTAGAGGATTATAGTAAAATCCACCCTGGATGAAAGGTGATGTTAAGTAGTTGTTTTTGTCAGGACGTTGCAGAAAAAAGATACTTCTTTCCCCAACTTTAAAGGTCGTTTCACCTGACACAGCAATTTTGTGGTGGCTATTATTTTCAGAAATAGATCCGCTTTGTTTTAGTAAGATCACTGTTTTGAAAGTGGGCGTGCCTTTAAGTGCGCTGTCTATTCTCACTAGCGCCTCTGAATGAAATAATTCAGATGAGGGTCCGGGCAGGTCTACTACTTCCACGACTTTTCCAAACAACACCAAGTCAGACTCCTTAGCATGCTCTACTTCGTCATACCTGCCCACATTTCTCCGAGCAGAAGAGGGACTTTTGCTTGAAGCACTGCTGGTATCTTTTCGCTGTGCACAGCATACAGAAACAAAAAATAAGACTTCAAAAAACACCAAAGTTGTTCTACAGACCATTAGATTCTCCATAAACTTCTTCTGCGCCATAACGAACCGGAGTCAAACTGCGACAACGTGCAGCATTTGTATTGTTGTTCGGCGCGCGGAAGTTGACAGATAAAATCATTAGCTGGTGGCTCCCCGATGAAAAGAGAACCTAAAAATAAAAGTAAACCCCACATTGTCCCCTTTCCCTTGGGTGTAACTTTTCCACGAAATGATTGAATGATTTGGCCTTTTTTTTATTTTGTGCCACCAAATACTGCAAAAATGCTGTACTTGTAGAAGCAATCCACATCCCGGAACCCGCATTTGCTTAAGATCTGTAGCTGGTCGCAAAGGCCACTTGGCCTGTCTTCAAGATTGTTCTTGTATACAGACGGGATATTGGCATAATTCCCAATTTCGCTTTCTTTCCCATTCTTTTCTAAGGTTTCATTTATCCAATTTTGCCACATTTCAAATTGTATTTCTTCACTATGGGCTGAACTTGGAAGGACTACGTCGATGTTTAGGAATAGGCCACCAGGCTTCAATTCTTTATAGATCTTAGTGAACAACGCTGTTTTTTGCATAAAATCAAGATGATGAATGGCATTTGAAGAAATTACTAAGTCATATTTCCAGTCTTCTGATTGTGATTCGGAATAATCTTCAAATGTTAAATGGCGGAAAGATATGTCGCTGTTGCTGCTATTGTTTAAATTTGCTTTTGCCCTCTTTAGCATTTCCTCGGAAGCATCAACGAGGTAGAAGTTGTTATTGGGCGATTTGTCGTAAATTTGTTTTGTGATAATTCCTTCTCCGCATCCTAGGTCTAGAATGTGAAGGTCGGATAGGCTCGGAAAATGGAACGCTGCAATTTCAAGCAGAATTCGGATAGATCTTTGTCTTTCTATCACGATGAAATTTGCTGAATTTGT
>CAYTOA010000051.1:0-29498 GCA_964439265.1 uncultured Chitinophagaceae bacterium
AAGCAACAGCGTTTCCTCTGCCGTGATTTTCTGGAAGGAATATCGGCTGTCAGAGTCGTCGGATTCTTCGCATGAAACGCGGCAAGATATAAGAATGGTTTTGGTAAGCAGCGAAGATGAATGAGACCGGTAAGTGCACGCGAAGAAGCGGTTTCAGTGCTGAGTTTCCTGCTGGATCCAATTCGTTTATACTTATCTTTCGATATTCCAGACCCCCTTACTATTCAAATAGGAATACGTCACGATACTCTGGCGAATACTCTGTATCTTTACAGAGCCTAACGAATCCCCTTCCCGCAGGAAATAAACCTCTCCGCCTGCACTCTCCAGCATCGCCGTTCTCTTTTTATTGTTCATGACAATGCCGGTAAGCTTGAATGGAGGGGGCGCCCATATCGGCAGTTGAACGATCTTTTTGAGAATTGTATCCTTCCTGGCGGGAACGATAAGTCCAAACGGGTCGCGCACATTTGCGGTATACTCGTACTTTGCAGTAGTGCTGTTCCTTCTCCACTTGTTATCCGCTTCGTCTGCAGCGCCACGGGGGGCGCTTGAATTATCGGCAATGAAAAGCTGATAGACAATTGTTCCCCAAATTCCGAGGAGTAACAGTGTCAACAAGAACGTGATTGTTCTATTGCTGGTTTTCATGATTTGCTGTCGAGAGCATGTACGCTTTTCCCTCTGTCGAGACATGGACCGTCGATGATTTCTGAGGGTCCGAAGCGATATCCATTTTGACGATGCTGACGGGCACCGGCCCCGTTTCAATGGCATTGACGAATTTCCCGGTTTGGTGGTAGCCCGCATCAAAATCGACCTTGAACGCAAATTCTTTCAATTGTCCGTTGTCTATCGCTTCTTTAGGGGTCAACGATTCGAAACGTATCCCATTTTTCTTTGCGTTTGAATTAAGATATTCAAAAACCCCGGAATGATCCTGGCTATAAGCGGTCATTGTTTTCGCCAGAGTAGCTGTGAGCGCCTCATTCTCGGCAAGTAACGCGCTTCTCTTTGTGCGAAGCTGATCGGGGGTAAGGAGCTTTACGTATTTATCCTGCACTTCGGCATATGTTTGCGCTGTCTCTTGCCAACGGTCAAGGACTTCGGTCGCAAGAACATAGATAAATGAAAGAACCGTAACGCCGATAAGAAGGACATATTTTTCTTTGGACATCGTCATATCAATCATTCACGACGGCTTTTATTTCAAATGTAACCATTGATGAGGATATTTTTCTTGTGTTCACGTGCTCTCCGCTTTCGCGGGAAGAGCCGGAGCGAAGAAGAACCACCTTTGAACATAAATGGTTTGCATCGAGCTTTCGTAAATATTCTGCTATGCCGTCGCTTTCGTTCGAACAACCGGTTATTGAAAGATCGTATTTTTGATTTTCAGTCCTCGTCAGCGTCAGCCTGTTCAACCACACGCCGTCGGGAGTAGCCTTGGCAATTTCGTGCAGGGCGCGTGCAGCGTTCGTTCTCCGCGAAAGCGTCCTGTCTTCCTCTGTTTCTTTTTTCAGGCCGTCGACTCTTCGTTCCAACGCTGTAACCTCGGTATATGCCGGCCCCATTGCGGCAATTTCGCTGTTCAGCCGTTCACTCTTTTCTTGCAGATACGATGACACGAGGCTTTGCGAGAGCAACAAGACAATGACAGCTGCACCGCACGCAAGAACGACCCTTTTGAAAAGCGACGCGTAGACCTCTTCTTCCCTGCGCGCCTGGTCCGTTTTCTCGAGAAAATTTACCGGATTTAATTCCGGTAAAAATCCTCTCAACGCCAATCCGGAGGCGAGAGTGTAACCGGAATGAAGGCCAAGCGGCTGGAGTATTTCATTGCCGCCAGATTCCATCCCTTCCGGAAATTCACCGGCAACGATCATCTTTCCGGCTCCGGAGATCGATGAAACCTCTTCACTTGATAATGCATCCGCAGCGCCTCCGGGTTCAAACGCAACGGTTTCATTCTTGACGTTCCCGCCGTCGTGAAATGTCGTCAAGCATATTTTATTTTCCGTGAAGTAAGCAAATGTAGGGCTTACTCCCTGGAGAAAATTGCTATTTCCCAACACAACATTCTGCGCATCCCGAATGCCGGCACCCAGGCCAATTAATTCGAACCCCGCATTTTTAAAGAATGTTGTACATTCCCGGATGTTCGATTTCTTTACAAACGTAATCTCTGCCGAGATCGAGGAATTGTCCCTTGAAAGGATTTCATACGCAAACGAAAGATCCCGCAGCGAAACCGGGATTTTCAATAGCCGCTCACAGTGTTCTCCTATCCATTCATCAATATTCGGAATATTCGACGGTAACGTCGTTATGAGGGATTTGACGCCGATGGATTGAATGCTTGAAACGGCAAATTTTGTCCGGATGTGTTTTTCTTGAATTAGGTTCTTAAGTTTCTCCCCCCGCTGTTGCGGAGAATCGTCCGGTGCGAACTCCAAAGAGAAAGAATTCGTGACGTTGAACTTAGATTTAAACTTGTCGAACCATCCCCCATGCCGTTCGAGCTCGACAACTTTGACACGGCGTTCATCGAGGTCGACGCCCAGCACTTTATTCATGCCGGCAAACCTTCGAACGTCAATATTCTTAAAGTGAAGGGTCAACGCTGTTGGGCTCCTTCAGGCAAGTAGACACTCTGGAATGCCTCACCGTAGGAAATATGCGGTGTGACATAGATGATCAATTCCGATTTTTCTTTGCTCTTCGTCGTCGAAGAGAAAAGAGTACCCAACAAAGGGATAGAGCCTAAAATCGGTACTTGCGTTCGGTTTTCGGTTTCAGTCTCTTGAATCAGTCCTCCCAAAACGATCGTCTCCCCTTCTTTGACTTCTACGGTTGAACTGAGCGACCGCTGATTGATCGTGGGGGGAATGTTGGGACTCAGCTGTCCGACCGGTGTTTTGAAGTCGGGTTTGATGTCGACGACAATGAGACCGTTTGCCCCCACATACGGAGTAAGTTCGAGCTTCACATTTGCCTCGATCGTTTGAAAGGACTGGCTTTGCTGCAGAACAACGGAGTTGCTTTGAGAGGCATACGGCGTTGTGGTGTTCAACAAAAAATATTGCGTCGTTCCGATGCTGAGCGTCGCGGGATAGCCGTTGATCGTCGCGAGCAGCGGACGGGAGCGCACGTTGGCGAGTCCCTTCTGCTCCATTGCTTTTAAGTTCAGATAGAAATCGCCGGGAAGTTTCCCGAGGTTCGCGATTCCGATATCCTTTCCGAGGAGGCTGATCGTTCCCACTCCCTGAAGCGCGGCGTTGATGGTGTTGCCTCCCATCTGAATATTTAATGCCGGGAGAAGCGAGGCGGTTGGAGTGACCGTGTCCGCGGCGGTCTTGTAGCCCGCTCCGACGCCGAGCTGGCTTCCGTTGCTGAGATCGTAATCGACCACGAGGGCTTCAATAAGCACCTGGGCGACCGGCCTGTCAATTTCATGAATATATTCTTGTAGTTGACTCACCGCGTCGCTCGCCGCGACAACGACCAGGCCGTTCTGTTCTCTCATCGGCTTCAGCATCGCTTGCGCGGATATCGATTGAGGGATGAGGTCGACTATTTTTTCGGCGCGCAAATATTTCAGCTTGATGAGTTTTGTGGTCAGCAGGGCTTTGTTCGTTTTCTCTCCGACAAAATAGACCCCGTCATTTTCCCGGTAGGTAAACGTCGTGTTCCGCAGCAGCATATCGAGAGATGCCGCGAGAGAAACGTTCGTCGCCCGTGCGGTCACGTTGCCCGTGACGGCATTATACTGAATCAGGTCGGCGTTCAGCTGCCTCGTAATATCTCCGAGGACGCGGTCGAGCGGCGCGTTGGTGACATCGATCGTCACCAGCGAGTCCTTTACGCTGATCCAGTACGGACCCGGCTTTTGATTTTGCCCGGCGGCTTGCGGGCCGACAAAATAGTCGAGGCGGCTGACGGTGTAGATATTATTCTTCGCCTGGACTGCGAAGCCGTTGTTGTTCATCAATTGCGTGAAGCCGATGTCGAAATCGACGTCTGTCAGCTTGCCCGAGATCGATCCGCTTGTGCCGTTGAGGATCAGGATGTTCTTGTGCGCCTTTTTCTGAATATCCAGGACCACTTCTTCGAGATCGTCATTCTTCAGGTCGACCGACAGTCCTGTATTGTCATAATAAATAAAGAGGCTTTTCGGAGGCGGCGGAATAATCTTCGCTTGGGGCGCAGGACTTATCTTAAAAATGCCTCCTTCTAATTGAAGAACCAGATTGTTTTGTGCACACAAGAATTTTATGGCATCGTATACGCGAATTTGATTGAGAGAAATCGTTGTGCGTTTGTTGACCGCATTATCGACGAAGATATTCACTCCATGCTGGTACGCCAATGCCCGGAAAATATCGCGGATATCGGTGTCCTTAAAGCTCAGGCTCGTCGTATCTTTTGCGGCTTGAGGAAGGATGATCTCTTGCGGCGCGAGGCTGTCGGCCAACACTGCGGGCAGCTTTCGGGAGAGAAACTGAGCGCTTGCCGAAACGCTATCCGGTGGCTGAGCAAAGACTGGTAGGACAAACAAAAACAGCACGACAAGTTGGTAATATTTTTTTGTTTCCATAATAATCTGATAAGGCCTTAGAACTCATTCTGATATCTCGTAATACCGAATCGTCGAATGTCTTTGAAATACCGACGTCGGCTCTTTATTGCTTTTCACATCAAGGATGTCACATCAACCGTCCATCAATGCTCAAATGCGGCTTAACTTTCTGAAGTCCTAGAACAAAGTCTTCAAGGTTTCTTAGTATTGATTTCGATACGTAAATTTTCGTACTTCTGCCACTGTACTCAAAGTAACCACTTCTTGAAATGAATAGACTTACCAATCGGCTATATTCGATTCTTTCAATCTCATTGATATCAAGAGTAATGTCATTACGGAGGTATCGTTGAATAACGATGCCGTTATCATGAAAGATCATTTTTTGTGGAATCGTGAAAAATCGCAAATAAGCTCCCACTATTTCCCTAAGAAGAAAGAGGCTCCACAACAACAAGAATGCAATGCCAAAGAAATTACGGGCGACACTATTCACTCCTAAGACTAATGCGACGGCACCAACGATGATTCCGGAAATCAAAAAGATGTTTTTCCTGTAATCCTGCCATGTTTCATTGACTGTTAGACCATTTCCTGAATCCATCATATCATTCTCCCTTTTGCATGAATAATCAAAATAAGTTGAGAACTAAGCCACCTCTGACTTTTATTATTACCCCATCCCTGCGTCAATAGGGCACTTAGGATTATATTTCTTTACTACGTCAATCAGACTATCGTAGTTATTGAAAAACTTTTTGTTAATCACGTATTTCCGTTTTCTATTTGAACAAATCAACCAGCCGGTACGCTTTAGAATCAAACTAAGGAATGGACCATTTTCAATCTTTTCTATATCTGTAGCTTTAATGACAGTTTCTGCGCGAAAGAGAAAATTAAATGTAATGACATCATTTTTAATGATAATGCGTTGAGGGCTGAAGAAATAAAGCAATATTAGTTGAGAAGAAAAGTTAATTGTTAAAAGCCCGCCAAGTATAACATTAAACCATAGGATTTCTGGTATAGGAATTTTTGCATATACCCATATTGTACCTGTCCCAAAAAGGAGTAAACATACAATTAAAAATAGTTTATTTGTTTTCGATTGCTCGACTTTAGTAATGATCTCATCTTTAGGCATTATTACCATATCCACTCCGATAAAAGATTAATTAATGCTATGTCTCATACTGATTTCGCCCATCATATTTCTGTCAAAGCATATCCCCTCACCATCTATGATGGGCCTAACAATGTCCAATCTTGTGCCTCCACTATCAATTTCCGAGAGCTTTTCCTTTTACGACTGTTCCAACAGAGTCACGTCTACGTCTAAAACAACTCCGTCATTTGCACGCAGTTCTTCTACATTTTGTCTAGAGATGATTATCCACATCGAGCTAGGAAATATTTTCCAATGTACACTGTGCATGTTAGACAAAACTTCTCAATCAATACCGACGCGCGATATTGGGAATCCGTATGCTGTAATGCTTGATATCAAAGACCATGTGGCTAGACTTCTTAATGTTCCATATCGCAAGCATACTGAAGTTTTCGCCCAAAGGCGAGGAAATTTCTCCCAATCCCTAAAAGTACATTGATATGAAACTATTTTAAATTATTTATCCGTACTGCCTGGGTGATCGCAACTTGTAAAGTACACACGGCTATAGTAATCGCAAACTCTGAGCCTGCACTACCGTTATCTCTCGCCATAGCTGCCAATTGCGACGATACGCTAACAGCAACGGTAAGAGCGAAACTAGCCTTATCTAGCTGGCTCATGTTTCCTTGATTAAGTATCAACTGAGTCGATAGGTTGAAAAAACTAGCAGCAGCTGTCTTTGCTACAAACTTCCAAAATTCATCGTCAATATACCCTCCAAAAAGACTATTTGCCATTCCAGCAGCAAAGCCTGTGCCGCCAGCAGCAAATGCTTTGCCAACATCTCCGGTGCTGGCGTAGGTGGAAACGGCATTAAGTAAACCCTGAAAGGATCCCAGCACAACTCCTTTTATAACTGGATCTTCGAGCCATTTACCGTTTCGGTCGTTGAGGTTTAACGGATTGTTTAGACAGTACAGATATAAATTTTCCTTTGAATCCTTATATAGCGAAGGATCTTTACTTGTCCACCTTCCAGTTATTGCATCATAGTCTCTCGCTCCAAATCGCACAAGTTTTGTCTGTTTGTCGTATAAACCTCCGGCAAAACCAAAAGGTAAATCAAGCGAATCTATTTGGCAAGTAATATTGCCGTACTCGTCATAGTCAAACCACGACGCAATCGCTCCATTGCTAACGTTTACAATAAGTCGAACACTACCGAGATGGTCCGTAATTACTCTATACGTAGTACCATTTTTAACCACATAATCTGGTACATTCGGTTTTTGATTATAAACAAACCGTGCGGTAATATTCCCAGCACTATCAAGTTCTGCAAGAGGCCGTAATTGATTTTCATATAGCCATCGCTTCACAATTTGTCCGTTTAATCTCTTCCCAACACGGCGATTGTTTGCATCAATTAGATACTCAACCACGTCTCCACTAGGTAGAACAACTTTGGTAATGTTGCCGAGGGCATCGTATGAGTATTTTGTTGTATCGTTGCCTTCGATTTTTTTCTGTAGGTCACCATTCTTCGTGTAAAAATAATATGTATCGCCATACAAAATCATCCTATCTTGTGCATCGTAACTGCCACTGTCAACCGTCGTTGGAGTTATTTTCGCGAGACGATTCCCTGTCGAATCGTAAACGTAAGCTGATAAGAGAGTGTCATTCCTCCAAATCTTTTCCAATCGCCCTGCAAGGTCGTAACTATATCGGAATGTTCTTGATTTGCCCTGTATCGTTTCGTTCAATACATTTATTCTTCCAAGCGAATCTCTCGTATACGAAGTCGTAAAGATTGAACTTCCCGCGTATTTCGCGTCTATTCCGCTTATCTCCCCATACGATGAGTATGAAATACTACTTGTTATATTCCCTAGCGTATCTGCAATTGGTAACCCATTTGTTGAATTATAGGCAATTTTTATTGCACCAACATTTGTAGGCTGGTCGTCATTATTATACCTAAACGCGATACTGTCTCCGGAACCAACCTTTTGTGCTATAACTCTGAAGTTGCTGTCGTATTGTGTGGCCACAAATCCTTGCAAGCTGCCACGCCATTCTTCTTTTGTGGGCATAGTACCGTTGTATGAGTATAACAACGTATCGCCTTCCGGATTAACCATACGTGTTACAAGTCCAGTTTTGGCGTCGTAATTGTACTGTGTTGTTCCTCTATCAAATGTCAATGATTTAATATGGCTGTTTACCCCATTTTGGCCAGCGGTCGAATCATAGACAAACACGAGCGTTGTGCTGTCGGCACGCACTACCTTTACTTGTTGCTTATCGAGATTATACTGGTAATTAGTCGGTGTCGCGCCGATAGTTGGTAGTGAAGGAGGATTGTACAATATTTTCTGGTCTACATCGTCATAGTCGAACGTGTGAACAGGCCTCGACGGGGGCGTGAGCGATATGTTGTTTCCGTTCGCATCGTACGTGTAATTGATAACCCTTCTATCGGATAGTATTTGCTGCAGCGTTCTTCCAACAGAGTCATACACTGTCGAAAATATTCTCAGGATTGGGTCTTGTATGCTCACAACGCGGCCTAGATTATCGTATGTAAGGTTTGTCACCCTCGTTCCTTGCGTTGTCTTTATCAACTGTCCTTTAGAGTTATATGTGCTAACTGTCGGCCTAATTCCGAGTATAGAATCCTTTACAACTCTTCCTTTCGTGTCAAGGAAACTTATCTTCATCCTTCCCAGCGGAGAAGTATTAGTCATTGTGCGTGTAATTCCATTATAATCGGATTTTGACACGCGCCCATTCATAATTGTACTGTCTCTTAATCCTAGAACCTGCAAGCCACTCATTTGTGTAATCAATCTGCCACGGGATTCAACGCTTGTTAAACCGCTCGGCTTACGTGTTGTTTTGATTTTTTCAAGTGGCACCATCATGCCAAACCGCGGGTCGGGGCCTGGAATAATGCTTATTACCGTGCTGTCGGGCGAAGTAATGGTCGTTGAACCGTCGGTGTTTTCACTTGTTAAGGTTATTTGCCCGTTTTCATCCGTGTCTGTTTCAAGAATTCCACCCGGCGTTACACGCTCGACACGGCATGTCGTTTTCTTGCCGAGTGCGGTTGTCATCGTTACCTGGAAGCCAACATTTCCGCACGCAGAACAGCTGTCGTTGTAAATCTCTGTTCTGCTCAACGCCTTGAACCCGCCGAGAGGATCCTGATCTTTTGCCAGCCGCCCGAGTGAATCGTACGTCATCTGGTACAGCTGGTTCTTTGCGTTTCGCATCGTCTTCAACAATCCGCCGCCGTCGTAGGTAAAGCGGTGTGTTTCTCCTGCCGGATTTGTCAACGAGTCAAGGTAGCCGCTGTTGTTGATATAAAGATAGGTCGTCTGCCCGTACGGAGAAACGATCGCCGTCGCTTTGCCGGTGGAGTCGCGCCTGATGGTTGTATAGAGGCTGTCGATATCACGGATGTACGTTAATCTCCCTTGCGCATCGTAATAGAAGTCGTATTTCACGACGCCGGTAAGCGCATCGAGCGTTTGCTGGTGACGCCCGGTATAATCGAAGACGAACAACTCGCTCCCGTCCTCGGAAGGCACGACATTCGTGTTGAGCGAGAATTGCGGAAACGCCTTGGAGATTTTCGTGATCTTTTGATTCTCCAGTTCACCGAAATACATCGAGCCGTCGAGACCAACGGCAATGACTGACGGGTCAAAAAGCATGGCAGATTTTGCAGGGATTTGAGCAGTAGCACGTACATTTGTGATGTATTGTTGCGATGGAGTGCTAAGAATATTGTTGAGCACACCGCTTCCCGCGACAGAGGACATCGTTCCGCCGGAACTCACCCTTCGAACATATTGATTACTGGGAGAGTAGTAGACATTTGCTGTACTCCCCCATTCTACATAGGCGATGTCATCATTCTTGTCAACTGCCATGCCATAAGGGATAGTTAGTGTCGCCTGCAGAGCCGGACCGCAGTCACCGCTGACTCCTGCATTTCCCGTTCCGGCAATCGTTCGAATAATTCCATCAGTTCCAATCCGGCGCAAGCGCTGTGAGGAACCCAAATAAATACTTCCATCTTTGCCGAGAGAAAGACATCCACTCACAAGACCTGAGGCTCCTAATGATGCTTGCGTCGCAGGAATGCCGTCGCCATTATAGGTAAAATTGCCGTTGCCCGCAACCGTACTAATGATACCGCTGGGATTCACCTTGCGGATGCGATAGTTTCCCTGGTCAAAGATAAATAGACTGCCGTCTGTTCCCACTTTAACGTCAGACGGATAATAGAGTTTGGCGTTCGTTGCGAGACCTCCATCGCCGCTGAATCCTGCACCGCTCAAGTACCCCACTGTGTCAGTACCTGCGATCGTCGATATGATGCCGTTGGGATCAATCTTACGAACGCGGTTAATGTATGTATCTGCAAAATACAGGCTTCCATCCGGGCCGATATCCATTCCTTGCGGCTCAGTGAGCTTTGCAGATCTGGCGGGAATGCCGTCACCGTTAAATCCCGGAACCCAGAATCCATCGTTCCCGATATAGCCGGCGACTCTTGTTTTTATCCCATTGACCCCAATTTTTTCTATGGTTTCAAATCCCTCGTTAGCATAGTAAATGCTTCCGTCAGGTCCAAAGGTAATGCCCTTCAGGCGGCCTACTCTTGTGTTGATAGCGGGCACACTATCTTTGTATGTACCGCTTTCAGTAGAATTTCCCGCAATGGTTTGAACTACCAGGTTTGCATTTTCCGAGCTGCGACTATTCCCATCACCAAAATGAATAACTTTAGCGACAGCATCATACAGGTGATGAATATTCAAACTCCAGCTTCCAAGGCTGCGCGAGGTCTCATCCCACAAACCGATCAATCCGCTCCAATTTTGCCACAACGTTGTTGTGGTGTATGACCTGCGATTGCTCAGGGGGTTGCCGGAAGTATTCCCGAATGATTGGTCGGCGGTTGGAACCTGGAATGTTGCGTTATAATTATACCCGATCTGAGTATTCACCGGATGTTTACCTTGCACGTTTCTGCCGTACGCGTCTTTTCCATTCCATACAAAGTTGTACGAAAGATTCGCCGACGGGGCAAAATCAAGATCGATCTCCTGCCCTTCTACCTGGATCACAAGATAGACCCGGTTGAGACCGGACGGAAGGGTTGCGCCGGTGAGAGGAATGTTCAGAGAGTATGCGTCGACGCGTCCCGGAACCCTGTCGCTCTTATAATAAATGCTGAACGGTGTTCCCGTTACCGGCAGCACTTCTCCAAGCGTCTGATCCTGGATCCCGATAATGGATCCGGATGTGGTGCAATCTTTGTCGAGCGTCTGCTTTGTCGGACTCGGCATGCTGGGCCACTTTGCCGTAAGTGGTGGACCGAAGGGCCAACTGTAACTCCATGGACCGAGACGGCTGGCTTGAACGCGCATAAAACTCTGGCCGACCGAAAAGAGCAGGGCAAGTTTTTGCCGCTCATCGTTGCTGATGCCCAGCGAATCTAAATTGCTCTGTCCCGAAGCCGTTCCGCTCCCGGTCACGTCGAGGTTCGCCATCCCGCCGGTGATCGAAACGATCTTGACGACTCTTCCGTTGTTGACGGGGATCCAAATTCCTTTTGTCGAATCGAAATATGCCGCAGGTACTTTGCTGCCGATCGTGAAGGCGAGGAAATTGCTGGTGTATATGGCGAACGGTTTATCGAAAGTCACCGATTTTGCATGCTGATTGATCGCTTCGTCGGCCGCCAGATCGATGCCGTATCCGAGTGCGCTGGCGGGAGGCAGCGTTCCGGGAAGACTCCTCACGCACTCGGCGCCCGTGCCGTACTCCGTACCGCGCAAAAGAAACGACGGCAATGGCTGCGATGTACCGTTGGAGAATGTCATCGTCGCGTTCGTGAACCGCGAAAAAATGATCGTCGAATGCCTTGTCCCGTCCACGTCGCTCACAATACTTGTCTGCGCCGCCTGGACCGAGTCGATGTTACCGGTAATTGTCGTGGCGATCGAATCCGCTGCGATCAGATGAACGCTGTCGGCAAATACAAAATCCATCCAGGGTGTATTCACCTGCCGCTGTGCAGGAATGAATCCTGCTTTTGAATAACTCAATGTCAGCAGACCGCCCCCGTTGACGGCCATATCGAACATGCCGTCCGTGCGCGTGCTGGTATAGCCAAATTCCGGGTGGCTTACGATCGTGATCTTCACTCCGGACAACGGCGTGCCGCAGTTTGCTAAAACCTTCCCCCGAATAACCGCAACGCGGGTGGCGACGATCGTCCCTGACGCAACGCCTTTTTGAATTGAATCCGGTCCCGCATATAAGAACTTTGTCTCATCGTACGGGTTTGTCACAATCGTCGTATCAAGCGGCGGGGCAACTGTGACCGGGTCCGGAGGCAAAGTACTGTATGTCGCTGTCCACGTGACCGAGGAAGAATTTCCCGCCGTGTCGGTTGCAACGACGATGAATGTATTTAAACCTGGTAACAAAACAGCTTGAAGAGAGAAAAGTCCGCCCGTACCAACTTGAACGGGATTTCCGTTGATCGTGAGCGTTGATGATGTTGAATCGGTGACAATCCCGGTGATAGATATGGTCTGACGGTAAACAGTAGCTCCATTGACCGGTGAAGTAACGGTGATGACCGGAGGGATCGTGTCCAGGCGTACAGAGCGTGTCTGGCTCGAACTATTCCCTGCCGCATCCGCAGCAACGACGGTAATGGTATTGATCCCTTCGCTCAACAGAACCGTCGTGCTGAACGAACCATTGGTAACGAACACACTATCCCCGTTGATCGTCAATGCGACCGCAGAGGAATCGATCACCGTGCCCCTCACCGTCATCGAGGAATGGTTCGTTATGACTCCATTGATCGGAGAAACAACGCTCAATGTCGGAGCTAGTGTATCTTTAACAACAAAAAGATCTTCGGAAGAAATATTTCCCGCTGCATCCGTGGCCGCTACGGTTATGTTGTTTCTCCCCTGGCTCAGAAGGAACACGTAACTAAACGCGCCGTTGACACCGATGGTAACGGGGGTACCGTTGATCGTCATCGTCACGGCGGTTGAATCGCTCACAGAACCGTCGACGACCACCGAGGATTGGCGGGTGATCAGTCCGCTCGCCGGATCGGCAACTGTTAGGGTCGGAGCTTTAGAGTCTTTTATTACCGACCGGGTCACGGTCGAAGCATTTCCCGCCGCATCGGTCGCAACGATTGATAGAACGTTTGCCCCTTCAACAAGCGGAAATTGATAGCTAAACTGGCCGTTGCCGGCGACAGAAACTGCTATTCCATTGAGGGTTAATGTAACGGCAGTCGAATCGGCTACCGTACCTTCGACAAGGGTCGTATCTTGCTTCGTAAACATCCCATCTGTTGGATGAACGATCGTCAGGGTCGGTGCTCTCGAGTCTTTTATTACCGAGCGGGTCGCACTCGATGCGTTTCCCGCCGCGTCGGTCGCTACGATTGAAAGAACATTTGTACCTTCGACAAGCGGAAGTTGATAACTAAACTGGCCGCTGCCTCCGACAGAAACAGTTGTCCCGTTAATGGTTACCGTAACGGCAGACGAATCGGTCGCCGTCCCTTGTATGAGGATCGTATCCTGCTTTGTGATCGTTCCATTCACCGGTTGAACGACCGTCAATGCCGGCGGTGCCGTATCTCTGATCACTGTCCGACTCACAGTGGTTGTATTTCCCGCTGCGTCAGTCGCTGCGATCGTGAAGGAATTTAATCCCTCGGACAATGGCACCTGCGTCGTGAATGCTCCATTAGCGCCAACCTGAACCGGAATTCCATTTACCGTTATGGTGACGGCAGTGGAATCCGCAACCGTGCCGCTCACCGCGGCATTCAGCTGGTTGGTAATCAAACCATCGGCCGGTGAAGTCGCGGCCAGCGTTGGGGGAGTTGTATCGAGCCTGACATTTTCTGTTTGGCTGGAACTATTGCCCGCGGCATCGGTCGCGACAACGATGAAAGTATTCAGTCCCTCCGTCAGCATGTACGACGCACTGAATGTTCCGTTGGCCGCTGAAACGGCAGTGCCGTTTATCGTCAGGGTGACGGCCGTTGCATCCGACACCGTTCCGCTGACTGTTACCGGCTTTTGATTCGTAACGGAATTATTCTGCGGCGCGGCCACAATAAGCTGCGGAGGCGCAGTATCCAGGCGGACGTTCCGCACAACCGTTGTCTTGTTGCCCGCTGCATCCGTGGCAATGAGCGTAAGGGCGTTAGTTCCTTCCAGCAAAGTCATGGATGAGGAAAACGACCCGTTGGTTCCCAACGGCGTAGTAACGCCGTTGATGGTCAGGGTAACGGTCGTTGAATCCAGTGCCGTTCCACTCACCGTCGCCGAAGATTGATTAGTAACGGATCCATCGGCTGGGGAACTCACGGTCAGTACCGGTGGCGTCGAATCTTTTATAACAGTACGCGTGACGGTCGAACTATTTCCAGCCGCATCGGTTGCCACAATTGTAATGGCATTTGTTCCTTCGGTCAATGCCACCGGGGCGGAGAACGCTCCTCCAGTTCCGACGGGAACCGACACACCGTTGGCCGTTACGGTTACGGCTGTTGAATCAGAAACCAAACCCTGTATGGTCACACTTGATTGCGACGTGATGAATCCTTGTGCCGGCTGGGCAAGGGAAAGCGAAGGAGGAATGGAATCCTTGTACACGGTACGAACAACCGAAGAGCTATTCCCCACTCCGTCAGTCGCGGTAATCGTAATCGTATTTGTTCCTTCAGAAAGCGTTACGGACGTGCTAAACGTTCCCCCCGCCCCGATCGTTACCGAAGCTCCGTTCACGGTAAGCTGCGCTGTGTTTGTACTCGTCACTGTTCCGCTGACTATTACCGTGGATTGATTTGTGATGGTACCGTCTACGGGTGAAGCAACGGTAATGGCGGGCGGAACAGAACTCCTGTTTACCGTCCGCGACACTGTCGTGCTGTTTCCTGCGGCATCGGTCGCGACCACCGCAATGATGTTCGTTCCTTCCGTCAATGAAAAAGAATACGAGAATACGCCGGAGGGATTCGCGGAAACAGTTGTTCCGTTTATCGTGATCGCAACTGCAGTCGAATCGTGGACCGTGCCTTCGACCAAAATGGATGCTTCGTTGGTTGTTGTGCCGTCAATGGGAGATGAAACGGAGAGTGTCGGCGCGGTTGCATCCTTCCTCACCGTCCGGGTTACTGTAGAAGAATTTCCCGCTGCATCTGTTGCGATAACGGTAATCGTATTGATCCCCTCAACAAGCGTATACTGCGTATTGAATGTACCAGTTCCGCCGATGGTGACCGGGGCTCCGTTCATCGTCAGGGTCACAGCGGTAGAGTCATGGACAGAACCTGCTACGGAAATTGCCGCCTGATTTGTGATCGTTCCGTTTACAGGATTTGTGACTGTAAGAACCGGCGGGGTGTCGTCGCGGGTCACGGTCCGGGTTACTGTCGTGGTGTTAGATGCTGCATCAACGGCAGAGATCGTAATGACATTGTTTCCTTCCGCGAGGCCGACGGTTGTCGAGAATGCGCCTCCGGGGCCGACATTCACCGTGCTGCCGTTGACCTTCACCGTTACCGCCGTGGAATCGCTCGTTGTTCCCGCCACGCTGATCGATGTTTGGCTGGTGACGGCCCCGTTCACAGGACTCGACACCGTCAGCGATGGAGGTGCGGTATCTTTAATAACGTGACGGCTTACTGTTGTTGTATTCCCCGCAGCATCGGTTGCAGATACGGAAACCGTATTTTGCCCTTCATTCAATGATACAAGAGTTGTGTAAGAGCCGTTCGTGCCAACTGTTACATGTGTCCCGTTTACCAACAACGTCACGGTTGTAGAATCAAAAACAGAGCCGCTGACACTGATTGATGCGTCCTTCGTGATCGTCCCCTCTGCGGGCTGTGTGATGGTTAGCGTAGGGGGCGTTGAATCTTTCCGCACAGTTCGTGTAACGGACGCAGAATTTCCTGCCGCGTCTGTCGCAAGTACGGTTATGGTGTTGAGCCCTTCATTGAGCGGAACGCCGCTTAAAAACGCCCCCTGAGCATTGACAGAAACCGCCGTCCCGTTGATCTTTACCGTTACTGCGTTCGCATCGGACACCGTCCCCGAAACAGCCACAGAGTTCTGGTTCGTGAGACTGCCGTTGATTGGTTGAGAAACCGTTAGAGCCGGCGGGGTAGAATCGCGGACAACCGTCACCGTGCCGACCGTCTGATTATTGTTTGCATCTTTTGCTACGACGGTAATCGCATTAGACCCTTCGGCAAGATTTACCTGTCCTGAAAATGTCCCGTTCGCGTTTACCTGCACGGCGACATTGTTGATTGTGAGGGTCACTGCCGATTGATCGGTCACAGTGCCGCTTACCGATATTGAGCTTGCGTTGGTAAATGTCCCGTTCGCAGGCGAAGTTATGGTCAGCTGCGGCGGAGTGTGGTCTACGCTAGCCTTCTTTCCCGTAATGCTCAGGATCAGGAAAGTATTTGGCTTTCCCGCTATTCTCACTTTTAACGTGTTGTTCGCGGCGAGGGAAATGGTCTTAACAATATCCCTTTGATGTTTATTAAAATCCGAGGGTGATAATACTTGTACACCATTAACCGTTATCGTCGCACTCGTCACATCATCCTCGTCGCAAAACCCATTATCAACGATCAGTGTGTACGGTGCAACGACGTTGCTGGGGAGAGGGAATGTTTTTGTCACCGTGGTTGGATTGCCATGGGACCGCTCGAATTTTTGCGGACCGTAGATCGTCACAGTAGAGTCGTTTGAATTGCTCAACAGCGTGGAGAAGAACACCACGAGAGCGCACAGGAGAAGAGATGCGGTTTTCATAATTGATTTCATCTTCATATTGTGGTAAATACTTTATCCAAATTTGCCATGCGGCATTTGGTTTTATAGAATACACTCATCCGACAGTTTCCCTGATAACTTCGTCCAGAGAAGTTTCACCCCGTTCCGCTTTTCTCAACGCCGCCTGCCGTAATGTTAACAATCCATGCGATTGTGCCTTCATCCTGAGATCGGAAGCGCCAACCCCTTTTCCAATCGATTCCACCAGGCCGTTTTGAAGCTGGAGAATTTCATAGACGGCCGTTCGGCTTTTGTACCCTACGTGATTGCATGCCGGACACCCGGCATGTTTAAAATATTGCACCGAAGACTGAGAACTCGTTAACCCCAGTTCTTCTTTTTCTTCCGCTGTCGGGAGAGACTCTCTTTTGCAATTGTCGCATAACTTCCGGAGCAGGCGCTGTGCTAAGATCATTTTCACCGATGAAGCGACCAGAAAGGGTTCGACTCCCATATCGATCAACCGCGTGATTGCCGAAGCCGCGTCGTTCGTGTGGAGCGTCGAGAAAACCAAATGCCCGGTCAGCGCCGCCCGGATCGCGATCTCAGCCGTCTCCGCATCTCTGATCTCTCCCACCATGATCACGTTCGGGTCCTGACGCAAAATTGAGCGAAGCGCCGCTGCAAAGGTCACCCCGATATCCGCCCGCACGTGCGTTTGGTTAATACCGGGAAGATTGTACTCGATCGGGTCCTCGATGGTGGTGATATTGATTTGCGGATTGTTGATGTAGTTAAGCGCGGCGTAGAGCGTTGTCGTTTTTCCGCTGCCGGTGGGACCGGTCACCAGGATCATTCCATACGGCAAATGGATCGTGCGCTGGAAGAGTCTAAGGTCGCGTTCTTCGAAACCGAGTTTGGCCATGTCAAGCTGCAGCTGCGATTTATCGAGAATTCTCAGCACCACCTTCTCTCCGAAGTCGGTCGGAAGCGTGGAAACCCGGATGTCGATGATCCGCTCCTTCTGTCTCACCCGGATCCTCCCATCCTGCGGCCTTCTCTTTTCTGCGATATCCAGGTCCGCCATGATCTTCAAACGGGAAATAATCGGTTTCGTCTTTTCTACCGGCGGCTGAAGAACGTCATGCAGGACTCCGTCGAGCCTGTACCGGATCCTCAGGAGACGTTGATACGGTTCAACATGAATATCGCTCGCCCCCATCTGTATCGCATCCGTGATCACCCTGTTGACAAGCGTGACGACGCCCGCATCAGCGGAAAATTCGACCTTGTGTTCATCGTCTTTCAGGGAAAGGAACTCGGCGGCATCCAGCGTGCTCGACTTTCGCACGTCAATCGTGGAAACATCATACAATTTTTGAATGACAGGAAGCAGTGCATCGATCGAAACCGCCTCCACTCTTATTTTCCTGCCGATCATGAATGCGAGGTCGGAAAGTATCTGACGGTCATGCTTTTCCGGCAGTGCGACGACGATGGAATCGTCTTCCGCATACAACGGCAAAACGGAAAATTCAAGCGCCGTTTCTTTCGGAACGAGCTTTAAGATTTCCGGGTTTATTTTTATTGAAGTAAGGTCGACCATCGTTCGAACAATTGATTTATCGCGTCCCGAGAAAACATCGCGGCCATCGAGGCGAACGCGAGAAAAGAACCAAACGGAATTTTCTCTTCCTCCGGATTCTTCACTCCTTGCTGCCGTACAAAGCCGAACATCGCCCCTGCCGCCGATGCGAGCCAGAGCGAACCGAGAAAAAATTGGAATCCTATAAAAAAGCCGATTAGGCCGGCAAGCTTCACGTCCCCCCAGCCCATTGTTTCCTTTTTGAAATATGCGTTTCCCGAAAAACGGACCGTAAAGAGTGTCACAAACGCAAGCATAGCGGCAACGGCGTCGCGGATGATCGACGCATCGCCAAAAGAAAGTTTCACGACAATGCCGATGACAAATCCGCTCACGACAACAACATTCGGTACCGCTAAATATTGCCAATCGATGATCGCGACGGCAAGCATCAGACAAGAGAACGCCGCTGCAAGCGCAAACTCCGTCGACATGCCGTAGCGGTAAAAAAGAATGATAAAGAGGAGAGCGACGATCACTTCATTCACGAGATACGTCACCGATATCCTGCCGGAACACTTTCTGCATTTTCCTCTTGCGAACAGGTAACTTCCGACCGGCACCAGCTCGTACCACTGCAATTGGCGATTGCAGTGAGGGCAAAATGAACGGGGCGAAATCACCGAAATGTTCCTCGGAATCCGGTACACGCAAACATTGAGAAAACTCCCCATCGAGAGACCAAGCAGCGCGGTTATGGCGAACGATTCGTTCATCATTGTATTCTGTCTAAGGACACAGCCTTCGTCGTCCCCTCCTCTTTGTGATTCGTCCTAATCAGGGATCTTTTCTTTTATTGCGCCCGTCTCGTCGACGATCCACACATTGAATACGCCGTTGTTATTGAAGTCGACAATTGACGTGGCCTGGGCAGCAAAAGCCTTTTCATCAGCGGAAACAATTTCGATCTTATAGCGGGCCTGCCCCCCATCCGACGTCAGTTTTTCCTGTTCAAAACCGACGTCCGGCAGCGATTGAGAATAGCGGTCGTGCTCAAATTTGTAACTTTGTTCCAGCGTATACACCTGTTTGAGCATGAGCTTTGCCTCGGTTGTTTTTGCTTTCGTTACCACCGGACGGAGTTTCGGCAGCGCCAAAAGAACCAGAACGCCGATGATGACGAGAACGACCATGAGTTCTACCATGGAGAACCCGTCGACGCCGCGAACGATCTTTGCTTTTTTCATAAAAGTTTCATTCTCCTTGGATGTTGTTCTAAAGCCGTCGGCCGGCCTCCATCCGCCTGGCTATTTTCACCGGGTGCGGAACGCGGATGGCATATATCTATTGACCTCCGACCACGTTCACAAGGTCAAACATCGGCATATAAATCGAAATCAGGATCCCTCCCACAAGGAAACCTAGCAAAACGATGATCACCGGCTCTATCACCGATGATAATGTTTCTACCTTTCCGTCTATTTCCTTCTCATAATACTCTGCGACGGCCATCAGCATTGCGTCGAGCTCGCTTGTTTCTTCGCCGACGGCGATCATTTGGGACACCATCCGCGGAAAAAACCTCGATTCAACGAGCGGTTCTGCAATGGTCCTTCCCTGCCGCACATACTGCGTAATCCGCGCAATCTCCGACTTGATCTCTTCGTTGGAAAAAATACGCTGTGTCACTTCCAGAGCATCGACAAGAGAAACCTGCGCCCGCAACAATGTCCCCAGCGTCCGGCAAAAACGGGCAACCTGATTCTTGACAAGAATTCCCCCTAGAAAAGGGAGGCGATAGACGTACCCTTCCATTTTCTGCCGTATGAAAGAAGAACGCAGCGCACTGCGGAAGACCACGACGAGGATAAGCAGCAGCAACAACGCGGCCGGCCCGTACGACATCATCATCTCGCTGATGCGAAGAACAACGCGGGTCGAAAAAGGGAGTTCCACCTGGAAACTTTTAAACATCTCGGCGAAGGTCGGTACAATAAACGTCAAAAGAAAGACAACGGCGCCTAAAGCAACCGACAAGACGAGCGCGGGATACGCCATGGCCTGAATAATTCTTTTCCTGAGAGCGCTGATTTTTTCCAGATACACCGCAAGGTTCGAAAACACGTCGGGCAGATGGCCGGTCTCCTCTCCGATTTCCGCGCTGACAGCGAAGAGATTATCGAAGACGGCCGGCTGCAGCGACAACGCCCGGCCGAATGAGTTCCCCTTCTTGACCTCATGGACCAGCTTCTCCACCACTTCTTTTACGCGCGCATTTTTTGATTGGTCGAATAATATTTCCAACGCCCGGGTGAGAGAGATCCGCGCCTGCAGCATCACGGAAAGCTGAGTACAGAACTCGGCTTTCTGCTGAACGCTCATGGCATTCTTACTGAACAATCCCGAGAAAGGGAATTTCAATTCCGACGGAGCTTCAGCCTCTGCCGGAATACCCCGATTCCTTGTTATCGGTTTTATTTCAAAGGAAACATTCATGTATTTCACTAGAATTTCATGTCGTCAAGATTTTGACGTGCGCTGTGAGGCACTTCTACTTCAGTGCTTGCTTCATATCTGATTCCGCCCGCCGTTGTTCGCAGCGTTATGAGGACGGCCTGGACGAAGTTCTTCCCTGCACCCCTTTTTGAAGACGCCATCAGTATCGGAATTACCGACACGGACCCCTGGAAAAGAAGAACGCCGTCGCGGCGGAGCGTGGCATCGTCAAAGAAGTATGAAACCGAGCTCAGCCTGCTCCGTTGAACGATCAACGATGTATCGTTGACGTTGGTGACCTCCATTGAGTTTCTTATGTCGAGCGCAAATGTCTGGAGAGCGCAGTGGACTGCATCTTTTCGTTCGCAGCGACGCTGCCACGAGACAAATACCCTGTTTGAAAAAAAGAACAATGAAAGACAGAAACTGATGAGGAGCGATCCGACAACGAGGGCAACGAGCAGTTCCTGGATTGTGAATCCCTTCTCACTTTTGAATGCCGGTTTCATACTCATTAGTACACCACGATGCTTTTGCATAAAACGAGGATCGGTTTATCGGCATTTTCCCGCAGGGAAACCGTCACTTCAATATCCACGCCGACGTTGTTTCGTTTGACCGATCGCGAGACAAGGAATCCATCGGCAACTTCGGTGATCCCGTCGGCAAAAGTTCTGTTCACCGAAATGTGAGTCATTTCTTTTTCGGCGATGCACAGCGCTGCATTCATCTGTTCAGGCCTCCTGTCGGTGAATGGGCTGACGATTGAGGCCGTTAACGGCAGCAGCACGGTAATGAAAAGCGCAAGCGCTACTGCTGTTTCGACAAGGGTATAACCGGATTCACCAGGGCGAACTTTGGTCAGAACCATTCCAACACGTCCAATTGAGGGTTTGAAGAAAAACCGACAGGCATCAGGAAATCTTGCGGAAGTAATTTTCGGTCGATGCTTCCCGTTCGAAGCCAGCCGTTATATTTCGTGGGGGTCTGGTAGAAGAAGAAGTCTGTGGTTATAACGGTGCCAACGACCCTTCCGTCAAGCGTCGTTGTTCCCTGGGAATACAGGACGCCGACAACGAGTGCAGCGGCGTCGAGTTGAACAATATCTTCCTGATTCATCTTATTGCCGTTCTGAAGAAGCATCACGGCCCCTTCTATTCTCGCATTGCCGTTAAGAACGACTCGCTGCGGACGGGATTCATCTTCTGCGCCGTACGAAAGCAAGACCGAGGGATAACGTCCCACAGAACCTCTTTGGACGCAAATGACCGGAGAGATAATTTGTGCCGAGAAGGAAATATTTTCTCCCACCTGGACGGAATCCAGGCTGAACAAAATTGCCTGGTCGACGGCGGCGGCATCCGAAATGACGATGTTTTTCGACGAGATGATGGAGAGAGGTCCCGCCACGGAGGCACGATCCCGGATAAAAACGCGGCCAAGAACAACAACCGACAGAGGCGCACCCCTCCTCACAGAACTGTCGGTAACAACGAGGTCACCCTGAACGACGACCATATTTACAGAGTCTGGAATTTTCCCCAGTCCTGAAGAAAATGTGCTGCCCGGTGAATACACGATTGCGTGAGAGTTATTCTCATCCATGTCTCTACATCCCGAAAGCAAATTCTTATAATAGTGTAATTCAGAAAACAGCAGCGTTGAATCATACGGTGAAACGGCCGGTGACGGCTTTCGCAGAACCGATCCTTCGACCGCGGCGTTTCCCGTCGTCGTGACTCCTGAAAGTGTTCCTGTTGTTATTCCCGGCGAGCCGACGACGATATCTCCTTTTATGAAGGAGTTCCCGGCAAAGACGAGTTGATGATCTGCATTTGCAAAGACCAGCGCCTTCGCAAGATCTCCGGTCGGTCGCGCGGCAGTTATTGCTGTTCGCCGGTACATAACATGTTGAAATCGCCCCTCCGACGTCACAAGAAGGAACACCCCCCAGGGTTCGGCAGACACCCGGGTCCCGCTCCCATCGATGAAAGAATAAATCTTGTTCCATCCTTGCAGACCCGATATCGAAACCTCTTGTGCTGATACCGAAGAGATCATTTTTGCGATGCCGCTTTGAGCTGCATACTCCGCTTTAACTTTCGCAGCCGCAACGGAGGACGTCTGCCTGCGAAAATATTGAAGTGCAATGCTAGAGAGGGCTATAAGTGCGAGAATTGTTATGAGAAGTAAAATGGAAGGAAGCGCGAATCCGCGCGTAGAAGCGACTGGGTCCATTCTAGAATTGTGCACGCCTTCATCCACCATGTGAGACCGATACTCAAAGTTGCTTCGATCAAATCTCACCCATGAACGGCACTAAAGCAATGAATAAATATTGGCGAATACGGTTGATGTCTACGGTTTATCTTGGCGGTATGCTTTTGCGGTTTGTTTTTGCGGTATACGTTTAGGGTTGTCTTTTGGGGTTTGCGTTCCCGGGGCGCCGGGTTTAAAAGGACTTTGCTTGATGAAGTTACAAAGTACCCGGACTATTTGTATTTGAATGTCCGTTCTTTCCATTTCCGTTGCCGTTGGTGGGAATTTTTATTTCCGGTTTTAACGGTGCCGGGAAGCTGTACGTTATCGGCTTATTGATTTGCCTCGATGGCGATGGACAGGACAGCTTGTTCGCATGTGACAACGCTCGATATGACTCCATACTCATTCCGACAACACGTTTGAATGTTGTCTCTCCGGAATCTTCCCTTAAGCCGAACATAAAGCATATTTCAAAACACCGGAGTTCGGTAGTTTCCAGCAGATATTTCATTTTTGCAATACGCTGGTTTGATATGTAATCCGATATCAGAGTATTTTCCTTCCGCAAAAAATCCTTGCGCAGCGTCTCCGCAGAAACATGTAGCTTCGCGGCGATCTCCTTGAGAGTTTTCAATTCTAAAATGTGTTCCTGAATGTATGTTTTTACCTCATCTATTTTGATAGCCATTGTTCCCCTCTATTTACTTTTGATTCAGATGGAGGAAGTCTCCGTTAACGAAGGAACACTCTCCTGTTTTTGCAGCGTAAAGCGGATATGCCGGATGACAATATTATCTATATCTGAACATCCGTTCTTTGAACTAATTAGAGGTAAGATCTTAGATTGAATGAGTGTGCGAATGCGTCCTGGATTTTATTCCATCTATTATATATATCCAAGAAATGAAGAGAATGGAAACCGAAAAAGAAGTTTATTGCTTGGGGGTGTTTAAGTAAAATTTGGTCGAAATACAACAGTAAAATTTAGGTATTTCGCCATCCGATAGAATGTTCAGTTTTACGTAAAAACTGCAAGATTATTGAAAAGAGAGGCCTTGATTTAGCGCAATCTCACACTAATATTTGACAAGTTGGGCCTTGAGAGGCCGCCAGCCAGAAGGGCTGGTTGCATTGGCAACAATCTAGGAGTAATGGAAAGAGGATTGTTCTCCCATAACGATTTGTCACCGAATTCTATCATCTTGTCTTAGACTAGTGAACTTCAATCCTTTACCCTACTAAAGAAAGTTGGCGGAAGTTTTTGCTTTCTATATAGAGCCAAAAAGTTCTATTTTGCTTTCTCGACGTAAAGGTATCTCATTGCATCGCCTGTAGACAACATACAAACGGCATTCCCTCTCTTAGGTTCTTTTCCTTTCAGGAGTATTTTGGTTTACTTCTTTCCATCGGGCGCTGCTTCATGGTGTCAGCCAGCCCTTCAGCGAATCACGAATGGGCGCTGCTTCATGGTGTCAGCCAGCCCTTCAGCGAATCACGAATGGGCGCTGCTATCTTCTCAATGGGGTCGTCTTTTGGGAAAAGCCAATCTTCGGTGATATTATCTTTTGCATTATCGTAGACAATACCTTCATGCTGGCGAAAATAGATCGGTTGGAAAAAATTGTGTGCGGCCCAGAGATTCCAGCCTTTGATGAAAACTCCTTTTTGTCGAGAGATGCGGTCCACGCCTTCAACATAAACCAACTTGAGAGCTCTCAACCCGCTGGTAACAATATTCTTCCTTTGTCCCGCCAACCGAGTACCATCAAGATCCAACGTCGACTTGAGGCTTTCCAATAAATGGAGCGCATAGGGATGAGCCAGGTGGTAACGGTAAATAACTCCATTTCCTCCCGAGTGAAGACTTCGTGTCGCAAAGAACGCCGCGACTTGAATGTTAGTCGTAAAATCAAGGAGCGAAGTCCTAAAACCGTAGTGTTGTTGAATAGCCTCGATTTTTTCAGAATTAAGAGCGGGCGGTATCACCTGGCTGAGGGCTGCACTAAACTTGGCATTCGCGAAGAGTTCACGAAACCTCCAGTATAGCCTCCCGATAATACCTTCCGGCGATTTAGGCTGACGAAACAATTTAGGAAGCAGAGGCCAATCCTCGCATTGTCCGCGATAGTAAGTAGTCCAGAATAATGGCCCTGGTTTCATTACAGGACCCGTGAGCAGCTTCCTGGTGCTTGGGATTTCCAACTGCGAGGCGAGTGAATCAAGTTGCATGCGGATCGTTATCTCATCAAGGAGGATCGCAAGCAACGCGGCGTAGATCGACGAATAAGGTCCGGTACCGGCAACATAGCTTTTTCCATCCTCCTCAATTGCAGCACTTATCCTGGCGAGAGTCTCACCGAGAACTGAAGCCGCTTCAGTGAGTGACGCAGAGGCCGGGTGTTCCGGTGAGAGTTTCGGTTTTTTGGATTCCTCAAGTTCCAGAGCAGCGAGGACCAAACCCTTTTCCAGGAATGCCTGGATAAGAGAATCCATCCCTGTTTTTCCGCCCGCCCCGGAAAGTGAAGTTAGAAGGTGAGCAATTGTATGAATGGCGTTTGGTCGATCCTCATACTTGACTTGCTCCGTTCTAAGATAGCTCCTGATCTCCGTGATAAGTGGTGTGAACGTGTCGGGAATGCGGTCGTACGTATCCAGCTTCAGGTAGCCGCTTTGCAATACCTTGTCCCACAGTTGTTTGGACTTCTCTACGGAGTCGCCCAATCCTGATTCAGTAAATAAATGTGTGGTCATTCTCTGTTTGGCCTATGACTTTTCATGCGTCATTCAATTCTTGAACGAGATAGTGCCGTTTCTAATATTAAATCTTGTATTATGACCGCAAAGGACGCTAAGATCGCAAAGATGTTTTTGCAAAACAAACTAAGAAATCCTCGCGTCCTTAGCGGTGAATTGGTTTTTTAAGAATACAATATTTATTTTGGGAAATGGCACTAGTCCCTTTTGTTGGGGGTGATTCTGTTAAATTCAATTCGACGACCGCCGTAACGAAGCAAGATTATTCCGGCTCATTGGCCTCCTTCATGGGCGGGAAGTGATCTGTCGAATTCCTCGACTACCCGCTTTTCGCTTTTGGATTTACCGCCCCATCGCTGGTCGGAGAGGATTTCGTTGCAAACAATGTCTTGAACACCTCGGATAATTTGTTCGTAAATTCGTCGATAAACAGTCCCACCATCGAACTCAATGCCAGCACTCCGAACGGGTTGAACAGCGAGAGGCCAGAAGCACCTAAAAGTCCGGCGTGCAATATTGCAAGTGAAATAACTGCAAGCATCCCGCCGAGAATCGGCTGACCCCCGTAGTTCCAAAGCCAGGGATAGAAAAGCCTTCTGTTTGATCTGTAAACCAGGATTGACGAAATCCCGCGTGAAGCTCCTCCAAGAATACCGCCAAGCAATGCGACAATAAGGAACTTCTTTTCGTCCCAAACGTTTGCCTGCTCCTCTCCATTATTTGACTTCGATGTTCCAGAGTTCGCATTCTTCGCGTCGGGGGCCTTTGGCACATCAGATGGAAGCTTCGCGGATGAACTCTTCAGTGAATCCGGCGAGGAAGACATCTTTCTCTCGTTCGCCGGCTGCGCCGCTTGGGCGTTTCTAAAGAGCGAATCGATGTGTTTCGACTGCGAAACAAGCGCACTATCGATTTTTTGCGGAAGGTCTTCGATAGCTGCATGCTTGTTCGGCCATATTTCAATGAGAGCAATAATGGACACCGCACCGCAAAGAATAAGCCAGCCAAGCAGCCAGATCATGACCCTGTCGGGCATTTTTTTCATTTCCTCGGTGACGAAATACTCATCGGTAACTTCTTTAAGCTTCAGGTCGTCGGGCGCGACGACGTTGGATTTCCTATAGAGATTTTCTATCGCCTGGAGAAAGTTTTGGTCTTCCGTTGCATCTTGCAGCGAATTTCGGCTCTTCAAAGACATTTTCCCCTTCAGCACCAGCGTTTTGAGGTTCACATCAAAATTGATGTTACAAGACTTCAACGCCTCTGTTGTGATACCGGTGGGAAGGGAGTCAAGATTTTCAGTATAACTCCGCTCTTCCGATGCGATTGGAGGCGGTTGAATCGGAAGCGCTGACGGGTCATTCTTGGGATCGCCTGGCATGGTTGGTCTCCTTCATTGATTTTAGTAGACATCGTTTGTTTTCTCACAGCAATCCGTCGATCTAGGATCGACGTAGATGATCAGGAAGAATGTTTCATGACCGCATTCATTCCTTCTTTCATCCAAAGGTTGAGGAATTTTTCAAAGCCGTTGAAATAGTAATGGCAATCTGGGAAAAAGAATTTGTAACGGTTCCTTGACTCTGTACCTTTCGACACCACAATTATTTCTGGTTTCTTTTCCCCTTCTTAGCCGCAGCCGTCTGTGAATGAAATGCGCGCAGTAGTATAGATCGGATTGCGATGTCTTCATATGGGAGCGAATAGCCGACAATAATCCACACCGGCGAAGAACGCACCACTTCAAGCGATCTTTCCCACACCTGGACAAGTTTCGGATCGTGAATGTCTCTGACGAGGGAGGGGACGATCAACGTCGGCTTAAGTGGAGCATGGAAGCAGTCGCAGGTATTCGAACCATCTCTTTCGTGTCGAAACGCCTGATGGGTCATGGCGCCGGTTACGTTGACGTAGGTCTGCTCGCAAAGGTCGCAGCGGAGCCAATTGAGCGACCCGTGCAGCTTGTACAAGTGATATTTGGGATACTTCGGTCTCTCATGTTCGATGAGCTCATCCTGCTCAGCTTCCCGCCAGGCGATGCCGAAATCAAATTGTTCTGCGATGATCCGGGGCGAATTATCTACAGTTTCAAACAACAGTAGATCGACGGCAATGTCATAGTTCGTTGAGATGATGCCAATTGAGTTGTCTCCCCGAAGGCAATCGATAAATCGACGAAGCTTATTGCTAACACGTTCAATAGATCTTTTGTTCTCATCTTTATCTTCAGAGTCGATGCTGTAAAAAATCGCAAACTCGAGAAGCCTGCGGAAGCGGAGCCAGTCTTCAAGGTTTCTTTTGGGCATAAGCGACTGGGAGTGCTGGATGGTGTAATCTACAAGAGAAAGAACTTCTGTTATTGAGGGATAGTCGGGCGCCTTCGCGTCGCGAAATCCGTGAAAAAGTTCATTCAAAAATTTGGCGAGTCTTTTCCTGTCTGCAACCAAGTCCTTCTTGGGCATGTCGTGCTCGAGTTGCTCAAAAAGGCTTTTTTTGTCGATCTCCTTTTTGATCTCCGGCAAGAGATCTTTCGTGAGTAAATATCCGAGTGGCTTGGAAGCGCCGGCGCCGAGAACGAGTGTTGCCGCAATGTCTTCCATCTGTCAGTCCGCGGATTTTTCACAGTTCGGATAAGCGATGCCGACAATCCCTTACCCGTGTTGAAAATACATACCTTCAAAGTATTCCGCACGCAATTTCGATCGACTGTCAAAAGATAATAGAATGTTTCTCAACCGATTGAATGTACGCGCGCGGCAGAATTAGCGCTGAGGGTCTTTGTATTATCAAAAGAAAATAAGGTGTACACCGATACCATGAGGAATATTATCCGAACGAACATAATCGTAACGAACCTGTGCGATCACTCCAGAATAAAAAATTCCAAGGGGAAAAGAGCCCGACTCAACGGCTACCGAATAGATTTCTCCGTTTCTTCTCCAGTCAACATTACAGGCCCACCCCAGTTCTAATCTCAGGTATTCGAGGAATCCCAGTATTTTTGTTTTGCGCTACCGTACCGATGACAATAGAACCATAGCCGGGAACCGCTCAAATACAATGGATACAATGTTCAACCTTTTCATTGGAAGCCAAAAAAATAAGACAAATGCTTCTCGTAGATTTGAGAGCATGAATCGAACTTTCAATGAAGAAGAATTCTTATCGATTGAGGAAAACAATTGCCAACGCGGACGCTAAGGCAACTACGAGAAACAATTACTTTTTGTTGGGTGGATTAGAATAACCAGATGTGATCTCCCCCTGCCCTTAGTTTGCTGGACAGGTCTTCTCCTCCCTTAAAGATAATGACATCCTACGCTGCATCATCTCTAACAACATCGTCAGGCTGTGTTCCGCAAATATTAGCGATTCTTTGAAATATTGTCAAGCACTTTTTGCTTAACTTGTTTCAATGCGTAATAGCTTCATAGAACTTTCAAGGCTTGTGCTTACTAACAATGTCAGGATATTGCCATCTTTGAGCCTCACAATAACGCGAGGAGAAGATGGCGGAGACCCTGACCATGAGCACAAAAGAACGACAACGGTTGCAAGTCGTCGGCCGGATACACCGCCGAGATACCGCCGTTGCGGCAGCTGCTGAAAGCGCGCAGATCAGTGAACGGCAGATGTATCGCCTCTTGCGGTGCCACAAGCAGGATGGCGTTCAAGGGATCATTCATCGGATGCGAGGCAAGACATCTAACAGACCTCCCAGCACATACGACCGATCATCCCTGGAGATGGAGAATCGCCGGAGCCACCCGCGCTCAACCTAATCACAGCTGCCATCTAGTGCCGTTTCAAGAAAGTAGGCTTGTACTTTTGTTATAGGTTTTGCACATT
>CAYTOA010000052.1:0-16741 GCA_964439265.1 uncultured Chitinophagaceae bacterium
GTCGGGTTGAACGGATTGGGATAGTTCTGGCTCAGCGCAAATACTCTCGGGGCTCCCGTCAAATTGACTTCGATAACGGAGGAATAGGTGACCGATCCGTTCCGGTCGAGTTGTTTGAGGCGGTACGAATAATTTCCCGGGACCAGGTTTTGATCTGTGTACGAATATTGCTTCGGCGCGTTGCTCGTGCCTGCACCTCTCACAAGCCCGAGGTCGGACCATTGCGGGAGTGAATCGCTCATCGTCAGAGGCTGGCTGCTCGTTGATTTTCTTTCCACCTGCCACCCGGAGTTGTCCACTTCGGTCTTCGTTCTCCAGTGGAGTTCTGCGTTCTGCTGCAGCGCGGTCGCGAAGAACTGGTCGATCGTCACCGAGAGGGGAACGACGTTGCTTCCGAAAATGTACTCGCCGAACGGTGCGTTTGGCACCGCGATCGAGTCGCTATTATAAGTAGAAGCGAGAAGTGCAAAGTTTCCCAGACCGACACTGCTTCGGCAGTACACTTTAATATTCGCTGAGATCGGTGCGCCCGGCAATCCTGAAATGTTCGTGAACGTGAGCGTGTCGCCGGTGATCCCGTTTCCTGCGTGCGCCGTCACCCAGCGATAGCCGCTGAAATACTGCGGCGCAGTCCCGCTGAACGTAATGCTGTCGGCTTGAGTGTTTTCATAACCGGCATAGGCGAACAAGGTGGAATCGACGCCCAGCCCCAGGACTTCTATGCTGGCATGTGTGGTACCGAATTGATATGCCGTATCGTTCTTCGTTATCGCCATGCCAACGCCGGTAAGGCCGGGGGGAGGGGATTGGACGTTCGAGCGAAATACCGGAGACGAAAGTCCTTCCCAGATGAACCATGTCCCGGAAAAATCGAATCCGGCGAATGAGCTTTGCTGATGAATTTGTGCCGAGCTCAAATTTGTTCCCCCCGCCGATGAGCTTTGTCCGCTTGCAGCTGCGCTCCAAAAACTGTTGGAGATCGAACCTGAACTCACTCCTGCAAATCCGCCGGCGCCAGAATCTCCCCGCACGGTTCCGAGCGAATAGCATCCGGCAATGACTCCGTCGTTGTTCCCCGTAAATCCGCCGACGCGGTTATTCCCTGTCACGCTGCCGGTCGCATAACTTGTCGCGACGCGGCTTCCAGATGAGACGCTTCCCGCAAATCCGCCGGCGCCTGTTCCCGCGAAGACTCCTCCGGTTACTGTCGCCGCTGCGAAGCTCATGGTTACGGAGCCGGAAAAAACGTCGCCGGTCAATCCTCCCACCGCATCGCCGCTGCCAAGCACGGTTCCGGAAACCGAGCAGCCGTCGACTTCGCCAAGGATCCTTCCCGCGAGACCGCCAACATATTCGTCTCCGATCACGTTAACATTCTGCAGCCGAAGACTCTTTACCGTTCCGTCGATCCTGCCGAACAATCCTACGGCGCTCGTCGATCCTCTGTTGATCGTCAATCCCGTAACGGTGTGCCCGTTGCCCTCAAACGTTCCGGTAAACGGCGATGCGTCGCTCCCGATCGGCAGAAAGCCGCGGTAGATGATCCCGCTGGCGTTCCAGGTCGCCGTTGCACTTGCATCGATATCGGAACTGACGGTAAAATACTTGTCGCGGTAACTGTTCACCGACTGGAGCTGGCCAATGGTCGATATCTGATATGGATTCTGGGATGTTCCCGCTCCTCCGGCAAAGACCGCCGTCGCGGGAGTTGTAAATTCAAACAGATCGTTGCGTGCTTTTTTATAGCCGACATTTGAATAACCGTACCCTCCGAAAAGCCAGAGATCGCCTTGCGCATCCATGGTATATGCGGAATACGCGTTAGCGCCGGGACTCACCGAATCTGCTGCGATCCCCTTCGTCCCATAGACTGGGTACATCGTTCCGGATCCGCCGCTGATCCACGTCCAGAGACGCGTTGAAGGGTTGAATGACCAAAGATCATTCAGCAAACGTTCGCTAAACGTTTGGTCGATGCCGTATCCACCATAGACAACCAATTGCGTATCCGATTTTATCCAAACCGCGGAACCTTTTCTTGAGCCGACTTCGTTGAACTGGTTGGCCGAGTTCTGCGCAAAGTACACGGAGCGCATATTCCCTACTTGATAATCATCGTTCGACGCCCAATACCAGGCCCATTCTTCGTTTGCTGGATTCCACGACCAGAGATCCTCCATTATTCTTCCGCCCGGATCCTGGCCGCCGAACAGAAAGAACTTGCCGTTCGATGCTCTGCAGAGGGAGAAATTGATGCGTGCCTCGGGATAATCGATTGTCTGGTCTGTGCCCGTCGGCAGATAGGCATAGTTCCCGTAGTCATCGGGATTCGAAACGCCTCCAACCCAGTATGTTAATGCGCTGTCCACAACGACCTTCCACACATCGGAGAAAGTACAGAGACTTCCGGTCACAAGACCGCCTCCGCTGAAGAGCCAGACTCGATCGCTGTCTTCTTCGACGTACATGCTCGAACCGTACCGGGCGCCGAGAGTACCGGTCATATTGAAGTTTGTTGGAAAGACGGTGTCATCGTTTTGAGATGCGCTGTTATTCTGCAGCTGGTACCATACCCAGCGGTCGAGTGCGAAATCATACTTCCAGAGGTCCGAATAGATATTACTTCCGTTGTCGATGCCTCCATAGACCCAGAGATCGCCGGTCGATGCAGCGAACCAGGCGAACTGTGACCGCGCTCCCGGGTCGTTCGTTTCGGATGGATAGCCTGATGTTCCATACACGGTGGAAGCGTTCGGCATATTCGAGCCGCGCTTCCACATCCATTCGCCCAGCGAAGGGCTGTATTCCCAGATCGTGTTATAGAAATTGCCCGAGCTGTCCTGACCGCCGAAGAGATAGAGATTCCCGTCCGGACCGGTCCACATGGCGGCGTGCTGTAGAGGCGGGGGCTGATTTGACTGCTGGAACTCTCCCCGCGTGCCGAAGTCGGGGACGATGGTGGATGTTGCGCTCCCCGAGATCCATGTCCATGATTGCGCGGAGGCGATCAGAGTAAAAGAGAATTCGAAGGCAATTACTAGAAGCCATCTCAAAAGCGAATTTATGCTGACCCTTCGACGCTCCCGTTCCGCTTTAGTGGAACGGGATTGCTCAGGGTGAACAAATTGCCCGTTCATCATGAGTAAGCGATCCCGCTCGAAGAGCGGGAGAGCGCATCGAAGGATACGATGACATGTTTTTAAGTCAGTTTCTACTATAACGCGGTAGAAATGTTTCATCAGGAATCCTTTGGTGATCGTGGAATATTCTACGGAAATATTTATTGGAAGCTTTCTCAAAAATCGTTTCGATGTGGAATGCATTTGTAATTGTCATGCTTCTCCCGCCGCTTTTCGGCGGGAGAAGCATCCATGTCATTGGACCCTCGTAGATCCACAATGCATCATTGTCATGGATTCTTCGCTTCGCTCAGAATGACAATGACGCAGCTGTAGTACATGAGCGACCAACCACCATATGTCGCCCTGAGCGGAGGGTCTACTTAGTTTTATTTCAGCAGCAGCATTTTCCTGACCTGCATCTTACCATTAAACTGCAATTGCGAAAAATAAATTCCACTTGCAAGCCGCGAGGCATCGAACACGGCCTGATGGTATTCTCCAGCCGCGGCAACTCCGTCAAACAACGCCGCTACTTCCTGTCCGAGTGTATTGTAAACCTTCAACGTTGCACGGCCGTCTTTGGGAACGGTGAATCGGATTGTTGTCGCGGGGTTGAATGGATTGGGATAATTTTGGGAGAGCGCTAATACTCTCGGCACTGCGTCCGGTGTAACTTCTATTTCCTGCGAGTAACCGAATGCACCGTTGCGGTCAATTTCTTTCAGGCGATAGACCAGCGCACCGGATATTCCGGAATTATCTCTGTATGAATACTTATGCGGACTGTTGCTCGTGCCGCTCCCCGAAATAAAGCCGAGCTTCAGCCATCGCGGCGCGATTCCCCCCGGCGTTGTGCTTGAAGAGTCTTTTCTGTCTACTTCAAATCCTTCACAATTCCGTTCCGTCACAGTTTTCCAAATCAATTCAACTTTCCCATCAGAAACAGTCGCTGAAAAATTTGCCAGCTCCACGGGAAGTGCGATGGTCGAACCGTTTTGCCAGGAAAGAAATGGATAACCATTGTTGATAACGTGATGCGCGATATCCATATCCCAATAATTATTCGTCCCGTTGGCGGTTTCAAGCTCGAAATCCCAGCCGGCATTTGTAAATGTGGAGAGCGTTCGCAGCGCGGCAGAAGTCTCCGGTGTCCCAGCGGCACTGCTGCTGGTGCTGTCGGTATCAAAAAATGAATTGGTGACGGTGCCCCCATAGTTACCTCCGATCAATCCGCCGTAGGTAGAAGTCGCGCTCACCTTGCTGACGCTGTAGCAATCACTGATGTCGGCACCCGAGTGGTTTCCTACCAAGCCTCCGGCGCCTGCGCACGAGACATGCACCCCGCCGGTGCTATAGCAGTTTGTAATTGATCCGGAAGTGGAATATCCGATGAATCCGCCCATGCTGTAATTTGAACCTCCCGTCACCGTGCAGCTGCTGAAACTTGTTGCAACCGATCCGTTGTGTTCCCCGATAAGCCCGCCGCAATCGCCGTACGCCGCGTAAACGCTCCCGGTACTATAACAGTTCTCAATGGAGGAACCAGCCGAATCCGTTCCCACCAATGCTCCCACAAAATCATATCCGGATACGCTGGCGTTCGTTACGCCGAGGTTCTTGATCACAGCGGTCGACCCGATGAATCCGAATAATCCCAGGTTATCATTCCCGCTTCCCGTCCGGGAAATAAATAAGCTGTCGATATCGTAACCCTGGCCGTCATACGAACCCGAAAAACGTTGTGCGGCACTGGACCCAATCGAAATAAATCCCTGCCCGCTGTTGTAATCGGCCGCCTTTGTCGGAGACGCATTGATGTTTTGAGTTTGAATAAAATAGACTCCCCCCAACGCAGCCGAGTGATTGTCTACGGTGTCTGCAATCCACATAAGATTTCCCAGCGAGGAGATTTGGTAAGGATTTCCCGATGAACCGTCACCCGCGGAGGGGCGTGATTCCGCAAGTGTCGTGGTGAAGCTGACCTCGGTTCCCCGTGCATATCCATGCGTGTTGACAGCGGCGACGCGAACGTAATACGTTGCACCTGAATTCAAACCCGAAGCCGATGCAGAGACCGGCTGAGAAGTTTCCCCCATCAACGGACTTTGCGACGCAACGATGCTATCCGTGTATGTTCCGGAGACATTTCCAAGGAGGAACCGAACGATCGTCGTATCTCCGTTCGGGTTAACGGAACCGTTGAACGATGCCGATGTGCTCGTGACGGCGGACGCGGCGCTCGTCGCTGCAGTCGGTAATGTAGGCGGCGGGAACGTCGTAAAGTTCAGTTCGCTGCCTAGTGACGAACCGTGCGAATTCGACGAAAGGACCTTGTAGTAGTATGTCGTGCTGGAAGCGAGGCCGGTAACATTTGCAGACACGGACGTCGCTCCCCAGGCGTATAAAGGGCTCTGGGACGCAGTAACAGTGTCCGGGTAATTTCCTGATACTGTACCATACAAGAATTTGACGGTGGTAGAACTTTTATGCGGGCTCACTGCTCCATTCAGCGTGACCGTTGACGAAGCAATATTCGTACTCGCAGAAGTGACTGACGATGGCGCACTCGCTACGTACTGCGACTGCCAGCTCAATCCTGGATATCCGCTGTTCACGGCTACGTCAATAGCCCAGGTGTTCGAAAAATCCCACCCCGCGTTGGTGAACGTGGACTGCGTCTTCATCTGCGAACTGCTCTCACCCGCGTCACCGGAGCCGCTGCTGGATTGTCCCGAAGTTTGCGTATCCCAGAACGAGCTTGATGAACTTAGATAGTTATAGCCGACGAGTCCGCCGACAGGAGAGCTGCCGCTGACCGATCCTTTGCTGTAGCAATTATTAATAGAGCCCAGAAAATTATAGCCGACAAGTCCGCCGACAAAAATGCCGCTGCCGGCGACATTGCCGGTAGCGTAACAGTTCGATATTTGCTCGCCGCCGTAATTACTTCCGCTATACCCCGAAAATCCCCCGACGTATTCTCCTCCAACCACATTCCCTGTGCTGTAACATTGGCTGAATGTAGAATACAACTGGTTTGAACCGTTAAATCCGCCTGAATAATCTCCTCCGCTGTCAGCACCTGTGGCATAGCAGTTGGCGACCGAGCTGCTGTTGCTATTATATGCGAGGAACCCGCCAGAATTGGTACCGGTACAAACGACATTTCCAGAGCTTGAGCTATTTGTGATTGTCGCGTTGTGATCGTTTCCACCTGAGAAGCCGCCCACACCGCTATTGCCGCTGACTCTCCCTGTCGCATAACTACTGTCGATAGAACTGGTCGTGTAATAGTTTTCGCCGATGAATCCGCCGACAAAACTCCCCCCGCTTATTCGTCCTGTGCTGTAACTCGATTTTATTTTTGAGCCATACAAATTCTCTCCCGCAAGTCCGCCAACAAAGCTGCTGGCGCCGCTCACGTTTCCTGTCGCATAGCAGTTGCTGATGGTAGAGATGGTGCTTTCGTTGTTCGTATTGCTGCCGATAAGCCCGCCGGCCCATCCGGCACCGCCGGTGATGGTGGCGCTGCTGTTGCTGCTGCTGATGCTGCCGCCGTCGCTATAGCCAACCAGCCCGCCGACGTAGTCGCTGTCTCCGGTGACGGTCCCGGTGGTAGAGCAATTGGAAACGGCAGCATCAAAAATTAATCCTACGAGCCCGCCTGTGTATTGTCTCCCTGTAACACGGGCGTTCAGCAAGCCGAGATTCTTTATCGTTGCGTGATAGATTTGACCGAACATACCGATGTAGTCGGAACTTCCCCTGGAAATAAATAATCCTGAAATCGTATGCCCCTGTCCGTCATAGGTGCCGGTGAAATGGGAGCCGTTTCCAATGGGAGAGAAACCGCTGCCGGAATTCCAGCTCGAATCGGAGGATGCGTCGATGTTGGCGGTTTGCGTAAAATATGCTCCCCACGCGCCGGAATTTTGCGTTATCCAGTAAAGATTATTGAGCGAAGCGATAACGTACGGGTCGCCGGAAGTTCCGCTGCCGGACGGTAGTGTTGCCGTTTGAGAAAAAGAATTTGTTGAGCCGGCGAAAGCCAGGAACAAAATTGCAGCAGTTGTAGAAATTATTCTATCCATATATTTTTCCTTTCTATTTTGTTGAACGGAGTGAACTCCGAAAGCATCCGTTTTGGAGGATATACCGCCTTAAAGATTCTCCCGTAGGGATGCCTTTGGCATTCACTTCGCTTCGGTCCGTTCAGAATGACAATGATGGAGCTGTACTACATGAGCGGCAAGCCACCACATGTCACCCTGAGCGGAGCAAAGGGTCTATTTAGTTTTATTTCAGAAGCAGCATCTTCTTCACTTGCATCTTCCCGTCGAACTCCAAACGCGAGAAGTATATTCCGCTGGCAAGATTCGATGCATTGAATTGTACCTGATGACGTGATCCGGCGCTCGCTTGACCGTCGTACGCCGTTGCAACTTCCTGACCCAGCAGGTTGAAAATTTTCACCACTGCGCGCCCTGTCGACGGAACACTGAATTGGATCGTTGTGGACGGGTTGAATGGATTAGGGAAATTCTGAGACAACGAAAAAGTCGCAGGGAAATTTTTGCCTTCGGAAACTTGTGTCACGGCAGTTCCGCTGATGATCGTCACGCCGCCCACCTTCACCGTGCCGGTATCGTTCTGGTCCTTTCTGCTGTCGATGATGATCGCGATACCTTCCTTGGTGAAATAATTGAATCCTTGGTACGTGTACTGGTCCGGTTCGAGAGATCTTATCCTCAGACAATCGTGCGATTTACCGCCGACGGCAAGAGTTCCAAAACCGTCCACGACATAGGATTGTGCATGATTCCATCCCGTTGACACATTCGTGATTGCATTATTGACATAGGTTGAGTCGACGCCCAGACCTTCGCCCGTTGTTACCCATTGAAGTCCATACGAGGTTGGAAACTTCATACTCACTTCGTTGGGAATGGAATAGCTGTACATCTGCGAATCGGGGTAAACTGAAACGTTTGCGATGCTCACGAAACTGGTGTCAGTGAAGAGGAGAAGAGGGACGTTGGAAAGTGTCTGAAGCGACGAGCTCCAAAAAAAGCTTGATGGATTGAAGCGCTCGGCGAGTTGTGGAACTTGCGACGCCGAAAAGATCGTCATCGCCATCGTGTCAGGAAAATGGAGCGAAGAGAAATCGTAGACGTTTGGTCCCCCGGTTTTCCCGACGTTGACGTACTGGCTTGTGTCTGAAATTAGTTTGACGGCCGAATTCGGCATCCAATATTGCTGAACGTCTGACTTTTGAATCGTGATCTGTCCAAATGCGGCATGCGTGAGCAGAAACACGAACAGAGTACAGCATGTCCAGTGGAGTATTTTCATCCAGGTGTCCTTCCTTCTATTGTTCTTTTTGATTATGGCTTTTAGTGGGGGATGGATTCCCCCAATGGCATAATGGAAAAGTAGAATTTTGTTGAAAAAAAGTCAAGCGGGGAAGAGGCGGGGGGGCACAACAGGAGTGACGCTATGATGATTTTTGCTCAATATTGAGCTTAATTAGTGCGCATGCGTTCAAACTGACGAAAGTTATGACATCCCCGCCGGATACAAAAAGCCCCGGAAGGTGAATTTCCGGGGCAATAGACTCAATTCGAATTCAGCGGTACGTCATCAATGCTTGATGACAATGAGGTACGCGCCAATGACCGGACCGCGCGGGCGTCGCCCATTTCGGTCCAGCGGTGCATCTGCCGGAGCGGGGGCGTACATCGGCTGGAAGAGATACGCCAAATGTGTCAGTGGGTCGACAGAAATAGTTTTTGCGCCGGCCATCGTGGTCACGGTGGCGACGACAGTATAATGGTCGGGTGAATCTTCGTGAACGATCGTGACGCTGCTGTCGCGGCCGGCCGGAATGTAGATCAACTTATCAGAGGGATCCCATCCGAGCGCGTCGACACCATCGCCGTTCTGGATTGTCGCCACGATCTTTCCTGTTTCGGCATTCACGACCGCGGACATTTTTCCGCAGCCGGTGAAGATCCTGTCCGTGGAGCGGTCATACGCGATCCCAGTTGGACCGTCGCACGAATCGAGCGGCCACACACCGAGTGCTTTCATTGCCTTGGCATCGACGACCTGGATGGAATTCTTCCGCTCAAGGTTGACGAAGAGCTTCCCCTTCCCGTCGCTCGCTGCGCCTTCAGGCGAATTGTCGGCGAGCACTGCTTCTCCCGTTATCACCCCCGCGTTGGGGTCAACGGCGGTAGCGGTCCCGGGATTACTGTGATTGGTCAGAATGATCCGGTCCGTGAAATCATCGTACATGATCCCGTCCTGCCCGCCTGCCGGGATTTTGATCTTCTTGATCGCGGCGAGTGTTTTAAGGTCGAACATCGTAAGCGTGGAATCGCCGCGATTGGTGATGAACCCATGATTGTATTTCGCAACAAGAGCGATCCCGTGGTTGTTGGGCGTGTCGGGAATATCGCCGAGGACTTTGCCTTCGTTTCCGTCGATGACCATGACGTGTGAGCCGCGCGAGACGAAGACGCGCCCCGTTCCCGGCTCGACGGTCAGATAATCCGTCCCTCCTTCGCCGCCGATACTGTATTTCTGAACGGAGAATGTCTGCGCCCGCAGACTGCCGTTGAACCAAGTCCCAATGAGCAAGAGGGCGAGTGTAAGGAATGTTCTCATGTGATGTCCTTCGATATATGTGAAATAATTAATGGGGATTTTCCGTCTCACAGGGAGCTACTTCTTCCGTATACACTTGCCTTCAGTGTAGGTCTGAAATGTTTCGCCGTCCCGCGACATTTCAAACTTCACGTCGACCGTCTCTTTGCCCAATGAAGTATACGATAACCTAAACACCGGCTTATTCTGCACCTTGCCGCTGGTAAATACGATGGACTTCTCAAGATACGATATTGCATAGTTAATTGTGTGGCCTTCATTATCAAAGTAGACCGCCTTCGCAGGTTGACCGGCATAGTCGAGGTAGACGACCATGAGATCGTCATGGATAGTCTTTGGTTTATCTGTGGTTGCCGGATATTCAGAATGGTTCTTTCGTATTAAGACTTTTCCGTCGAGGTCCGGCTTCAGAGAGAACCATCCTTCTCCGTTACCCGGCGTTCCGCTCCCTTCGCCGGTCCAATCTCCGACGAGCCAATTCCATTTTTGCCATGTCGTGTCCTGCTGTGCCAACGATAATGAAGATATGCCCAAAAGCAAGATAAACAGTGATATGAAACTATCCTTCATGATTATCCTCTATTTTTTTAATTCGGAATGCCGAAGACGACTCCTGTAATTATTCCGGAGCTTTCCCGATATTGAAAACAAATCCGTACGGGTCTCGAATGTAGCAACGAGGGACGGAAGGATTCTCATCTACCACGACGCATCCGGCTGCAACAAGTTTTTGTTTGGTTTCCTGGACATCCTGGACAAGGAATTCAAAGACCGGTCCATGCTCGTTTCCTTTTTCAACATACAAACAAAAGGATCCGGTTTCAAACCCGATCATCGTCGCACTGCGACTGGTGATTGGCAGGCCGAGAACGGAGCTGTAGAATTGAATCGCTTCCGACCAATTCTGAGTTCGGATGATCACATCCCGCGAAGACTTATCCATGTTTAACCCTCATTCCATCGCATTCGTTCATTCAAATCCCTAAGATTGGAAACAGACTGCCCCACGCTGGCGAAAATCCCATAAGGATGGTTGATGAGTTGATCTATTCCACGCGCTTCCAATCTTCTTCAATAAGTTCGTCGGTTCTCTTTCCGTTGTCGTTGCCGACAAAGTGGCCGATGATATGCCACTGATCGCCATTGATCGTAAAGGTAAAATCAATCGAAGTACCGATGTAATTCGGTTCAAAGAAAAACTCGGTCGTCTCGGTGTACGTATTTCCGGTGACCTTGTACGTTCCTGCCCCGAACTCATCATGAAACGCATCCAAAGAATCGCGCAATGTTCCCTTTGCAAGGAGCTCTTCGACATTTTTCCTGTTCTGTCGCACCCAAACGAAATGGGTTCCCGTCAGCATTTTGATCTGCCTGCCGAACGTTAGGTTCTCCCGCCCGTTCAGTTTCTGAGATAGCATTTCCCAATAACCCTGCAGGTTCACCGCTTGCTGCCCATGCAGCAGGGGAGAGAGAAAAGTAAAAATAACAGCGGTGATAAATAGTCTTGAAACTTTCATAGTAGGCCTCTCGTGTAAGATTGTTAACAGTTCTTCGTTGGAGATGTAAATGCTTTGCGGCATCTACGTTACCTCGCTCATTAATGCGAGAAGGTTCCGGTCTGGATCACGAAAGAATGCCATCCAAAGCTCGTGGTCCGGCATCTTCGCAATGAGATGAGGTTTTGATTCGAATATTACTCCACGGTTGGAGAGATCATTAAAGGACGACGTCAGATCATCGACCTTGTAATAAATTACTGAGCAGTTCCCGGCGTTCTTTTTTGCCGCAGCATCGAGCATAAGGCGTATGCCGCCGCAATCGAAAAATCCCAATCCGGGAGGTGCCTGAAAGAGGAGTTGCATTCCGAGAACATCGCGGTAGAAAGCGACAGCCCGATCAATATCGCTCACCGGTACAGCAATCTGCCCGATACGGTTCAGCCCAGGATGCCGAGCTTGAGATGAGTTCATAAGCTATTTCCTCAAGAAAGTGTTTCACGTAATAAATATTCCTACTGCTGTGACTGTGAAATCGAGCCGCCTGCCGGGGGGATGGGGCGTTCAGGCCAGAATGCCGCTGCGAGAAGCGCCAATGCCGCGGCACAGACTGTTGCCGTTGCGGCAACGAACGGCGCAGCGCCGAAGTATCGGTCACCCATCAGCAGAAAAAGAATCAGCGGCAGGGTCGTTACGGTGACTGCGGAAACCCGCGTGACGATCAACGCCCATGGCTCGCCGCCGACGGCCGGAGCAGCTGCGTAGAAAGTGAAAAATCCCAATGGAAGCAGCAGCACACCCACGACGACATGGTTCAGGAGCATTGGCGGCGTGAGCCAGGTTGCAACGGATTCGGTTGTATTGTCCGAGATGAGGCGCGCGATGAACGGCGTGACCAGCAGATGCAGGATGCCCAGGATCATAAGCATGCCGCCGCCAAACCTCAGAATAATTCTTCTTACTCCCTTGGACATATGGAAACGAATTTGTGTGGTCGTATCAATGGAGCTGTCATCATTTCATATTTTTGATCAGCGCATAGAGATCCAGCAAGCTTGAGGCCTGGCTGATCCACTCATCGCACTCTTTTTCATCTTCCTTCCGCCATGTATATAAAATAGCGCCGAGCGTCAGCATCAGATCGTGTGCGTTGCGCCGGCCAGATTCGGTGAGCGGATAGATGCCAGTCAGAAAAAATAATATGGCATTGATCAATAAAAATACGGTGCTGAGATATGCACTGCCAATAAGTGCAAGAACAGTCACAGTCCCGAACAGCAATTTCAATCGGCGCTGCGTTCTAAGATCAATATCGATGAGCAGCGATATGTTGCCGACATAGCCCGCTGGTCCCTTCTTCATATGCACTGGATTCTTTTGTAAAAAAGCGCCAATAGTTTCAGCCGAGATGAATGCGGTCATCCCAGCCTGGTCGCTTGCAATTGTTTTGAGGAACCGTCCGCGCTTGAACAATTGCCATGTCATCTTTCCCGCATAATAGGAAATAGCAGCGAGAATGACCTCAAAGACCATCATAGCGCAAACCCTGGTGTCTTTTTGCAAGGAGCTTGACGAATCGCAATCCAATGGCCTATGGATACAGCTTTTTGTGCATAGCAAGCATCCTGACAAATGTATCGATGCGCTCCCGGCGCGTCTCAATTCGTTTAGCCGTTTGTATCCTAAAAAGAATAGCGTATCTATTTTGGCTGTTCAATGATGCGTAGAATTTTATTGCCTTCGGATTCTTGTTTAATGCTTTCTGAAAATCGGCAGGAGGCCTCGCCGTGCTGTGCGAATCGTATGCAGTATCCCAGCGTTCATTTTCTTTGGCACGCTCGATCGCAGCCAGCCCAGCCGGTTTCATCCGGCCCCTTTTAATGAGCGCCAAAGCCTTGGTGCGATTGATCCTGGACCAGATGCTTTTCGGCCGCCGCGGAGTGAATCTCTGCAGCCATGATTCTTCATCAAAGGCCTTTTTCTTCCCATCGATCCATCCGTAACAGAGCGCGGTCTCCAGAGCTTCCTGGTAGGTGATGGACTTAAACCTCGCAGATTTCTTCGCCAGCCTCATCCAGAAACCGGCTGACGAATCGAAATGCTTTCCGAGCCACGCCTCCCAATCCTTCTGATGTTTGAATGACTTCACAGGCAAGTTTGCGTTGGATCTCCCGGGTGCTGGCTTTCGAATCAATTTCCTATATGCCTTTGCTATTAATTGCAATCATTTTGATGCAGAAAGCAGACGTTCAACGAATGCCCCTCTCCATGCAATTCCAGTGATAACGAAACCAAGCGCAAAATAGAAGAGCTGCAAATTTCTTGCGATGCCTTCCGGTGAACCGATGACAGCGACTTCGACCGTCTCAAAGATAACGATCATGATACCGGCGATACAGGCAGTCCTCAGCGCGTATCGATGTGCGCGAATAAGCATGATCGCCGCAGCCGACGCAGTTCCCCCAACGAGCATGAGCAAAGCCAATCCCGGAATGATGTAGCTATTGAACGGGGAATTGGTCAACATGTCAACCGGCGGTGCATTCATTCCGGAAAGGAGCCCTGCTCCGCCCGCAACTGCCGTGATCGCCAGGAATGAGTTGAGAACGATCAGTAGTAGGCGGATTGGCTGCTTCATCGGATGATAAGAAACGTTCGTTATCGTAACAGCAGAGCTATAAAAAGGAATGCCAACAGAGCGGCTATCATACCAAATGCTATTCTATGCCGCAGCCGCTCGGCGTCTTTTTCTCTGTACTCGTCAAGATAATATTTATCCCCCTCGAGTTGAACTATTACTTTTCGCCTGAGCTGAGTCCGAAAAAGACGTGAGGTTGTTATTCCAAGCTCAAAAAGAGTCCTTGCGCTGTCCGGCGATGTCGCCGAGAGTGTGCGAAACGCCCCGAAGATCTTTCGCCTTCGCCTGGCGATCGCTGCACCGACAATCGGACCGGTTGAACCTGCTAACATCATTGCTCCCGTTGAGATTTATGAATGGCGTTCAATGATTTGTGAATTCTGTTTTGCACAGACTGCTGTGCTCGGCCGATCTGAACTCAATCCTTCGCGAAGATAGCCGCCATCTTGTTGAGGCACTGCTCCAGGCCTGTTTTGGACAATTCGAACATTTTCCCTTCGCTCCAATCATACTCAGTCACCGTCATTTCTGTTCGATTGCTGGCAAGGGGTTTGAACGTGACGGCATTGCGCTGATCTCTGGGAAAATCGGGGGGCATACCCAGTGCGGCCGGGTCGACGCTGTTGCCCTCTTTATCGGCGAGGATATGAATGTATTCAATGCTTTGCAGCGGCACGATTTTCTTGTACTTCCATGTGCTGTAGATATCTTGTCCGCCGAATTGTTTCGGCGCGCGCATGCAGACCAGCGAGGTTCCCCCTTCACGAAAATCCATTTTGGCGCTGGGGGACGTGAAAAAATCGGGTCCCCACCAGAGCATGACGTACTCCGCTTTTGACCAGGCTTTCCACACTTTCTCGATAGGCGCGTCAAAAACGCGGGTGATGGTGAGGTGAAGTGTTTTTGGGGCACTGTTCATACAAGTTATAGGCTATGAGTCACTGAGTTGTGTAGTTGGTTTAGCTAATCGTGTTCATTCAGAAGGGACGGTTCGCCGTTGGTGATCGACCCGTTGAGGTTTCTGAGCGTTCTCGCGAGCGGTGATGAGTACCTACGCCGGCCGCCGGGTCTGGCCGCGTGTCGCCGTTGCGTTGATTATTCTGCAACGCTCCTTTTTTCTATCTTTTTGTGGATACGCTGCGTCTCGACAAGTGCCGCCGAGCCGTACCAGGGGTGCAATTCAAGAACCAATGCGCCGGCCTTCACCGCAGGGTCTGTCTCGGCGATCGTTCTCGCTTCTTCGACCGTTTTAACATTGAAAATAAACATTCCCCTGAGTACCTGGTCATCAAGAAACGGGCCTGCGACGATCAAAGTTCCTTCAGCGGCCAGACGCATGATGTTCTTTAGATGCTTCCTCTGCAGTTCTTCCCGTTGAACGGAATCTTGGATCTTCACCGGGCCGGCCTTTAGAAACCCGATGACGTAATGCTTCATTCCGTATTCGTCCGCTCCGAGGCTTTTTGCCAACGATGAGTCATAGGCAGATCCGTCGCCGGCGGCGTTATCGGCTTGAGCGAACGATACTTCACAGAAACTTATGATCGCAATGATGATAATTGCTGCAGTTTTCATATTTTCGGTCCGAGAGTTTTAAGTGACCATTAGAAATAGTTGCGCATGAGCCTGTTTACCCACTCTGGAACTTTGGCATCCTCGATGCAATCGTATTGCGGATAATACGGTTTGATATCGAGGATCGGTGTGGCATCGATCGCGTCGAGGCCCGCCGCCTCGACAAAATCATCCCCCACGGCGACGATCTTTACCGCTGTCACACCGATTCGATTCGGACGATCTTTGGCCCGCTGAGAAAATATTCCCACTTCGGGCATCGTGTCAAGGCCGCGCGGCCTTCGAACGATATCCCCCGCCGGATGAAATTGCGCCTTGTTCATGAAGGTAATAACGACGGCGTGTGAAAATTTGTCAAGGCCTTTGACTCCTTTTGAAAACTCCGGAAGGATTGTAAGTCTGGAAATTACCGAGGCCCAGTTCTCATCGACGGGCTGGGTGACTTGATTTGCGACGAGCCCTATTGGTGTGAATTCAAGCTTTGCCATAAATCTTCTGGATAGACCTCAAACTTCCCGGATATACCCTCCCAAAGGTCGCGAAGCGATCCCTTTGGGAGATGCCTTTGGCATTCGCTACACTCAGGGTGACATATAGTTGCCGATGTCTTCATCATTCTCAAGCACTCAAATCCCATGAAGATCATTCTGGGAACATTTCAAGGTAATGATTATTCAGATTAGGACACCACTCCAAAAAGATGGATCTGGATGCTTCCTAAGATCAAGCCTTTGGCTCTGTGTTGATATGTTTCGTTTTTGTAAACGATATGAAAAATAGAACGGCTAATGCTCAGTCGATTATAAACAACGGCATCCACAGCGAGGGAAAGCGTCCTTCCGGGAATAGTATACAAAATGCCGGAACCATAGACAATTTTTCAAGAATGCAGGGGATCATGATCGCACGATACCTCGATGGGTTAGCCGCGATGAAGATGAATAGTATTTGCCAGACCAGGGTCACTCCGGCGAAAGTATAATAGTACTCAGCGTGATTGACCGGAGGTGGATAGTCTATGCCCATCTTCTGTTCGTTGAAAAAGAGAGGGAGCGTAACGAAAATGCCGTAGATGGCTGCCGACCAGAAAACGTATTTAGCGAATTTCATAGTATGTTTCTTTCATGCTGTGGTTATGTGCAATCATTGCGCGCTGTTCTGTCTCGCGGACTCATGCACATAAGGTTCTAAATTTTTGAGCCCTCCTCGACGAGCGTAGCGAGTTTGTCGAGCGCCATCCG
>CAYTOA010000052.1:16841-29350 GCA_964439265.1 uncultured Chitinophagaceae bacterium
TCTAAATTTTTGAGCCCTCCTCGACGAGCGTAGCGAGTTTGTCGAGCGCCATCCGGCGACGCTGACGTGAAACTACTATTGATAAGCAGACAGTATATTAAAGACGAACTTGGAAATCGCGGGCTCGATGTCCAGACTTTCTTTTTGAAATTTCGCTGCGATGGCAATATGATCAAATCGTCCGTCAGGTATAAGGATCGGTGTCGACTTATGCTTTCCTGGCCGGCCTTCGCCGTCATCGATCCTCTGATGAAAGTACGCATCCGGTCGCTTCCAGGTAAGTGCCCGTTGATTGCCGTGCATATCATAGCACAGTTGAAATCCCAGTATGATTTTTTCTTTTGAAAACCAGACGATCAAGTCGAAAAAATCGTCCGAGAACCATCTTCGCATTGGCTCACCCTCGATTTGCTGAACGTTCTCGTATTCGCTCAACATGGTATTTCCTTTCACCGCATACCACACCAAAACTCTTCCCGAATAGCTGCGGGACGGCGGTTGGGCTGCAATTCCTAATGTCTCTTATTTTGAAGGTACTGCTCCAGCGCAGGTCGATCAAAGGCAAGGTTTTGATACGATAACTTCTCTGCACGTTTAAATACCCAGTACACTTCGATGGCTAGAGAATCGGAGCCCTTTATCGTTACGGTTGAAAAATCTATCACGTACGAGTCGACATCGTCCAGGTACGTTCTTCTCGCAACGCCGTCGGCGGTCTCAAGAAGGAGAAATCGATTGCCGAATTCCTGAGAGGCCGGCGTTCTGTTGATGACTGTTAAATGGCCGCGGACTTTTGCTTTCGAACTCGTCAACGGAGCCGGCGAAGGGTTGATCCGTGCGATAAAAGTGAATGTAGAATCCTGCGACTGCAGGACGACATATGGGTTTTCATGTTCGCAGCTCGCGAGCACAATGCAACCCGGGAGGATGATATATTTGATAAGTTTCAATGTGTCAGAAATGACAATTGAGATCGCTGATTTGCGATTTGGGCGTCATGCAAGAACGCAACGGGAGAGACAAGCCTGTTCCGTTGAGGGGCCCGCCGTATTCTCTCTCTCCTTCAAAAAAAGGCGGATGATTACACTCGTGTTACTATACGAGGAGCATGTATGTTACTCCAGCCTCTCGAGTTCGCACGTGTTGAAATATGTCGTTCCTGCGGCAATCTCCGATGCACCTCCACCAATCTTGATGGTCAGGCTGTCGTCAGTGTTCGCAGTACTAGTGTCGGTCTGCGAATAGAAAGTCCAAGATGTATCGGCGACGGGAAGCGACATACAAAGGATGGAATTCTGGCTTGCGTGCTGGCTGAGAAGAACGGAAATTCCGCCGGAGATACCGATCCTCTTTCCCCAATAGGACAACCAGTATAGATGCGTGCCGCTCTGCGCTGCAAGTTTACGCGAGATGAAATTAGTCGGCGAAGGTCCGAACCACTCTGCGTGAAGGATGATCGAGTAACCCGACCCATCGTGAGGAATGTCGGTGGAAAAATGCACCGCTGACGTATCCGAAACTGTCCAACCTTGGAGCGTTGGCGTGCCATCCACCTCAAACGAAGAACTAGCAATCAGGTTGACTCCTGATGCAGGACTAGTTACTGTTTCCCTGCAGCTTGCTGCAAACAAGGCGATGAAGAAAATCGCTGTGGTTCTGTAATTCATGCTATCCCCTGTGCTCGATCTGCGCATGCGTTGTGTTGCATGATCTCTTTATGATGATTACTGTGCATCGAATTGGAACAATGTCATTCGTTTGTTAGACCTCACGTTGAGGGATGGTATGAGAATCGTGGATATTTGGGAGTGGGACAGACCTCCCCTTTTCCGCAAAATTAACTCTATTCAAAGGAAATTGCAACCCGGCTGACCACCATGCTTCAATTTTAGAGTTATTCATGCGAAAATTCCAAGAGGATTTTTTCGCAGCCGGGCGCCCCTTTGTCTATTTATTATTGCGGCTGCTGACATGGTCAGGAGGCGCACGCGCGTACGAATGCATCGACGAGCGGAGCGGATTCGCCTTTCAGCGCGGCGCGTTCAGGCTGGAAAAGCGTTGCAACGAAGAAGGGGTGATCGTCTAGCTCGACGGCACGTACTTCACCCGCCGCATCATCTGCCGAAGCGTGCAGAGGGCCCGCCGTGAGCTCAGCGCGGAACTCCGGGTTTAGGCCGTAACGGCACCGATAACCTTCCGTTGCGTGTTCAACTCCGTATGCCGCAGCGATCCGGCTGCCCGGAAAGAGCCGGACCGCACCAAGAGTTTCAACAAGAGCACACTCCAGCGCGGAAATTACAGCGCGGGATGAGCTGGGTGCGCTCTCTGCATGCTCTGCATCGGCCCACCCGAGCACGTTGCGGGCGTACTCTACGACAGCGTGCTGAAACCCGCCGCACGTACCAAGGAACGGAACACCGTGTTCGCGAGCGTGCTTGATCGCCAGCAGCGCGCCATCCATACTCCGGTATGGACTTGCCGGCACACACCAAAGCCCGTCGAAATGTGATACCTGTGCGGCTGACGCGATCTGCTCAGTGGGGATCCATTCGAGATCGACTGCAACACCTGAGCCCGCATCCGAACGGCGCAAGGCAATGGGAATTGCCTGGTGGGCGGGCACCGCCTCATTGTAATCGCCGATGAGGCCGATCGAGACGCTCTTCTTCATGCGAACTGCTTTGACCCGTAAGAAGTTTCTAAAGTACACATGCGCTTTTCAACTTGCACAGACCTATTAATCTCCGGTCGGCACTATCGTGCTGTTCTCCATCATGAGCATGACCGTCTTTACTAGCGCCCGCGTTCGGTGTACGACACCTTTTGGTATCGTCACACCCTGGCCCGGGTCTAATTCGATCGTCCTCTCTTCAAGATCGACCAGCAATCGTCCTTCAAGAACAAAGAAGAATTCCTCGTCGTTGTCATGTTTATGCCAGTGGTATTCTCCCTGAACGATCCCGACGCGCACGACGCTGTCGTTCACTTTTGTAAGAGTCTGGTTGAACCACTTGTCCTTGCACTCACGCACCATTGAGGGGATGTCGATAAGTTCAAGATGTTTGAATTTGATGTCAAGCCGGGTTACGTAAGGATAATCTTCCGACATGATGATTCTCCGATGTTAAAATTGTGTGCCCTCCATCTCGTCGACGGCTGTTATTTTTTGGAAGGCCGATTTTGTTGTGGTGCCATGTTTGCCCAGGCCATTTCAATCGCAGCGCGCAGAGCTTTCTTCGTTACAGAACGAAGGTTCACATTCGTGCCTCCTTTGAAACCCCAGGCTCCTTTGACGGGGACGAATGCCTCGGGTTCTTCCTTTACGGCCTGCGATTGTTGAACGGGAGTAAGTTTGACCATGCCCCATTCCTCGTCGGGATAACCGAGCGTTGCAAATATTTTTCCCCTTACCCGAAAATCGGGATGATCCATATGATGGGATTCCACTGCGTCCGGCAGGCTGAGCGCCATGCGGCGAAATTCGTTTGCGGTCATACGTGTAGACTTATTCCGCGGTGCCTATATCTTGCCTGCTCCTTGGTGCAGAATCGAATCCAAAGGAGATAGGGTTGTTTTTAATCCGGCAATATACTGCAACTGCGTGAAGATGGGGCCATCGAAAAATATTAAGTCTTATGCAATAATTGATCGAGCTTTTCCTCGCGCCGCTTCCTTTTGATGCCGGCGGCGCCGATAATCACGCAGATGATTGATGGCCAGAAGGTGAAGAAGAAGAGGAGCCCCGGGCCGATCGGATTCGGATCGGGGTCGGGCCACAGTCCTATTTTCGCGGCGATAATGATAATAAGTAGCGGAGCAGAACCAAGTATAAATAAGATGGTTCCGGCGATCACTAATTTAGAGCGAAGATAATCCCGCATGTGTAATTGCTTTTGTAAACGATAAGCCTTTCGCTATTTTCAACAACGGAGATTTCAACAAGTTCCCGCCGGAATCAAGCTATGTTCGTCAATCATCGATCGCTTTCTGAAGAATCTGTCGTTTCATTTTCGGATTCTTTTGGGCTCTAAGATCGAAGGTCACGTATTCACCGGTCCCTCCGATAACGCCCCCCACGACAAACCCGAGCGGCGCGCCGACAATCAATCCAACAGACATGGGATTGTCGGTATTGACCCAAGAGAAGAGTTGAGTTTCCGGCTTAGCCGGATCAGGTTTGGCGGCAGTAGCAACTCCGATGATCGTCCCCGCGAGACCGCCGGCCACAAACCCAATTCCGGCTCCCGTCCAGAAATGCCCGTCTCTGTAGTGAACCACTACGGCAATGGAGTCGACTGGAATTCTCATGTATTTGCCGTTGCGGAGGGTCAGGAGAGACGTATCGGAGACCGTGAGGAGTTGATCTACCTGGATTTCGTTCCCCGAAAGGTAGATCAGCTTCCAGAGGACTTCGGTATTGTTTTCGGAATCCTCCTTGACTCTTTCATCCACACTTTTTTCTTTCACAACAAGTATGTCGAATGATTTGATCTCGTCCCACTGGATCGTCATCTTGTCACCTGATTCCAGCTGAATGATGACAGGCTGATTCTGATGTTTATCGAGAATTGTGCCGACCACTTTCCCGCCGGCTTGTAGAATGATCACGTCAAATTTCTTTTGTGACAAAGACATTGAGAAGAATACGAGGGACAAGGCTGCCAGCAGCAAAAAGTACCGAACGCGATTCGTCGTCATGTGTGGATTCCCTGATTAGTGAGAGATGTTTTTGTGCCCCAAAGAGCCGTGGCATTCGCTAATATACATCCTCGCGAATCTATTGTCGTGAGGTGAAGCAAGTCTTTGGATGGAAGGAGTTGCGACTAATAAAAAAGCCCGACTTGACATCGGGCTCTAAGTATTCAATCTGACAGATCCACTTTGTAACGGAGTTCTGCTTGAAGACTCCTTGCTATTTCTTCGGCCGTAACATGCTCTGGATAAAATCTGCTATAGTAGATTTAAAGAGCGGCAGCGATTCCGAGTGGACGTACATCATGTGCCCCGCGTTGAAATATTTCATCTGTATCCGGTTTTTGAGCCCCGGCAGAATGTTGCCCAGATGGTCAACCGTGTATTCGGTTGCAAAGAACGGCGTTGCAAGATCGAAGTATCCATTCAACACAAGAACATTCAGGTATGGATCCTTCGACATCACGTCGGCGAGGTCGTCCGAGACATCCGGGTATCCTAAGTCCCAATCGGACCGCCCGCCGCGTTTCCAATCCCACTTGAATTCTTTATTGCCGTAAGCGCTGACGTTGTACGTCTGGTCGATCGGATAGTTCAGGTCCGTGTGGTAATAATCCATGAAGTCCGTGATGAAGACGGGGCTGATGGAGGAACTCTGCGGATCGTACGTCGAGTACTCGCTCAGCAAATCGGGCGTCGGCCCTTCGTAGCGCGAATCCAATCTTCCGACCGTCACCCCCCGGTCGCGCAGCAGTTCTTCGGTAAATTGCGGCTCGTTCAGCCGGAGGTCCGCTTTCTTCCAATACTGTTTTGATATCCCGGTATATTGGTAGAGTTTGTCGATCACTTTGTTCAGCTCGGTGCTGTCGACCGCGAATCCTTTGAAAAGTGCATCGGCGTACTCTCCCATCGCAAATTTTCGTACTTCGGTCAAGAGGGAATCAAGATTTGATGTCTGCGCCGGCAGTGCGTGGTGGTACCATGAAACGGCGGAGTATGTGGGGAGATAGAAAATGTACGGCAGATCGTTCCCTTTCGCGAACTCAAGAGTTTCAAAATTTAGCACCGTCGAAACCAGGATGACGCCGTTGACCGCCACGCCCATGTTCTCGAAGAGATAATCGGCAACCCCGGCGGATCGTGTCGTCCCGTAACTTTCGCCAAGCAAAAATTTTGGCGAGTTCCATCGCACATTCGCCCGGATGTATTGAAAAATAAATTGACTGACGGATTTGATATCCTCGTCCACCCCCCAGAAATCGGCTCCTTTGGCTTTTCCAACCGGTTTGCTGAATCCTGTGCCGACCGGATCGATCATGACAAGGTCGGTGACGTCGAGGATCGAGTACGGGTTGTCTTCCATTTTATACGGGGCAGGAGGTGTTGCTTCGGGGTCGTCGATGACCACTTTTTTCGGTCCCAGTGCTCCCATGTGCAGCCAGATCGACGACGAGCCGGGTCCGCCGTTGTAGGAGAACGTGATGGGCCGGTTGTCAGGCGATCCGGAACCATCCTTCGTGTATGCCGTAAAGCCGATTAGCGCGATCGGTTTGTCCTCTCCGCTTTTCAATAGGAACGTTCCCGCCGTGGCGGTGTAGTGAATTTGATGCCCGTTGATCGTGATGTCGTGGTGTGTCACAACCTGGACAGGCTTGGGTACCTCGCCTTCGGCAGTATCGTGTTTCTGCTCTTCCGGTTTGGGCTGGGCAAGAACGGCATGTACGCTAAGAATGACCGACGCCGTCAACAAGAATAGTTTAACCATGTCGAAGTTCTCCTTGATCGGATTGTAAAGGCTGATAATGAATAATGGTGACGAATTATTATCGGGGGATGGAGCAACGACGCCTTCCTACAAAGGTGTCTGATAGAGGTTTCTCCAACAACAAATCAATGTAGTGCGACAAGCCGCAAAAAGCAACACTACCGAGAAGCGGTAATGCTTGAATTAGAATAATGTTCAAAGGGTTTATGTATCGGGAGGAGAAAATATCACGCAAAGACGCCAAGCCGCAAGGAAAACGTATCAATTCTCTTTGCGCCTTAGCGACTTTGCGCGAGCGAGTGTCACACTATCCTAAATTCAGGCACTACCGGAGAAGCCTCCAGTTTCCTGTCTCCAGCGTACAGCAGCGAAACAAACGCCTGCGCGGAAAAAAAATATCCGTTTCTAATGCGGTCTTGCCGCCACTCCGTGACACACGTGCTTCTCCTCGAGGATGTGCCGCACCGCATCTGAATTTTCCGTTGTAAATCCTATCCGGACTTTTTTCCCGACAAGCGACATCAGGAATATTTCATCTCTTTTCGGGCGTCGAATGTCAAGAGGGTACCAGGTCGTCAGATCCCGTGTGCCCCAAAATCTCCATTTGCCTGTGGATATTGAGGAGTGCTCGACGGCTACGGAATTGATCTTGTCGAATGGGACACGCTTCGATGTGCCGGGGAAATAATAATTTTTGAAACGGATACAATCTGAAGTGATTACGATCAGCCTGTCTTTGTATATGACTTTATCATCCATGGTGATGGTCTCCGGTTGAAAAATGGAAACTGCAGTCGATTCACTTGGAATAGATTGAAGATAGAGTGACTGTGCTGGATTTTGGTCTGACGGATTCTCCCGATTCTGGAGAGCTGCCGGTTGGTATCTGAAGGCGCTCTCGCGAAAGTGTCTGATGCCATACTACGGTTATTCAAATACAATTGCAACTCGGGTCGGGCCCAAAAATGTCTATCGCTGAGCGTTTTTATCTTGCCAGCCGATAAAGAGGAGCATACTACACTGTTGCGATGCCGAATGAAAATGCTTAAATTCGTGGCAGCAAATCCCGCTACACTTTCTTCGATGCCAAGTGTATTTCATTCTTTATTGTTCTGGAAATCATCATGGCTGACGACGTATGATTGACAATTCTGCCGCCGACCTTCGTGCTGCTCTCGACAGGATCTATTCCACGGAATCCCGGCGGATCCTCGCAACGCTCATCCGTCTTCTCGGCGACTTCGATACGGCGGAAGATGCACTTCACGACGCCTTTGCTGCCGCGGCTGAGCAATGGTCTGCGGAGGGTATCCCGGTGAACCCCCGCGCATGGCTCGTCTCGGCCGGACGGTACAAGGCGATCGACAGCATGCGCAGACATGCGCGGTTCGATTCGTCGCTGGACCAGGTCGCTGACCGGCTCGAGGCTGATACCGCCGACCCGCACGCGGAGATGGACAAAGGTATCGAAGACGACGAGCTTCGCCTGATCTTCACCTGCTGCCATCCTGCATTGGCGCCGGAAGCCCGTGTCGCGCTCACGCTCAGAGAGGTTTGCGATCTGACCACTGAAGAGATCGCCCGTTCATTCCTCACGACGCCGCCGACACTTGCCCAGCGGATCGTTCGCGCAAAAGCGAAGATCCGGGATGCCCACATTCCGTATCAGGTGCCGTCGGAAGCGGAGTTGCCCCGCAGGCTCGAGGCAGTGCTGCAGGTCGTCTACCTCGTTTTCAATGAGGGATATTCCCCAACTTCGGGCGAATCGGTCACACGCGCCGACTTGTCGGGGGAGGCAATTCGCTTGGGGCGGCTGATTCTCCAATTGCTCCCGGAACCGGAGGTGAAGGGACTTCTGGCATTGATGATCTTGCAGGAATCGCGGCGTGCCGCACGGACGACGCCCGCAGGAGATTTGATTCTGTTGGAAGAGCAAGACCGGCATCTTTGGAACAAAGAACAGATCAGGGAAGGAGTGATGCTTGTCGAGCAGGCACTCTCTTCAAAAAGGTTTGGTCCGTATACATTGCAGGCAGCTATAGCGGCGATTCACGCCGAGGCCACGGGTGCGGATGAAACGGACTGGGCGGAAATCGTCGGTCTGTACGATGTCTTATTGCGGATCCACCCGTCGCCGGTGGTGGAACTTAATCGGGCTGTCGCGGTGGCAATGCGCAACGGTCCCCAAGCTGGATTGGAAATTATCGATGCAATTCTTAAGCGCGGAGATTTGAACGATTACCACCTTGTGTATTCGGCGAAGGGAGAGCTTTGCCGCCGCCTGGGGCGGATGGATGAAGCGAAAGCTGCGTATGAACGCGCCCTTTCACTGACCCGCCTTCAGCCGGAAAAGAGATTTCTGGAGGAAAAGATCAGAAGGTTGGGATAAAATAAATATACTCAAGCTGTCGATTTTCATTCCTGCCATACGACTATTAAGTGAACCCAAGGCCGGAGCCGACGCTTCGGAGCATTTCTACCACTATTATATAGATAGGAGCTGCCATGCGATTCATGATGTTCATGATCCCGCCCGAATACCAATCCAACGCATCTGCCGACCAAAAAGCCAAGGCGAATTTCACTCCCCCTAAGGAAGCTGTGGAGGCGATGGCCAAATACAACGAGGAACTGGCGAAAGCCGGAGTTCTCGTATCTCTCGAAGGACTTCATCCTGTTGTGAGCGGGGCCCGCGTCACGTTCCGCGGCGGAAAGCAGCTCGTGACCGACGGACCTTTCGTCGAGGCGAAGGAGGTCGTCGGCGGCTACTGGATGCTCAATGTGAAGTCGAAGCAAGAGGCAGTTGACTGGGCGAAGCGCTGTCCCGCGGTGAAAGTTGAATCGGGTGCTGTGATCGAAGTCCGACAAGTGTTCGAGTTGTCTGAATTTCCCGATGATGTGCGAAAGGCGGCAAATGAAACAGCAATTGCTGGTGCGATGAAGAAGAATAAATAAGGATCGGAAAATCAATTGTCGCACGCATGTCATTCATCGTCCTACCCTCTTCGAGTGGGACGATGAATCTGCGTCAATACAGAGCTGTGAATTAACAAAGTTTCATTGGCATAGATCCCTCTCTCTGCGGTTCTTCAAGCACGTTCTTTGTTGGCGAGATTTGTATCGTAACAAAACTAATTTTGAAGAACCATTCTAAAGAATATATAATATGAGGAGGTGAAATAATATGAGGAAAATAGTCGTTTTATCATTTATTTCCTTAGATGGAGTAATGCAAGCACCTGGTAGACCTGAGGAAGATACATCAGGTGGTTTCAAATATGGCGGTTGGAGTGCGCCATTTTTTGACGATGTTGTTGATAAGGTCATGGAAAAACAGATGAAACCTGCAGACCTTCTTTTGGGCAGAAAAACATTTGAGATTTTTGCGTCCTACTGGCCTGAACATGCAGACTTTTGGCCCGGTATCAATGACGTGACAAAATACGTCATGTCCAAGACCATAAAAAAGTCAGATTGGAAGAACTCAGTTTTCCTCAAAACCTTGGCCGATATCGAAAAGCTCAAAAATTCAAAAGGTCTTGATATTCAAGTTCACGGCAGCGGTGAGCTTATTCAGCTGCTACTGAAGAATGATTTAGTGGACGAACTCTGGCTCAAAATTCACCCGTTGACTCTTGGTGCAGGGAAAAAGTTGTTTGACAATGGCACGATTCCGGCAGCCTTTACATTAACGGAGAGCTTGGCTGCGCCAAGCGGAGTGATTATTGCCAATTACAAGCGAGCCGGAAAAGTCAAGACAGGTACAATTGGATCTTAGGAAGAAATAAAATGAGAAAAAAATGATTCATTAGGGGGAGATGGAGGCCGAACCACGTCCGCGCAACGAGCTGCATCGCGGCGGCTCATCGCCGCCGCAGCTTAGCTACGGTCTGTTATCATACTCGGTGTTACTGGGTTTGTATTCGGGCTGCTCGGTACAATTGCAGATTGGGACAAGGTAAAGCCTTCGACTGAATGGTATCCGATCGCGCTTATTGTAATGACGATTCCCAGCGTTGTCTTAGGGGTCAAACTGCAGGTCAAGAATCAGCAAGCTCCACTTACCGAGAAAAAAGCGGTCGGAGAGTAGTTTCCTCAGACAGGTTAACGATGAAGTATATCTGCTTCGGATACGGAGAAGAAAAAATACCTGAAAACGAACGCGCCTTTTTCATCGAACGCTGCTCTTCGTACGTTGAGGATTTAAGACGGATCGGCTGTTTTGTTAGAGGCGAGGTGCTCGAGAATTCTGAGCAGACCGCAAGGGTGCGAAGTCACGGGGGGAAAATCATGGTGACTGCCGGTCCGTACAGAAAAACGAAGGAACAAGTCAACAAGTTTATCCTGATCGAAGCAAAAGACCTTAACCATGCGATCAGGCTTATCTCAAAGCATCCTTCTGTAGAATTGGGAGAAACCTGGGAGATCCGTTTGTCGATCAATCCCGTTTCCAGCATTTCTTTTCCATCAGTTCCAGGATAGGTTCATTAACCGCAAATAACGAGAATGGAGAGGGTTTACGATGCGCTGAGATTTGAGTGCCCCTTGGGATAACTCAGAGGGAGGTTTATCACTTCGTAACGCAGAGATTAACGGCATCCTTCCTGTTGCAACACATCCCAAATTGTGCTATTATATTTACGGCCAGACACAACCAGCAGGATCTATGCGAACTCTTCCGGCAAGAAAATACGCCGACACGGCAAAGTATTTGTGGTACAACTACCGGCACCGGGACCAGGGTATCGCGTACCCATTCTACGCATCGTATAAGATAAACCTTACCTGCAATTTCAGCTGCCGCTTCTGCAATTTGTGGAAAGAGCAGGACCCCGGATTGCCGACGAGCGATGTGTTCAAAGTTTTAGACAACATCGGCAAGTCGAGCATTTTTTTGTTGAGCATGGAAGGGGGAGATCCGCTTCTAAGGCCGGACTTCATGGAGATCCTCGAGTACACCCGACGCAAGCCTTTCTACCTGATGGTGACCACGAGCGAGCGGGGAATGACGACGAACTATCCGATGCGCAAGTACTGCAAGTACATCGACTTCCTCCACATCTCCATCGATGAAGGACACGTCAACCTCGAAATGTTCGACGAGCTGGAGGAATATGTTGCCTTCGGTTCGAGCGTGTGTGTGCAGACGGTCGTTACGAACAAGGACATCGACCGGCTCGATTACAAAGTACGGCGGTGCTGGGAAGCCGGCGCCAAGATCGTGATCATGCCGGCGGTTCATCTTGAAGGGACGAAGAATCACTTTCCGGAATTTGCTGCATTCCGCGACAAAGTGATGGCGCTGAAAAAGCAGTACCCGAACATCATCATCACGCCGGACAATTTCTTTACGAACATCGAACGGGGAAGCTGTTCGTCATCTTCCATCGTCATCGACGCCGACGGTTCGTTGTATTACCCGTGCCGGGTACTGCCGCACAAGGCTATTAATCTCACTGAATCGTCGTTGACAGAGTACGTCCGATCGGTGCAGGCGCAGCAAATGCGCGACGTGATGAAGGTCTGCGAAAAACATTGCGGATGGTATCAGTACTTTGCGACCTCCTCGTACACTTCACTTGCGGAATCCTACAACAGCATCCGTCCGTATTTCGGCGAGATCCTCGGCAAGCATCTTGGTCCGCGCAAAGGCGTCGTCCGCTCGGCGCCCGTCAGGATCGCGCCGGTGCAGGGAATTGAACAGCCGAACGTGTAGTAAGAACTGACTCTCACTCCGGAAAAATATCGCCAAAACGGAACCCTGGGCGGCCTTCATCTCGCGCTTCCAACGGGTTGATTTGATCTCGATTATTCTCTTCGAACTTTTCTCCTCGACTCGCCGCTTCAAGTATTCTCCATCTTCTAGAACGATTCCTCTCGTGAAATTACGTGCTTACGAACGGATCAATCGTTCCTGACACATTGTGTATTTGTCTTTACAGACACCTTACGAGTGCCACAAAGAGAATAAATCCGAGTATGAGCAGGTAGGTACCAGGGCGCGCAAAATTTAATGTCCAGCCAAGCGAAGCGATCCTTTTGGGGACAAAAA
>CAYTOA010000053.1:0-28425 GCA_964439265.1 uncultured Chitinophagaceae bacterium
TTATGCCGGCAAATGCATGCATTTGGCGTTCACTAAATGGAGGGCGGCTTTCTAATGTAAGCGGCCACCAATTTGAAACTTTTGTGCCACCTACTTGAAACAGTAGTAAGGGGGGTCTAAAAAGGTAGGTATTTGTTACAATGCAACCCACGAATAAACGCCCGCCGTCAACTTGCAAACGTAGTAGTTTACAGCCGTAGGAACTCCACCACTATTATCCGTAATGAGCATAAACACGCGGCCAAGTTGTGAGGCATCGGCAGTTGGTAGGGCATTACCACAATAAGAATATTGGGCCGTTGCATTCCTCAAGTTATTCGATTCGAAAATAAACTGTTTCTGCATTTCGAAGAATAACGCTCCACCAACAATCGTATTTGAAACGAATTGATTTCCATACTGCTTGACAGTAGCTCCATAGCTTCTAAAATTGACTACTCCACCGGATCCACCAGCCACTTCATTGCAAGCCAGGAATGAGTTGTTTTTAACGATATTATTATAGGCCAAGGTCCGGTAAGTGGACAGCATCAAGCCACCGGCGAGGTTGATACCAATATTACAGCCAGATATAACGTTATCCTCGATAATCATACCGAAGACATTCAGATAGATCGATAATGCAGTCGCGTAGTTATTGCCCGCTCCTACTGAGCCAGTGATCTTGTTTGCCCGGACCTTGCAATTGAAGAAACCTGCTTGAACTCCGCATTGTCCACCAATGATGATAGCGGAGGCAGGCGTGTAGAGGTCGAGAGTAATGGTGTCGGGCGTCCCTCCGCCATTGTAAAAGTCATAGATCTTCGCTACAACTCCCTCGCGACCGCTTCCATCCTCAAGCGTGAAGTAAAACTTTTTCCAATCATCGCGAGCATCAAGTGTATAGGGTTGATTGGGCGTTGTTCCATCATGGTAAAACCAATCGGCCTGGATTACCAACCGCCCGTTCGCGTCATTCGATTTGCCGGTTATTGTGCCGCTTATGATCGTCGGGCAAAGGCCGGTGTTATTCCCGAAACCGTCGAATGAAATGGACTCCTCCATTTGTTCCAAAAGCACGTTGTTTTCAATCAACACGTTTTCGATCGGCGCAGACCTGTTTGATCCGATAAAGATTCCTGTGGTTCCACCTTTGACATGATTATCCGTTATTTCCATTACCCCGAGATCGACCGAAACACTAGGTTCGATGCGGACGTTATGCCATGCGTTGCCGTTGAACGTGCAACCCTTGATGATCCAAGAAGAGGCATGGTAAAGCCAGAGAGCCGCATAAATGTGAGGGAAAACAAAGTCACAACCGATGATCTGATAGATCGAATCAAACGCATTTGCGCCAAAATAAAAATGATAATATGACGTATTTGTCGTATTCGTTTTGAACACACAATCATCAAAGCCAAAGAACCCGGCTGCGGCATTATCAGTCTGGCTGAAATCAGCACAATGAACATCGAGGAATGTGATGGACTGAGCATTCGAGAGATTGATCTGGACCGGCGCATCCGGCGATAATGACTTTAAGATTGTGCCGAGCTTACTCTGGCCGACGACGGTAATGTTCCGGTAGAGAGAGAACTGATTATCGTTCGAGAACCGATAGATTCCATCCGGGAAATAGACACTCGTTTTGACACCAGCAAAGAGCATGTCCATGCAGACGATCCCGACCTTCAATAGTGCATCGTTATTGATCGTGGCATCATCGCCAACTGCGCCGAAGTCCAACATATTGATAAACTGAACGATTTCAGGATTGCGAAATGAATTGTCTACCGGAAAGTAATGATTTGTCGGGAGAATCGGTTTGAAGTTAAAACTCCCATACCAGGTTATTGTTCTGAAGAGCGTAATGTAAGGACCGCCGGGCAAATTCGCCTCGCGAGCGACGTAAAGAACGCCAGCATAATCGCAGTAGACGACCTGGTCGTTATAGGCATTCATCGTCAAGGTGAAGGTCCCCGCATTGAGGGGAACGATGCCACCAGGCCGATCGCCGCCGTGCTTATGCGAAGGAACGAAAACAGTTGTTCCAGCAGCTACTTTAATCTGTGCGGTCCCTGCGCCATTGTCTGTACTCATGACCTGAATATAACCGGTCAGAATCTTTCCAGCGGTGAGCGAAACGGTTCCACCGCCGCCCGAACCTCCGCCGTCGGCCATTGTTGCAAAAGGATTGCCCGCACTTGGCGCGCTTGCCGCGCGGATCGCCGCTATCTGGTCAGCAGTGAATCCCTTCGACACAAGATCTTCGATCGAAGCGTAATTCTCGCCGAACATTGTATTGATTTTGTCTCTTCCGGCTTTGGCCGAATCATGTCCTAAAACTTGCTGTGCCATAATAACCGACTCCTGTCATTGATCGAGATAAATTCCTTCGTCATCCCAGAACCACGTCTCATCGTCAAGAAAATAGATCGAGGGAGTTGCATCATCTTCGTCGAGAAAAACATGTTCGTCGTCCCAGAACCACGTCTCATCATCCAAAAAGTGAATCGACGGGAGTATCAACTCAATCGGAAGAGGAATGCGTTTCCGAATCCGCGGCATGTTCGACAAACCGAGATCCGTGATCGTATCGATATTGCTTCCCTCGATCGCAAAGCCGAAACCGCTGAAGGCCGCGCCCACAAACGATAACGAATGCACACCTTGAGCCAACGCGATCGGCAATACCACCGTAACATCGTCATATTCAACTGCCTGGCATAAAGGGACGTACTGGCCGTCGCCAGAGTCAAAGAAGATTCGTTCGATCGTAATTTCCTCGTCACACGAAAGCTCGACGGAAACGGCTGGCGTTTCTTCGTCGAAAACTAGCTCGTATGTCGTGGATGTAGGCTGAATCATACTGCCATTCCAAATTTTAGCGTGACGGACATTCCAACAGTGGTTCCAGAAGCGATATAGACGGATGTTTCAGTGAGAGTGAAATTCTGCACCGCTGTCCATGTGACCGGCTCGCCGGAACTCCCATTGACGACACAATGCGCTGCAAAGATCGAGAGTGAAGCACCATTGTGCGTATCGATTGAAAACTCTGCTTTTACCATGTTATAGCCCGTATCGCTAAAATGGACAGCGGACTGAGAGGCGCGAGCGTCAACGACATTGTCATCTGAAATGCTTCCATATCGCGTCTCCGATAAAACGGCTCCTGCCGGTACCAAGGTCGGTTGCATAAGAACGAGCGAAAACGGCAATCCACTGTAAGTCAGCGGATCAATCCATATCGATCGTTCGAATACAAAAACTGAACTGCTCGCCGCCGGTGGATTTTCCTGCACATAGGTCTCGACGTATGCCTCTGTTGCTAGCTTATTTCCCTTCGACTGGACATCATGATTCGGAAAATTCACCGCAACGCCGCTCTCGACCGCTTCTAGAACTTCTTTCCATGCCGCGGCTTCAGCGATCGAGAGCCTCAAAATATTCTTAGCCGGAGCGCCGCTCTTTGTTGAATAAATCCTGCCCATGATATTGCCGTCGGCGTCCTGAAGTTCGACGGTGGGAGTTGCATTCCTAACGGCGATCTTCTGCAAGAACGCCTTGAGGCCATCAATCGTTTGGTTGAACGCAGTTCGTACTAGTGAAGCCAGATAACTCGCGCTTAAATACCGGGCGTCATGATCGCCGCTTGATTTGTGCGTTTCGAGTGCGGCATCCTGGTTTGACTGTTGAGTGTCAATATCAGTCCTGGGATAATACAGTCCTGGATGACCTTGGCTTAAATGAGTCGTCTGCTGTGCTTGGATCGCGTTTGCACCCGCTGCTACTGCCTGGTCGTTGGCGTTAGCTTTTACCCGTCCTTGTTCCCAGGTATCTGTCGATTGGATGTCAGTTGTTGATATAGCCATTGGTTTCCCTCGTTAAAGTGTACTGCCGAAGGTTCTGCCGTCGGCATCACAAAAGCGTAAAGTTCTATCTCCCCAGTAACCTGGACCGGGATTCAAAGCAGTGTCGTATCGCTTCTTGGATCTGAAAATTATTGAGAAATTCATAAGAGCCAAAGCAACGTCGTTGTCATCGCCGCTTATTTCCTCGTTCGAATCAACCTCGAAATATTCCACGCCGTTTTGATCAGGGTAAAACAATATGTCCGTCACGGCTTTGTTGAAGAGGTGGCAATATTTTACCAACTGATCATACGGGAGGCCGTCGAAGACGATTGTCGCGGTATAATAATACCCCCTGAGTTTTCTTGTGAGATCGCCGGTGAAAGGGTTTTTGTAAACGACTTCATCCCTCATCCAGTCGGGCGAAAACTTAGTGAACTCATTCAGCTCAAAAACGATCGTCTTTGTCACACCGTTCAATGTGTAAACCGCTTTTGGCGTCATGAGTAGAGCCTTCCGATTACTGTTGTGCTCTCATCAACGATGTCGTCATCCACTTCGGCAAGGGGAAGATTCATGCCTCGAACAACTAGAGTTTCAGCCGGATTGACTGGTAACATCTGCGAATAGCCAACGGTGATTTCCATGAAGGGATACACCAGCCGACGAAAATTTGTATCGCAGTAGTTTAGCGGACTCGCCCACCAGGTGCTCTGCATTGGCACGCAAACAAACGTCGGAAGATAGCCATAGGGGAGGGCCTTCGGCATTGTGCTGCCATAGACATCCGCAGGGACTCTCATGTCTAGATAATTGTCTGGGACTGTCACGTCATCTCCGACCTTTATGTGCTGAAGCGATATTCCTCCGACAGTATAGGGCGCGATTTCCACCGTATCGCAAAGCAAGAGTTTCACTCCATCGCGCGAATAGAAGGCATAGGCAGAGTGGGGAAGAAGAGTGCCCAGTGCAGAAATAATGTTTACGTAGCACGGGAAAACGACTCCTTCAAATTGAGGATTTCGGCTGTCTTCCTTGTAACTCGCGATCAAGTTATCATATCCGTGATGCACGATCGACTCGGCAATGACTTTTGATTCAAAGAAAATTTGTGATCTACCCTCGGTTGTGAGATCGTCGCCGACGTGAACGATCGCTTTGTGATGTTTGGCAAGATCGATAACCCAATCTCGCATCGAATATTTTACTGTTGTCGGAATGCTCGACTCGACAGGGATGTAGACACCCAGCGGATAAACATTTTCATCGACGACGAACTCCGAGAATTGTGTCCAGACTTTGAACAACCGCGCGATTCCAAGGGACATACTTGTCGGATACCCGGACGGCAAAAACACAGTCGCGAGTTCATTGAAGATTTTCTTCGAAATATGCAGTGCAGTGATCGTATACACTTCAGTCTCAGGATCGTATGCCGCACCTTCCTCCTGGAAAGTGCCGTAAAACTTTGTTATGTCGCCGTCTTTGACAACGATGAATACCTCTTCGCCGGTGGTAACGAGGTCATAGACATCCTGCGCATCGGTGAGGTTGAACTCGACATCGCTGGAAGCAAACGTATAGTCGGTATTGCTGTCCTCGTACAACCTTTTGATTGTAGCCGCATCCACCTTGAGTTGGAAGGTTTGTGTCGTTGTATATGCGAGCACCGTTTTCATAAAATGCGTGCCTTCTGTATCCGGGCAGACCGGTCCTGACCTCTTTTGAACCGGTTCCAATCTGTATCGGAATTGATGACAGTGAGCGGTCTATTGCTGACGATCGTTTTCTTGAGAGCGGCGAATTCCTTCTTCAGCTCAGTCGAGGAAAGAGCGCTCATACTGGGCAACATTCCTACCGGCCCGCCTGTAGAATACTTCGGAAGCCTGATTTGACCGGAATTAAGTGCAGATAAGAACATATAGTTGTCCTGGGCGACATCTTTACGCACAACAAACTCGCCGGTCGTGAGCATTGCATGGACTTTGTCAACGCCGCTTTCGCCGAAGACTCCGCCACCGCTGGAAAACTTAGGAATGAGCCTTTCGAGCAATGCTTCGACTGCGATACCAGCAGCCGGTGCAGCAATAAGGTTGAACGGAAACGGGATCTCGGCAATGACTTTTCCGAGTTGCGTTGCAACGGCTTCAGCAATAATGCGGCGGATCGATTCATTTGCCTGGCGATTGAGCTGCATACCAAGGTTCTGACTGGCGTCGTATTCTTGAGCACCGGCAAGAATGTTCTGTTTTGCTTCTTCCTGACGGGCGAGGATCCTGTCTTCTGTCAGGTTAATATCCTGCTTATCCATATCGAGCTGAGCCTTGAGCGTCTCGCGCTGTTTGGCATCGGTAGAAGCAAGATACTTCGCCTCATCAGCGGCATATTTCTTTTTCGCCTCGTCGAGGTGGTCCATATCCTCCAACTGCTCATTCGCCATTTTCTTGAAGAAGTTTTTCGAGTCTTCCTGCTGTTGACGGCGTTTTTCCTCAACCTCTTTCTCTGCCAGGTATCGCGCATTGTCGGCGGCGATTCCTTTCTTACGCGAAGCCTCCTCAATATCGAAATTTGCATCAGCGGAAGACTTCTTTGTATCCGCAGTTGCATTCGCTGCATCAATGTCTTTTTTTATCTGCTTAATTTGCGCCCTCAGTTCATAAGCCTCATGAGGGTCCATCGTCGCTTTCAGGCGTGCCTTCGCAATCAATTTTTGGAATCCGAGAATTGCAACCGCGGTATCGCGTTCTAGGTCAATCCGTTTTTTTGCAAAATCTGTTTCAATTTTTTGTTTCTGCTCATCCGTCGTAGCAAGCGCGAGTTGCTTCTTTTCCTCATTATCGAGTTCAAGAATCTGCTGTTCCTTTTTCCGTTCAGCATCCTTAATTTTTTGCTCGGTATCTATGCGGAAGGCTTCAGCGACTTTTTTGGCATAGTCGGAACTCGATTCCTTTAAGAGATTTATTTCGCGTTGTGCCTCTTCCATCCTATCAGCCAACTTCACGCCCTGCTCATCGACGAGTAACCCCTCATCCTGCATCTTGCGGAATTTTGTAAGCTCATCATTCAGGACCGTCAGTTTACTGCGTTTATCATCGATTGCTAGATTGCCTTCATGCGCAACGGCTGCGATTGCTTTATCATAAGTAATTTCTTCTTTTGCAGTATCGAGAAGATCCTTATTTATTTTTAACCGCTTTTCGAGATATTCATTAAGCACCGGATCCAAAACCGTGGTCGAGACGATTTGATGCTCAGCATCTCCACCTGTAGTAGTAATAAGATTCTTTTTAATCGCCTTATCGATTAGATCGATCTGTTTTTGCAACTCTGCGACGGTTTGCACTTTTTCGGGCGCGGTCATGTTCTTTAAGCGATCGGAAAATTTTTGCAATCCGTCATCAGCTGCCTTCTTCGCTGCCTCGCCCGTTTTATCGAGGAGACTTGGCAAGAACTGTAATGCCATGACTACGGCAGAGATCCCGAGCATTATTCCTGTGGGGCCGGTGAGGACATTCAGAAGGGTTCCACTCATTGATTGGCCAGTAGCAACTGATTCGATCTTTAAGCGTGTAAAATCCGTAACCAGATTCTCAACATTATTACCAACCGCAGTCAATCCCATGCCGAAACCATATTGAAATGCAGTCGAGCTTTGAAGGGTTTGAGAGAGCGAGGCAACGCCCATTCGCGCGGCGTCAGTTGATCGAGTCAATCCACGGATCCCTTCAGTCGGGACATCTTTCGGTACACCACCGAGCGCGTCATGGATCGCATCGACATTCTCCTTCGTCAACACGAGCGTCGCGTTGGCATCCTTGCCGTCGATGACAATTTTTATTTCAACCTGGTTCAATTCATCCTCTGAAATATCATGCGCAGCAGTATGGCGGAATATCCTTCAGCAGTTTTGATGTCGATGTCATCCAAATTGTCCATCGCCCGTTCGCGGTCCTGAGATTTTACGATCGCGAACTCCGTTATTTCGCTCAGTGTCCAGTCGTTCCATATCTCGCGATAATGGAGTGCGTTCCTCCCGGCACAGAATAAAACGAGGTCGCGAAGGTAACTAACAAAGTCCTCGGCGACCTCTTTCTTGTCACTCTCCTCCGGTGCAAGCTCATCGATCAGCTCTGCGGATCTTCTAACTTCTCCCCAAGTTGAGAAAAAAAATCCTGACTTATCCCTGCGATAAACCGAACGTCAACATCACCTGCATCCAATCCCTCAACATCCGCAAGGCATATCTGCATGAGCTTCGTTGTCGAGTCCACGTCGCCCCTCATATCCAACTCGATCGACTTGATCTCGTCAGACCCGAGAGGATCCTTGGTGAAGAGATCCGAGAGTTTCTTCTTTCCGTAGAGCTGAAGGAGCGCAGCAATCCGTTTCGGAGTCGGAGAGGCCAGCGTGAACTGCTTATCTTTAATCGTGTAGGTCTTCGACATCGCTCTTATGCTCCGACCGTGGTATCGAGCGCGTAGATGTCTGCCAGAGCCGCGGCGGGTTTCTCGCCGGACATCTTAAGGAACGACACGTCGCCGATATTGATTTCACCGCCGAGGCACAGGATGAAGTTCTTGATGATAACGATCGGGTTTCCGACGCCGACGGTCCCGAGCGGCGTACATTGCAGGCTCACGTTCTTTCCGCGCATGGCTTCGACGGCAGTTGCAACAGTCGAATCTCCGACTTCAAGGGTGCTCGTCTCCATCTTGGCAGTCATCTGCAAGGGATTTTTCCCCGCCTGGCTGTCAACCGTGTCGTCATCCCAGGTGACTTTCGCCCAGGGCTTGCCCTTCAGGTTCCCCAGGTCTGTTGCTGCGGCCCACGAAGCGTCAACCAAAAGATCGGTTGCCGCTGTGTTCTGCACAATCTTGATTGATTTCAGGGGTGTTTTAAGTAATCCCATCGTTTGAATCTCCTAAAAAATGAAACGTGTTGAAACAAAACTCTCTCGACCGATTTACGAGAGTGTGACAGCGCCCTTCGAGATCGAGCGAAGAATAACGTTGATGATCGCAAGTACCGCGATCATAAGCTCGGGGGATAGGGTCGGAATGCCAATGACCGGCCCGATGAATTGCCACGCGAACATGAGGCAGTTTGTCCAAAGTGTTTTCGATGCGTAAAACGGTTTCGAGTCCATAGGTGCTCCACTTTCAAAATTGAGAATGTCGTTGATTAAATTGTCCTTTATCCATAAGCCGATGATTGCGAAGATTCCTACGTTGTCATCGGCAGGCGGAACATCCTGGCTGACTGTCACTTTCTCTATCTGCGGGACCTTGACATTGTCAGGATACTGCGCCAAATCCTTTATCGGCATCCGGGGAACGTCGTTCATTAGATCCTGTCCCCGTCGATGATCTCGATTGTTGCGCCCTCAGTTGCGATCGCTTGCGCGATGAAGGGATAGATGCGGCCATAGGCCAGTTTGCTCTCGTCGATCCGGCTTTCACCGTCCGGGTTGTAATGCGAAAGATTCCCGACAAGGAGACACCCTTCAGTATCCGCATCCGTGTTGCCGGGATGAATCAGGACGCCTTGATAGTTCGGAACGTCGTTGAGCATAATCATCTTATGCCCGAGGATCGGCGTGAAATGCGGACTATCGACCAGAGTCAGTTTGTAGACGCCAGCCGGTATTCTCGTACGGCCGTAAATCTTTTGGGCATGGAAGGCGTCTTCGATCGTGAAGGCTGCGAACCGCTTGTCGATCGCCAAATAACCGAGCGTATCGAGTTCTGTCCCTGCAAAGCGTTGGAGTAAGAGTTTCATGGTTTCTTTCGTAAGGTGAAGTCGTCGATTCGTTTTCTGATATAAGCTAGGTCTGCGGCGATCGATTGAGTAGATGCTTGGATCGCATCGTTCATCTCCCTACGTGTTGGCCGTGCTGCGATGAAGGCGATCGCTCCAACTCCACCGAGCAAGAGAGTCACAGCCGATAAGATTAGGCCCACAGAATCGAGGGTCATCATTACTTGTACTCTTTCCGGTAGGCGAAGAGCGAAAAGGTTAATTGCGTGTCGAGCCTGTTTCCCGTTATCCCGTCGGCATACACCCGGTAAGCAAAGCATTTCTTATTGTTCAGATCCAGCGTGCCTGTGGCATAAGTTTTTATCGAGTCGTTAGTTGCCACCGTATCCACAGTGAACCAGTTGCCATCGCCCATTGTGCCTTGAATGTAAAGGAAGACATGCGGCGTACCTGCGGAACTCAAGATGACTCCATAGCTAAGAGGGTAGGAGAAGAAGCTCTCGGCGTCATAATCATCCAGGTAAAAGGCTTTACTCGTATAGTCGCTCAGGCTGTCAACTGAAGCGACGAAAAGAATTGCCTCGCTCTTTCCATTGTCGGCCTGGTAGACCTTTGCGTCTGTGGTGAACTGAGCGAGGGCTTGTGAACTCCCGAGTGAAACGATCGCAAGAGCGATCGCGAGTATCAATAAAGTTTTGTTTGTGGTTTTCATAGCGGACTCCTGAGCCTTGTTGATGGAAAATTCTTTGTCGGTTAAACCTGGGGACGCGGCGGAGGTCCTCATTCGGAAAAGTCCGCCGCATCCCCTTTCTGTCGGGGTAGTTTAAGAATTACAATCTGATTCGAGAGATACGCCGCAGTGAGTTGCGCGACTGGACCGCAAGGTTTCCGAAGAACTCGATCCGCGCGATGCCGGAAGGAAGCTCACTCGATTCCGCGAAGTCCGCGAAGAGTATCCCTGAGTTTGTCGTCACGGCGACGCCCGTGTCTTCCTGGTAACGGATCGCATAGAGACTCGTGCAATCCGCGTTCACGCCGTCGGATTCCGACTGCGAGATCGTCGTGACAGGAACCGGGATGATCGGAATGCCGTTGAAGGTCGAAGCCTTCGTTCCGAAAGAGTTGATCGACTCACCGGCTGCGCCGAGTTTCTTGGCGATCGTTGTGAGGCGCGCGGCCAGATTGACGTTGCACTGAATCGCGTTCGCGCCGGGGATCTGTGCCAGCACCTTGTAGAGCAATTCCACAAAGGCGCTCTGGTTCTCATCCGTGTCGAGCTTGAGCGCGGCCTGGACGTTCATTGCCGCGATGTCGGCGGTCGAGAAGCCGAAACGCGCTGTCTGTCCGGCGGCTACGGCATCCTTCAGGAATTCGGAGAATCCGAGCATGTGAATCTTTCCGGCGACATCTGCGGCGTCAGTTCCGGCAAAGAGGTCGTTCTGAAGATCGTCGGCCAGGCCGTTTGCTTCGACCTTGAGCTGGCGATCGTAAAAGTTCTTGAGTCCCGCGGGAGCCGTGATGCCGTTTCGCACGTCCTGGATGCGGACGTTGTCAACCGTCACCTCGCGCGAGTAGAGGCGGAGCTTCCGCGGGGTCACGTCCGGCACGACTGCGTTACGGTGCGCGGTGTCGCCCTCGTTGCGCGAGGAGGAACCGGTTGCCGTCTCTCTTGCGGTGGCAAGCAAGTGATCGCTTGCCTCGGATTGAAACTCTGCGAATTGCAGAGCGGGAGCCTCTTCTAACATCGAGGTGAGTAAGCCTGCGCCGCGTCCACTCATGCCGCTGGAAATCTGTGCTAAGTTCATAAAAAGCCTTTCGTTGAAAAATGGATGATTAATTATTCCAAAAATATTCTCTATTCGTCAGTTCTTTGCAGCGCTCGACTGTTCGAGCACGTTCTTCAAAATCGTTGAGTTGACGCTCCCGAGCGGTCCTGCGACTTTCGCCGCTTTGTCGTCGCCCGTCTGTGTCTGTTTCGACTTGTCATCGGGCGGGGGAGCCGCGTGTTTGTCAACAGGCGCATCCTTGAGCCAGTTCTCAGCCGCTTCGTAGTCCTTCTCGGCCCAATCCCTGAACCACTTTTCTTTTGCGGTGGGGACCTTCTGGTCCTTCTTCGCCTTGTCGGTCAGATCGGTAACTTTCTTCGCCTGAGCTTTTTTCGCCTCGTCAGCCAAGGTCTTCGCCGCTTCCTCACGAGCCTTCCGCTCTGCGGTGAGCACGTCCACAAGTTCTTTATTTGTTTGGCCGACTGAATTGACTTGAGCTTTCAATCCGGCAATTAATTCCTTGAGAGCCGGGTCGGTGATCTTCGAGAGATCGATCTCGGGATCCTTCGTCGGAGTTTTTTCAAGGTCGAGTTTGGTAAGCGCCTCGGTGACGGTTTTTTCTTTTTCGGGAGGCAATATCCCGAGTTCTTTCATCAGTGCAATCAACTTGGCGATCATGGGCAAAATCCTTAGTCAAAAAATTTGTTCTTCGAAACACGGTATGAAGATAATGCACCTCAAAATAAATTTTGCGTCACGGGTACCGGTGGAATAATTTTTATTTTTGAATTCTCTATACTTGCATCGTTCATTCGAAAGGGAATAGACAGATGAGTTTCGTAAACGCCGCTATACTCAAGTCCTTTAAAGATGCTGAATGGTTGACCGGCGACGATCCCCCGGAAGGTCTTTCCGAAGCGATCCTGCAAGCCGACGACATCATTTATCAGAAGACAGGAATCAAGCCTCCATCGGATCCGATGACCGCCCGCGCGATCCTCCGCAATTATGCGTGTGCTCTCATCGTCTGGTTTATGAGTGGAACTCAGGAGAAGATCGACGAGCAGGAGTTGAAGCGACGGGAGAAACAGTACGACGATGCGATAGCAGGGTTGGAAGACATTCAATCCGGCAAGACAAAAATCATCGACGACAACGGCAAGGTCGTGAGCGAACCGCCGAGAATCCTTGCGTCTTTCCACTCAACAAAAAGAATCACAGGCGCGCTATGATAAATCCTTCAATGGTCATCACAGCGCTTGTGGCTGCGGCAAACACACAAAAGGCAACGCTCGGGATAACAAAAGCGATCGAGATTTCCGAAGAGGCATCGACTTCTGTAAAACCTCCCTACCTCGGCGTCTTTGCCGACACCACGGAAGAAGCAGAAGATTTTGGTTCATCCGGCGTGCTCGTAAATATACCAATTGAAATAAAGTGCATCGTGTGCAGCGCGGAACACAAAACAGCGGCGGAGTCCTTTGCGGAGAGTTGGACCATTGCGCAGAAAGTGCTCAAGGCACTGCGCGGTGACTATGATACCTTGGGCATACGACTTGCACCGCGTAAGTTGCCGATTCAGATCTTACGCAAGGCAAGCGACCAGTCGGTTGTCCAGGTAAATTTCTTTTACACAGATTCCGATACGGAGTAAAAATGCAACGCACGTCGATTTCAATGAGACAAAAGATGCTCAGGCTCTTTGGAGAGGGGAAGAAGATACCGGAGATCATGACTGCCTGCAATGCTTCTTATTATCAGGTCTACAACGCGGTCTCGGGAAGAGTCAAGACAAAATATTCTCCCAGGCGCGACAAAGGCATTCCAAAAGGGGAGAAGGCCACAAACGCGATCGACATGAACCAGTTCGACTCCGTTGACGGCTTTATGAAGCACAAACTTATGGAGGCGCTCAAGGATCTAAACGAGCGCCGGTACGATGCCGCGGAGCTTGTCAAAATCATCAAAGATGTCGCGATGATCGAACGACAGATCAACGACCGTGAGCTTCAGCGTTATTTGCGCAGGCCCGACGCCGTCTTGATCGCCCGCATCATGCGCAGGCTCTCGCCTGCCTTGACCGACGACGAGATCATCGTCATCTTCAAAGAAGAACACGAAAAACTCATCACAGAATCGAAATCCAATGTTTAGCCAGGGCGACCTACTTCTCAAACAGCTTGAGGCGCTGAAAGCCTCGAACCTCGCCGATCGCGATGCTGAAGAGACTGCGAAGAGACGAAAGGAACTAGACGAACTGCTCAAGCCCGTCCCTCCCTTCCCGGAAGACGAACGGACACCAGAAGCCAAACAAAAAAGGATCGACCGGGCGAAGGATGACTTCTTTTACTTCGATTCCGTCTACTTCCCGAAAGAAATGTATCCCGACTACAACGATCCGGGATGGTTCCACAAAGAGTTGATGATTTTCTCCGAGCAGCATGATAAAATGGCTCACATTATCGCCGGTGGCCGCGGGACCGCAAAGACTGCATTCTTCAAGAAGAAGTTCGTTCACGCTTTTCTCTTCGGCTCGCGGCGCTACATGCTTTTCGGCTCCGATACCCTTGCACCGGCTGCAAACGCTTTGCTCGATATGTACTACCTCCTCACGACAAACGAGCGTATCATTTATGACTTCGATCTCCAATGGCATGAAGGCTCAAGCGAGAGCCTCTTTGCCAGAAGCTCTGTCAACGCGAGAGGAACCTACATCGGAACGCTCTCAGCCGAGCGGTCCTCACGCGGTAAACAGCGCGGCTTTGTCCTGCGGCCAGATTACATCTTCATTTCCGATTTTGAGAATGAGACTGTCTCTCTCACGCGCGAGTCAGTCGAAAAGAGAATCGCCCGTTTAAATGAAATGCGGACCTCGCTTGCCGACGACGGAACATTGATTTGGGAAGGAAATAACTTCGACGAGAACTGCGCGATGAACTATCTTTTCCGTGAGGAGGAGTTGGGTATTCTTTCCGAACAATTCATGATGCACCGCTATCCGGCGTGGAGCGATAAGCGTCCGAAGAACCGCCGGTCGATCTGGCCCGAGCGTTACCCGGCCACAACTGAAGCGGAAATGAAAACCTTTTGCAAGCCGAAAGACGATCACGACTGGGTCGGCAATTTTCAACAGGAACCGAAGGCAAAGAGTGGCGACATTTTCCCCGACGCAAACTATCACGAATGGACGGAGCTTCCGAAAGACATACGCGGCGTGATCTGGACAGATCCCAATTGTTCTCTGAAGGACAAGGGCGATACGACCGCGATTGGCTCTGTCGGGTTCTCTGCGAAGATGCAAAAATTCTATATCACATCTGGACGCTGCAAGAGTTACTCGGATCCAAACCAGCTCTTGCATGACCTACTCACGATGAAGCGCGAGGAGAGAAACCGGGTGACGATCATCTCACTGGGCTTCGACGGCAACGTCGCCCAGGAATCGACCTGGACAAACAACGTGCTCAATTATTCCAGGCTCCACAATTTTCCCTTTCCCTTCATTGAATACAAAAAATACAAGGTCGATGATCTCTCAACGACCGTCGAGAGTGAGTGGAAGGCAGACAAGTTTCTCTTTCCCCCTGGTTTCAGAAAAACCGAAGAGGGAAAACGCTTCACCGATCAAATATTTTCTTTCAGAACAAAAAAGGCTGCGCGGAAAGACGATGCACCGGATGCGCTCATATCGGCTGTTGAACTTTTACAGGAACATGGGATCGTCTCCGCCTTGGGCGATGGTCCCTCGATCGTGAGCGTTTCGAAACGAACAATCCGCAGACGACTTTAACTTTAAGGAAAAATCTCTATGCCATATTTCAACGGTGACTTGAGTAGGAACCTTTTACCCTCTCTCGATCAAATGAGCCGGTACATTCAGACGGCTAACCGCACTTCGAAGCGTTACCGGGATGTTCGGGCACTCATGAGCGTGCTTCAGAGACTTCCCCAGGTAGATCTGAATCTTCTCGGCCTCATGCAGACAAGAAAACTTGCGGTGCTCGGGTTCGATCACAGAATTGCAATGCCCGAGGGAATCAAGACGAGCGATCAAGAGACGAAACGCCTGGGCGAGATTTCATCGCGCTTCAAACGCTCGAAGATGAAGAGCACCTTCAGCGCGATCATGAACGGGATCCTCTTCGGCGCGAGCGCGACGCGCCTGGTCTGGAAGAATATGGGCGGTGAAACAATGGTCGTTGCAAAGAAGCTCTACGAGCTGACGGAACTTGATTTCAGCCTCGACAGCGACGACACGTTAGACGAGATCGTAACAGACCAGAGCGGAATGGCAACGCGGAAACCTCTCGATCCCGAAACAAATATCATCGTTCGCTATAATCCGTTGGATGGAATCGAAAATGGCTTCATCGGTTCTTTCATGCGAACGAACATGATCTACGCCTGGCTCAAATATTACGACTATTTCAACTGGGCGAAAGGCAATGAAAAGTTTGCGGACCCCACGATCTGGGCGAGCTACAAGAAAGGGGCTGAAGATGCTGAGATTCAAAAAGTGATTGAAGGATTGGAGCGGCTCGGGACCGACAGCCGCGCGGCATTCTCGGATGACGTGAAGTTGGACCTCCTTGAAGCTCAGCGTTCAGGGTCAATCAGCGCACACAAGGAATTTGTTTCGACGATCAATGGCGAGGAAGCGATCTCGATCTTGGGCCAAACCTTGACGACAGACGTTGCACAGAAGGGATCCTTCGCCGCGGCCAACGTTCACAACTTTGTCCGCCAGGACATCATGTGGGCCGACCTGCTGATTATCCAGGCGGTCCTCTCAGAGCAATATGTGATCGAAGACTACCGGCAAAACTATGGAGAGCCTGCGGACGGGTTCCCGGAGTTCCAGTTCATCACAGATGGAACTGAGGACTCGGAAAGTAACGCGCGGATATTCTCCGAAGTGCGGACCGCCGACCCCATGGTGAAGTTCAAAAAATCTCAGCTCTACAAAAAAATTGGATTCGAGGAACCACAAGATACCGACGTGGTAGTCTAATGGCAGACGATCTTCAGGATCTTTCGAATAAGCTTCCGACCCTCCTTGACTCTGTCATCGATCGCGTCATGATGCTGCGCTTAGCCAATAGAGGGATTGCGATCGTTCGCGAGCGAACGCTTAAGGGTGAATTCCTGGACGGCTCAAGCGACGGAGCGGGGCAATACAGCACGAAACCTTTTGCGCGGCCACTGGGCGGACTCACCAAAGCGCTACAGAAAACGCTTGTCAATTCCGGCTCGCATATTTTCACCGCCTCAAGCGGCAATCATTGGATCGTGATCGAGGGAGGCTATCGCGCTTTCCGTGCAATGGCGGGCAAAGATGTCTCGCGCGTTACAATGACCTGGACAGGGAGGATGCTGCGGAACTTGGGCGTAATTAGCGAAGCCGAGCGGGAAGTCGTTCTTGGGTTCCCGGACGCCGACATGAAACAGCTTGCCACCTGGCATAATGTTATGGGAGCGGGAAAGAGTCTGCGGAAACACGTTTTTATGGGAGTGACTCAGGAGGAAGCCAATCAACTTGTGGAGTTGGCAGGGGAGGAGATCGCAAAGAGGCTGACTCTTCAAAATCTAGGGTGATTCTGCAATAATGAAAAAGGCCGCTTTTGAGGCGGCCTTAACGATTCAATCTTGACACTCAGAAACAACGTAGCGCATCCCCCCCCCGTCCGAAATCATCCGAAAATTCTAAGCCGGTAAACTACCTTCCTGTGCTATTTTCCTTCCTATTACGCGAATTTCATCTTCCGATAATCTGCGGTCCAAAAGGGACGCTCGGATCTTCGCGGCGATCGTCTCGGGATCGATCACGGAGGGTTTTACAAAGGCAAGAAGGCGGTGCTCTCGTTCGTGATCGATATTTTCTTTCTTGCCCGAGAGAAAATCTGACATCGTTTGGATGGGAATTCCACAGCGGCGCGCGAGATCGTTCTGGCTCAAGGCAGTGGGAGTGACGAGATACTTTTTTAAGTAATTGCGAAGCGTGTTGGATTTCATAGTGATCTTCCTTCTGAAGTATTGTCTAAAAACTTTACCATCTTTTCTAATACACCGACTTTTTTTGCCAATAAACCGACGACTAACTCTCCGAGAACAAAACCGATAAACAGTCCTTGGTAGAAATTCATTGATTCCTCTTATATTTATTTTTGTTGATCGTTAGTGCGACGTTTTTTATCTTCAGTCATTTTCCATCTAGTAGATAAGGATACCTGAAGTCCCCTCTTTGTCAGTCGAGATATTCTAGAGAGACTGATTAGTTTAAATTTTCTGTCGCTCATAACCTCGATAGTATCCTTGAAGACTTTCTCGCATTGAAAAAATGGCATCGTCTCAAATGAACGTCTCATTTTATTATCAAGCGCGCGGACGTTCATTGCTAACGATTCTCTAACAGGATCAAAAGTAAACTTAGTGAGTTTCATTCCAGATTCTTTTTTCATTCCACCACCGGCGTCCAGAAGTGAGTGCAATTGTAACCGCCGAGACTTGAGAGCACCGACAGACCTTGTCCGTTGTCCATGCTCATGATCTCGTTCATTGAAAAGATTTTTCCGCAATTGATCTTACAGAACTTTCTACTGTTGGGGTTGACCACTCCGTCATATTTGTATCGTTCGACACCCGCCTCTTTCGCAAACTCGAACATCGTTGAATTGTCGAACTGAGCAAGCGCAGTGTTCGCGAGCGTCCGCGTCTCTCCATCGCCGAGGCCGCGCTTCTTGAGTGCCGAGCGCAAGACGGTGATGCCCTGACCTGCTCGCGCGGTCCTTCGGATTTCGTCAACGATCGTCTGCCTTGTTGCTTTAGCTATCTTCGGGAAATCTACCTGGTAGAGCGCGAGCATCTTTTCCAAATCCGTTGCGCTCAAGCCCTCTACGTTTGACACGTCGCCAAAATATTGACTCCACAATTCACCAATTTTCCGTTCGCTCTCTTGCAGTTGGTTCACGATCGACGCTTTCGCTGTTGCGGGGATAGTGAACTGCTGGTCGATTATCCAAATGAAATCTTCAAGCGAAAGAGCCTGAGATCTATACCGTCGCCAGAGATAATCAAGCTCACGAACGATCGCCGCGTTGAACTTTCCGCTGTTGTCTTCGAGTGCAAGCCGCATGTCGTCTTTGATTTTTTCTATTTGCGATCGAGGGTCCATGTGTTATGCTGCCTTCTGGATGACCGAACACCTCATAGCCGCGCAGCACCTCTCAGCATGGTAGCAGACCGACGTTTTCCATCCGCACGGGATCTCGTCTCGGCGTTGATGCTTGACTCTCGGAAGTTTTACTTTCACGCCGATTTGTTCCCCTCCTAATTTTGTGAGCGAAATGCTTTCGATCCGCGATCCTTGCAACCCACCGCTTGGCCTGGCACATTCCACGACTCCGCTTATTTCCAGCACGCGAAAGAAGTGCCCGAGCTTCTTCATGCGGGACATTTCAGGCATACGGTCAAGGATCTCTTCACGGGTGAGAGTCTGCGACTCCTTGAAGAGCGATAGAAATTGATATTGAGTTTTACCGAGAATTGGAGCGAATGTTGTGCGCATATTTTCTCCTCATATTTTTGTGCATGGTTCTCTTGATTTTTTCCGTCTTCACATACGACTCGCCGGTAGGTCTGGAAATCACCTCGGCGATGAAACCGCAATTCGTGCAATACATTCCGAACCGTCGATAGTGCTTATAGAAATGATCGTCTCCGTGGTAGACGAAACCGGGTGATCTTCCCGGTGGAACATCTTTGTAATCCTTACCGCATTCTGGACAGGTCATTTCTCTCGTGATTGTCTTTGCTCTCCGCGTGAACTGCAAGTCCACGCGGAGAAATGGTGCTACTGTATTTCTTTTCGTGTGAACTGTTGAAGATAACGCCACGTCTGGCCTTCAGGGAGCTTGAGCGATTCGACAGCTACGCCCAACGCCTCCTCTTCGGTATCCCCGTCGGCGTGGACCTCAACTTCCTTTGCCTCGTTCTTCGGATCGCCGTGGATCCCGAACATGAAGCGGTACCGGTATTTTTTTTTCGGCGCGGGAGCTGTGGCGTGGACCTTTGCCGCTGCCTTTGCCTCCTCCTCCTCACGTTTTCTGTCCGCTTTCTTTGTCTCCTCGGCGGCATCGGCAATCGCTTTGGCAACTGCCGGATCGTCGGGAGCTGTCTGCGGCGATGGAGGAGTCGCTGAAGCTGCCGGTTGCGGAACTGCTTCGGCGTCCTTGCTTTTCTCTGCTGTTTTTGCCATGATCTGTAGATCCTTCCTTGTTAGTGAATGAATAGTGATACTGCTTTGTGGTTTACTGTCCAGACGGTGTTGGGAAATTTATACTGGCCCGGTTCCTCGCCCGCTTCCTGGATGAGCCCGAGTTTTTGCAAGTCCTGTCTCCTCGGGGTGACGCGGTTGATTTCCCAGTGGAGATATTTTCCTATTTGCTGGTCCGTTGCCCGGCCAAGTTCAAAGAGTGCCGTGAATACTCTGAAGCGCGAGGCCGGGAGGCGGGCCTGAATCGCTGAGAACACGCGGGCCTTGTTCATTGAGGCGTCGTAAATCTCCGAGGGCATTCCACTCTCGGCTACCGATTCATCGAAGAGGGGAAGATCTACCGTCTGGCCCATCCTTTGGATCCTCTCCTTCTCCGCCATGTTTTGCTTCCAGGTCATTTACGCCGCTTCCGATTCGATTGTATCCCACTTGATGTCGATGTAGAACGATTCCTCTTGATCGACTTTCAAACCGACCGAGGCGAGCTTGTCGTCGGAGAGAATGGGAGAATCCCCCGAGGTGGCCGTGATGATCGCTTCCTTATCGACTTCTGTGATCTCGCGGAGGTAGTCCGTTCCCCACTTGAATTTCTTCAAGAGCTGGACCACCGTGTTCCAGTTGTATTTTCGGTTCAGGAGCGAAACCTTTTTCGGATTGGTCCTGAAACCTACGGTCCCGTGGACCATGTCGCGCGAGCGGACCTTCTCGAAGTCTGTTTTATTCGCATCGCAGTAGACAAGGATTTCTTTTTCGATCATCTCTTTCCGCGCGCGAGCTTCGGAAGTCTTCGTTTCATAATCGTCACGAATCTCCTGAAGGTCTGCGTTCATTTTGGCCTCTGCCTCGGCGATCTTCGATTCGAGGCTTGCATATTCCAACAGTTTTTTCTCGACATCCTCGTAACTGGTGAGAGTCGCGAGGATCGCCGCTATTTTTTGTTTCCCGAGAATTCCCATACCATTTTTCCTTTCTTGTGATTGTTCACCGACTTCCGTTGACTGTCTCTATCGCTGACGAGGCGGGACTCGAACCCGCAACCCCCGGCAATCTTAGTCTACCGGCGTTCTATCCAGTTGGCACTACTCGCCAGGCCATTCATTACTGCTTTTGATGCTGGTCGAATAACTCCGGGCCGGATTCCGTCTCGGCTTGCGACCCGAAACTCACCGACATCGAGAACCCGACCGGTCCCTTGCCCTCTTTGACGCCCGAGAAATCCGGCTTGAGTCCGAGAGGGACTACTGCTTTTGTGATCTCCTCGCAGACCTTGTTGACTTTATTCATTTTCATTGCGTCCATAAAAACCTCCGACAGAAATATGTTTTGGTTAGTGATTTATCGTGAAATATTTGAGGAAATAGAGCGGGTAGTAATATTGAGTGCTACTCCGACCTTCTCTTAAAACATGAAGCACTCCATCCTCGATAGACCAATTATCGCAGGAGTGTTTTACCTCTGAGCCGTCCGGGAAGTACACCGTGAGTGTCATCATAGAGGGACCCTTTCACCGTTAAGCGCAGTTTGGAATTCCTGGGAACTATAGCAAGCTGCATACGAACTAGCTTCAGCTTGGAGTTCCGCCTCATGCATCTTTTCTCCCTGGATGGAGAAATAGAGATCGATCAAGTCCTTGATCGGTTGCCCGATCTCTGCCTTCGTATAGATCGTGTTGTAGACTTCTTCCTGATACAACGCCAGTGCTTCCAGAAGTGGAAGCCCTGGGTATTTCGTTCGTGCATATTCAAGAATCGCGTTGACTGGCTCCGCCTTAACTCTCGCCGCCTCTTTATCGGCCAGCTTCCACAAAAAAGCACAGAGACCGATAAGGACGGCGACGAAGAGCAAACCGCATCCAATTTGTTCCGCACTCATACTCTAGCTCCTTTCCGTTGATAGTGTGTAGGGTAATTTTTCTGCTCGATCTCAAACCGTGAGAGATTCTCCGGTTGGAGGGGTTGTTCGTGTTGCTTATGAAGACTGTTAGTGACGAAGATCGTCTTCATTCTTCTGTTGAAGATTATCATATCAGCTTTGTAAGCGTTGTTGCGGAATAAAATTCCTTCCGGGTCGTCGCTTACATAACGGGCCGTCGCCCAGATGTCGCGGATGAAGTCCTGCGCGATTCTCATCTGCTCTTCGTGGTCCTTGTCCGGTGGAACGACCGTAAAGCGCTCGATGAAACGAACGCAGGCATGTTCTGTGATGAATACCTGAAAATTATATTTCATTGTTGCGGCCTCTTGAACTGCTCGGCCTCCGAGCATGTCTCCCAATGCGTTTGCCAGCCGTCCTGCCCTACTTTCGGATGGATATGCAGCTTACCGTCTTTGTCGAGGAGCGAGATGTTGCCCTCTTTGTAGCTCAAGCGGACCGGATTGACGGGCATGTTTTTACCCCGTTCCGTCTTCATCCAGATAATCAACTTTCCACAGCCTTTGCATTTTGCCATCCTGCTAGGATAGACTTGAGATTCACTATACCGTCGTTCGTTTTCGGTCATTATTTTACCCCTTCGGTTTTCGATTTATGAGAGTGCCACCGTTTTTGCATCATGGCAATTAACCTCACGGCCTTCCATTTCGGCATCGCTTCGAGTGAGGTTTCCTGGTAACGGTTGTTGATTAAGGTCCAGAGATACTCATCGCTCCATCCGAGCATCGCGCGAAGCTGCCTTACATAGTGGATCTGCTCTTCGCTGGCCGGTTCACCTTCGCCGTTGTTTAACGCTTTGAAAATGTCCCTGCGCATCCGTTCCTTGATTTCTTTCAGGTGGACCACCAGGGCGCGCGCTTGCGTTTCAGTCAGATCCTTCGTCGAACCGATACCGAATTTCTCCCCGGCCAGATCGCGAAGGAGCTGATGTGCTTCCTCTGCATCAGGAAGCACCTGGTTCGCAAGCGCGTGGAGCGCCCTGTTAGTCTTTGGCAGCATTGGAGCCTTTGTCCTTTTCGTCGCCTTCTTCATCCTCGTCTGGTTTCATCATTGTGCGGACCCGTTCAATAGCGTCCAGGATCTGTCCAGCCCCGACTTTACGCCAGGACATCTCGCCGTTGTGAACGTCGCCCACGATGATCTTCATTGCATTGTTCAGCGTACCGATGTCGCGCCATTCACTTATTTTTTGTGCAATAGCTTTCGATTCGCGCGTGTCTACTTCGATGCTGTAGGCTTCAAGGAAGAGCTTGACATCTTTCGGCGACGAATGCGGGAGATCATACCGGTCATCGAAACGACCGATGAATTCGCCGAGCGGGTGCGTGTCCAGTCGGCGGGCCTCAAGAGTTCGTCTAAAATCGGGCGATCCAAAATAACAGAAGGAGAGTGCCGTCTCATCATAGCAATCGCGCAGAACGGAGTAGGTTTCTTCTGCCAATTTCTGAGCCTCATCGATCACAACGACCCCGCGCCGTTTCGTGTACTGCTCTGTCAGCTTGGAAAAAATCGCATAGCCAGCACGACGTTTGTAAGCGGGTGACGATTCAGGATTGCCGAGATTGAGTCCAAGCGTGATCTGTCGGATGAGTTCAAATTTATTGTTCCTGTTAAAAGCATTGATCCTTACATAGGCAATCGATGGATCGTTCAACTCACCAATTGCAGCCTCGATAGAGGTTGTCTTGCCGACGCCGGTGGGACCGAATATTGCATACAGTCGCCGATCCCAGAGCGCAGAACGGATGATCTTCATCGTGAACTTCTTGCACTCCGTATCGACCGTGCGGATTTTCCCCCCCATTTTTGTGAGAGAGAGAATCGCATCCACGACACGCTCGTCATTCGCCTTGATGAGCTGTTCGACATCCGAGACATCGACACCGGCGCGAACAGCAATCAGCTTTTTACCTCCGCGCATCTTCCATACTTCCTTTAATGCTATGTCTACCATAGTTTCTCGTTCCATAGACTTACTCTCCCTTCGTATCGGTGACGACTTCCATCAGATCTTGCAACTGTAAGAGCGCATTGTTAATGCGGACCGTCAGCTCGCGCCTCTCTGGCTGAGTCACCTTGCCGTCTGCGATCGATTTGTTCAGTGTCTCACTGATTCCGCCGATCTCTTCCACGACTTTTAAGAACTCTGTCACCATGTTGCCTGAGTTGACGCGCGGATTTTCTTTCCAAGCCCAGGTCAAGCGGCTGCCGGAAAAAACCGTATCCATGAAAATCTTGTCGTTTGTGACTTCGGTGATTCTTTTGAGGAGAGTGACCGGCATCGTGCGGCGACCGGTCACGTATGCGTGAAGGTCCCCGTATTCCATATTGAGTTGATTTGCTACGCGCCCGAGGTCGTGTTTGTGCAGGGTGAGAAAAACATAAGAGAGGGTTCCGATGAGTTCCTCATCGATTCTAGCTCCGGGACTTGGACGATTCTGACTGTGCATGATGAGCTTTCCTTTCGTTGGATTGTGTACCGTTTATTTTTCAGGTGTTGATTTATGGATAGTTGATTTAACAGTGGAACAAAACAAAAAAAATCTCCCTAGTTTTTGTTGATGGCCTCCCTCTTGCAAAGTTTCTCGTGCGTCGTGTTCATGAACTTGCGCTCTGCGGGCCTGCGTTCGTCGCCATCCCACCAGCCGAGGGCTATTATCTGCTCGCTCATCGCCTTGAGATTATTTCCGATCGTCTGAGTGTGCTTGTAAATCGTCGTCATTCTATCCGTCTCCTCGGATGACCTTGAGTTATCCCTAAGGCTATCCCGCATCTTTTCGGTGAGGAGGTCTATGAGATAATTGTAGTTCTCCGCGACTCTGTTATAGACATGGGCAATTTCAAACTTTGTTTTTTCCATCCGCGCTCCTTTAGATGAAAGTGTTTCTGTATGGGTTATTTTTCAACGGGTCCTTTTTCTTTTCTTCATCTTCTGCCTTGATTTGTTTCATAACTTCCTCGGGCTGATGCGTGACATCGACGACGGGAATCTTCGGAGAGATAAGGGCCTTAACGTTTTCCTCGGCCTCTTTGATGACTCCCATTTTGTGCTTCATAAGCAGACTGACATCGCCGTGCAGAGGATCTCCGCGCGGTACGAGTGTCGCCGTTGTCAAGTAGGTTGCATCCTCGTCATAGACGTAAATTTCATTCGGCAAAAATTCCGGTTGGTTTCCGTCCTTACGATTCCACCATGAGCCGTCGATCGGATTCCAGCGGATGTGAACCGGGCGACCTGGCATTCGAAGAAGAGTGTCGCTTGAGAAAAAGAAATCCTTTTTGAATGCGATGTAACCACTTGAGCGGACCTTGAGAGGTCTCCCCTCCATGAAACTGTAGGCGATCTGTTTTGCCGACGCCTGGCGTGGGGGATTGAGCTTGATGAGGTCCTGCCAGAGCGAGATCGGCTGCTTGCCGTCCATTCCGAAGCCGTTTGAAATTCTGGTATTGTGCCGCTCGACGAACGATGACATCACCGAGGCCAGCTCCTCTAGGTTCATGAAGTGGATGATCTCGCCGGTTTTCTGGTCGGTATAGTCTTTCTCAGATCCCTTGCGGAACTTCCTTTCGGCAACGGCGACGGCTTCCGGTTTCTGCCAGTAATTTGCGCCGCTCCAATTCGAGAACTCCTTTGCCCAGTCCGTGAATCCACCGCGGCCAAACCGCCGCTCGATAATTTTTCCCGTGGGGTTTCTTCGAAGAGCACGTTTGTTGTTGATCGAGAGGGCAGGGAGGATGCCTTTTGTCTCGAAAATTTTGAGGTCGTTTTCCAGGTCGGAGAGATCGAGCTTTACGTTTTGCGATTCGATTTTTGTTCCGACGATCCGGTGAGCGAGATACTCTTTGCCGTTGTCAATGTAGACGTACTGAGGAATTCCGAAGTGGATGAAGCAATGAAGGAGCGAGGTCTTGACGCCTAGTGAGTTTGGATGCTTCGTAAGCGCGACGCCGACGATCATATCCGTCCGCCAGTCAACCCAAACGGCCAAGGACGGGCGGACCAACTCGCCGTCGATCCACTTCACAACGAAATCGACTCGCCAGAAATCTCCGACGATAACTTCAAGCGGTTTCAACCATGTCTTGTCGCGTTGTATTGGAGCCAAACGCGATCGCATTTTCTCCGGGCCCTCTCTGACGACCGCCATTTCGTTCGTCATCATTAGTTCAAGTTGATTGTGGACCCGACGCCATGACCGCTCGGAGAATTCAGGCAAGCGTTCGTCGGCCATACACTTTTCGATGAAGCTCTTTTGCCGACGGCAGAGAAGCATGTTTTGCTGTGCAATTCTCCGCTGTTCTTCGTTCAGTTTTGAGACGGCCTTCTGTTTCTCTTTACGTTTGTCAATAGAATGGTCCCGGCGCAGCCATGACCTGCTCTTATGCGTTGCGTGTGCAAGCGCGGTCAGGATTCCCCCCGGTCGCATCGTCATCCACTGCGGACAGATAGAATCGAGGAGCGATGTCTCGCTTTCGGTGAGATTCTCGTACCGCTTGTGGACGATCGATGCGGCCATAAGCTGCATACCCTCGTTCACGGCGACGGCGGGCAGTGGGGAAGTGCAAAGGGCTGAGAGTTGCTCTGGTTTTATCCAGCCGTGCTCAAGGAGTGAGGCGACTGTAAAGTATTTAGGCTTCCCTTTTTCATTTGTTCTGCGAACGCCTGCGATCTTCTTTCGTTGGAATTGTTTTTTTACTGCTTCGTAGTCTTCGCCGAGCAACTTTGCAATCTGATGGAGATTAATAGTTTCGAGGTTCATTGTTGAGAGTCGTGGAAAGATTGTGACAAATCCTAATGACTCGGATCTGGAAGAGGGAATCACATAGCTTGATCAGTGGTGAGTAACGAATTCAGTTCGCGAAAGATTATTTTGCGAATTTGCTCAATCCTTTTTTGGCTTTTTCGTTTCCCCGAAAGCAGCATGCCAACATATTGAGGAGTGATGTGTGCCTTGCGGGCTATCTCCGCCTGGTTGACGATCCTTTTGATTCTGGGGTATTTTTTTGCCATATTCCCTCGCGTTTCGGTTACTAAACTGGATTGACAAAATATAGTAATTACTATATTACTTGTCAAGCATAAAATGATATAGTTATTATTATAATGGATTACAAGAAGAAGATAGGGGAAATGCTTGCCTTCATAATGAAGCGAGATCAGCTTAACCAGGAACAGATCGCCAGCGTCTTGGATGTGAGCCAGAATAGAATCTCGAAATACTTGAATGCAAAAGAATTACCTAGTTTCGAGATCATCATTAAGATTGCAAAATCGGCTGGCGTCAAACTTGATGAATTGACAGAGGATCATTCATTCTCGCAGCCCTTTACTCAAAAGATAGAGAACAGCCGCAATGTGATCGCTCCCATCCAATCGAGCGGAGACATCTATGTCAATACAACCGTAAATAGACAATATAAATACATGTATCAGGAGGGGGATTTAACGGAGGAGCAGGCCGCGAATCTTCATAGACTTGTGGATGAAATAATCGATCTGGAACAGACAATAAAAAAGAAACCGAGAAGTTACGGGGCTGTCTGGGGGGCTCTCAAAAAACATTTTAAGGTCACATATTATAGAAAGATAAGAACAGAAGATTATCCCCGTGCAGAGGCATATTTTAAACAATGGATTGGCAGACTAAAAAGACAGAAGAGCTATCCCAAAAAAGATGAGGATGAATTTCGGAAGAAAAGGTATACGGCGATTTATGCAGCGACCAAAGGTCAATTAGGTTGGTCAAGGGAACAACTACACGATTATGTTTTCGCTGAATATGGCGTCACATCACTAACAGAGTTGAGCGTGGAAAGTCTACAAACACTGTACGACAGGATCTTTAGCAAGAAAGCTAGGGCAACGAAGGCTGGAAAACTTGACGGTCCGGTTCGGAAATAGTACCCATTTTGGAATAATGACAAATGACGCTGCATATATTGAGTTGTGTGATGGACTAGCTAGGGTGAAAAAGATCCTCGTTAACGATGGCTATTATGACTTGCATTGCGAGAATTCGATCAAACGTGCGCTAATCTCTTATATACATGCTGAAAACGACCTTCTCCCTCTGTGGGAGAAGGTTTCGTCCCGATTAGACGAATATTCTGACCATGATTATCAGCTGGGGGATTTAGTCACTTTGATGCAACTCTATTTTTCTTTAATTGGGGATGAAGAAAAACTCTATGATTTAATGACGATCTACTTGCCCTCAATCGATCGCAGTAACTTAATTGGATTTTTTGACACAAACGTCCTCTTATTTTTCTATATGATTTCGAGATATGTCGCGAAAGGACGGCTTGATAGATCATGGACGCTTTATCATGTTCTTTGCTCATTTAAGAATCCAATTGGTGATACCTTTGATCGCTCTATTACCGATAAACAAGGACTGGCGGACCTATGGGAAGAAGAGTTGTTTTTAAATGTCCCCAAATAGTCTATTGTCCCCAATCCACTTCAACAAATGTCCCCAAATGCCCCTTTATGCGGCTCAATTCCTATTATTTTATGTCCCCAAATGTCCCCAAATACTCACTCTACTTTTATATAGATTTCTCAATTTTCTATTTCCCTAGCGTTCTGTTGTTCGCTGTTTCAAGTTGGTGGCACAAACGTCTCGTTCTCTCGCCTAAAATCATTTTTTGCTTCAAGTTGGTGGCACAAACCGTTTTCGCATCTGCGTCATTCCGCTTGCGTTTAACCGGCTAAGTCTGCAATAATCAATCCGTTAAGTCATTCATTCATCGTCGTTTCCGTTTGCAAGAAAAAACGTTTCTGTTTCACTTGTCTGTCAGCTTTCAATAGTGTCCGATAATAAATGCCCCTTTTTTCGCTTGCATTTGTAATTATTTT
>CAYTOA010000054.1:0-28080 GCA_964439265.1 uncultured Chitinophagaceae bacterium
GTTTCGATCTTTGTCGTTGTGGTGATCGCAGGAGGATATCTCTACTTCACCGGATGAGACGGGACAATTCATGCATATCTCTTACGTTCAAAATTCAATAATCATAGACGGAAGGCATAATGATCTACAGAAAGCTGGGACGTACGGGCTGGGAAGTATCTGCGATTAGTTTCGGTGCGTGGGCAATCGGAGGGACATGGGGGGATGTCGACGACAAAGAATCCATGGGAGCGCTTCACCGTGCCGTCGACCTTGGCGTCAACTTCTTTGATACCGCCGACGTTTATGGCGACGGCAGAAGCGAACGGCTGCTGGCGGCGCTGCGGAGCGATCGGAAGGAACCCTTTTTTATCGCAACGAAGGCCGGACGGAGGCTGAACCCGCATAACGCCGATGGCTATAATCGTGAGAACTTGAAATCATTTGTTGAGCGCAGTCTGAAGAACCTGAAGACCGACGCTCTCGACCTGCTCCAGTTGCATTGTCCGCCGACGGAAGTATACTACAGGCCTGAGGTCTTCGGGATACTTGATGATCTTGTGAGAGAAGGCAAGATCCGATTCTACGGCGTCAGTGTCGAGAAAGTCGAAGAAGCTCTGAAGGCAATTGAGTATCCTGGAGTGCAAAGCGTTCAAATAATTTTTAACATGTTCCGTCACCGGGCCGCAGAACTTTTTTTCGATCAGGCTCGGAAAAAACAAGTAGGAATTTTGGCGCGCGTTCCCCTGGCATCAGGGCTTCTTACAGGAAAATTTACTTCCGCCTCGATGTTTGCTTCGGACGACCACAGGAATTTTAACCGCCATGGAGAGGAATTCGACCGGGGCGAAACATTTTCCGGAGTAGGCTTTGAGTCAAGCCTCACAGCGGTCGACGAACTAAAGGCCATTACTCCTCCGGGCATAACACTCGCCCAATTCGCCCTTCGGTGGATCTTAATGTTTGAAGCCGTGACTTGTGCAATACCTGGTGCGAAAAGAAGCGAGCAGGAGGAACAGAACGCGGCTGCCGCAGACATGCCGCAGATCTCCGCGGAAACTATGGCTGAGGTTCGTTCAATTTACGATCGCCACATTCGCGCAAGTGTGCATCACTATTGGTAGTTGTGCTGGCTGTCTAAGCCGCCAAGGAACCAATAAATGAGGTAAATTTTACGCATTTTGGCCCGCTTTTCGGGGTGGAAGGACCTGTTGCGGCCCGAATCTCGTTTGTCGATTCGTTTAAGCATACGGTGTAGATATTGAAGGATGCAAATATCTTTTTTTCCCCTTGCCTTTTTGGTTCATCTTATTTACTATTGAAACGGTTCAATAGTAATTTAACCCGTTAAAATAGAAAAATCAGGAACTACTTCTCAAGAAAAAGTTGGACAGTTTTTCAATTTTTCGCTTGAGAGTTTTAAAACACTATTTTTGATGCACCCGGCAAGGGGAGAATTATGAGTTCTGATTGCTATGAATGGATATTTGGCGGCCACTCATGAGCCTAATTTAGTCAGAACTGCATGCCGCGATGCCATCCGATATCATTTTGCACTCACACTGCATGAGTGCGCACGGTAGATAGACGATGATCGATAAATTTTCGCACACCGCACCAGAAGACCAGATAGACCTTCTTGATTATAAAAACCCGAAACTCTCTGTTGACGATCGGGTTACTGATCTCTTAGGGCGCATGACGCTCGAAGAAAAAGTTGCCCAGATGATATGCATCTGGGGAGAGAAAAAGACCATCCTCTTCGATGAGGCAGGCAAGCTCAATCTGAAGAAATTGAGTCACCATCTCAAAGACGGCATCGGCCAGATCGGAAGGATCAGCGATACCGGCGGTGGACAGGACGCAGTGGAGATGGCGGAACTCTCAAACGCCCTCCAGAAATATTTTGTCGAAGAAACACGTCTTGGCATTCCTGCAATTTTCCACGAAGAATGTCTTCATGGGCTTGCGGCAAAAGACTCAACAAGTTTTCCGCAGCCGATCGGGCTGGCCTCAACATTTAACCCGCAGCTCGTGGAAACGATCTACTCCGCTATTGCTGAAGAAACCCGGTCCCGCGGGGCGCATCAAGCGCTGACTCCGGTCGTCGACGTTGCGCGCGATCCGCGCTGGGGGCGCGTGGAAGAAACTTTCGGCGAGGATCCGTTCCTCGTTTCGCGAATGGGTATCTCCGCCGTGAAAGGATTTCAGGGCGACGGGACTTTTACCGACAAGAAACATCTCATCGCAACGCTCAAACATTTTGCCGCTCACGGCCAGCCGGAATCTGGGTCCAACTGCGGACCGGCAAATTTCTCCGAACGGGTATTACGCGATACCTTTCTCTTCCCGTTCAAGGAGGTCATCAAAAAAGCGAACGCGATGAGCGTGATGGCCTCTTACAATGAGATCGATGGGATTCCCTCACATGCAAATATATGGCTGCTGCGGGATGTCCTGCGGGGTGAGTGGGGGTTCGAAGGGTTTGTAGTGTCGGATTATTACGCGATCACGGAACTGAACGGGAAGGCGGACAGTGTAAGTCACTCTGTTGCCGGGGATAAGTCCGATGCGGCGATACTCGCCGTCAATGCAGGAGTTAATATTGAACTTCCCGACCCGGACTGCTATCCGAACCTCGTTCAGCTTGTGCGCGAAGGGACTGTTGCAGAATCCGCGATCGATGAACTAGTTGCCGCACTGCTGAAGTATAAATTTCTGATCGGCTTGTTCGACGACCCGTACGTCACACCGGACGCGGCGTGCCACGCGCGGCGAATCGAAGAGAACAGAGCGATCGCTCTCAGGGCCGCACACGAGACGATCACGCTCCTAAGAAATGAAAATGGCCTCCTGCCGCTTGCAAAGAAGGCGGGAAGCACCCTGGCGGTGATCGGCCCCAACGCGGACAGAACACTGTTGGGGGGCTACAGCGGAAAACCGAAATACTTTACTTCGGTGCTGCAGGGGATCAAAGAAAAAGCGGGAAACGAACTTACTGTGCTCTATAGCGAGGGCTGCAAGAACACCGTTGGCGGTGCATGGAGCGAAGATGTGGTCACGCTGCCGAACCCGGAGGAGAATCGCAAGCTCATTGCGCAAGCCGTTACCACCGCCATGAAGGCGGACACCGTGGTATTGGTTCTCGGCGACAACGAGCAGACTTCGCGCGAAGCATGGAGCAACGTTCATCTTGGAGACCGGGCAAGCCTCGAACTGTTCGGAATGCAGAATGAGCTCGTCAAGGCGATCGTGGAAACCGGCAAGCCTGTTGTCGCTCTCATTTTCAACGGGCGTCCAAATTCTATCGGATATGTTGCGGCGAACGTACCGGCCATCATTGAATGCTGGTATTTAGGACAAGAAACCGGAACCGCGGTGGCGGATGTACTTTTCGGAGATTTTAATCCCGGCGGAAAACTGCCGATATCTATTCCGAGGTCGGTCGGACACATTCCCTGCTTTTACAACTATAAACCTTCCTCCCGCCGGGGATACCTCTTCGACGATATTTCAGCGTTGTATACATTTGGATTTGGTTTGAGTTACACGTCGTTCGCCTTCACGCAAGTCCGGCTTGAAAAGCCTGTCATTGCTGTCGGTGAATCGACAAGGGTTCTTGTCGATGTTAAAAATACCGGAACCCGAGCAGGCGACGAAGTCGTTCAAGTATACATTCGCGATGTTGTAAGTTCAGTTACCCGCCCTGTGAAGGAATTGAAAGAATTCAAAAAGGTCAGGATAAAGGCGGGAGAATCACAGACTATAATGTTCATGATTACGCCCGACCAATTATCATTCACAAACATCGAGAAGGAATTTGTTGTCGAGCCCGGCGATTTCGAAATCATGGTCGGAAATTCTTCACGCGATCAGGACCTTACGAAGGTAATGCTCCGTGTAGTTTGAAAAGTTGTCTGAGGCCAGTATCCTGAGATCAGTATTCAGCATTGGGTCATCAGGATACAGGTTCTCAAACAGGAAACTACCATAGCCCAATAGCCAACCCCAATACCTAATACCTAACCCCGGAAAACCCACGTGCAGACAACTTCAGAAAAGCTCTCGGTAAAAGAAAAAGTCGGATACGCCCTCGGCGATACGGCTGCGAACTTCATCTTCCAGACGATGGTGATGTTTCAGCTGGCCTTCTACACCGATACATTCGGAATTACAGCAGCGGCGGCAGGAACATTGCTCGTCGTCGTGCGCGTGTGGGATGCGATATTCGACCCTATGATGGGGATCGCTGCGGACCGGACGAAGACAAAGTGGGGAAAATTTCGACCGTGGATACTTTGGACTGCTGTGCCCTTCGGCATCATGGGATTCCTTGCGTTTGTCACACCCGATTTCAGTGCCAGCGGAAAGCTTGTTTATGCCTACATCACGTACATCGTCTTGATGATGGTGTACTCGGCGAACAACCTGCCGTATTCCGCCTTGAGCGGGGTCATGACGGGAGATCTGGGCGAGCGGACGAGCCTCTCGTCATACCGATTTGTTTTTGCCATGCTCGCGCAGTTGATCATCCAGGGGTTGGCGCTGCCGATGGTAAGTTACTTCGGTGCTGGGAACAGCGCTCTTGGGTATCGCTATACGATGGCGATATTTTCTTCGCTTGCCGTCGTCCTGTTTTTCATCACATTCTCGACCACCAAGGAACGGATCCAACCCGACCCCGCACAGAAAGCGTCGGTCAGGCAGCATTTCGGCGATCTCACAAGGAATGGGCCGTGGCTCGCAATGTTCGCGTTGACGCTGATACTTTTTATCACCCTTGCGATGCGCGGGAGCGTCGTCTTCTATTACTTTAAATATTATATGCACGTGGATAATTACGCGAGCCTGTTCAGCATCTTCAATGTGCTCGGAACAACGTCCACGATCATCGGCATCTTCTTCTCGAAAGGGCTGTCAACGAGATTCGGCAAGCGGAATGTTTTTATCGGAGGCCTCCTGGGCACGACGCTTTTCACGGCCCTTTTTGTATTTCTCCCCCCTACAGCAGTTACGCTGATCTTCGGGATGGAGATGGCTCGCCAGTTTGTCTACGGGTTCACCATACCGCTGCTCTGGGCGATGATGGCGGACGTTGCCGATTACTCTGAGTGGAAGAATAAACGCCGTGCGACAGGGATCATCTTTTCAGCGATCGTTTTCGCCTTGAAAGCCGGCCTGGGATTCGGCGGCGCGATCACCGGGTTTGTTCTCTCGTTATACGGTTATGTTCCGAACCTTGCACAACAAAGCGATTTTGCGCTCAACGGCATCGTTATGACAATGAGCATTTTCCCGGCGATCACGTTCGGCCTCTGCGTCGTGTGTCTCTTCTTCTACAGCATCAATAAAAAAGCTGAGATTCAGATCACGAATGAACTGACGGAGCGCCGAAAGGGATTCGCCCCCCAGGCGGTGTGACGAGTAATGGCGCATTTGGACGGCGGCGCCATGACTGGCGCAATTTTAGAAACGGCCAGGTTAGAATTTTCGCGGATCAAATTGAAAAAGCTGTGGAATCACTCTTTCTGAAAAGACAATTCGTACCCCTCTTGGTCGGCGTTCTTGCGTATTGTGCGGCCGGGCATGCCGTTGCTCAGACACAGTTGAAAGAAGTCTTCAAGAATCGATTCCTCATCGGCGCCGCGCTGAACGAGGCCGAGTTTTCGGGAACAGATCAGGTCGGCTCGCTTCTCGCAAAAACCCAATTCAACTCTATCACGCCTGAAAATGTTCTCAAATGGGAAGTGGTCCATCCCAAGCCGGGCGATTATAATTTTGCTCCCTCCGATCGCTATGTAGAATTCGGAGAGAAGAACGGGATGGTCATTATCGGCCATACGCTCGTTTGGCATAATCAGACTCCATCATGGGTGTTTCAGGATAGCACCGGCAAGCCGATTTCGCGCGGGGCGCTGCTGGAGCGAATGCGGGACCATATCCACACGGTTGTCGGACGCTACAAGGGAAAAATCAAAGGATGGGATGTTGTCAACGAAGCACTGAATGAAGACGGTTCACTCCGTGAAACCCCCTGGTTAAAGATCATCGGAGAAGATTACATTGTGAAAGCGTTTGAGTTTGCCCGTGAAGCCGACCCCGGTGTAGAGCTCTACTACAACGATTACTCGCTCGAGAATGCTCCGAAGCGGGAGGGAGCTGTTGCATTGATAAAGAAACTGCAAGCCGCGAATGTGAATGTCGCTGCCGTCGGTTTGCAGGGACACTATAAAATGGATTGGCCAAGCGCGGCGCAGGTTGACACCACCATCGAAGCCTTTGCAAAACTCGGCGTGAAAGTCAATATCACTGAATTGGACATCGATGTTGTACCCGCGACTCAGGTGAACCGAGGCGCTGATTTGTCGGTGAACAATTACCATGTCACAAGAGAAGATGTCTACGCAAACGGTCTGCCCGATTCCGTTCAGACGCAGCTGGCAAAGCGTTACAGCGATCTCTTTTCGGTATTCCTCAAACATTTCGGAATCGTCGGGCGTGTCACTTTTTGGGGAGTTACCGACGGCGACTCCTGGCTTAACGTCCGAGGACGAGTGAACTATCCGCTATTGTTCGACCGGAACGGGACGCCCAAGCCAGCCTACGATGCTGTAGTGAACGCTGCCCGGAAACAGTAGGGCGCCTTGACAAGTTTCACGAGGGGAACTTGAACGCAAGTTCCCCTTTTTATTTTTTGCAAATTCTTCACACGTTGATGGATCGTTCATCATCAATAAAAATTGAAGAAGGCTCCTCAATGAGGCTTCTCTCTCCATCTTTTTCTGAACCACTTCGTCAGCACAATCAGAAAATGGTACGAACGCTGTGCGTTGCCTTGCTGGCTCTGTTCATCGCGGCTATCGGTATAGCTCAAACAGCGCCGGCAGCTTTTTCCGAGCGGTACGTTTCGGCGGAGATGAAACCCGGCAACTTTATCCTTTCTGCGGCTGGAGCTTCAGCGCCTGTCTGTGTCAGCTTGCGCGATTTTCCCGGCGTGCTCCGTGCGGCAAAAGATTTTCAGGGAGACGTTGAGCGCGTGACGAACGCAAAACCTCCTCTGATCACCGATTCCATCCTTTCTTCCGAAAACATCGTCATCGTTGGAACGATTGGAAAAAACCCGTTGATCGATTCCTTGATTTCGCTGAAGAAAATCAACGTTGAAGGAGTGTCAGGAAAGTGGGAGACCTTTCTTACCCAGGTCGTGGAAGAGCCATTCCCCGGGGTGGATCGGGGACTGGTGATCGCCGGGAGCGACAAGCGGGGAACGATCTTTGGTCTTTACGACCTCTCTGATCAAATTGGGGTTTCTCCCTGGTACTGGTGGGCGGACGTACCGGTCAGACATCAGTCAGATCTCTATGTCCTTCCCGGAAGACACACGCTCGGCGAACCAGCGGTGAAGTATCGCGGAATTTTTATCAATGATGAGGCGCCGGCATTATCGGGCTGGGCCGCCGAAAAGTTCGGAGGTTTCAACAGCAAATTCTACGCTCACGTGTTTGAACTGATCCTCCGCCTGAAGGGAAACTACCTCTGGCCGGCGATGTGGGGGAGTGCGTTCAACGATGACGATACATTGAATCCACGCCTTGCCGACGAGTGCGGCGTTGTCATCGGGACGTCTCATCATGAGCCGATGATGCGTGCCCAGGCTGAATGGCACCGGTACGGAAGCGGACCGTGGAATTATGAAAAAAACGAAAAGGTCCTGAAAGATTTTTGGACAAAAGGGATCAAGAGGATGGATTCACGCGAGAGCATTGTTACGATCGGCATGCGGGGGGACGGAGATATGCCGATGACCGTCGGGTCAAACATCGAGCTGCTCGAGAGAATTGTCGAGGACCAGCGCGAGATCCTCGGCGCGGCAACGGGCAAAGACGTTACCGCGATCCCTCAGGATTGGGCGCTCTATAAGGAAGTGCAGGATTATTACGACAAAGGAATGCGCGTTCCCGGTGACGTCACGCTGCTCTTGTGCGATGACAATTGGGGAAATATCCGAAGAGTTCCTGCGCCGAATGATAAGCCGAGATCCGGCGGTTATGGAATTTACTACCATTACGATTACGTCGGCGGCCCCAGGAACTATAAATGGCTGAACACAAATCAGATTGAACGGACCTGGGAGCAGATGCACCTGGCGTACGCATACGGCGCGAGGCAAATCTGGATCGTCAATGTCGGCGATATCAAACCGATGGAATATCCGATACAGTTCTTTTTGGATTATGCGTGGAACCCGGACGTTCTTCCGGCCGAACGACTGCCCGACTACACGCGGCATTGGGCAGAGGAACAGTTCGGCGAAGAACACGCAGCTGAGATCGCCGACATCATGTCGGCGTACACAAAATATAATGCGCGGCGAAAACCTGAATTATTGTCGCCAGAAACATACAGCTTGGTTAATTACCGGGAGGCCGAAACTGTTGTCACCGATTACAATGCCCTCGCAGAAAAGGCGCAGCGTATCTACGATGCCCTCTCTGCTGACAGCAAAGACGCATACTATCAACTCGTTCTTCATCCGGTACTCGCTTGTTCTAATCTCAACGAGTTATATGTGACCGTCGCAAAGAATCGTCTCTACGCCAAAGAAGGCCGAGCGGCAACGAACGGCCTGGCGCAAAAAGCAGAAGAACTGTTCGGCAAAGACTCTGCGATCAGCTATTATTACAATAACGTGATGGCTTCAGGAAAATGGAGCCACATGATGGATCAAACTCACATCGGTTACACGTACTGGCAGCAGCCGGATAAGAATACCATGCCTGAGGTGAGCAGAATCGATCTGCCTGAGGCAGGCGAGATGGGAGTTGCGGTAGAAGGAGAGACCGCATGGTGGCCCAACGATACTGCTGATGCCAAGCTCCCTGCTTTTGACAGTTTTAATCGGCAATCGTACTACATCGAAATTTTCAATCGTGGGAAGAAGCCGTTCAAGTATTCCGTGGAATCTGAGAATCCATGGATGAAAATAAGCAAAACAGAAGGAAGTATTGGTTCAGAAGAACGCATCTGGGTGAGTATCGATTGGGCGGCCGCTCCTGCAGGAAATCAAACTGCTGAAATCACTGTAACAGGTCCGAATAATCGCCGTATCATTGTGCATGCGTCCATCAACCACCCGCCGATGGCGCAGCAGGATTCGGCAAAAGAATTCATCGAAAGCAACGGCTGTGTTTCGATAGAGGCTGAGCATTTTACGAAATCCGTAGAGGCGCCGCCTGTCCACTGGCTGAAGATTCCGGGCCTGGGACGGACACTATCTGCTCTGACACCTCAGCCGGTGACGTCGGCTGCTCAATCGCCCGGAGGAGCGAGTCCTCATCTTGAATACTCAATGTTTCTTTTTCGCGAGGGGGAAGTCACGGTGAACGTTTATCTGTCACCGACGCTTAATTTTCGCAACGATCAGGGTTTGCGCTACGGCATTTCATTCGACGAAGAATCCCCGCAGATCATCAGCATGAATGGCGTCAATTCAAACCGCACGTGGGAGCAATGGGTCGCGGACAATATCAACATATCGGCTTCGCGTCACAATATTCTTAGCGCGGGTGTTCACACGTTGAAATTCTGGATGGTCGATCCGGGAGTCGTGCTGCAGAAAATTGTCGTGGATGCCGGCGGCATGAAACCAAGTTACCTCGGCCCGCCGGAAAGTTACCTGCTGCGGCCTAACGATTGATTCTCGCCAAGCCGCAAAGGCGCGAAGGGGCTTTCTTAGATTCATTTTGCGGCTTTGAGTCTTCGCACGAGCGCGCTTTTGGGATTATTCAGAAGCCTCAATTCATAATTGGCATCAATTGTCACCAAACAACGCTTCTTCAAGGAGTCTACTCTAATGAAACCTGCAAAAAAAAGAACGGTTCACTCGCTCTTCAGCGTTTGTACACTTTTTGTTTTGCTCTCAACGGTACTTTTGTTTAACACATCAAGCAGTCAGCCGGCTCGCGGCGATTCGCTTTCGTCTCCGCCTGCGGTCGAGATCGGGGGGACGCAGGCGCTTCATCTTACTTCCTCAATTGTGGGGCAGGAGTTTAATCTCTCAGTCAATATTCCAAGAGACTATAAGGATTCTTCAAAAATATTTCCTGTGATCTATTTATTGGACGGCCAGTGGGATTTTCCGCTGATGAACGCGATCTATGGCGAACAATATTACGACGGGTTTGTTCCTGGAGCGATCGTCGTTGGAATCGCATGGGGTGGTGCGAATCCCAATTACGACTTCCTGAGGGCGAGAGATCTTACGCCGACGGCCGTAAAGCAGGCGCCGTTTGCAGGGAACGCACCGAAATTCCTTCAATTCATCAAGACGGAGTTGATCCCCTTTATCGATGCCAGGTACCGGACGAACAAAAATGACCGGACGCTCATGGGAAGTTCGCTCGGCGGTCTCTTTACGCTGTACACACTCTTCCAGGAAACCTCGTTGTTCAACCGCTATGTGCTCACCAGTCCCGCGATCGGATGGGACGACGGAGTGGTCGAGGGCTTTATCAAGAACTATGCGTCTGACAAATCCCGGATCCCTGTGAGATTATTTATGGCAGTCGGCGGACTGGAAGGGAACGAAAGCGCATTCGAGAAGTTTGCAGACCGGCTGAAGGCAAAAAAACTGGAGGGGCTGGAAATAGAGACGCGGGTTCTCGAAGGAACCGGACATTCGGGAGGGAAAGCCGAGGGGTATACACGCGGACTGCAGTATGTTTTTGCCAAACCGTTCGTGGCGGTCGATGCTGTTATCCTCGATCAGTATACAGGCGCCTACCAGGCGAACCCCGAGATGAAAATTGAGATTGTGCGGGAGGAAAGCCAGCTTGTTGCCAGCGCCCCCGACGGTACAAAATTGCCGCTTTTTGCCGAGAGCGAAAAGGATTTTTATCTCAAAGGGCAATATCTCTTCATACACTTCAAGAAAGATGAGAAGGGAAAGGTGACTGGTTTCCAGATGGAACAATTCAACGGTCAGCAGTTCGTCGAAAAAGTAAAATGATAAAGCTCAGCGGGTTCACCTGGATTTCTAACTCAAGAAATATGGAGATCGATCGTTGACCAGACATGTATTGTGCGTAGCGGCGCTTCTCGCGGTCACGGCAGCGTGTTCGTTTGCCCAGAGTGCTGCGAACTTCACCAATCCGATCATCGCGGGTTTTTACCCCGACCCGAGCGTTTGCCGTGTCGGGGAGGATTACTACCTCGTGAATTCAACTTTCGCCTATTTCCCAGGGATCAACGTCTTTCATAGCAGGGATCTGGTCCACTGGAAATTGATCGGGTATGTTTTGAATCGACCCGAGCAATTGAATCTCGACAGGCAGGGAGTATCGCGGGGGCTTTTTGCGCCGGCGATACGGTACCACAATGGGTTATTCTACGTTACGTGTACCTTGGTCGACATCGGCGGAAATTTCGTTGCAACGGCGAAAGATCCTGCCGGTCCCTGGTCGAATCCCGCCTGGCTCCCCCAGGTGAACGGCATAGACCCGTCTCTGTTTTTTGATGATGACGGCAAAGCATATCTTATCTACAACAGCATCCCTCCGGACGACAAATCCCTCTACAACGGCCACAGGACCATCAGGATCCATGAATTCGATCCCGTTAGCCTCGCGGTGACCGGGGACGAACGGATACTCATCAACGGCGGCACGAACATCGCGAAGAAGCCGGTCTGGATCGAAGCGCCTCACATAGTTAAAAAAGACGCTACGTATTACTTGATCGCCGCTGAAGGGGGAACTGCCGATCAACATTCTGAAGTTGTTTTCAAGAGCGCGAACGTCAACGGCCCGTACATTTCGTATGAGAAGAATCCGATCCTCACGCAGCGGCAGCTTGACCCCGACAGGGAATTTGCGATCACCTCGACGGGACATGCAGATTTTGTTCAGACCGAGTCGGGTGATTGGTGGGCCGTTTTCCTAGGCTGCCGTCCCTACCGGCCGTACAGAGAAGAGTACTATAATACCGGGAGAGAGACTTTTCTGGCGCCGGTCCGATGGGCCGACGGATGGCCAACGATCAATCCCGGACAAGCAGAAGTTCAGTATCGCTCTCCCGCTCCGATACTTGCAGCGGCGGATTCGACGGATATTCCGACGAGCGGGAATTTCCGTATCAGGGATGAGTTCGATTCACCCGGCCTCAATCTCAACTGGGTGTTCCTTCGAACCCCTCATGTAAAATGGTACGACCTGACAACGAAGAAGGGATATTTATCGATGCGTTTGAGACCCGAGACATGCGCCGGGGACGCGAACCCGAGCTTCCTTGGCCGAAGACAACAGCATCTGCGGTGTTCCGCCGCGGTCGACATGCTCTTCACTCCCGAGGCCGACAATGAAAAAGCGGGAGTGATCGTATTTCAGAATGAAAAACATTTCTATTATCTGTGCAAATCTTTGGAAAAGAGTGAGCCAGTGATCCAGCTTTACATGTCGGACAGCGGCGGAAGATTCGCGAGCGGTATGGTACTGATCGCATCCGTGCCGATCGGCAGGAACGAGACGGATAAGGGAGTACTCCTGAAAATTGAATCGAAAGAGGATATCTATTCATTCTCGTACTCTTTCGAACCCGGCCGATGGAGTCTGCTAAAAGACAGCGTCGATGCGAAGTTCCTCTCGACCAGGATTGCCGGGGGGTTTGTCGGGTGTATGTATGCGACGTACGCAACCTCGCAGAATAAAGAGTGCAGCAACGTTGCTGCGTACGATTGGTTCGAATATTCTGGAGACGATGAAGTGTACAAATAAGCCGCTTAACGCACAATCTGATTCCTGAATGCAATCGATTCAGCCAATTTGATTATGCGGGAAAAAATCTTACCTTTGAGTGGAATTTTTGGATGGCATCCGGTTCTAGAGTTCCGGCGGTCGTCGGGGTTCGCTGAAATGCGGCTATTCACTAACTGGGGATGTCCTCCGGACGACACCTTTCCCATCGATTGAAATTAGCATGAATCCATTTGATTCTCGCTTCCAGTTTTAAGGATATATGTTTTCAGAGAAAAGCAATTCACGTCAGAGATATTTTCATAATACGATGACAGTTATTTACCATATTAACGGGGCGCATTCCGAACGGAAGCACCGAAAAATCACATGAAAAGAATAACCATTGAAGACGTTGCCAAACGAACAGGGGTTTCAAAAGGGACGGTTTCTGCCGTTATTAATGCGAAAGACACCGTAAAGCCGGTTACCCGCGATCACATCCTGGCTGTGATGAAAGAACTCAACTTCCGTCCGAAGGGAATAGCCAGAAACCTAAAGAACGGCACTCAAGATAAAAGTATCGGGATCATCATCAAGGATTTGAATTATCCTTTTTACACGTCCATCGCGTCGGGGGCGAAGGAATATGCGAACAGCAAAGGGTACTCCGTTCTTGTCACGAGTTCTGACGACGATCATGAGACAGAAAAGAAATTCTCACATCTCTTTTCGGCGAAGGATATCAAAGGAACGATCATCGCTCCTATCGTTGCAGGGACGGCGGAAATAGAGCATCTGTTCAAGCTCAAGATGATCAACTATCCTTTCGTGCTGCTGGAAGACGTCCGCGGCATCCAGGCGAATGTTGTTGCGGTCGACAATCTGAAAGCGATCAAAAAGGCTGTGAAGTACCTCATCGACAGCGGTCACTCACGAATCGTGCATTTTGCCGGCCCGCCGCTTTCGTCGCACACACAGGAGCGCATCGAAGGATTCCGGGATGCGTTCAGCGAAAGCACGCTCGTTTTCAACAAAGAGATGATCGTTTCAATCGGTTCTCACTATGATGAAAGTTTCGGTAAAACGATAGAATTTTTCAAAAACCGAAAAACGGAAGATTACCCAACTGCGATAGTCTGCTTCAACGATCATCAGGCGCTCGCTGTGATGACAGCACTGAAGCAATTGAAGATCCGTGTTCCCGACGACATCTCGATCGTTGGCAACGATGATATCTACTATGCGCAGATTTATCCCATTCCGCTGACGACGATTCGCGCCCCTCAGCACGAGATTGGAAGGAAGGCGGCCGAGATTTTGATCAGGAATATCGAGTCCCCGACACTATTGCAGAACGAGCACGTCGTCCTGGAAACCGAATTTATCGTCAGAGAATCAACGAGAGTCTTAAATAAGTAATATCGGCGCAGCAGATCCTTTGTGTTCGATTCGAGACACTCTAAAAGGGTTGCGTTTCTCGCGAAATTGAGAATAGGTTTTCTTTAATCCGTGGCAGCTCAAATCCTCTGACGCTGCCACCTTCATCTCGGAACTAAATTTTGCGTCGTTTGGTGTTTCACGATAATCCCTGCAGTTGATTTCGTGCGCCGTCGAGGATACTCGTTCCTTAAAACAATTGATGATTAGGAGTTACCCATCATGCAAAAGATCCTTCTGGGTTATGATATTGGAAGTTCGTCGATCAAAGCGTCTTTCATGGATGCCGATACCGGAGAGCTGGTTGCTTCGGGAAACTCGCCCGAAACCGAGATGAAAATTGACTCGCCTCGGCCAGGCTGGGCAGAGCAGCACCCCGACACCTGGTGGCAGCACGTCGTCGCAGCGACGAAAAAGATTCTGTCCAAAGTCAGCCCGGGGTCGATCGAAGTTGCCGGCATAGGTATCTCTTATCAAATGCACGGACTCGTCATGATCGGGAAGAAGATGGAAGTCCTGTCTCCGGCGATCATCTGGTGCGACAGCCGGGCAGTTGAGATCGGGAACAACGCCTTTGACCGCCTTGGCGAGGGCCATTGCCTTCACCATTACTTAAACTCTCCGGGCAACTTCACAGCGTCAAAACTGAAATGGGTAAAGGAAAATCAACCCGCAGTCTATTCTAAGATCTCAAAGATCATGCTTCCGGGAGACTACATTGCTCTAAAACTCACCGACGAAGTCTGCACTACCGTCTCCGGTCTGAGCGAAGGGATCTTATGGGATTTCGAGAAGAAGAAGCTGGCGGAAGACTTGTTGAATTTCTACGGCATCGACAAGAGCTTGATCGCGGATATCGTTCCGACATTCGGGCAGCAGGGCACTTTGACCTCGAGGGCAGCATCGGAGCTTGGTCTGAAAGCCGGTATCCCTATTACATATAGAGCGGGCGATCAACCGAATAACGCACTTTCACTCCATGTCCTGAATCCGGGCGAGATCGCGGCGACCGCAGGTACGTCGGGGGTGATCTATGGAGTGGCGGGGAAAAACATCTTCGATCTTGCCAGCCGTGTCAATACATTCGCCCACGTCAACTATACCAGCGAGCGGCCATTCACAGGAGTGCTTCTTTGTATCAACGGAACCGGAATACAATACAGTTGGCTCAAACAGAACGTATTGGAGAACAGATATTCATACGATGAAATGAACACCATCGCTTCCGGAATTGAGGTCGGTTCAGAAGGGCTTCTTTGCTTTCCGTACGGCAACGGGGCGGAAAGAAGCCTGGAGAACAAGGACGTGCTTGCCCAGTTCTCGGGTATCAATTTTAACCTACATAATAGAGCACATCTCATCAGGGCCGCCCAGGAGGGGATTGTCTACTCTTTCCGGTATGGCCTGGACATCATGAAAAACATCGGGATGGAGTTTGGAGTTATAAAAGCGGGGGATTCCAACTTGTTCCAGAGCCGTGTTTTCAAGGAGGCGTTCGTCAATACGTGCAATGTCGATTTGGAAATCTATAATACTGATGGTTCACAGGGAGCAGCCCGTGGAGCTGGCATCGGTGCGAAGTATTATGCTGCGATCGATGAGGCGTTTAATGGGCTGAAAGTCATCGAAAAACTGAGTCCCAAGGCCGAATTGGTAAAAAAATATGCTTCCGTTTATGAAAAATGGAACAATAAGCTCAATGACCTTCTTGGAAGCTAGTTCACTATTTTTTTCACTTGACATGAAGGAGAATAATCCATAATATTGAATCGGTTCAATTCTGTTTGAACTCACAAAGTATCGAAGGACCTCTCATGAACATTCGACCATTTGCGTAGGACTCCTTCGCTAGCCCACTACCACCCTCTCCATAAATTCGAGACGAGAATTCAAATGGCCATAAGCAATAAGTATTTCCCAAAAATCAAACAACAGATTCCGTACGAGGGGAAGGATTCAAAGAATCCCTTCGCATTCAAGTATTACAATAAAGATCAGCGTGTCGGCGCCAAGACGATGAGGGAACATCTTCGTTTCTCCGTCGCCTACTGGCATACCCTTATGGGGAACGGCAGCGACATGTTTGGAGGAGCGAGTTTCGATAGAGCTTGGCGCCGGTCGAACGATCCGATGGACCGCGCTAAGGATACCTTGGAAGCCGCGTTCGAGTTTTTCCAAAAGCTTGGCATTGACTACTACTGCTTTCACGACCGGGACATCGCTCCTGAAGGAAACAACTTCGCAGAATCGATCAAAAACCTGCAGGGGATCGTCGAGCTAGCCAAGGCGGCGCAAAAGGAAACTGGCGTTAAACTTTTATGGGGAACAGCCAACTTATTCGGCAGCGCGATTTATTCCCAGGGAGCCGGCACGAGTCCGAACGCTCACGTCATGGCCCATGCTGCGGCGCAGGTCAAGAATGCCATCGACGCAACAAAGGAACTCGGGGGTGAAAACTATGTTTTCTGGGGAGGGAGGGAAGGATACGAAACCCTGCTGAACACCGATCTCAAAAGAGAACAGGAGCAGATGGCGAGATTCCTTCATATGGCAGTCGATTACAAGCGGAAGATCGGTTTCAAAGGTCAGTTCCTTATCGAGCCGAAACCGGCAGAGCCGACGAAGCATCAGTACGATACCGACTCCGCTACGACGCTGTATTTCTTAAAAGAGTACGATCTCCTCGATCACTTCAAACTGAACATCGAAGCGAACCACGCCACGCTGGCAGGACACACATTCGAACATGAGTTAGCTGTTGCTTCGGCGGCCGGAAAGCTGGGAAGTGTCGACGCCAACCGCGGAGATTATTTGCTTGGTTGGGATACGGATCAGTTTCCGACCGACATCTATTCGGCGACTCTTGCGATGATGGTCATTCTCAACCAGAATGGCTTAGGAAAAGGCGGACTGAATTTTGACGCAAAAGTGAGACGGAGTTCCAACGACCCCCTCGACCTCTTCCATGCCCATATCGGCGGGATGGATACGTTCGCGCGCGGACTCGTGATCGCCCACAACATCATCGAGGAAAAAGTCTTCGCCAAGTTCATCGCGGAGCGTTACGGAAGTTTTGACTCCGGTATCGGAGCCAAAATAATGTCGGGCAAGGTCGGGCTCGCGGATCTGGAAAAGTGGATCATCAAAGAAGGAAAGCCGGAGCTTGAAAGCGGCCGGCAGGAAATGCTGGAAAATATTTTGAATTCCTACATCCTTCGATAGCGGATTTGAAGGCGCATATTCGCTCAACCATCAATAATTCGTACTAACGATGCTCCAATTGATACGACGCACTGCAATGTTTGCCTTTCGCCTATATTCTTTGGACTGCGTAACTGCAGACCAGCAGCAGACGCAGGATCAGAAGTATCGCCCTCGGGTGGTCGCTCCGAAGTGAGTGCAGCACAGCTCTCAGGAAGAACGGTCACCCGATTTTTTTTACGGATGTTTCTAATAAAGGAGATCTTTCGTGAAAATATCATCCGGTGTTAATGCAGCCCCTCGGACGTTGTTTATCGAACATATGGGACTTCGCCTCAAGGCAAGAGACATTTTTTTAGCAGGACTTCTTTTCATCGTATTGGCTCCCATCGCATTTGCGAGCGGGACGATCAAAGGGAGGGTGCTTGACAAGGAATCAAAGGACTTGCTCCCCGGGGCAAATATCGTGGTTAAAGGCACAAGCATCGGGGCCGCGACCGATCTGAACGGAGCTTTTTCCATTTCTAACGCGCCGTCCGGGCCGCAGACGATCACGGCGTCGTATCTTGGGTATGTCTCGATAAGCATGACCGTAAACATCCCCGAGGGGGGCTCGGTGACGCAAGATTTTTATCTTGGCGCTACGACGATAAAGGGAGAAACAGTGGTCATTACCGCCCAGGCGCAGGGACAGATGCAGGCAATAAATCAACAGCTGGCCTCCAATAGAATCGTCAACATAGTTTCGGATGCGAAGATTCAGGAACTTCCGGATTTTAATGCGGCATCGGCAATTGGCCGCCTGCCGGGTATCTCAACCCAAAAGAGTTCGGGTGAAGACAATAAAATTGTCGTCAGAGGATTAGCGCCACAATACAATGAAGTTGCTCTCGGAGGAATTACACTGGCCAACACAGGAAGTACTTCGATAGGGTCGACATCTCTCGGCCTAAGTACGTCTAACTCGAACGGCACGATTAACTCGAGTAATAGTGTCAGCAACGATAGAAGCGTCGACCTCACCATGATAACGCCGTATATGATCAAATCCATCGAGGTCTTTAAATCCCTCACTCCGGACATGGAGGCGAACGCTATCGGCGGCTATGTGAACATGGAATTAAGGGAAGCTCCGTCAGGCCTTCACGGAGATGCGTTGTGGCAGTCCGGCTACACGGCGAAAAGCAATACGTACGGAAATTACAGAGCTGTGGTTTCGGGCAGCGATAGGTTCCTTGACGACCAGCTTGGTGTGTACATTCTTGGCAATGCTGAGCAATACGACCGAAGCGCGGATAACATGAACGCAAGTTACGGCACTCAAAATTCCCAAGTAGGTGCGAACGGATTCAGGCCTGTTATTGTCAACAGTGTCTCGCTCAATCGCCACATTGAAACCAGGGAACGCTTCGGCGGTAATGTGATTCTTGACTACAGGCTTCCGTTCGGCTCGCTCAAATCTGTGAACATGGTAAGCCGCCTGAATCAGGATTATTCTAATTATAATACCGTACTGGATTATCAAAACGCTAATGATAAAGATTTGCAGTTTACCTATGGAGAGGGAAACAGCCATACGGACCTTGCAGTAAATTCTTTGGCCCTTGCAACCGATTTTGGATTTATGTCGGGGGAAATTAAGGCAGCAAACAGCTATTCGAGGAATCATCTTCCATACTCGCCGTTTTATCAATTTCAACAGAACGGCGCCCTTAAAGGTTTTACGACCGCTGATGCCAATATCCTTCCTGAGAATTTGGCGCATTTGGTGAACTACGGTCCGGATTCGACGACCCAATTGCTCTCGATGAGTTTATTCGGCTCCGACTATCGTGAAAACGATCAGACGTACAAGGGTGACTTCAAGATTCCGTTCAGTCCTGCCGCGTCATTCTCGGGCTTTTTTAAGTTTGGCGGAGAATACAGGTATAATTACATCATAAACAACCAGAGTACACCTTACATTCAGCTCAATGGTTCCACTGATCCTAGCAACACAAATGTGAGGAAGTATCTTTCCGGGATCTATCCTAATTTGAGATACTATGGTGGTACTGGTTATTTGGAAGGTGCTAACTTTACTTCGAATAATTCAAAACTTCTAGGCTCTTTTTTAAATAACAAGTTCGGTGACATGTATTGGGTCCCTAACACGACGATTCCTAACGGTGCTATAAATTATATTCAAGCGCACAGTTCGCTCTTTGCTCCTTTACAGAGCGACGCCACGGGAGGAGGATGGTTCGACGGCCCGTATCAGGAGCTTACCAATGACTACAAATATGTTGACAGATACTATGCAGGGTATCTGATGTCAGAGTTGGATTTTGGCCCGAACCTCTTGGTGGTAGGAGGTGCCCGGTATGAAGAGACAAAAAGTCTGTACTCTGCATACAACATGCAAGACTCGCGCAATCCTTTATCTCAACCTTACAAAGCGGTAACGGCGTATCCTGAGAATCAATACTGGCTTCCTCAGGTCCAAGCACGATATAACGTTACCGAATGGAGCGACTTACGGTATTCGTACTCACAGACACTTGCACGGCCCGATTATACACAGCTTTCGCCGCATTTTAATATAACACCTCCAACAGGAGGATCTTCCAACGTCTATGCGGGTAACCCGAGCCTTAAACCAGCGCAGGCGTACAATCAGGACGTTCTGCTCACGTTCCACAGCAACGAACTTGGCCTTTTATCGATCGGCGGTTTTTACAAGGAGATAAATCATTTTACGTTTGCTACGTCATACAAGCTGCACAGCAAATCGGTTTGGGACAAAAACGGGATAACCGGGCTTGATTCCTTAAACTCGTTTGCTCCTTATGTGCCTCCCGACGGTTCGACGGTGTACACATCTATTAACAGCCCTTACACAGCGTACGTGAGGGGTCTCGAAGCCGACTTTCAAACAAGATTCTGGTACTTGCCCGCTCCGTTAGATGGTGTCGTGCTCGGAATCAATTATACGCGCATTTCGTCAAGTGCCAATTATCCATACTATCAAGAAATACAATCAGGCAGGAATGTAATCCCTGTGCTCAGCACGAGGACGGACAGGCTGGTGTATCAACCCAACGATGTCTTGAATACCTATGTCGGCTACGATTACGGAGGATTTTCAGGACGGGTATCGTTCGTATTTCAAGGGAACGTCATAACGAATATCGGTACATATCCCGAGCAGGAAGGCTTCTCGAAAGACTATTTCCGCATGGATATTTCCGCGAGACAAAAACTCCCATGGGTGGACGGGCTTCAACTTTATCTGGATGTGAACAACCTCAACAACGAAGCGAATATTTCTACCCAGCCTAGTATTGGCGGATTTACCCTTGAACAGTACTATGGCCTTACAGCGGACCTGGGAATTCGGTTTACGATGTAGCAACCTGGCAATGGATGAGAACGAAAACGATTTGTGAGAAATGGAAGATTCTAACTACGATCAATCATCAATATAAAGGAGAATCCAAAATGAAACCCTTTGTTCTAGTTCTATTGTTGGGGATTTTGCCGGTCTCGCTGGCGGCACAGACTGATACCGTGAATGTGCCCAGTGATGCAGGATCCGGAGGGAATCTCAATACTGCCATCTCAAACGTCATCACCGCTGACCCAACGGGTGCGCAGTTATCGAACACTGTGTTTAAACTGGATGCCGGCGGTTTATATATTCTCACAGGGGTCATTACGACTCCGCCTCATTCACACCTTTACATCGTCGGACCGAATCCGGGCAATACGCAGGCAACAGCCTTGCCTCAAATAGTCTGGACAGTCAATGGAGGGGTTACGACGACGTACAATTTTGACTGCTACGGCGATTTGACAATGAAGAACATTTGGATTCTTTGCGGGACTACTAATGGCACTCAAATCGGGTCGAGCATGGTGATAGAGGATGACACTGCCAGCAACACGAACGGCACCGGCGAACATCTCTACATGGACGGCTGCATCATCGATTACCAAGACATTGGCAATGGCGGCGGCGCGATAGAACCGGCGTGCCAGCATTTTCGTGGTTACATCACAAATACGTATTTCCGGAATTTGACCGACACGCATTATCGTTACTACGGCCGACCCGTCTCATGGGTGTATGCCAGCACAACGTGGCATACCGATAGCCTTGTGTTTGAGAACTGCTCGATTACAAATGTAGGATATGGGTACATGCAGGAATCGCCGGAATATGGCGACTATGTTTCATTCAACCATTGTACCTTCCTAAACACAATAGTATTTACTTTAGAGTCGTCCTACTGGTGGTGGTTGTCGGTCAACAATTGCGTGTTCCACAATTCGTTCCTTTTTGGAGATACGCCTTCGGGCGACGGGACGAACATGACCCCCAACGGTGGAGCGATCAACATCGATAGTGCATCGGGGTTTGGCGCTTTGCTTCCTCCGATTCCTTTTACGGATAATCCGACCGCTGACCCATCGTTGCAACGCCACATTCTTTTTACCAACTCTAGCTACAGCTATGATCAGTGGTACTATGATTTCCTGGCGCATGATGCGTACAACGATACCGCCAGCGAAGCCAATAAAATACATACCATGCCGATGATGAGCGCAAAGACGTACAGATTCTTTGCCGGTAAGGACTCCGCCACCGGCAAGAAGCTGTGGCCGTACATCAACCTGGCGAATCTCTATCCGCTTGATACGGCGACGACAGCCTATAATCGGGTAACGTCGTACAGTGCAACATACGATCCGGGATTTATTTTACCGCCGACGAATATCGACAGCATCAAAGGATTTCTGATGGGTAGATGGGTGACAGGGGCAAACATCAACTGGGCTTACCAGCCGAATTCCGATGCTGCGGGTACATGGCCGTTGAGCGAAGATTTATCGTACACGAATACGACGTTGATGGCTGCGTCGATGGGAGGCTTCCCGTTGGGTGATCTGTACCATTGGTGGTCGTCGCAACCATCGATATATGCGAATTGGGCAGCTCAGAAGGCGACGGAACATGCCAAGATATCTAATGAGCTGACCACTGGCGATCTGACCGCGGTTAAAGCTCAACCGACAACCGTACCGGGTAGGTTTGACCTCGCGCAGAACTATCCGAATCCATTCAATCCGACGACAACCATCAATTACTCTGTCCCTAAATCAGGGACCATGACGCTGAAAGTCTATAACCTTCTTGGACAAGAAGTCGCAACACTCTTCTCGGGCGTTCAGCAGGCCGGAAATCATGCGGCTGTGTTCGATGCGAGCCGTCTTGCCAGCGGAGTCTATTTCTACAGACTGGAAGCCGGGACAAATTCCGTTACCAAGAAATTAGTTCTTATGAAATAATCTTGTTCATCAACTCATTCCTGTCCTGGTCTCTCCGCCGGGACAGGATGACTTTGCAGCATTCAAGAGAATCGGATGGAGACGAAGGAGGTGGTAAACGTCGAAGAGCATTTCGGAATTTAGAAGTATCTGTTGCTCTTTAAAAGCGAAAATCTTAATCAGCGGTTTGCTGTAATCTCGTTGTTTCATTAGTTAACGGTCGTACAAAAACTAAACCTTGGAGGTTGCATGAAAAGGTTCGTACAGTTAATAACAGCCGGAATAGCTCTTCTCATTCTCGGGACGAGTGGTTTACTGGCGCAGGAAGCGACGTTCTCACCCGGCCCGGCAGTTACCCCGCCGGCTGGCGCCGCAAACGGCGGTTTCGCGTGGGGAGATGTGAATGGAGATGGTAATCTGGATGTCTTTATTCCATCCACAAGTATTATGATCAACAGCGTCGCGACATTCGCTCCGGCTGTATCAACAATGACGGCAAACCTTCCACTTAATACCAACGATGTCGGCGGATTATTAGCTGATTTCAACGGCGACGGAGTTCTCGATCTGTTCACGACCAACGGCGGCACTCCTGCCAGCGGTCTCTATTACAATACCGCCGGAGTGTTTACCCAGGCAACCGGAACCGGCGATCTTGCCAGCGCAGGAAATGCGGGCTCAGTGTTCTTTGGAGCTGCGGCGGCACCCATAGACCACAGCAATTACCTTAGCGTTGCATGGTCTGGAACCTTCACAAACGTCGGATCGAACAACCCGGCGCCCCCCGGCGGAGGTATCTGGCTCCTTAAGGGAGGTGCAAGCGGATTTACTGATATAGGAAAGGGCGCGACCGCAGGAAATTACGGCATCGACACCAGCTTTTCGTATGAATCCTGGGACGTGCGCTTCTTCGATGCGAATAACGACGGCTACCTCGATCTCTTGGTCCCGAGTTTCCGAGATGGATTTGCCAGAATAGACACAGGTACCTCTGGTGCAAGAAAAGGATGCGTCATGTTCCTGAACGATGGCACCGGAAAATTTATTGTTCCAACGGCTGCAACATTGAGCCGGACGATCTATTCCGTCGGCGCCGGCTCAGTTGTGAGCACCACAGCCGACACTGGAATTATCGTCGACGATACAGTGCGACACTTGACTGCTATTGGCGAACAATGGGGTGACCTCAACAACGACGGTATCGAGGATCTCGTCCTGAACGGGCTTAATCTCACCGATAACATCACTGGCAATGGAACTTACGCGTCCGATGTTATCCTTTACGGAAAAGGAGACGGCACGTTCACATACAAGTGGGATGGAGTACACGTCGTGGCCAACAACGGTCTTGTACAGGCTACGAACCAACGCGCGATCGACATCGGCGACTACAATAATGACGGCTGGGCAGATATTTATACAAGCGGAACATTCGCATCCCAGCATTTGTACAAGAACAACGGTGATGGAACATTCACTGACAATGCAGCACTTGATGGTTTGACGGCCGGCGGTCAGCGGGCAGGACAATTTGTCGATTACAATAACGACGGTTTCCTTGATGTTTATATGTATACCGGCGGCAACAGTGTTCTACAGAAGAACAACACCAACACTAACCATTGGATCGGCTTTACCCCTGTCGGCGCGGGCCATAACTTGTCGGCGATTGGAGCCAAGTTCACCGTGTACACAGGGGCAACGAAACAAATCCGCGTCATCAAGGCAGAAGGCGGTTCTGCGGGTATGGGCGGAGAGTTGAGAGCAAACTTCGGTCTCGGTGCAGCGACAGCTATTGACAGCGTCTCAGTTCTGTGGCCGGACGGAGTAAAACAAAGCTGGACTGGCACGCAGCTTGGTGCCAACGGCGCGGTTACCGTCACAAACAAATACTGGACGATTGTGGAGGGATCAAATGTCCCTGCGCAACCCGTGAAAATTCGTCCTTCATTTGTGGCGAGTGTCGACACGTCGTTGTCAAATACCGACACGCTGTCGTGGAACTCAGCAGCGGCTGGTTCAACAGGAGCCCTTACCTATGAGGCTCAAGTTGCCACGAACCTCGCATTCTCCACGATAGTGAAGGATGTCACAGGATTGTCCGCCACGAGCACGATAGTGAGACTTGGGTATTCGACCAAGTATTACTGGCGTGTGAGGGAGTTCCAGGCCGGATTCACCGGTGCCTGGTCTGCCGCAGACAGCTTCCATACCAAATACCTCGTTGATACTGTGACGCCGAATAAGGATTATCCGACGCACAATCAGCTGGGATTGCCGCTGAAGCCGACTCTCAAAGTCAGCTATGTAGCGACAGCGTCCTCGTATCATTTCCAAGTGGACACGGCGAACAGGTTCACGACCAATCTAGTTCTCAATGATTCGACAACTGCTGTCGATACGTTCTATACGTTTACAACAGCGTTAAAACCGAACGTGAAGTACTACTGGCGCGTGAGAGGCTGGAACCTTGCAGGCTCCTCTTCATTCTCGCCCGTGGATTCGTTTACGATAATGTATGTACCAGCTGCACCGGTACTCGCGTATCCGATCCACGATGCGCCGAACATTCCTACAAACTTAACCTTCTCATGGAGCAGAGTCGCCCCGGCGGGTCAAACTACCCCCGGAGACAGCAACTATGTTGTTCAGTTCTGGACATACTCTGGGACTGGAACACAATTACTTACATCGGATACGACAAAGCACGATTCGTCGCTCGTCGTAACCGGACTCCAAAACCGTGCGAAGTATTATTGGAAGGTCATGACGTTTAACCAGGGTGGAGCGAGTGCTTTCACAGCCGTAGATTCCTTCACGACGGCCACGGAAGTCCCCGTTGCACCGGTGCTCGTGTCACCGAAGAGCACGACGGGAGAGAACATGAGAACGAAATTTGTATGGCTCTCGACGGCGAACTCGACGTCGTACCATCTGCAGGTTTCAACATCTTCTTTGTTCGCTAGCGTTCTTGTTGACATAAAACTTGTTGACACGTCCGTCGTTATCGACGACACGTTGGCAGCGCAAACCCGATACTACTGGCACGTTAGTGCGGTTAATGCAGGCGGTGAAGGAGCGTTCTCCGGACCGTCGACATTCGTGACCGGAGCGGTTGTCGGTGTCTTCGCTGAAACAAGCGACGCACCGAAAGTATTCGCACTGAATCAGAACTATCCCAATCCGTTCAACCCTTCGACCACCATCAGCTATGACATACCAAAAACTGCGTATGTCAACGTCGAGATCTATGACGTGCTTGGCCGACGCGTGACCTCGCTGGTAGACGGAGTTCAGTCGCAGAACCATTACAAGGTACAATGGAACGCATCCAGCGTGAGCAGCGGAATGTATTTCCTCCGCATTCATGCACGCAGCACGGATGGATCGGGCGACTTCAACGCAGTGAAGAAACTTATGTTGATGAAGTAGTCCTGATTTATGAACTAGCTCCTTGATCCATAAGAGCGGCCCGTCCGTGGTTCACGGGCGGGCCGTTTTTGTTTTGGCAACACAGCCGCTGGAATGAGTGTACGATATCGCGATACGCGATCGCATCCCTTCGAGGCCATTGATCCGGGATGCTTCGCCGCCGATGTTGGAGGGCCGGTCTAGACTTTGCTCGCCAGAATCACACCATGGGGAATACTATAGAGGGAAAACTAATAGGAGTAATGATGACAACGATTCTGATGAATCCTCAAGCAAAGAAGAAAAGCTGGGCCGGGGTTATAGCAACATTCTTAGCCGCGCTGGCATTGCTGTCGGTACGCGCCGACGCGCAGATCCAGACCGATGTGCCGGCGTTGAAAAATGTGTACGCGCACGACTTTTATATTGGATGTCTCTTATCTTATAGACATGTAGGGTTTCCGACCGATTCTGCCGTGACCGGCCAATCGGCGGTCGTGGACCCGAACGGCGGATACCTGGTGAAATATCATATGAATTCGATGTCCCCCGGAAACAACATGAAGCTTCAGTACACCGTGGACCTTACCTCGAGTGCAGCGCATTACTCGGCGGCATCCGGCGCTGCAAAAGATTCCGTGAACGTACACCCCGTGGTCAGATTTAACGGTGATCTGATCGCCCAGCTCAACTGGGCAAAAAGACAGGAGTTTACATTCCGCGGGCATAACCTGGTGTGGCATTCGTCAGCCCCCACAGAATTTTTCCGTTCCGGATACACCACAACCGGAGTGCGTTTGTCCAAAGACAGCATTACCATCCGCACAGACAATTATATTCACGAAGTGATCAGACTTATCCATCAAAGCTGGCCGGGATTGTTGTCGGCGATGGATGTCGTCAATGAGGCGATCGACGACAACACGAACAACGTTCGAACGACCGGCAACGAATGGTATGCAACGTTCGGCGATTCGACGTACGTGATGCTGGCATTTCAATTGGCGCGTCAATACACGACCCTGTACGGCGAAACACAGATGAAGCTTTACTATAACGACTACAATACAGACATTGCCGCAAAAGCCGACGGGATCGTACGGCTTGTCACCCCGATCTTCCAGGCCGGGCTTCTCGACGGCATTGGCATGCAGGAACACGATGCATCATCTCCTTCTGCGTTTCCGGTTGCAGCGAATTTTGTCGCTTCGTACAACAAATTTTATCCGGTGTGCAGCGAAATGGCTGTTACCGAATTGGACGCGACTACGGGAAGCGCCAGCCCGTCGGCGTCGGTGTTAGCAACTCAGGCGAATCAGTACGGGATGCTCTATAAGTGTTTCGTTGAGCGCAGCTATAAATCGGGCCGGGGAAAAATCATCAGCGTTTCCAAAGACGGCTTGAACGATGCAAACACGTTCAAGACCGGACAGTCTTCTTCCTTGTGGAATGCGAACGACCAATGCAAACCCTCATTCTTCGCGGCAGCGGACGTCGGAATGAATTATAATGCGCTGGACTCTCTCATCACGTATGGAGACAGCCTGAAGGAAAACAACTTCACTCCCGCATCATGGTCAAATTTTTCTGCAGCGCTGGCGTCAGCTCACACTGCAAGATCCCAGAACTACTCGGCGTCGGTATCAGCAGACACCGGACTGGGCTCGGCAAAGAGCAGCCTGCAAAACGCAGTTGACAGCCTGGTACCGTCGGCGACCGGAGTTAACATTGCCGATGAAACTGGTCCGAGAACTTTTATGCTCAGCCAGAACTATCCGAACCCGTTCAACCCGGCGACCAAGATCAGTTATCAGTTACCAGTGATCAGTAATGTCACGCTTAAGATATACGACATGCTCGGTCGTGAGGTGCAGACACTGTTCGCCGGCGCACGGCCGGCAGGGTCATACACGGCAACTTTCGACGGCACGAGTCTTGCCAGCGGAGTGTATGTTTATCAGATGAGGGCGGGCACATTTGTCGACACGAAGAAGCTGCTCTTGCTTAAATA
>CAYTOA010000055.1:0-28080 GCA_964439265.1 uncultured Chitinophagaceae bacterium
ACAGAATGCAGGCAGGAACATATATCGAGACGAAGAAACTTCTGCTTCTTAAATAACCAAGAACTGGCTATTCGCCGCCACAGGTTAGCTCGGGTCCGTTACGCGGCAACGGACGACAAAACAACAACGACCGAAACCGACGTGACCTATGGAGTCGTGGTGGGGGCAGAGTATTTTCCGGTGCAAAAATTCAACATCGGAGGTGAGGTGGCATTTAGTTACGTGAAGTTTGGGAACCCCGACGTGAGTTATCAGGACAATCTCCCGCAGACTTCCACGACCACCAGCACACGGCATTCACAAACACACGCTTCTTACTGTGATGGTACTTTTTATCGCAAAGTCGTCTTGTAACGCATCATTAGCGAATGGCGAATGACGAATGCCAAATTCCGATGGACAAAACAGTTTCATCATTCCATTATTCCGTCATTCCATTCTCCACCTCCCATTTGCATTTTTCCGAAATTATTCTTACATAGCCCGACACATACTGGGGATCTTGGGGCCCTCGCAGATGGACTTCTTACTGACCTCCTTCTTCCCGCGATCAACAAGGAACACAATCTTCTGCCGCTCTATATGTCTTTGACTCCTCCCGGGATCGAGACCCGTGGAGAGTCGGAGACAGCTTCGCCGCAGTACGTCGTAAATCGCAACATACTTGTTCCGCACTTCAAATAAATATCTTCATGGAAATATCCACCTGAGGAGATCAAGATGAAACACCTGATAATTAGATTCGGTGCTGCAGCATTCATTCTATCGCTCGCTCAATCAACATCCTTTGCACAATGGATCCCGGCAAGCCCGCTCTATCGAGCATCCGTCTATTCTTTTTTTGCTCTCCCGACGGCATCGGGGGGGAGTACATTGTTCGCAGGGACCTCGGGAGGAATATTTCTGTCATCCGACAATGGCGCAAGCTGGACAGCGAGCAATACCAGTACCGTGAGTCCCGTATACGCCTTTGCTGTAACTCCTGACGGAGCTGAGGATACAAACCTCTTTGCCGGCACCTGGGGGAACGGCGTTTATCTCTCTACCAACAGAGGCGGAAGCTGGACGCCGGTCAATACGGGGCTCAATAACCTGTTGGTCAATATACTCTGCGTTACTGATACCGGCCTCTTTGCCGGAACTTTTGGCGGAGGCGTATTTCTCTCCACGAACGGCGGCGGAAGCTGGGCGGCGGTCAATACCGGCCTCACCGACATGAACATTTCTTATCTCTCCCTTTCGGATTCAAATCTCTTCGCAGGCTCGTTTGAACGGGGAATCTTTCGATCGACAAATAACGGGTTAACTTGGGCCGCTGCTGATTCCGGCTTGACAGACAGCACCATTCTATCGATGACCGTTTCCCGGAATGATTCAGGAGGCGCGAACATTTTCGCCGGCACGGCCAACGGAGGTGTGTATCGTTCCACAAATAATGGCGCCAGCTGGCGGCAGGTCGATTCTGGACTTACAAATAAGACCGTTCAGTTTCTTGCTTTCTCAGATACGAACCTCTTTGCAGAAACCGTCGGCGGCGTTTTTCTTTCGACCAACAAAGGGGCGAGCTGGACTCCCGTAAGGAGTGGTTTGCCGGCCAGAAATGCCTACGCATTCGCGGTATTCGCCAATGGAGCGGGAGGGACGGATCTTCTCGTGGGTACCGATCACGAAGGGGCCTTCCTTTCGACAAATAATGGGGGAAGCTGGATATCGTCAAGCAAAGGACTCGCGACGTACCAGGGGGTCGATGCTCTCGCCATTACCCCCGGTCTCGCCGGAAGCACGAACCTATTCGCAGGCACCGATAACGGGATGTTCCTTTCCACCGATCATGGAACAAACTGGACGGCGATCGATTCGGGTATCACGAATACCGCCGTATGGTCCCTTGCGGCTGCGCCAAACGGAAAAGGGAGTTCGAACCTCTTTGCCGGAACCAACGGCGGGGGTATCTTTCTGTCAACGAATAACGGGAGCATATGGACCGCAGTCGACTCCGGCCTGCCTCACGGCAATATTTTATCACTTGCTGCATCAGACACCTCTCTTCTTGCCGGAATCAATAGCGGCGGGGTCTATCGTTCTACGGATAACGGTGGAAGTTGGAAATCGAGCAATACCGGTTTATCCAGTTCCTATGTCTCCTCTTTCGCCCTTTTGGACACCAATCTTTTTGTAGGAATGAACAACGGAGTCTTTCGTTCTACTAATGGGGGGGCGACCTGGAGCCCTACAGGTTTAACGAATACGATCATCGGGCCGCTGATCTTCTTCCCTAAAAAGGGAGGAGGAATGGATCTATTTGCCGGAACGAATGGCAGCGGCGTTCTTCTTTCTACAAATGACGGAGCAAACTGGACGCCGGCAAATACAGGATTGCCGTACCCCGGCGAGGTTCTAACCTTCGCCGTATCAGGATCGTATCTATTCGCGGGGACTAATGCCGCCGGCGTCTATTTGTCAACTGACAGCGGCGAAAGCTGGAATCCTGTTAATACAGGATTGACACCTCAATGGATCTCCTCGTTTGCGATATTTGATTCAATGCTTTTTGCCGGAACCGTCGGGGGCGGCGTATGGTACAGGCCGATCTCTGAAATGCTCCCCCATCCCGCCATGCTGTTGAGTCAGACATCTCTCAAATTTGGTCTGGTGCATGTCGATTCGACGGAAAAGGCTGCTTTGTCGGTCACCAATAACTCCCCACTTCTGCTCATCATCGATTCGCTCTCAACGGGGACCAATCGGTTTCATGTTGTTTCGGCCCATGATACCGTTACAGAAAATGATACGATCAGCCTCTCCATTTCATTCACTCCGGATACCTCCCGGTCGTATTCAGACACCCTGTATGTTTTCAGCAATGCAGCGAACCGGGTAACCAAAGTTCCGTTGAGCGGGAATGGGGCGCTCACGGGCGTTTCAGGGAATCCGGGCGGACCGACAATATTTGCGTTGTCACAGAACTATCCGAATCCATTCAATCCGGCGACGACGATCTCGTACGATGTTCCAAAAAGTGGAATAGTGGCGCTGAAAGTCTACGACGTCTTGGGGAGAGAAGTCGCTCTTTTGGTGAACGAACAGAAACAGCCGGGATCGTATCGTGTGAAGTTCGATGGTTCGAGCTTGTCGAGCGGAGTGTATTTCTATCGGTTGCAGGCAGGTAGCTTCGTTGACACGAAGAAATTAGTTTTGTTGAAATAGATTCAATGAAACAACTGCAACATTTGGCCCCAGACATTCACCATCTGGGGCTTTTTTTATGGTATACGAACTATGAGAACAAATCAATGGAGGCCTCATGGTTCAAGAAATTGTCGATGCACTTGCAACAGCTGCAGCCCGCCTCGAAGAGTCCTCTTACAAAGACGCCGTAATCTTACCGAATTTTCCACGCAGTATTCAGCTCGACTACCATTCATGCGGGGCAAAAGCAGCGTATTCCATACTGCTATATGACAAAAAGAAGTGCATATACAAGTCCGTGGAAGGTGATCTGAAAACCGACGCTGATGGAACGTCTGTAATGGAAATCCGGAGAGTGTTTAAGAATCTGACATTCTAGGACTGAATTACTGCCGCTTGTCGTCTCGCGAAAAATGCTAATGTATTTGAAAAAGTTGGACTAACTCTCAATTGGCGGCACAAATATAAAACAGAACCTATATTAATATGTAATTCAATGTCTTACAAAAAGCAATTCGCTGCCGATTGTAGTGCGCTAGATTGATTTACACGATCAGAATCTTGCTCCTTCACCCACTGCATCAGGGTGCGTTGACAATTAAGTTTCCATGAATGCTCTTCGCAACCAACACTCCACCGTTCACGAGAGAATCCAACACCCACTGAGTATGAAAACTCTCGGCGAGCTTGCCCGAGACTTCGGTAAGGCCGTAGTAATCAATTCCAAGCGTCACTGTATCCGGCTCCGCGATGAACCGCTCCACGCTTTCTGCCCGCAGGTATTTCGCCGGACGACCGGAATACCACGTCGAGACCGGGGCATTCGTCGAGTAATCGACCGGAGGAATCCCGCGCCACTCTGCGAAAATGACCTCCTGCGAATACCACTGCCGCCCGCTTAACTGCGCGTCCGTAAGGAGGGAAAGGCCGATTGCAACGATGAAGAGAAATTTTCCCATTTTGTTATATAAAGAATATAGGTCAACGCCGGAAGATACCACCAGCGGGAAGAGATCAAAACCTGCGAGATCGTCCATCCGCGAAATGCGTCGGGCCGGATGAAAAAGAATACTACTCCAAGAGCGATCAATCCAAGCGTCCACTTGTTCAGCCGTATTCCGACCAGTGCGATCGGCGTCGTCATGACGGCCGGGATCATCATCCACCAATACCGCCACGAAAGAACGAGAAACAATCCGGCGACGGCATACGGCCGAGCCATCCTGCTCCAGAACACGAATAACGGGAAGACGGCAACGAACAGAGCGGATTCAAGTTTGTATTTGTCGGAAACATAATAGAGGGCCGGAATCGTGAGCGTCCCGCACAGCGCTGAAAAGAACCGAAGACCAAACTCGCTGTGCAGTCTGAATATTTGTGCGAACCATTGCGGAATGAATTCCTGGTAGCCGCCGTTCTGAACCAGATATCCAAACCCGACCTCATCCACCCAGAGCGGATTGGCGCCCAGAGCGCTAAACCGCAAGTAACCGGCGACGAGCGTAATGACCGAGAGAAGTACGATCTTAAGTTTCATTTATTGAGAGCGGATGCAGAAAGATCGAAATCATCTATTTGATCAGCATCAGTTTCTTGGTTGTCACAAAACTCCCGGCTGTAAGCCTGTAGAAGTAAACTCCGCTCGACAATCTGCTCGCGTTGAACGTAATGGTGTAATCTCCCGCGTTCTGCCGTTCATTCACCAGCCTCGCCACTTCTCTTCCGAGAATATCATACACTTTCAGCGTGACCAAACTGTTCACTGATAATTGATAACTGATCATCGTCGTCGGATTGAACGGGTTGGGATAATTTTGCGAGAGAGAGAATCTGTTGGGCGTTTCAACCGTTTTGCGTTTCACGCCGGTAATCACGTTGGGCACAACCAGAGTCCACACACCGCGGTCAGTCCCTGCAATAAGCGTATTGCCGCTGAACATGAGCGACAGTACCGTCGTATGCGACATCCCTGTATTGAAGGGATTCCAGGTCTTACCTGTGTCTGTGGAAAGGATAACTCCCTTTCCATACGTTCCCGCAAAAATATTGTTCGTCGATCCCGTAATAGTGTCAAGAGCAAAACAACGTACACGGGTACCAGAAGGCATTCCCGTGTCGGCAGAATTCCAGTTCGTCCCGTTGTGCGGCGAATAATAAATAATAGTGTCTGTCGCGGCGAAGGCGTTAGTGTCGGCAGCAGCAATTGCTTTGACTGAAGTACCTGCGAGTCCGGAACTGCGCGGAGCCCATTCTATCACTCTCGGGGATGAATAAAATACACCGCCGCCCGACGTCGCTGCATAGAGGTATGTCCCTCCCGCCGCAAGACCCGTGACGTTGAGGTCCGTCAACCCTGAATTAACTGCCGTCCAGCTTATGCCGTTGACAGCAGACCGATAGACTCCGCCCCCAACGGTTCCCGCGTAGATGTTCGCGCCGGAAACCAAGAGGGATTGGACATTGAGGTTTGTCAAACCGGAATTGGCGGGCACCCAGGATGTCCCGTTGTCCGATGAAAGAAAGACGCCGTTATTCGTCCCTGCGAAAACTGTCGAATCCGAATCGGCGAAGCATTGCACAGGGCCAGTCAATCCTGAGTTCGCAGAAGTCCAGCTCGTGCCGTTGTTCGTGGAAAGATATACGCCGTCATTCGATGCTGCAAAGAGATTTGAGCCGGAAACAATAACGGACTGGACGGTATCGTTCGGCAAACCTGTTGATCCACAATTCGCTGCACTCCAGGTGCCGCCGTTGTCGGTCGAAACGAACGTGGCGGTGGAAGTCCCTGCCACCATGGTTGTGGTGCCTCCGCCGGCGGAAATTGCGATAGCCTGGATGGCGGTATTTGTGAGGTTGGTTCCGTTCCACGTCGATCCGTTGTCTGTGGAAAAAAAGACCCCGAGGTCCTCGGTCCCGAGAAAAAGATTCGCGCCGTTCACGACAAGAGAATAGTCGCGGTCTGTCGAATCGGCCTGTAGTGAAGTCCAGCTTGTGCCGTTGTTGGTGGAACGGTAGACGCCGCCGCCATAGGTTCCGGCGAATACACATGAATCTGATGCCGCAAGAACGGTGACGTATAAATTCGCCGGGAGGTCATTGTTGACAGAACCCCAACTGGCGCCGTTATCGGTAGAGCGAACGACGCCGATGGAAGTCAAAGCAAAAACATTCGTTCCGGAGACGGCGAGAGCATTTGTATAATCAGCATTCACTTCTCTCCAGCTTGTGCCGTTGTTGGTAGTGAGATAGATCCCGGTGGTTGTCCCGGCAAAGATATTCTCATTCGATACGGCAAGGGCCTCGACATCATTGTTCGTCAAGCCGTCATTAACAGCTGTCCAGCTTGTCCCGTTATCGGTCGAAAGAAATACTCCCGCTCCCCAGGTTCCGGCATACAAACTTGTCCCTGAGACCACCAACGAAGTAACATCGGACGAGCCCAAACCTGAATTCACCCGGGCCCAGCTTTTACCGGCGTCGGTGGAGAGATAGACTCCGTCAACGGTAGTTCCTTCAAAAATGTTTGCCCTCCCCGATCCCTGCGGGATGACTGCGATCGTGTTGACCCAGGGCCCGGAATAACCATTGACTTGCTGCCACGGCTGACCGTACGATTCCGAAAGAGGGAAAAGGAGGATGCCAAGAAGCAGCGCGAAATTCAAGATAGACTTATTCATGCGATCTCCAGGTCAGCGTACGCGAACAATTGTAACCCGGTATTCCTTTAAAAATTTATGGACATGCTCTTGCTGGCGTCATTTCTATGTATCGGGCAGACGTTTGCTCTTGACGAGAGCGTTGAGGCCTGCTCAAAAATATCCTCTCGTCTCCAATCTCCGGTTGGGAACGGAGTGAGTCAAGTTTTCGATGTCTTCTGACGAAAAGACGAGTTGCGCAAGTCGCTCCCAAACTGAGTTGGAGAACGAGAGTGCAAGCCTGTTTACCAATATAATTAATTATTGCGGCATTCTCAGGCAGTCGAAAGAAGGCTTTTGCGATCGTCTCTGCCGAAAAGCTTGCGAATGTTGAAGGGAATGTACCGGAACGATCAGTTGTTCCCGTATATCTGTTAACTCGTTCACTCTTCGGCAAACTTCTTGATCGCGTCGAAATATTTTACGATCGCCTTCGCCTTATTTTTTCCAAACGACAGCCAATGCCATGTTGTGTCCGGATTCGGATTCTCCACAGTTGGAATGCGGATGATCGGTTTTCCCTGGTATTCGCTGATAACCGGCTGTACTGATTTGCTTTCGTCTTCCATTGAGTTCCTTTCGTTGTAGTTAATGATTGTGCACCTTTCTCCATATTTCCATTCATCCGACATTCCTCAGGATTAGAAAACCGGCGATAACGATCAGAACCCCGGCCAACAGCCTGACGGAAAGTCTGTCGTCCGAAAACATCCTCCCGCCAAAAAACGTTGCGTAGAGGATCGACGTTCGCTTAACGGCCAGCACCAGCGCAACGGGAGCGAGCTTTGTCGCCTCCAGCTGCGTGAAACGATAGCCGATCGTTAACAACGCTGCGACGAGAATGAATGGCAATTGCCCCTTCCCCTTCTCGACTAATGTCGAAAAAGAATATCTGCGAAGCAAGAGTTTGACGCCGAAGAGCGCACAATAGACGATATGCTGGTAAAAGAGAATTACCAGAGGGTCGATCCTGTAATTGCTGACGAGCAGTCTGTCCGCGACGGATGAGATGGCAAAGAGTCCCACCGCACCGTAGATAAAATAAAAATTCCTGTTGCTGAATATTGACTTGAACGGCTGGAGGATGTTCTGACCCGGCCGCATTTCCAGCGTATATGTCCCGGCCATCATGAGCACGATTCCCGCCCATTCCGCCGGCCGGAGCGATTCACGAAGCAGGACCAATGCAAGAAGCGCTGTAACGCCGGGGGTTAATCCCAGCAGCGGCAGTGCGATGCTGATCTGATTGCGCTCCAGCGACATCATGACCAGCAAAAATGCCGTTCCCCCGAGCACACTTTTGCCGAGAAGAATCATCAGCGTCGTAGATGGAATGGACGCAACGTCGACTGAGAACGGAACAAAAAGAGATCCCATGAGAATGGCGGCGGACACAAGAAAGGAAAACTCAAGCGCGGTCAGACGGAAGAGTATTTTCTTCTGGATAATGGCCGACGCCGCTGAGAGTACCGCCGAACACGTCCCGAATGCAAACCATATCATTTATGCTACCCTGTTAGCATTATATGTCTGTGTGATTCTCTGTGCTTCCGCTGTGTCACTCTGTGAAAGGCTTTTTTATTACACAGAGTGGCAGAGAGATTCACAGAGGTACACAGAGCAGCCATGGATAAAGTTCTTATATCGCGATGGTCGTAGACAGATAGAAATTTCTGCCGGGCTCAAAGACGATCAACCCCCGCAGCGTTGAAAGATGATCTTCGTACAGCTTATTGAAGACGTTTTGCACTCCCGTCCGAACGATAATAGAGAATCCTTCGACGGCGAACGGAATGCTGACGGCGTCCGCGTCCACGACCGCATAGCCGGGCGTTCGAATTTCACCGGCGGCTAGATTCTTTTGCTCCGCATAGAAGGTCCCTGCGATGTCGATCGTTCCGAGTGAACGGAGTACCGCGCTTGATTCAATGCGTCCGTTAAGCGGCGCAACTTGAGGGAGGTTCGTATGGTCGAAGATATCTTCTCCCCGCACGTAAGCGCCATAGCACTTCAGCACATTCCACGAAGCGAGCCTCTGCTCGACGGAGATTTCGTAGCCGTACAATCTGGCTTCGCCGATATTATGCTCGATGAATGCGTTCGCTCCTTCGAACACCCCGGGGAGATACGCGACAAGGTCGGTGAGGTGATTGAAGAATACATCCGTGCGTAACCGCATCCCTTCAGTCTCTACGCGGATCCCGGCATTGACCGAAACACTTTTCTCCGACCGGAGAAACGGATTACCGACGCGCACGACGCTTCCGAGGTTAAGATATTGATACCTCTCCTCGAGCGACGGCGAACGAAAAGCCGTTGAGACGAGTGAGGTCAGATCGATTCCGGGGCCGAGCGCATACGACGCTCCTCCATTCGCGCTCCATGAGCCGTCTCGTGCAGACGTTTTGTTCCAGAGAATTTGCTGTCCTGCAGGAGCTGTCTGCAGAATGCCTCCTGAGATAACGTACTCGGGGTTCAGAGTCTCGTCGCTGCTCACCCGGATCCAATCGTAACGAGCTCCGAGCGTCACCGTCATCTTTTCGCGGAGGAGATGCCATTCATCCTGTCCGTATATTCCTGCGCTGAAGAAATGCGAGACCGGCACGGGACGGTCCCCGATCACCTGAATGGTTGTCGTGTTGGTCCGTTCACGCCGGCTGTCCAGATCTCTCTGCCACACGTCCGTTCCGACGGTGAGAATCTGATTTGCAGACAAAGTGATTTTGGATTCAATCTGCCCGCTTGTCGTCGTATGCGTTGCATGCGGCGTGAGAGTCAGCGCCGGCGTTTGAATGACCTCAACATCGCGGTCGATGTCCTGGTGCGAAAGCCGGATTGTGATCAGCGGAAGATCCGTCCGCAGGTTGGGAATGGTGTATTCCAATCCGAACAGTTCCCGCTTTGCCAAAGTATAACGCGCGGCTGCAGTTGCTCCCAGAGGGGCGCCGCCGGGAATCCCGGTGTCTTCCGCCTGAGACCGCTGGTACGAAAAAAATGCTGATTGGTCGCCGAATGTTTTTACACCGAAGGATCCGTTGACATTAAAGTCATGGTATTGCGAATTGGGTAGAGAGCCGCCCGGCGTCATTGTGTTCCCGGCATTTCGATAACTTCCGCTCAAGCGCACCGCGTACGTCTCCGCCGAGCTTTCCAACGCAGCATATTGCCCAACTTTGCCGTCGACGCTCGAAAGGTCGTTCGTCGTTTCGGCATTCACCCGGGGCTGGTCGGTAAACGAGTTGCGCTTGGTGATCAGGTGAAGAACGCCGCCGAAAGCCCCTGTGCCGTACAGCACGGAGCCCGGAGTTTTGACGATCTCGACTCTCTCAAGGTCGTGAACATCCAGCAAAGAAAGGGCGCCGGAAATATCAGTTGCGGTCTCGAGTCTTGTATTGTCGATCATGGTCACCAGGTTGGATCTCCCCATTCCGCGGATGGATACGTCGGTCTCCCACGATCCGTCGCGGATCAGCGCAACTCCCGGAGCATCCTTTAGCGCATCGGAAACTGTAACGCTCGAGACCTGAACAAGCTGATCACATGTTTCGACGTTCGTGGAATATGGGATCCCCCCGGCCGCCGCTGATGTCCGGGTGCTTCGAACAACCACTTCGTCAGATTGAAAGAAAGCCGGCTGCAGCTCAACAAGAATACTGTCGCAGTCTCCGCCGGCGCAAGTTACGCTTCGTTCAATTCCGGAGTATGCAAAATGGTGTACAGATATTGTGTAGTGTCCGGGAGTGATATTCGAAAAAGAAAATAGTCCGCTGTCTGCAGTGTTTTTTTGTTGGCCAAGTTCATGCACAACAACGACCGCATCTCGTACTCCCCGATGCGTTGTCGCATCGATCACCCTGCCAACAAGTGATCCGGCATTGGAACGTACCGATACGACGCAAAACAGAAAAGTGAAAAATACAATGTCAAACCGTTGAAAATATCTACAAAACAAAATCATAATAATTCAACACCAATGAATCCTGTCGCTCTATTGATAGTAAAACCAATTATTGGAATTGGGTCGGATTAGTTGTTTTTCGATATCTTGAAATGGTATGAAAGGAAGATAATTGACTTGGTCCGTTCCAAACGGTAAACGGAAAGCTTCTTCGCGTGTCTTTCGCTTGTCAGAGGATACGATGGTGCGGGGTCATCACGGTTTGATCTCCAGCGAGCGTGGTCTGAACGACCGTATGAAGATATTCAAGTATTGGCTCAAAGGCAAGACAAAGGAAACTCAAGAAGTAAAAAAATGATCCAACTTTATGCACAAGAGTGATGTTTTTTGACAAAATGTTTTCTATATTCCCGCAGTGCCTTACGGCACTTTCTGAACTGAAAGCGACGTCATTGAATACTCAGCTACTCGTTCCCGGATTATTTTTGAAAATGGTTTCCGTCTTGAATGATTGCTCGATAGAAAACGAAATCGCTACGAGTACTCTCACCGGTTAAAGGTTTGTAACCGACATATCTTTTCCACATACCGCCCGCGATGTCCTAGCATTGCATCGTTGCGGAGCGGATGATCCGCCGCTTTACTTCCCTAAGTGCCTGGCATAGGATTCACTATATGCCATCGGACAGCTATACACATCACGCAAAAGCACGAACGTATCTCAAAGCACCCGGCCGAACAGCTGACCCGTTGCCGCAGACGTATGCGCGCGACCGATCAGTGTTCTCAATTCTATCGACCCTTCACCATTCTGATTTTTTTCATCACCCGAAAAGGAGCAGTTATGGATCAAACCCAAACCCCGCTTCGTGAATTACAAAAGATCGACGCAGTCGTTGCGGGACACAAAGGCAAACATGGAGAACTATTGGGGATTCTCGAGGAAACTCAACTCCTCAACGAACACAAATACCTTTCCGAAGATGCCCTGAACCATGTCGCACTCAAGACAGGCGTTCCCCTCTCCAGGATTTACAACGTCGTCACGTTCTATTCATTCTTCAACCTCAAACCGCAGGGTAAGCACACGATCACGGTGTGCCGGGGCACTGCCTGTCATACCAAAGGGTCAAAGACCCTGCACGATGACCTTGGGCTGATGCTCGGCTGCAGTAAAGAACTGCAGGAAGGCGAACCTTTTTTTACGACCCCCGACAACCAATTCACGATCTCTACCGTCGCCTGTTTTGGTCAATGCGCCCTTGCGCCGGTTATCGCCCTTGACGAAGTTATTTACAGCAGCATGACTACCGCAAAGCTGCAGAAACTTGTCAACAAAGTTTCTAAAGGGAGGAAATGATCATGAAGACGATCGAAACAGCTGCACTTGCCGACCTCCAAAAAAAAGCGCTGAAAAAATTGTTCCCCGATGGTCCGAAAGTTTTCGTCGGGATGGGAACGTGCGGAATGGGAAACGGAGCGAAGGAAGTCTATGACAGCATTCAGAAGGCCGTTAAAACGAAGAATGCGGCGGTACAACTTGCCATCACGGGGTGTTTCGGATTTTGCTCCGAAGAAACTCTTGTGAATTGTTACATCCCCGGCATGCCTCTCGTCATCCTGCATAAAGTTTCCCCAAAGGATGCTGAAAATATCGTCAACAGCCTTTCCAAGGGAATCATGCCGCTCAAAAAAGCGCTCTGCAAGATCGAGCGCTGGGATTTCTTCACGTCAAAAATAGAATTCGGCACCGGTCTTCCCGGCGTCCCTTTGTGGAATGAACTTCCCTTCTTCAAAGGACAGAAGAAGATCGTGCTCCGGGAGTCCGGACTGATCGACCCGGAAAGCATCGAAGACTACTTCGCCGTCGGAGGCTACAGCGCCCTGATGAAGGTGCTCACCGAAATGACGCCCGATTCGGTACTCGAAGAGATCAAACAAGCAAAGCTGCGCGGCCGCGGCGGAGCCGGGTTCCCGACCGCGATCAAATGGGAGATGATGAAGAAAGTCGACACCAATAAGAAATATATTATCTGCAACGCGGATGAAGGGGACCCCGGCGCGTACATGAACCGGAACGAGATCGAGAGCGATCCGCATTCGCTGATCGAAGGCATGTTGATCGGCGCGTTCGTCATGGGCGCCCCGGAAGGCATCATGTATGTCCGTGCCGAATATCCGCTCGCCGTCGAGCGTTTCAAGAAGGCCGTCGCCGCGGCAAAAGAATATGGAATACTCGGCGAACATATTTTCGGATCATCGTTCGGTTTCAGTCTGACGCATGTCGAAGGAGCGGGTGCATTTGTCTGCGGCGAGGAGACTGCGCTTATCGTTTCGATCGAAGGAAAAGCCGGACGTCCGGTTCCCCGTCCCCCCTACCCCGCGCAAAAAGGGCTGTGGGGAAAACCAACGAACATCAACAATGTGGAGACGTGGTTCAACATTCCGGTGATCGTCACAATCGGCGGCGCCGAGTTTGCCAAGTTCGGAACGCAGAACAGCACAGGCACAAAAGTCTTTTCGCTGGTCGGCAAAATAAAGAACACGGGACTCGTCGAACTTCCTCTCGGCACACCTCTTCAGAATATTATCTTCCAGATGGGAGAAGGGACCGGGAACAAGAAAAAGATCCGCGCAGTCCAGACCGGCGGTCCATCCGGAGGTTGCATCCCGGTTGAACATTTCAATACTCCCGTCGACTACGAGTCGTTGACCAAACTGGGCACGATCATGGGCTCCGGCGGTATGGTCGTGATGGACCAGGACAACTGCATGGTCGATGTGGCGCGGTATTTTGTTGAAGTGACATCGAAAGAATCGTGCGGCAAGTGTACGCCGTGCCGGGAAGGATTGGCGCAGGCGCTTTCGCTGCTGAACAAGATCACGCACGGCGAAGGAACGATGGACGACCTGGATACACTCGAACGTCTGGCGTACGTGATCAGAGATTCTTCGCTCTGCGGATTGGGACAAACAAGTTCCAATCCCGTCTTGACCACCCTGCGGTATTTCCGGGACGAGTATGAGCGGCATATTATTGACAAGCGGTGCAAAGCGGGCGTATGCGAGAACCTCTTCGTCGCGCTATGCGAAAACAGCTGTCCGCTGCACATGAACATCCCCGGTTATCTGCAGCTTCTGAAAGAAGGGAGGATTGAAGAGGCGTTCGAACTGACATTGCGCGACAATCCCCTCCCGGGAACCGTCGGCAGAATTTGTTACTTCCACTGCCAGATGCGATGCCGCCGGGAGATGGTGGATGAACCGGTGAACCAGGGGGAAATCCATCGCTACCTCGCGGACATCATGTATAAGATGGGAAAAGAAAGAGTCATCTATGAACGCCTGATCAAGGAAAAACTTTCCCCTACGGGAAGACATATCGCTATTATCGGTGCGGGACCGTCCGGTCTGACGGCCGCGTACTATCTCGTGCGTCTCGGACATGCCGTCACGGTGTATGACGGACATGCGAAAGCGGGCGGGATACTTCAATATGGAATTCCGGCCTATCGGCTCCCCAAAGACGGGCTGAACAAAGAACTGGAGCTGTTCAAGAAGCTGGGAGTGAAATTCGTCTTCAACACGCGCGTTGGAAGAGAACTTTCGCTCAAAACACTCGCAAAGAAAACCGACGCCATCTTTGTCGCCGTCGGCGCCCAGAAGGATATCGAACTCGATATTCCCGGCAAGGGTCTCATCGGCGTCCTCCGGGGGTATGAATTCCTTGAAGAATTTGCCCTCGGGAAGAAACTCCACATCGGGAAGAAGGTCGTCGTTGTCGGCGCCGGAAACGTGGCCATCGACGCGGCGCGTTCGTGTCTCCGGCTCGGAGCCGACGTCACGATCGTCTATCGCCGCGATAAGGATGAAATGCCGGCGAACGCCCATGAGATAAAAGACGCGATCGATGAAACGATCAACTTTATGTATCTCTCTGCACCGAGCAGGATCCTCGGGGATCTGGACGGAAAAGTCACCGGCCTCGAAATTCACAAGATGAGGTTCGACGGAGTCGATAACGCCGGAAGGAAGAAACCCGTGGAGACGGGCGAATCGGCAGTCATCGAATGCAGCACCGTGATCCTGGCTGTCGGCGAGAAAGTGGAATTTCCTCAGGCGAAGGAGATCGGCATGGAGCTGCGAAGCAATGGATCCATCAAGGTCCACCATCCGAGTTATCGCACAAGTCTTGCGAACGTGTACGCAGGCGGAGATGCCGTGACCGGCCCGGCGACTGTTGCAGAGGCGATGGGCATTGCCCGGCGCGCCGCCGAGGCGATCGACCACGACCTCATGAAGGAGAAACGATTCCACCGACTCTTCCGCGACTTCAACTACAAGGATGAGATCGCACCGGAGCCCGAAGGGATCCCGAAGATCGATCCGAAGAAGATCCCGGTGAAGGAAAGAATTTCGAGCTTCCAGGAAGTTCTCTCGGGGTTCACAGGAGAGGAGGCGCTGCTCGAAGCTACGCGGTGCCTCCGATGCGACGTTAAATGCCATGAAGAACTAGGCCAAGGAGAATTCAATGGATAATGCAACGGTCAACATCAAAATCAACGGGAACGACTACAAGGTTCCGCAGAACGTGACGATTCTTGAGGCGTGCAAACGCGCAGGAATAAAAATACCGACGCTCTGCTATCTCGAAGACGTGGCAACGAACGCGTCGTGCGCCGTCTGCGTCGTCGAGGTGAAAGGCGCCCGGTCGCTGACCCGATCCTGCTCGACATGCGTCCGCGAAGGCATCGAGATCGCCACCAGTTCTGCGCGCATCCGCGATGCCCGAAAAACAAGCGTCGAACTTATTCTTGCAAACCATCCGAAGGATTGTCTCTCCTGCCTCCGAAATCAGAACTGCGAGCTTCAGTCGCTCGCTGCCGACCTCGGCGTGAAAGAGAACGGTTTTGTCCGCACCAAGAAAAAGGAAAAGCTGGACACGACATCCGTTTCACTCACGAGGGATCCGAACAAATGCATCCTCTGCGGCAGGTGCATCGCGGTCTGTCAAAATGTGCAGACGGTATCGGCGATCGGTTTGTCGCAGCGGGGCATACGGACGAAAGTCTCAACATACATGGAAAAAGGACTCGGCAACGTTGCCTGTACGAATTGCGGACAGTGTGCACTTGTCTGCCCTACCGGCGCCATTGTCGAGCGCGACGATACCGCGATGGTCTTCGAAGAGATCGCGAATCCCGAGAAAGTCGTCGTCGTGCAAACCGCTCCGGCGATCCGCGTCGGCATCGGCGAAGCGATGGGAATGGATCCGGGAAGTCTGGTGACGGGTCAGATGGTCGCCGGACTTCGCAGGCTGGGATTCTCGAAGGTCTTCGACACTCAATTCACCGCGGACCTGACCATTCTGGAAGAAGGACACGAACTGATCAATCGGATCACCACGAAAGGTGTACTCCCGATGATCACGTCGTGCTCCCCCGGCTGGATTAAATTCGCAGAGCACTTCTTCCCGAACTCCCTCGAGCATCTTTCAAGCTGCAAGTCGCCGCAGCAGATGTTCGGCTCCGTGGCAAAGACGTACTACGCGGCAAAAATGGGAATCGACCCGAGAAAGATCGTGGTCGTATCGGTGATGCCGTGCACCGCGAAGAAATACGAGGCGAAGCGCCCCGAGATGATGAGCGCTTTTGAATACTGGAAAGAGAAAAAAGCATGGTCGGACGATGATGCATTCTACGATGTCGATTACGTTTTGACGACCCGTGAACTCGCACGGATGTTCAAAGAAACCGGGATACGCTTCGCCAATCTCCCGCCCGAAGAGTTCGACAGCCCGCTGGGCGAATCGACCGGCGCTGCGGTGATCTTCGGCGCCACGGGAGGCGTGATGGAGGCAGCGCTCAGAACCGCCTACGAAGTCGTTACGGGAAAGAGCCTGACCGACATCAACTTCGTTGCCGTCAGAGGGATGGAAGGCATCAAAGAAGCGGAGGTCGATATGAACGGGCTAAAGGTGAAAGTAGCGGTCGCACACACGCTTAAGAACGCGCGGGTGCTGCTCGAACAAATCGAACGGAAAGAATCGCCGTACGCATTCATCGAAGTGATGACCTGTCCCGGCGGATGTCTCGGCGGAGGCGGCCAGCCAATTCCGACGACGTGGGAGATCAGGAAGAAGAGAGCGGAATCCATCTATAAAGAGGACGCAGGGAAACCGATCCGCAAGTCCCACGAGAATCCGCAGGTCGCGGCACTCTACAAGGAATTCCTGAAGGAACCGCTGGGGGAAATGTCACATCACCTTCTCCACACAACTTATACAAAACGGGGGCTGTTCGTGTGGCCAGTCAACGGGAAAGAGGAGATACAGGAACCTGCTCTTGAAGAGGAAAAATGATCCGTCGGTCGGTGATGCCGTGGGAGATCGCGGCATCACCGGCACCGAACGGTTTTCTCACCACCAATGAATGAGCTCAGCGAAGTACACTGTGATTGTACGCCTTCCATGTGCAGAGCCCATTTCACTCCCAAACAAAGTGTGTTGCTTCAGAGACAAAAAACGGCTTTTGTGATAACTCGTCAAAGCCGTTGTCAGCTGCACGAATGATGAATAATGTTCCTAATTCAATAACCAGGAATAGATTATGCAGCAATCTGAGAGTTCAAGTGAAAATTATATCTATCTCTATGGAATGATCTCGCCGAGCACGGTGTATGTTCTCGACGAGGGTTTTACATTTCCTCCGCCTAATCAATACGCAGAAGTAGGGCGATCCTTCCCTTCCATTGGCGGCGAAGCGGTAAACTCGGCCATTGTGCTGTCAAAGCTCGGCCTGAAGACGAAGCTTGACGGAAACTGGCTGAACCAGAAGAACGCCGAACAAGTCTTCACACTCCTGAAACCGTACGGTATCGACGTATCGCGCCTTGCAGTAAAGCAAGAGTTCGGGACCGAAGAAATTGTCATCACGGATAAAAATTCCCGCACGATCTTCGGCAATTATGCAAGATTCCATTCGGGTGAGAAACAATGGAATGCGCCGGAAGAAATTGACATCCGCAACGCCGCATTCGTTGGCTTAGATCCCTATCTCAAAGACGAATCTCTTCGCGTTGCGGAAATGTGCGTCCGGTTTGACAAACCATATGTCACGATCGACTGCACGATTGATAGTTTCATGGCTCAGAAGGCCGATGCCGTCATTATTTCTCATGAGCTGCGCGATCGCGCGTATCCTGATCGTTCAATGGACGAGATCTTTCGACAGTACCAGGCAAGTTGTGCAGGCCTGGTCATCTTCACGTTCGGCAGCGATGAACTCTGGTATGGACGCCGGGGACAAAAGATCAACAAGTTTCAGCCCTACAAGATCACGCCGATCGACACGACCGGCGCCGGCGATTCATTCCGTGCAGGGATCATCTATGGTTTAATGAAATCATGGGATGACGAAGCGACGATCGAATTCGCCTCGGCGGTTGCAGCGTGCGTTTGTCTGACTATTCCGCACGCATTGAATGCACCGGGGTTGGACGGGATTCTTCGGTTTATGAAAGAACAAAGACGAGATTAAAATCATCAACTACATACACTGCTCCTTACTAACTATTTCAATCACACAGGAAAATCATGAATCATTTCATATTACGTTCGATCCTCTTTTCATTTATACTCCTCGCAGCTTCAATGGGGTTGGTCGCACAAGATATCACCGTTGGCGGTGCAGGCTCACCGGCTATTAATGGCGGATATAATCATACGTTTTCCTATGCCGGCAAAAATGCGTATGAAAGTTCATCGAACGATATCGTCTGGTTCTATACAGAATGGAGATTTACTGATCCGTCGGGAAGTGGCAGGTGGTATTACAATACCGCCAACACAGCACTGCCGCCATCGGGCGGATGGCAGGTTGATGGCGGTACTGGTCCGGCCCCAACGTTAACGGGGAATGTCTATCTTTCGGCCCCGGCCGGCAGCGGAACGTCTGACGATCCTTATCTCATCGCCAGCCTGAGCGATCTCTATTGGATGACCCAATCAAATTCGGAGTGGGGCAAAGCATTCAAACAAACCGCGGACATCGATGCGTCTTCGACTTCTTTATGGGAATCCGGAGCGGGATTTTTACCGATAGGGGACGTAAACGGCACAAGTTTCTCTGGCTCGTACGACGGACAAGGATACAAGATCACGGGGATATCGATTAGCCGAATCGCAACCGATCGTGTGGGCTTTTTTGGCGGCGTCAGCGGTACGATCACGAATACAATTCTAGAGAATCCGAATATTGCCGGCCAATCAATCACTGGCGGCTTGATCGGGGCCGCATCAGGCGCCACGGTGGTCGATTGCGCCGTGATCGGCGGAACTGTCAGAGGTGATGGAATTGCTGGCGGGTTGATCGGACTACTAAATTATAGTTCCATGAATAGATGCTATTCCACAACTTCGGTTTCAGCATCCCAATATTGTGGCGGCTTGATCGGGGAGACATATGGCGGGTTGACGGCGTGCACCGATTGCTACAGCACAGGTCCTGTTTCGGTAACCGTGTCGGAATGTGGCGGGCTCATCGGGGTCGCGTGGGGGGGAACGATATCAAACTGCTACAGCAGTGGCAGTGTCTCTGTTGCGGGCGGTGGAGGGTTCATCGGCATCCTCACCTCCAACATTTTTAGCAACTGTTTCTGGGACACCGTGGCATCCGGCATGGGAACCGGGTTTGGCATCGGCTCGGCAGACGGGCTGACCGGAATGAACACGACTCAAATGAAAAAGGATTCGGCCTTCCTTTTGGCAGGCTGGAGCGGCGCGGTTTGGAACATTGATCCAGGGATCAACACTGGATACCCGTTTTTGAAGTGGCAAAACCCGGGAGGTACGCCGCTGCCGGTAGAACTTTCTTCCTTTACGGCAACGACTTCCAACTCTACGACACTGCTGACATGGAAGACAAAAACGGAAATGAACAATGCGGGTTTTGAGGTTGAGCGGAAGTCAATGATCAATGAACAATCAACAATGAACAGCTGGACGAAGGTGGGATTTGTAACAGGACACGGCACGACGAATTCGCCGCAGCAGTATTCATATTCGGATAACGTTGGAACTGCAGGAACATACTCATATCGATTAAAACAAATTGACCATAACGGAGCATTTACATATTCACAAGAAATACGTGTCGAGGTCGGCGGAGTACCGAAAGAGTTCGCTCTTGCACAAAATTATCCGAATCCGTTCAACCCGACGACAACAATCAGCTTTACTCTTGCCGAAGACGGCCATGTCTCATTGAAGGTATTCGATATGCTTGGACGCGAAGTGCAAACAGTGGTGGATGGAAACTTGAAAGCTGGGGAATTGCACAACGCTGTCTTTGATGCTTCCGGACTTTCATCGGGGATATATTTCTATCGATTGGAAACAACCAAGAATTCACTGGTAAACAAAATGATGTTGCTTAAATAATTCTGGATCCAAACGCATTCCACACTTCTCAAGGAAACTCCATGAAAGCCTCAAGCCTTCTCATTTTCATGTTGATAGTAGTACTGCCGTTTGCCGCATTAGCACAATTTTCGACGGGACAAAACGCCAGCGGAGTCATTGGACAAAATGGTTATACCTACACTGGCGCCAACATCACCGACTCCATCGGGATGACTTGGCCGTGCGGCATCGCAGTCGATCCGGTATCGGGAGCAGTGTATGTTGCCGACAAAGACAACAACCGGGTGCTTCGCTTCGCAAACCTCGCTTCGTTGACAAACGGGTGTGCGGCGCTGGGCGTTTTAGGTCAGCCGGATTTTGCATCGGGGTACGGCGGCACCGCGCAAAATCGTATGTGCGATCCGAGCGGCGTCGCAGTCGATGGTTCGGGAAATTTATACGTGGCGGATTGCAGGAACAACCGGGTGCTAAAGTTCGCAAACGCTGCCTCCAAGGCCAATGGGGCAAATGCCGACGTGGTCCTCGGTCAGACCGGTTTTACAACCCGCGTCTCCTCAACATCACTCAGCGGAATGAACTACACCGCCGATGTCGCTGTTGACGGCTCAGGCAACCTGTATGTTGCGGACGGCCTGAACAATCGCGTGTTGAAATTTGCAAACGCCGCTTCAAAAACCAGCGGCGCAAACGCCGATCTGGTATTGGGGCAGCCAAATTACACCTCATCTCACGCGGCAACATCGCAGGCGGGGATGTCGGGTCCGGAAGGAGTTGCAGTCGACGGCTCGGGAAACCTGTATGTCGCCGATTGCGACAACAACCGTATCTTGATCTTCAAAAGTGTCGCCTCTAAAGCAAACGGCGATCAGGCTGACGTCGTGCTGGGGCAGCCCGACTTTGTTACGACCGGCAACAACACCACAGTCAACGGGATCTCGTGTCCATACGGCGTGGCCGTCGACGCCTCGGGCAATTTGTACGTTGCAGACGACGACGGGAATAACCGTGTACTGAAATTTGCAGATGCAGCTTCGAAAGACAATGGGGCCGATGCCGACGCAGTATTTGGACAGGCGGATTTTACCTCGAACGACTGTGACGTTGCGCAAAATAAAATGAATTCGCCTAACGGTCTCGCGGTTGACGGCTCGGGAAATTTGTATGTCGGCGACAGCGGGAACAACCGCGTTGTGATTTTCACGTCAGCCGCAGGCAAGGCAAACGGGGCCGCTGCCGACCGTGTGCTTGGTCAATCGTGCTTTACGAAAGGAGGAGCCAACATTGTTGATCGATGCGGACTCAACTCTCCCGACTTGATTGCCGTCGATCCTGTCTCCGGGGCCCTGTATGTCGCCGACGAACAAAACAACCGCGTGCTCCGCTTTGCCAATGCTGCGAGCTACACGGCCGGTGAAGGTGCGCTGGGTGTCCTGGGACAGCCGGATTTTGTTTCCAGCAGCACCGCAACGTCGCGATGCGGCATGTACTACCCGACGGGTGTTGCAGTTGATTGGACGGGAAATCTTTACGTCGCTGATTTCATCAATAACCGCGTCCTGATATTTTTGAATGCGGCATCGAAGCCCGACGGCTCCGACGCCGACATCGTCCTCGGTCAGTCTGATTTTGGCTCCGGCGGCGGATCTGCAACGCGGTGGGGTATGCGTTTTCCGTATGGAGTGGCGGTGGATGGGTCGGGAACGTTGTACGTCGCCGATCAATCAAACAATCGAGTATTGATATTCTTGAATGCGGCGTCCCTGGCAAGCGGCGCGGGCGCTGACGTGGTGCTCGGCCAGCCAAATTTTAGTTCGAGTGAATATGTATTTCCTCCACGTCAAAATAGTCTCAATTATCCACACGGAGTAGCAGTTGACGAATCAGGAAATCTGTACGTTGCGGACGCGTCCTCTAATCGCGTATTGTTGTTCGCAAATGCCGCTTCAAAATCCAACGGCGCAAATGCGGATCTGGTACTTGGACAGTCCGGCTTTGCTTCACACACATCGGCGGCAACTCAAAACGGAATGTTTTATCCGCAGGGCGTTGCGGTCGATGGCTTGGGGACATTATATGTTTCGGACGACAACAATTGCCGCGTCCTGGTTTTCAAGAATGCCGGATCTCTCGCCAACGGAGCCAACGCCGACGTCGTGCTCGGCCAGACCAACTTCACTTCTTCCGGCTTTGGCATCTCCCAATGCGGGATGTACTTTCCACTCGGTGTTGCCGTGGACAATCACGCAGGGAAGCTCTACGTCTCGGACAACGCTCTCAACCGTGTGCTCGTGTTCGATGCTGCGTCAGCATTGCCTGTGGAGCTTATAAGCTTTGGCGTAACAGCTGCGCGCTCTGCCGCGATGCTGGAATGGACAACGGCGACCGAGATTAACAACGCGGGGTTTGACGTTGAGCGGAAGTCAATGAACAATGAACAATCGACAAAGAACGGTTGGACGAAGGTCGGATTTGTAGCGGGACATGGTACGACGAACTCGCCGCAGCACTATTCATATTCCGATGATGTTGGAGCCTCGGGAACGTATTCATATCGCCTGAAGCAAATCGACCATAACGGAGCGTTCACATATTCACAGGAAGTGAGTGTTCAGGCAGGTGAGGTACCGAGAGTGTTCGCGCTGGCACAGAACTATCCGAACCCTTTCAACCCGGCGACGACACTGCAATTCACCGTGCCGAATGACGGACGAGCAACCCTGAAAGTCTATAACACGATCGGACAGGAAGTCGCGACGCTCTTCGACGGTAGGGCATCTGCGGGAGAGTACCACCAGGCGACATTCGATGGCTCGAGATTCGCCAGCGGAATTTATCTTGCTCGCCTGGTCTTCGGCGGACAGACGCTCGTTAAGAAATTGTTGATGACAAAGTAATCTGTAGTTAGTAGTCACTAATCAGTGGCCAGAAAATGGTATAAAAACAAGAGCCCGTTCATTTACCTGAGCGGGCTCTATCTTCTTTAGTAAGTTCTGGATCGTCAATTGATCAGCGATGCTCCTATTGCTCGTTCAAGCTCGTATTTGCTGATGACAAAACGGTAGACGGCTTGGAGGTTCATCAGCTTTGCCGCCGATTCAGCCGTGACCGCATCCAAAAGGTCGAGGTTGGTGATCGAGCCGGTCTCGTATTGCGTCCGCGCAATTGCCACAGCGTCGTGTGCCTGCCGCAGCTGTAATTCTGAAATCTGTACCTTCGACGTCGCCGCCTGAACGTCCGCGACAACCTGTTCAACTTCCGACCGTATTTGCGATTGTACATCCCGGCCGTGCGCGTGCTCTGCCTGCACTGCAGCCTCTGCTTCCTCTTCCTGGTGGCCGACCCGTCCGCCGTCGAAAATAGGTACCTCCGCCTGAGCTCCCCACACCCAATTGCCGCGAACCGGATAGATATTCGGCTCATACCCGTTGTTAAGCCCGTAGACCGCGCTCACTTTCAGCGTAGGCATGTTACCGCGCGAATTGACTGCCTTCTGACGTTCGGCCGACTGTTCTGCGTCGTGCGCGAGCTTCAACTCGGTTCTCTGTTCCAACGCCAGTTGACTCAGTGAGTCGGTATTCAGCGTGAGCGGCGTTTGCTGGAGCGAGCCTTGGATAGCCGGCAGAGTTTGAGCGGGAAGGTTAAGAAGTTGACCGAGCATCGCTTCTTGTTTTGCAAGCGCCTCTTCAATATCCACCTTCTGATTTTGCGCTCCCGCAACCCTGACTTGCGTTGTCAGAACGTCGAAACTCGTGGCGGTCCCCGCCTCCACCCGCTTCTGCGTCACCGATAGATGCTGGTTCAGCGCTTCGATCTGTTCATCCTGGACTTTCAGACTTCTCTGGAGATAAACAATAGTGTAGAAAATTCTGATGGTCTGCAGCGACAGATTTGTTCTGGTCAATTCCATTGCGTCGCGCAGTGATTGTTCTCGCGACTTGCTCAAGTCCACTGCGGAGTTTGTCCTGCCAAAATCATACACGGTATACTGACCGGCGACGTGTACATTGTAATCGTCGGCGGGAGCCAGCACGAAACTCCCCAGTACGGGAAAGCTGAATGCGGGCACAGGGCCGATATGGGTATATGAAGCAGCCGACGTGACGTCCGGGAGTTTCGCGCTTGAGGCTTGAGAAGTCCGCGCTTCAGCCGCGCGAATATTCGCTCTGGCCTGATCAATGGCCGGATGAGTCTGAAGTACCCGCTGCACCGCCCGCTCGACCGTCAATGAATCTTGCCCCGAAGCTGTCCCTCCGATAAGTATCCCGGTCAAAACGATTATTTTCAATCTATTCATTATCAATACCATATTTATGCAGTAGTTAATCTTTTAAATTCTTAAGTAACTTGACACCCATTCGCCGTGCATCTGCGCGAGGTCGCTTTCTGATTCAACAAGCAGATTCTTGTCTCCGCGTCTTCGCGCACAGCAGATTTTCAGTCCATCGCCACGATGTGTTCGGTTTTCTTCTGCTTCCGTACACGGAGGAAGACGATAGGTATAAAGGCCCCGATCGTGATGATCGATGCGACCAAAAAATCATCGCAGACGGCACGGACAAAAGCCTGAGTGGAAATGTGCGATGCGATGAGAGCGTTCGCGCGCATCGCGGCCACTGTTTGATTTCCTCCAAGCGCGTCCATGCTGAATTGGGTCAAATGACCGGCAACCTGGCGAAACGCGTCGGAGTGCGTGTTCACTGCCTGACCAAAAGTCGACATGTGGTAGATGGTCCGCCGCAGCAACATCGTGCTCATGAACGCAATGCCGAAGCTTCCCCCCAATTGACGAATAACATTGAACAGCCCTGATGCCTGCCCGATTTTGTGCCGCGGAATATTGGACATCGCTGTCATGTTGAGGGGCGTGAACATCAACCCCATGGCAAATCCGCGGATGTAGAGGGCGAGCATGATCTGATGATGTTCCGTAAAAAGGGACAATGAGCTGTTGATATAGAGACTTGTCGCCAACAGCGTGATGCCGATGAGCGCGGGAACTTTGGGATTGACCTTGTCCGCAAGGTACCCAGAGATCGGAGCTGTGACCGCCTGCAGCATGCCGACCGGCAAGAACAGCGATCCAGCCTGGAATGCTGTGTAGCCAAGCGATGTCTGGAGATACAGAGGAAGCAAAAAAGTGCTGCCGAACATCCCGAATCCGAAGATGAAGAGGACGCCGTTCGCCACGCTGAAATTAAAATCCTTGAACAACCGAAGGTCGATAAGAGGATCTTGAATCGTAAATTCCGTAACTAGGAACACGACGAGTGCAAATGCCGAAAGGATAAAACACGAAATGATGAACGGCGACGACCACCCTCCGGTATTCCACGAGGCGTTGCCGTCGGTCAACGCAAGCAGCAGCGCGCAGACGAATGTTGCCATCGAAACAAACCCGACCACATCGAAAGACCGCGCACGTTCGCTTTTATATTCGCGCTGGATGACCGCCGTCGCGAACAGACCGATGATCCCGACAGGTACGTTAACGTTAAAAATTGCATTCCAATTGATGTTGTCGATCAAATATCCGCCGATCATGGGACCGAGCGATACCGAAGCCGCGGCCGCGATCGACCAGAACCCGAGCGCAATTCCGCGTTGCTGCGGCGGAAATTCGCGGGTTACGATAGCCATGCCTGTCGGCATCAGCAATCCCGCCCCGCTCGCCTGAACGATCCTGAAGACGATAAGAGCGTTTTCATTCCATGCCTGCCCGCAAAGGAACGAACCTACCGTGAACAGGAACAACGCCAGAAAATACGTCCTCTTGTAGCCGAAATGATCTGCGATCCATCCGGAAGTGGGTAGCATTACTGCAAAGACAAGCATGTACGCAGTGATCACCCACTCGGCCTTATCGACGGTAATGCCGAACGACGACATTATTTTGGGGAGTGAAACGTCGACGATCGTGGCGTCAAGAACGGCCATGAACGTTCCGATCATGACGTTCGCGAGCACCCACCAGCGGTACGTTTCGTGTTCGTGGTGAAGAGAAGGAACGCGCCGTACGAAGCCCTGACGTAATTGTTGCCGCAACGATATCGCCACGATTACTGCACCCTCACTTTTATTTCCACGGACATTCCGGGCAGAAGGTCGATCTGACGCCGGGGATCAACTCCAGGGCTCCGCTCGATTGATATTTTTACCGGCACCCGCTGCGTAACTTTCGTGAAGTTGCCCGAAGCGTTGTTCGGGGGGATCAGCGAGAACTGTGATGCCGTGTTCGCACCGATCTGAAAGACTGTCCCTGAAAATTTTATGTCCGGATACGAATCGACAGTGATCTCCACTTTGTCGCTCGACCGGAGAGCTTCAAGGCTCGTCTCCTCGAGGTTGGCAGTCACCCAGATATTTTTCAAATCGTACACCGAAAAGATCGACTGGCCCGGCTGCACAACGTCGCCGACAAGCGCCCACCGCTTGGATACGACGCCGTCCATCGGAGACACGATGATCGTATTCTTCAGCTGAGTTTCGACGATGCCGAGCTGGGCCTTCGCTGCAAACGCCTGTGCATTCGCAATACTGCTGCGCGCCCGTGCGGATTCGTACTCGCTTTTTGCGTGGTCATACTGCTCTTTAGGGATGATGTTTTCCTTGAACTGTGCCGACGCGCGTTCGTAATCTGTCTTCGCTTTGTCGAGATTGACTTCGGCGAGAGTAATATTCTCCTGCGTAAGCGCGAGAGACGCCCTGGCCTGGTCCTCCTGCGAACGCAAATCGCTGTCATCAATCTTTACAAGGATTTCGCCTTCCTGCACGGTGTCCCCCTCGTTGACCCGCAGCTCGTCGATGCGTCCCAGGATTTTGGGGCTGATGGAAACTCTATTGCCGTCGATGTACGCATCATCCGTCGTAATGAAATCGCGGGCGTTAATATAGTACTGCCAGGTCACGAACGCAAGGCCGAAAAGTACAATAAACAGAGGGATAATAATTTTGATGTTTCGATACAGCGGGACGGACTCGATCGGCTCCTCCTCACCATTTCCGTTTTTCGGTTGCATTTCCCGCTGCCCGGGCACGGGTACCTTCTGTGCGAGGGTTTTATCATCTTGCTGTGGCATTAACAACTTCCTTTCATCGGATAAAATTACTTGCTCTTTCGAATACCATGAATGACGGTATTCACGAAGTGGATCACTTCCTGTTCAAACTTATCACGGTCAGCCTCGACGGTCGTATGCTGATCGAACCCCCGGAAAAAACGCATATGAAGTCCCTGAAGCGCATGAAGTATCATCGTTGCGGTCTTTTGCGGGTGCTCGACGTGAAAATCGCCGGACTTCTTCCCTTCCTGTAAAACGTGCGTGACACATTGAATCTCATGCTCAGCGAACGTCGCAAAGAGATCAGTAAAGATCGGCTTTACATCGTGCCACCCCTGTTGGTGAAAATGGCTGAGGTTTGAAAGGCGCTCGACCAACCCCAATCGAAGGTGAATATACTCGATCAGCTTAAGGCTTGCCGAAGGCTGCTGTTGAAGCGCGTTGTTTGCCTGTGCAAGAAATTCTCCTTGCTCATGCTGAACGACGGACCGGAAAATTGCTTCTTTCGTCGGAAAGTAATAATACAGTGAGGCTTTGGCCATTCCAATATCTTCCGCGATCTCGTCCATTGTCACCTTCGAATACCCAAATGAAGCGAACCTGCGCTGTGCAGAGCGCAATATGACATCTTCTTTGTCTCTTGTCAGCTTTTCGTTCAAAATCGTCCTTTCGACTATATTGGTAAAATAGTCGAAAATAATTACAAATGCAAGCGAAAAAAGGGGCATTTATTATCGGACACTATTGAGGCCTCGGATATTCCCTTAGAAAGCCGCCCTCCATTTAGTGAACGCCAAATGCATGCATTTGCCGGCATAA
>CAYTOA010000056.1:0-27458 GCA_964439265.1 uncultured Chitinophagaceae bacterium
TATACATCAATGGCAAGATATATTGACGCCAGTTGCAGGCTGTGCCGGCGGGAACGTCAGAAGCTTTTTCTGAAAGGAACGAAATGCTTCACCGAGAAATGCCCCGTTGAACGGCGAAATTTTCCGCCCGGGCCTCACGGGCAATCGCGAAGACAAAAAGTCTCCGAATACGGGCTACAGCTTCGGGAGAAACAAAAGATCCGAAGGATGTACGGACTCCTTGAAACGCAATTCAGAAATTATTTTGAAAAGTCGCTGCGTCAGACAGGCAAAACGGCAGAAATCCTTGTCAAGACGCTGGAACGACGGTTTGACAACGTCGTCTACCGAATGGGCTTTGCCCCTTCGCGAAAGACGGCGCGGCAGCTGATCATCCACGGCCATTTTTCCATCAACAACAAACCGGTCGACATACCGTCGTTTCTGATGAGAGCGGGCGACGTGATCAGCGTGAACGAGCGGAGCAAGAAGCTGGAAGTCATTCACAGCTCCATGAAGCGAATGAAAGACAGCTCGATGCTCCCATGGCTCAGTCTGGACAAAGCGAATCTCAACGGAACATTCCTTCAAATTCCGGAGCGAACCGACATTCCTTTGCCCGCAAACGAACAACTCGTCGTCGAGTTGTATTCAAAGTAATTGATTTTTTCACAACAACTTAAAACGTGTGAAAGTGAGTGAATCTCATGAGTCTTGTAAACTTTCAAATGCCTGAAGGAATTGTGCTGGATGAAGCAAATCATTCTACCACGTTTGGCAAATTTATTGTACAACCGTTAGAGAAGGGTTTTGGGGTCACGATCGGCAATGCGTTCCGGCGAGTGCTTCTATCATCGCTGCCGGGCTACGCGATCACTGCAATACGCATCGAAGGGATCGTTCACGAATTTTCCACCCTCCCCGGGCTTGTCGAGGATGTCTCCGACATGATCCTGAATCTCAAGGAAGTCCGCTTGAAGGCGACGAACAAAAAAGTCGGTAAAGTCATGGTCCACCTGAAGGGACCCGGAAAATTCAAAGCCGGCGATATCCAAAAAGCGAGCGCTGAAGTTGAGATCTTGAATCCCGAACATCATATCGCCACGCTGAACAAAGATGCCGATTTCGAAATCGAACTTCGCATCGGGCGCGGCAAAGGATACGTGACGTCGGAAGAGAACAAATTACCCGACCAGACGCTTGGCGTCATCGCGATCGATTCGATCTTCACCCCGATCAAGAATGTCCGCTACTTCGTCGAACCGACCCGCGTCGGCCAGCAGACAGACTACGAAAAACTGATCCTGGAAATTGAAACAGACGGCTCGATCGTGCCGGAAGAGGGGTTGACGTACGCAGGAAAAGTGCTGCGCGAGCACATTCAACTCTTCACGAATTTCGATTCCGAGCCCGAGGCAGAAAAGGAAGAGGTAGAGGAGGATGCCGAAGTTGCGCGCATCCGGAAAGTTCTCAAGACGAGCGTGGACGATCTTGAACTGTCGGTTCGGTCTCACAATTGTCTCCGTGCGGCGGACATCAAGACGATCGCCGACCTCGTGCGGCGCGAAGAAGCCGAGCTGCTGAAATTCCGCAACTTCGGCCGGAAATCCCTCGCCGAACTCTCGGCAATCATCGAGGAAGAAGGATTGACATTCGGTATGGATGTCGACAAGTATTTAAAGGACAGCGAATAACCAAAGGATAACGCAATGATTCACGGCAGAGCTGGTCGAAAACTTAAACGGACATCAAGCCATCGCAGAGCTATGTTCAGCGCTCTTTCGACGTCGCTGTTCCGGCATAAAAAGATACGCACGACCCTTGCGAAGGCGAAGGAAATGCGGATGGTTGTTGAAAAAATTATTTCACGCGCAAAACGCACGGCGGCAAAGGAAGCGGCGGGCGGACCGAAAGACGTTCACGCTCGGCGCGAAGTCGCCCGGTTCATCCACGATAAGGACGTCGTCAAGCTGCTGTTCAGCGAGATCGCCCTCAAAGTCGGACAACGCCCCGGCGGGTATACGCGCGTGGTAAAATTAGGCCGGCGGTTCGGCGATGCGGCGGAAGTTGCCGTGCTCGAGCTGGTCGATTACAACACCGGCAAAGAAGAAACGAAACCGGCGGTGAAGCCGAAGCGTGCGCGACGGTCTCCACGGAAGAAAACCGAAACTGCCCCAACTCCGGCCGCGACAACGGCTCCGGATTCCCAGCCAACCGTTACGAAAACGACCGAGAAGGAAGCAACGTAGCAAACAAAGGATAGCATGACCATCCTTTGCTCTTTTGGTACGTGTTCCACGATGTTCCATCATGAAGAGGGTGTGAGGTATGAAAATTGTCACGGTAGATTTTGTTGTCGGCGTCGCAAACCTGAAACAACTCCCCAAAGATAATTTCCCCGAAATCGTATTTATCGGCAGATCCAACGTAGGTAAATCTTCTTTGCTGAACAAGCTCTGCAACAGAAAAGGGCTTGCCCGTATCAGCTCGACTCCCGGCAAGACCCGTGAGCTGAACTATTACCTCGTGAACAAAGAGATGTACTTCATTGATTTGCCCGGTTACGGCTACGCAAAAGTTGCCGAGCAAGTGAAAGCGGGCTGGACCTCGCTCATTGAGTCGTTTTTCCACGACCGAAGGCAGATCGCCCTCGGCGTTCAGATCGTCGATGCCCGCCTGGGTCCCACCGAGCTCGACACTACGATGATGGGCTGGCTGGATTTCTACGACGTTCCGTTCGTCCTCGTGCTCACGAAAGCGGACAAGATCCCGTTCAACAAACTGCAGACTCAAATGAAAAACGTGCAGGACCGGCTTGCCAAGTATGCGCACCTTTCTTCTGTTCTTCAATTCTCGGCGGTTACCGGGGACGGGCGCAGCGATCTCCTGAATACGATCGAATCGTTTGTGAACGCAAAAGAGATCTCCTCGTCCAAAGATTACATCCCCTCGGCGGTCGCGTAAGCACTGGCACCAAGATTTCGAACACCACGTGCATGTACCTTACCACATTATTTGACCACCTCCCGACATTTTCAATAAGGTGTTCTGCATCTTCCGTAACGCCGTTACGCTCCCGTATTTCTTGATTCTCACGCACATTTGCAGTACTTTTGTAGAGCTTCTTAATCAAATCTTTTATCCGACCACGAAAAAATCAACACGAAAGATGCGGCTATGAAAAAAAGATTATTTACCCCCGGACCGACTCCGGTTCCAGAACACGTCATGCTCACGATGGCGGAGCCGATCATTCATCATCGCAACCCTGAGTTCAACGAAGTCCTGACGCGCGTCAATCAAAATTTGAAGTACTTGTTCCAGACGGAGCAGCCGGTCCTCACGCTGACCAGCTCCGGCACCGGAGGAGTCGAGTCGACGTTTGTCAGCTTGTTTTCTCCGGGCGACACGGTCATTTCGTGCAACGGAGGAAAGTTCGGCGAGAGGTGGGTGAAGATGCCGAAAGCGTACGGCCTCAATGTTATAGAGATCAAAGTAGAATGGGGAAAGGCGCCTACAGCCGAGCAAATTCTCGGCGCTCTGAAGGCGCATCCGAACGCCAAGGCCGTCTATCTGACGCATAGCGAAACGTCCACCGGTACGGCAACCGACGTGAAGGCGCTGTCGAAACTGATACGCGATAATTCCACCGCGCTCGTGTGTGTGGACGGCATCACCGCGGTCGGGGCTCACGAAATGCGCTTCGATGAATGGGGACTCGACGTCTGTGTGACCGGTTCGCAAAAAGGCCTCATGATCCCACCGGGGCTTGCTTTCGTTGCGCTAAGCAAACGGGCCATCGCTGCGATGGAAACCTCCACGCTCCCGAAATTCTATTTTGACCTCCGTAAAGCGCTCAAATCCTACGAAAAGAACGATACGCCGTGGACCCCTGCGGTATCGCTTGTGATCGGTGTCGACGCGGCGCTGGAAATGCTGAAGGCAGAAGGGATCGAGAATATCTGGCGGCGTCATGAGCGGCTGGCAACAGCCATCCGCGCCGGAGTCGTTGCGCTCGGACTGAAGTTGTTCTCAGAATTTCCTTCCTTCGCCGTAACCCCCGTATGGCTTCCCGAAGGAATGGACTGGAAGGTGTTCAACAAGACTCTTAAATCGAAATACGGAATAACGATCGCCGGAGGCCAGGACGACTTTGCGGGAAAGATCTTCCGCATCTCTCATCTCGGCTACTACGATGAACTTGACATGGTCACGATGATTTCTGCGCTCGAACTGACGCTGAAGGAGTGCGGATACAAGTTCCAACTCGGCGCCGGAGTTCAGGCTGTTCTGAAATCGTTCGCACAATGATGTTGCTTCACGGAAGATGATTCCGCCACACTGTTCGTTCACGCTGTAGATCAGTTGACCGTCTCCCCGTTCTTTCCAGCGGGGAGGCGGATGTATCGTCAACTCACATTGATTCTCTTACCATTGAAAGCCACTGCCATGAAAATTCTCATCAGCGACCCCATTGAACAATCATGCGTTGATATTCTGACGCGTGAAGGATTCCAGGTCGATCAAAAACCTGGTATCTCTCCGGAAGAAATCAAAAAAATCATCCCCGACTATGCAGCTCTTATTGTCCGCAGCGGAACGAAAGTCACTGCCGACATTATCGAGGAAGCTCATGCAATGAAGGTCATCGGACGGGCGGGGGCGGGCGTCGACAATATCGACGTCCAGGCGGCTTCTCGGCGCGGCATCATCGTGATGAATACGCCGGGCGGAAATACCGTTTCCACCGCCGAGCATACTGTATCGATGATGCTCTCTCTCGCCCGAAATATCCCGCAGGCGTACATGAGCCTCGTGAACGGCAAATGGGACAGGAAAAAATATATGGGAACGGAAGTGATGGGGAAAACACTCGGCATCGTTGGGATGGGAAAAATCGGCAAAGAAGTTGCATCGAGGTGCCTTGCGTTCGGGATGACAGTCATCGGGTTTGACCCCATTCTTGCGAACGACGTTGCATCGAAGCTCGGCTTCGAGATGGTGTCGCTCGACGAAATCTACCGCCGGTCGGATTTCATTACGGTGCACACGCCGCTCAACGACGAGACGCGCGGATTGCTGAACGAAAAAACTTTTGCGAAATGCAAGAAAGGCGTTCGGGTTATCAATTGCGCCCGCGGAGGGATCATCGATGAAACGGACCTTCTCAACGCCTTGAACAGCGGCCAGGTTGCCGGCGCAGCGCTCGACGTTTTTGTGGAAGAGCCGCCGAAGGGAAATCCGTTGCTGCAGCATCCGCGCCTGATCGCGACGCCGCATCTCGGCGCTTCGACGGAGGAAGCGCAGGAGAAAGTAGCCATCCAGATCGCGGAACAACTTGCCGACGCGCTGCATGACCGGGGGATCTCGGGAGCAGTCAATGCGGTCGCGCTCCAATCGGGAATTCCGACCGAGATAAAGCCGTATCTTGCTCTTGCGGAAAAGATGGGAAGTCTTCAGGCACAGATAATGAAAGGAAAACTGAAGGATATTACCATCGAAACGAGGGGGGAACTGCTGCAGAAGCATGTTGAGCTGCTGACAACCGGCGTTTTGAAGGGATTTTTTTCGAAGCTCATGAGCCAGCCGGTGAATTACATTAACGCTCCCATCCTTGCGCAATCGACGGGCATCCGGGTGAGCGAGAAGAAGGAGCGCGACAGCGAGAATTACAACCAATTGCTGACGGTAGAATATTCGACCGACCAAGAAGAGCGGTCATTCGCCGGAACGGTCTTTGGGACGACCAAACCGCGCATTGTGCGAATCGACGCATTCTATTTTGAGGTGAATCCCGAGGGTATTCTTTTGTTCTATACTAACACCGACAAGCCGGGCATGCTGGCTCATGTTGGGTCGATCCTGGCAGCGGAAAAAGTCAACATTGCGGGGCTATCGCTCGGGCGTACCGGCGTGGGAGAGAAAGCCTTGGTCGTTGTCAGCGTCGATAGTTCGATACCGGAAAAGATGCTCCAGCAAATCCGCTCTCTTGACGGCATTTTTGACGCCAAGGTGGTGTCGCTCTAAATAAATGAATGAACACTTGACTAATATGCCGGGAATATATACCTTAGGCGAATTCAAGCAGTAAAAATAGGGGGAAAAAGAAGCCTTTGTCAGATGTGGGAAGGGGTATTTTATTTAGGCTTAACCCCTGAAAAACTTGACAAATCGTTATCTGGGTAGTAAATTAACACAACAAAAAAATAACATATACGAAATAATAGAGAAAAAGTTTCACGCTGCCGCCGATGCCTCCGGCGGCTAAATGTCCTAGTTGTTCATCCATTCTTTTGAGATTATATCATAGGTGGTTGTTGAATTGAATGCTACCTTTTCTAACAACGTTGTCTTTCTCTCCGACCTACGTTCTGCCCTTTACATCGCAGCCAGAGTCGTTCTATATCTCATCGATGATATAATCCGATTGATCGTTCACTATTGAAATATCCCCTTCGCAATTCTAACTCATGGATTTTGAGACAGACAGCTATCAGGAAGATCTTACTTTTGTCATTGCAAAGAGAATATTTGCTAGAATTTTAATTCACTGCTCTTGAAAGATACATGCAAGAGCGTCAAATTAAGATGTCCCCAATCACAAAACAAAGGAGAATAAACATGCGACGGGAGTGCTACAGAACTCTACTCGTTGCCTTTCTACTCTTTCCGACGGCAGTCCTTATGGCCTCGAGCGGAAAGATTACAGGAAAGGTGACCGATCACGAAACGGGCGAAGCGCTTGTCGGAGCCACGGTGAGAGTGGAAGGCACATCATTTGGTGCTACTACCGACGCCAATGGTGTCTTTAGTATTGCGAATATTAATACAGGTACGTATACATTAATATCGTCTTACATTGGCTACCAGCAGATCACGATTTCCAACGTTGAGGTCCATGAAGGACTGATCGCGGAAGTCAAATTTGCGCTTCCCGCAGAAGGCGTGAAAGTTGGAACAGTTGTGATTGTGGCCCAAAGACCTCTCCTTGAAAAATCTGCAACGAACGAAGTTCGGATCCTCAACGGCGATTACTTGAGCGCGATACCGATTCGCAACGTGACGGAAGCCGCGTCACTGCAGCCGGGCGTCGTCTTGAGAAATAATCTTGTTTACGTGAGAGGTAGCCGAGCCGATGAAACAGGCTTCGCGCTTGAAGGAGTCAATGTGACGGACGTCTATAACGGCGGACGCGGCGTGACGATCTCACCTGACGCTGTCGATCAAATCGAAGTTCAAACCGGAGGATATCCGGCCGAGTTCGGCGGAGCGAACGGCGGTATCGTGAGCACGCAGCTTCGCACCGGCGGAGAAAAAATGAAACTGTCTCTCCGTGCAGAAACGGATAATTATACAAAACAGGGAAAAGAAGCTCTCGGCGGTTACTCGTATGGATATTCCGATTATGTCGGTTCCATAAGCGGACCGGTTGTTTCCGATAAGGTACGATTTTTCGGAACCGTAGAGAACCAGTTCTACCGAGACCCGGGATCGTTTGTCGCGGCGAGCCAAAGCGGCCAGAACGCCACGACAGGGGCGGGGACAAATGCCGGTTATGCAAACCCAAGATTCTGGAACGGGTTTAATTATTCGGGATTGGTTACAGCGCCTCAGTACACCGCCGCGCATCCGAATAATGCGCTTGCTGACACACTCAACCTGAACTACCAGCCGGGCAACCTCCTTGGCGGCCAGCTTGACCAGTATTCGTACACCGGCACGCTGCTCTTTGACCTTGGAAATATTCAACTGCGAACCTCGGGAGCGTATACGGATGTCTTCTCCCAGAACCCCGCGGGTCTCGCATCGATCTTCGATACTCAACGACTGCCTGTGAATTCCTATCAAAACGGGTTCGGCAACGTCAAGTTGACGCAGTTCTTTAATCCAAAAACCTATTACGAACTCAACGTAAACTACTTCAGGAACTTTTACAAAACAGGCTGGGATCCCGCATTGAAGGGAAATTTTGCGGCATACGGCGACACGATCTCCAATCCGCAGTTCGCCAGCGGTGCGGCACAGCTCACGAACTTAGCATGGAACGTCTTTGGTCCGGCGAGCGGCGGCGGCGTTTCGATCAACCAGCCGGGGACCCTTCTTGCAACAGCTCCTGGGATAACCTCAGAGACATCGATGGGCGGTCGCTTGGACTTTTCTAAAGAGTTCGACAATCAATCGTTGAAGTTTGGAGGTGAATACACGTATTACACCATCCGCCACTTTGGCGGTCAGGATGTTTTGAATATGTATAGTGTCCTGCAGAATACGGGGCTGACGGAAGCGCAGAAACAAGCCACGCTCAGAGCAAGCGGCTCCAATAATTACGGATACGATGTATACGGTAATCCGATAGACAATGATGTCTTGAATGGAACTACCGTAGTGGATTTTGGGCCGCCGCATCCGGTTAATGGAGCAGTGTATGTTCAGGACAAGATCGAACTATCAGACATTAACCTTAATTTTGGCTTGAGGTACGATTATATTAATCCCGACAGCAGGGCCTTCGTTGATCCTGCAGGCATCAACTTCAATGATAATCTCAACGTCATCGCGACGTCCTCTATGAAGAAGACGCCCGTTACGCAGCAGGTGAGCCCGCGTATTGGTGCATCGTTCCCCGTCAGTGACATGACAGTGTTCCATGCCCAGTATGGTAAGTTCATCCAGGAGTCCGAACTGATCGACTCTTACGGCGGAATGGGACTGATTTACAATATTCTGCACGGAGGAAATTACTATCAGACTCCGGTTGGATTTGGCTTGCAGCCGGAACGAACAACCCAATATGAAATCGGATTCTCGCAGCAAATTGGCGATAACGCATCATTCGATGTCACAACATTCTATAAAGATATTTCGGATCAGATCCAATTCCGCCTGATTTTACCCGACGGAACGGTTCCGACCGATCGAAGCTACTACACGCTTGTGAACGGCGATTTCGCGACGAGCAAGGGAGTCGAGTTTAAGATTACCCTCCGCCGCACGAATCGTGTGGAAGCCCAGTTGAACTACACGTTTTCAAGCGCTGAAGGAACAGGCTCGGGTGCAAACAGTTCTGCTGGAGGAGCTTCCGATCAGCACGGTTATACGGCCAACATACCTTTCCCGACTTCCTTTAGCCAGGAAAACACGGGAAGCCTGAACATCGATTACCGCTTTGCAAAAAATGACGGCGGTGCGATACTCCAGCGTTCCGGAATCAATTTGCTGATGCAGTTCGGCAGCGGTTATCCATATACTCTGGAAAACATATCGCAGAATAACATCGGCGATGCCAGGTTCCAGATACCGTTGGAACCGATCGGATATTCGTCAACCCCCTGGACACTGGAACTTGACCTTCGCGTGGACAAGACAGTGACATTCGGCTCATTGGATGCTATGTTCTATATCTATGTGCAGAACCTCCTCAATGCACGGAATGCAGACAACGTATACCCCAGGACAGGCGACCCGGGAAACGACGGCTGGTTGGGCACGACACAGGGACAGGCTTATGCCGCTGCACAGTCTAATCCATCCCTCTATCAATCTGTCTATAACAGCGCCTATAACGGCACAAATGCCAACAACTATTTGACGCCCCGGCAAATCAGATTCGGAGTTCAAATTGAATATTAAGCAGAATACGAAAACCCAGGAGGAATATAATATGGTCCGCAAAGAATTTCTTAGCGCGCTTGCCACAACACTTCTTCTTGCGGCTTGGCTTGTGTCACCAGTGGCGCAAGCTGAGAACCGTGCGACGAAGGACGGTAGCAAGACGCTGCACAAGGTACAAACCAGCAGCTTCTACAGTCCGATGGATATCAATAACGTTTTCAATTACTACTCGAATGCTGGAGACGGATCCTTCAACCCGAACACAACGAGCAATGAGGGGTTTGAATTTCCGATCGGCCAGCAGGACGGAACCTGTTTATTTGAAGACGGTCTTGTCTGGACAACATACAAGAATGACACTCTGTACTGCGGCGGTTCGACGTATAATCACGGCTTACAGGCCGGCAGGATCATTACACCGGGAACACCGGGGACTCCGGGAGTTGCCGATGATCCGGGCAGTACGGCGAATAGAATCTATCGAGTGCGGCCGGATATAAAACCCACTACCAATGCAGATTCAATAACTGCTGAGACGAACCTGCTGCAAACAAGCGAAGTGGGATTCATCAATCAATTCCAGAGCACCAGCGCCTCCGTTCTTCTGCAAAAATACTGGGACGACTGGAATCAATGGCCGGCAGCTCAGGGCGCGCCGTACACCGATGTGAACCACGACGGCGTGTATGAAGCCAACATCGACATCCCGGGATTCCCGGGCTCCGACCAGACCCAATGGATGGTTATGAACGATCTGAATCCAGCGCTGACCCAGGCTTTGTATTCTTCAAATCCTGTCGGGATCGAAGTGCAGCGCACGATTTGGGCATACAATCGTCCGGGAGCCTTGGGCAATACGATCTTTCTGAGTTATAAATTCATCAACAAAAGCGGATATCCGTTAGACACGATGTATGTTGCGCAGTGGTGCGACCCTGATCTTGGATTCGCAGGAGATGACGCCACTGGTTGCGATACGACGCTCAGTCTTGGATATGTGTACAACGGTGTGCCGAGAGATGCAAACTTTGCCAATATTAACTTGGCGCCTCCGTCGGCAGGATTCGATTTCTTCCAGGGCCCGAAAGTTCTGGGCGCGGCGACAGATACTGCGATCTTTAACCTGAAGAAAATCGGTGGATTTAAGAATTTGCCGATGACAGCATTCACTTTCTTTATCAACGGCAATGCGACATTCGGAGATCCGAACCTTGCTTCGAACGGTCCTGATGGTACGCCGCAGTGGTACAACCTTATGAGGGGCCGTGTAAGTACAACGGGATTGCCGTTCCCCGAATCGGTGACGGGCGGTACGAAGTTCTGCTATCCTGGCGACCCGGTTACCGGGGTAGGCCCCACCTATATCGGGCCGGCCAGAGTTTCTCCTCCGGCTGACGTCCGAATGGCCCTGTGCTCCGGACCGTTCTCGATGGCTGCTGGAGATACGCAGGAGGTTGTGGTAGCAGCATTGGCCGCAGAAGGAAGTGATAACATATCAAGCGTCTCGCTTCTTAAATACAACGACCAGCTGGCTCAGACCGCATACAACTTCTTCTTCAATTTACCGAACGCACCGCCGGCACCGAACGTAAAAGTGGCTCAGCTTGACGGCCAGATCGCTCTCAGCTGGGGCGACCCGGTTACCAACGCGGCAGAAGAAAGTTTCGTGGACAAGGGATACACGTTTCAGGGATACAATGTGTATCAGCTTCCCGCGAATTCACCCAATGGTGCAAAGCGTCTTGCTACCTACGACATTGCGACGAGCCAGGGGATTATAACCGACCTGACGTTCGATCCGTCGACGGGATTCGTTATTACAAAACCCGTTCAATTCGGAAGCAGACAGGGCGTCCAGCATTCTATTACTATCTCGCAAGATGCGTTTACAGGCGGCAACATTGTTAACGACCGTGACTACTATTTTGTCGTGACCGCGTACAGCTACAACGGAAACAACGTCGAACCGAACAACCTTGAAAGCCCCATCTCCGGCCATATCCAGGATGTGCGAGCGCAAAAACTGGCGCCGGGCGTGACCGCTGCACCAACAGGAGCGTATTCAAAGGTTGTTCATACCGGGACCTCAAATGGGGCTGTGACCGTGAATGTTGTTAATCCGCCCCTCGTCACCGGTGATCAATACCAGGTCTCATTCCATGCCGAGCAGTATTCATTAGGCTCAAACGGCGTGTGGACTGACGTTACTCCGCCGGCTGCTAAGAGAAAAGGATTGAACAAGGCTGATACTCTTACCGGTTCAAGTCTTTCTGCTACAGGCGTATGGACTGACTTAGCCAGGACTGGTTTTGTAATCCATAATCTCGTAAGCGTTGTTTCGGTCGACCAAGATTTCTGCGACGGAATTCAAATTAAATTCCCGGCAGGTCTTGTGATCGATTCAATATTTGCGCCAACCAGTTTGAATGACGGTAGTGCTATTAGTTATACGTATAATAGCGGAACAAACACCGTTACATACGGCAGCATGACCGGCCATAGCGCAAATGGTCTGTTTGCCGGAGGTGAGGATATCGCCGTCCTATCGCATGGCTTACCAACGCTGCCTCTCGCAATGACGTATACGATGCATGATGACGGATTCGGCGGCGGCCCGATCGATGTTACCGGCAGCGATACATTGACCTCGATCGCAACTCAATTGATTACGCAAGATCAATGGAACCTCACCGATCTGACGACCGGAAATATTGTGCTCAAGAATCAGACAATTTACGGCGGCGTTGATATCTACGATCAATCCACGTATATCAAGGCAAACGGCTTTTACGGCCCCGGTGGTTCGTCCGGCACGATTGGTCATAACGTCGGAGTGAATCCAATTGACGTTAATGGTATCCAGGTGTCGGTTACCGGCAGCTTTGATCCGCCAATTAAGTTCAACAAGCTTACACTTTTACCGGCAAACAGCCCCAGCACGCTTACGAGCAACAGCAGCACAACGGATATTGATATTCAGAATTACACAATATTCGGCGGTACAATTTCTAGTAAAGCCATCGATAACTTCGGAGTTGGCACAAATGCATTGAGCGAACTTCAAAAAGGTTATGAACTGCGGTTTACCGGCGTTTGGGATTCAATGACGGTGGGCGCTCAAACTGTCCACTATGTAAAAAGCGGCGGTCAGATAGCGACGTGCTTCAGAATGGACACCCACGCTCATTTGGCCAACAACCCTCTAAACCCGAATCCGGGCGTTGCTGCACCATTCTTAGTTAGGATTCCTTTTGAGGTTTGGTCTATTGATGATCACAGACAGGTGAACCTTACGTACAGGGATCGAGTACGCACCGGTGCTGAAAATCCGTTCTATACCTGGAACTTGAGCAATAGAACCTACGCTATCGTTGTCAATTCGGCGTACGATTCAACGCAGGTGATACAGGTAGACGGCGGACCGGATGCACACAATGCAGCTGCAACGTGGGTGCTTGTAATATACGGCTTGAACTATAATATGGCATTCACCGGCGCAAATTATGATAAGATTGATGTCTTGTATCCGAAACCTCTCGTCATCGGTACGGATCTGTTTACCTTTACTGTACCAAGTGTAATCTATTCAGCCTCCTTGGCGAAACAGGATATTTCTCAAATCAATGTTTTCCCGAATCCATACTTTGGGTTTAACAGACTCGAAGCGAGCAAATATGACCGATGGGTTCGGTTCACGCACTTACCTTCGAGTGCAACGATTCGAATTTTCAATCTCGCGGGTATTCTCGTCCGTACAATTGTGAAGAACGATCTTACGCAATTCTCGGATTGGGATCTGCTGAATCAAAATAAACTGCCGGTCGCTGCAGGAATGTATATTGCCTACATCGACTGCGGAAGTTTGGGGACGAAGACGCTGAAGTTCGCGATCATCCCGGAACAGCAGTTCTTAGACCATTATTGAGAAACCTAAGGAGCGAAAATGAAAACATTGCTATTTGAAAAATTAAAACTGGAAGGAGATATTCAATGAATATCACATTAAAGCGCTTAGCGGGCATTGTCATGCTGAGCACCTTGCTGATCATATCTGCGTTTGCAGGCAATACAAACCGCACCGGGACGGCAGGCGCGCAGGAACTCTTAATTCCTACCGGTGCGAGCGGAATAGCCCTTGCGGGAAGCGATGTCGCATTTGTGTCGGGCCCCGATGCGATCTTCTGGAATCCCGCGGGTCTAGCCCGAGGCGGTTTCGGTACCGAAGCATCCTTCTCGCATGAGTCCTATCTTGCGGGCATCGGAATCGATTATGGTGCAGTCGCAGCAACATTCGGCACCGTCGGGACATTTGCCGCTTCGTTCAAGTCGATCGCATTCGGCAATATTCCTGTGACGACCGAGGACAATCCTGATGGAACGGGCGCAACGTATTCGCCGACGTTTATGACCGCGGCGTTGACATATTCGAAGATCCTCAGCGACAGGATCTCGGTCGGTGCAAATTTCAATTTCGTCAACGAGACGATCATGAGCACTACGGCATCAGGGTTCGCCCTCGATGCCGGCGTGCAGTACAATGGTCTTATCATTCCGGAGTTGAAATTGGGCGTCGCGATCAAAAACCTCGGTCCGAATATGACATTCTCCGGCTCTAATCTGCTTCGCCAGGGAACAACAGTCGGAGACATTCGCGGCACACAGTGGTACGATGTCCAGGCGGCTTCCTTCGAACTTCCTTCGCAAATGGACGTTGCGCTGGCCTACGACAAGAAACTGGGTGAAACGAATGACGTGACCGTTTACGGCACTTTCGAGAACAATAACTACAGTTCGGATGTCTATAAGTTCGGTCTGCAATACTCGTTCAATAATATGCTTTTCCTTCGAGGCGGATACAACTACGCACCGAACGCCCCGAAAGACCAGACCGGGCAAACCTCCGAGATCTACGACTATACGTTTGGAGCCGGAATCAACTACAACTTGGGTGAATTGAATTTCACGCTTGATTACGCCTACGAACATGTTCTCCTCCTCACCTCGATCAACGTGTTTACTGTGAGGCTTGGTTTTTAAGGAATAAATACTGCATTGTATAAAAAGGTTGCCCGCGTTCTTCGGGCGACCTTTTTTATTTTGCAAGTGCATGATGTCCGCACTCTGCAGCCACTCGCAATCATACCGGTATACGAATGTCATTCACACGTTCACTTCTGTTTCTCTTGGTCTTCGGGGCCGCAGCATATTCACAGCCGTCTCCGTATTTTTCCCGGAACGGAGCGCGTACATCTGCTCAACTGCTCAGGGAGATAAAAGACCCTGCCGTTTACCTTGTCATTGCAGCGGCTCCGGGTTTTGAGGACCGCGCGTCGATAGCGAATTTCAGGGTTGGGGGCGGAGCCACCGTTGCGGTTGCCTACGTTACTAATGGAGAAGATATCCCCAGCGATTTGGACGGAGAAATGTTTTACCAGCTTGCTTCACGCAGAAAAGAGGAAGCCTATCGCGCTCTCTCCTACCTCGGGGCACAATCGTATTTTCTCAACGTTCCCGTGAACGAATTTTCCACCGGAATGAATTGCTTCCATCCGACTGCCGAGTTCACGAATGTCTTGAAGGACCGTCTTGACAGTGTTATCGCTCAGCTCAAACCCGATGTTATTGTCCTGGATCGGGATCCGCTGTCGGAAAACAAGGAATCGGAACGAACCCTCTATCTCAAACGTCTGATTCTTGACGATCTCCGCGACAAGAAGAGGGCTTCATTGCAAAGCGTGAACCGATTTTTCGTTGAGTCCCGCGGCGCTGCACATTCCGTCGCCCTCCCCGTTGAACAGAGAGATTCGGTTTGGTCCGAGAGCTGCATCCAGATGGCGCAGAAGGCGGCAGGATCTTACGCAAGCCTGCGCTTCCAGATTCCATTATGGAATACGTACAGCCGGCATCGGTATGTACAGGCTTTTCCCGAGGACGCGAAATCGTCGTATCCTTTGGATAAGGGCCTTCCTCTCATCGGCAAGAAGTTAAAAACACTCTTGCCGGCGATCAACTCCGTGTTTTCGATCGAGAAGTTTTCAAACCGGAAAAAGCGGCTTGCGATGCTCCGCCGCGTGATCGCACTGGTCGACTCATTCATTCAAAGCCAGGCCGCGCTGCTGGAACCTATCGATGTACGAGTGCTATCTTCCTGGAAACTTCATCTTGAAAACCTTCGCTGCGAAGTTTTAGGTGTTTCGATCCATTACAGCGTCAGCGATACGGTTGTCACTCCGGTACAGCTCTTTTTCCTGAGATTCGGTGCATTCGATCCGGCGTTTGCCGGCGGCAAGACGCAAATAGTCTTTCCGGGAGTTATCCAGAAACAGTGGATCGTCAACGAAGCGCAGGAGAGTTTTTACTCGTTGAACGACAGTGCACAGTTCAGGATCCTTACTCCGAAGGGTATCAGCCTGAATTCAACTGAAACACCGCTAGGGTTCGGAGCCATGCAGGTCAGGACGCCGATGGTCTTTATCGTGACCCATCGGGATGCAGATCCAGCCCGGAATTTTATGTACAGGGAAGAAGTACCGCTCATCATTGCCCCGTACCGATCGGCCGAAATCCTGTCCCCCAAGGTGATGATGTACCGGGACACAGTTGTAAGTGTTCGGTTCAAAAGCAATGTCCGTGATGGGTCGAAGGGAGCGCTCCACATCGATGATGTGGTCGTATCGTCGCCCGAAAGAAAGTTGGATATGCCGGGAAAAAATTTTGTTGGAATCGATTTACTTCATCTCTATTGGAAAGACACAGTTCTAACTTCTCCTCACCAGGTCATGATATGGGCGGGCAAGGGAAATTCCGCGGGAAGTTTTACGGTTCAACCGTTGAACGTAAAAACGACGACGAGCAAGAAAATCGGATTGTTCTCTGCGCTGAAGAAGAGCCCCGTACAGATCGCAGTTCGCCGGCTCAGTGACGCTATATCGCTGCTGGATACGGCGAACATCACCCCGTCAGCCTTGTCCGATCTATCCGTGATGGTCATCGATCAGTTCTCGCTTGACGCCTTCGCCGGTGCGGGCCGTCAACTGGAGTTCGTGGAACGGTGGGTCAAGCAGGGCGGCCGGTTGATCATTCTTCCCCAGCATGGAACGGTTCCCAAAAACCCTTTCCTGGGCGATGACATTTCGTTCGCCGATTTCTCCGTCGGTGATTGTGGGGAGAGGCTTTCGATCGATTCGACCAACGCTATGTTGTATGCGCCAAATAAAATTGATTTGAGCCGCTTCACCGAAACGCCGTTTCCAATCTCGTACGTCGAGCTGGCGGTGCAACAGAGGGGGGAGTCAAAAGTTTTGATGACGGCCGGATCCCGCGCTCTCTTGGACGAAAGGCATCTTGACAAGGGGAGGATCATTTATTGTGCGCTGAATCTTTATCCGCGGCTGCTCGACCTCCAGAGCGCTTCGTACGCATTGCTCGCCAATCTTATCAGCACAGGTACTGGACTATGACCGATCGCAATAAAGATGTATTAACAACGGGTAACGTATGAATCCGTCGCTTATTATTCTTTCGCTCATCGTGGCTGTCTTTCCCCTGGGCAGCCCACCCCATCCGTCGGGGCGGGAAACCGATTCCAGTTCCGCGACCCCGGCAGCAGATTCGGCGGCTGTGTCGTTGGAGGGCGTTGTGGTCGATGTGACATTCGGCAGCTTTGTGAATGCTGCTTCATTTTCTGCAGCCTCTGACGGCGGTTTGTTTGTGCTTGACGAAGGGAATAACACGCTGGCAGAGTTTGCGCCGGACGGCTCAACCGTGAAGACGATCGGCGGCAAAGGGTGGGGCAACTTCGAGTTCGACCAGCCTGCGGGGGTTTGTGCATCGTTTCCGTTGAACATATGCGTGGCTGACTATAACAACCGCCGAATACAGGAGTTCGACCGAAAACTGAATTATGTTCAGTCTATTACCGATCAGAATTTGCCGTCATCATACAGCGGGGAATTTTATCCCAAGGCGTGCGGCCTCTCGACGCAGGGAGAGCTGTTCGTTCTTGAAACGCAGGGAAAGCGCGTCCTGAAATTCGACCAAAAGCAAAACTTCCAAATGGAGTTCGGATCATACACGGCGGGAGAAGGGGCATTGTCCGATCCGCACGATCTTATGGTGACTTCTTCGGACCGGGTTATTGTTCTCGATGCACATCGCGTGGTTACTTTTGATATTTTTGGCAACTATCTCAGTTCTTTTTCACTGCTGACATCCGAAAATCCGAAAGCGATCAGCAGCACACAGGATGAAATCGTCGTCAGCTTTCCATCATCGATCAAAGTATTTTCATCGGACGGAAGGCCTGAATTCCAGGTATCTTCCCTATCGGTGATAGGACTCCCCGCGCACAGCGAGTTCCGCAGCGCACTCCTTCTCCCAGCTCCCAAGAATGCGGATTCTCTTAGAATCGTTATCCTCACCAGTCACGAAGTCGTGATCGTGCGGAAGGGCTCTTGAGCTGTGCCAAAAGTGTATCCGAAGACGGGTGGCCGGAAATCGTACCGGATCAACCTTCAATGAGGGAATTTCCGGCATGGAAATCATTAATGTACCAGGTGCCTCTGTAGGCGGGTTGTTTTTTAAAAAAAAATCCCGTATTATTTTCTCATTGAATACCGTTTGCCAGGGGGGTAGACGGATTTTTATCACACTAAATCATAAGAGGGGGTTATATGTCAAAAAGCCTGAATAAAGCGCAGCTCATCGGGAATTTGGGGAAGGATCCCGAACTGAAGTACACGAGTGCCGGCGTTGCCGTCGCGACGTTTTCAATTGCTACGAGTGATTCCTGGAAAGACCAGGAAGGAAACACCCAGGAGCGGACCGAATGGCACAACATTGTTGCCTGGAGGAAGCTTGCCGAGATCTGCGGCGAGTGGCTGAAGAAGGGGAAACGGGTTTATATTGAAGGCAGAATACAAACTCGCAGCTACGAAAAAGACGGGGTGAAAAGATATATTACGGAAATTGTTGCCGACCAGCTGATCATGCTTGATGGCGGAGGGGGCCAGCGGCCGACAAACGGCAGTGAAGCTGAAACGCCCGCCGCCGACGCTGCGCCGGCAAAAGAGGACGATCTTCCATTCTGAGAAATGGAAAAAGTTCTTTCTCCTTTGTACATTGATAACAGCCCCGCTGCGGCGGGGCTGTTGTGTTCATAGTCTGTTCGTTCGGCTTCATCCTAAAACACTGACCACGAATGGTATCTGAGATTTTTCTCGACAGCGCGGTGTTTCTTTGTTCGCTGGTGCTATCAGCTTTTTTTTCAGCTGCAGAGGTCGCTCTCTTTTCGCTTCAGCCGTCGGCGCTCGAAGAGCGTGCGTCGCAGAGCTCCGGCGGGTGGAAGTACGTTATAGTGCTCCTCCGAAAGCCCAGGTATCTGCTCGTGACGATCCTTATCGGCAACACGGTTGTTACCACTGCTGCGGCAGTCGTTGCTGCTTTTCTGACCGTCCACGCCGCCGGAACGTTTGGATGGAACAAAGAACTGGCGTTGGGGATCGAAGTGGTCGTCGTGACGTTCATAGTGATCGTGCTGAGCGAAGTGACGCCAAAGGTCATCGCAGCCCGGGTACCTGCTGCATTTTCCCGCCGCATCGCCTTTCCCCTCTACCTTATATCCGTCGTCTTCTATCCTCTCACGGCGGTCCTTGTAGCGATGGTCAATGCATTTGAATCACGCCTCGGCCTTCATCAGCGACATACAGCATTGAAGAGCGACGAGATCAAGACGCTTGCCGACGTTGTGAGCGATCACGGTGCGATCGACCAGGAGGAACGGAGCATTATCCACAGCATGATGAATGCCAGGGAGATGATCGTTCGTGAAGTGATGACGCCCCGCACCGATATGGTCGCCCTCGACGGCGAAGTTCAGTCGTTCGACGGAGTTGTCGATGTGTTCGTCGCAAAGAAACATTCCCGCATCCCTGTCTACTCCGGGACGATCGACAACATCAAGGGCATTCTGTACGCAAAGGATGTGCTTCCCCTGCTGTACGAAAAACAAACCCGGAAGACGCTCGACATCCTCAAGCTTTCCCGCGAGCCACTCTTCGTACCGGAAAGCAAGAAAGTTGAAGACCTCCTGAAAGAATTCCAGGACAAGAAGACCAGGATTGCAGTTGTTGTGGACGAATACGGCGGCACCGCCGGTCTTGTGACCTTCCAGAATGTCGTGAAGACGATCGTCGGAGATATTTCGGACGAACTCGCCGTTTCCGAATCGAAGGCGCTCAAGCTTAGCGAACATTCGTACCGATTCAGCGCGAACATCGGGATCGCTGAGGCACTGGAGATGCTCGGGATTCCTTCTTTTACCGACGAATCGGGGTATGATACGCTGGGAGGGTTTTTGTTTCACTTGTTCGGCAGAGTTCCCAAAGAACACGAATCGATACAGTACGAAAATGTTCTCTTTACAGTACAGCGGGCGGCGAGAAACAGGATCCTGTACGTTCTCGCCGACGTTCAACGGCCAGTCGAAAGGAAAGAAACAGAATGAAGGGACTACGCATTCCGGTTTTTCTCTGTGCGCTCACCGTCGTCATTTCGTTTTATGCACACCCGGCGTCCCGCGATCCGGTCCGCGGCAAAAAGGGGATGGTTGTCGCAGCGGATCCCATTGCAGCGAACGTCGGGCTGAAGATCCTGAAGGAGGGAGGGAACGCGGTCGATGCGGCTGTTGCCGTCGGCTTTGCACTGGCAGTGACGTATCCGGGAGCGGGAAATATCGGCGGCGGCGGTTTCATGGTGATGCGCTTTGCGGACGGAACCGTAAAATCGCTCGATTACAGGGAAACGGCGCCGGCTGCCGCGAAGCGCGACATGTTCCTCGACAAGAACGGAAATTTTGTGGAGCAGAGAAGCACCCGCGGGCATCTGGCATGCGGTGTGCCGGGGTCTGTTGCCGGATTGATGTATGTCCAGAGGAGGTACGGAAAACTTTCCCGCGCGCAGGTATTGAAGCCGGCGATCGACCTCGCTGAAAAAGGATTCCATCTTCACTACCGGCTCGCCGACGATCTTGAGAGAATGCTGCCTGAATTTTCAGCATACAAAAGTTCAAAAAAAGCTTTTTCAAAAAACGGAAAGCCGTACGCCGAAGGAGATCTCTTCCGGCAAAAAGACCTGGCGGCGACGCTTAAGCGCATACGGGACAAAGGGCGCGACGGATTCTACACGGGTGAGACAGCGAAGCTGATCGTCGCAGAAATGAAGCGCGGGGGCGGGCTCATTACCCTCAAGGACCTTGAAGATTATGCCTCGATCATCAGAGATCCTGTCCGCGGAATGTATCGAGGATACGAGATCATTTCTTCCGGACCGCCGAGCAGCGGCGGCGTGGCTCTCGTCGAGATGCTGAACATTCTTGAGGGATACAACCTTGAAAGCTACGGCTGGAATTCGTCGCAAGCCGTTCACCGGATGATCGAGGCGATGCGGAGAGTCTATGCCGACAGGGCAGAATTTCTGGGAGACCCGGATTTCGTCAAAATACCGGTCGCCTGGCTTCTCTCGAAGAATTACGCCGATCAGCGCCGTGCATCAATTGATCCGGACACGGCGACCCCGAGCAATCAGATCTCCCACGGCAACCAGCCGCCGCCGGAGAAAGATCACACCACGCATTATTCCGTGGCCGACAAGTTCGGCAATTGTGTGAGCGTTACGACCACGTTAAACGACGCCTTCGGTTCAAAGGTCGTCGTCGCAGGAGCCGGATTTTTATTGAACGATGAGATGGACGACTTCAGCGCAAAGGAAGGCGTGGCGAACGAGTACGGTCTTACCGGCAGCAGCGCGAATTCGATCGCGCCCAACAAACGCATGCTGAGCTCGATGACGCCGACGATCGTTGTAAAGGACGGAAAGCCGTTCATGGTGGTCGGAACGCCGGGCGGTTCGACAATTATGACGACGGTGCTGCAGGTGATCGTGAACGTGATCGACTTTAAAATGACCATCCAGGAAGCCGTCGACGCGCCCCGGATCCACCATCAATGGCTCCCGGATCATCTGATGTACGAACAACGCGCTCTATCACAAGATGCGATCGATAATCTCCGCGCGATGGGATACACGATGCGTATGCGGGAAAATACGACGGGTCTCGCCGAAGGAATTTTGTTCGACCGGAAAAGAGGTCTGCTGCTCGGTGCGACCGACCCCCGCGGTTACGGGGAGGCGGTAGGATACTGAGAAGTGAAAGAGCGCGGATATTTTCGTATATTGATATCAATCACCCAATACCATACCAGAGAATGAAGAACGAAGAGAGAGCAAAAGCCTGGACGCCGACCAACCCGGCGTTCAACCCGGCTGAACCGATGCAAGTAGGCGGTCAGGCCGTGATCGAAGGCGTCATGATGCGCGCCAAAGGAATGATCGCCACCGCTGTGCGGCGTCCCGATGGCAAGATCATTGTAAAAAAAGAAGAGTTTCATTCCCTTGCAGAACGGTACCCGTTCCTGAGAATTCCGATCATCCGCGGTGCTGTCGGCCTGATCGAAATGATGTATATCGGAATTAAAACCTTCAATTACTCCGCGGAAATCGCGATGGGCGATCCCTCCGGGAGTGAATCCGAGCCGGCGAAAGGCCAATCGACGTTTTCCTTGTCGGTAGCGCTCATTGCGGCGATTGCACTCGGTCTCGGAATTTTCTTTTTTATCCCTTTGTTTATCGCGACGCTGTTCTTCAAGGTTGAACAACAGCCGTTGCTATTCAACCTCGTCGCGGGGGCGATTCGTATTACAATCCTCATCGTCTACCTCTATTCGATCTCGCTGATGAAGGACATCTACCGCCTCTTTCAATATCACGGTGCGGAACATAAGGCGGTATTTACGTTCGAACAGAACGCGCCTCTGGAAATCTCCTCCGCGTTGCGGTTCACGCGCTTCCATCCGCGGTGCGGCACCAGTTTTGTGCTGCTCGTTATGCTCGTCTCGATTCTTCTTTTCAGCATTCTTGATGCAGCCGTTCTGCTTGCATACGGTTCGCTGTCGCTACCGATCCGGCTCGCGACACATATCCCGTTCATCCCGATTGTCGGCGGCATTTCGTATGAAGTATTGAAGATGTCCGCGAAACATGCTGCGTCGCCATTCGGCAGGCTGCTGGTAGCACCCGGTTTGTGGCTTCAGAAAATTACCACAAAAGAGCCTGACGAATCTCAAATGGAGGTCTCTCTCTGTGCAATAAAAGCGGCACTGCGGTTGGATGAAGCGTCAACCGCCGTCTATTCTTCTTCCGTCGCCGCGGGGTAATTCTGCCCTCACGATCCTGCACTCTTATCCGGTACCATGCTTGAAAAATTAGAAAAAATCAAAGAACGCTACCTTGAGGTCACACGATTGCTGAGTGACCCAGCCGTGATTTCAAACCAGGAACGCAATAAGGAGCTCGGGAAGGAATTCCGGGAGCTTTCTGAAATTGTAAAAAATTACGAAGAGTACAAGAGGCTGCTCACAAGCGTGAATGGAAGCAGGGAAATCCTCGACCAGGGAGGGGACGCCGAACTGAAATCGATGGCCGAACTTGAGCTTGCCGAACTTCAGCCGAAGCTCATAGCGGTGGAAGATCGCCTGAAACAGCTTCTCGTTCCCAAAGACCCGAACGACAGTAAAGATACGATCATGGAAATTCGAGGCGGCACCGGCGGCGAAGAGGCCGCATTGTTCGCTTCCGACCTTTACCGGATGTACACCCGCTTCGCCGAGCGCAAAGGATGGAAAGTAGAAACGCTCGACTGGAACGAGACGGAAAAAGGGGGCTTCAAAGAAGTTGTCCTCAGTGTTGAGGGGGAGGACGCATACGGCATGATGAAATTCGAAAGCGGGGTTCACCGGGTGCAGCGGGTTCCCGAGACCGAGGCACAGGGACGAGTTCACACATCGGCGGCATCTGTCGTCGTGCTGCCGACGGTTGAGGACGTTGAGATCGAGATAAACCCCGCCGACCTTCAATTCGATACGTACCGCGCCGGAGGGAAGGGAGGGCAGAACGTGAACAAGGTCGAGACCGCGGTGCGCATTACGCATAAACCGACCGGCGTTATCGTCGCCTGCCAGCAGGAGCGTTCACAATTTCAGAACAAGGAGAGGGCGATGAAAATGCTCCGAGCGAAGCTCTATGAAATCAAGCTCAGCGAACAAACCGCAGGAACCGCCGCCACGAGGAAGTCGATGATCAAAAGCGGCGACCGCAGCGATAAAATCCGTACGTACAATTACCCCCAGAACAGAGTGACCGACCACCGCATCGGACTAACGCTCTATAACCTCTCCGAAATTATTGACGGGAAGCTCGACGAGATCATCGAGCAGCTCAGGCTGGCCGACCGCGCGGAGAAACTTAAAAGCGGCACAGGGGTCGGTGTTTCTTCATAACGGATCTTTGGTCCTCTTCTTCCTAAAGAACTCCTTCAACAGTTCACCGCATTCCGCGTCGCGCACTCCGCCGATCGTATGAACCCGGTGGTTCAGCCGATTATCATCCGTGATCGAAAAAAGAGTTCCGCATGCCCCCATCTTCGAGTCGTAGCACCCGAAAACAACGGTCGGAATCCGGGAGAGCACGATCGCCCCGGCGCACATCGGGCACGGCTCAAGCGTAACGTACAATGTGCAGCCCTTCAGCCATTTTGACTCCAGGCTCGATGCCGCAGCCGTGAGCGCGATCATTTCCGCGTGTGCGGTCGGGTCGTTCATTGTTTCTATCTGGTTGAACCCTCTGCCGATCACCGCCCCTGCGTGAATGACGACGGCTCCGACCGGAACTTCGTTCTTTGAAAAAGCCGTGCGGGCTTCCTTCAGCGCGAATTCCATCCAGCGTTCGTGGGGAGTCATTGTGCAATTCGGAGGGATTATTTCTTTTCGGGAGACGATTCGCCGGTAACGACCAGGTCGCCAACGGCCGAATCCGCTGTTTGATACGCACGAACGAGTGAGAATTCTTTCATCGTCGTGTTGATGCGCTGGGCCGCTATTTCGATCTCGGATAATTTTTTTGAAATGTCTTCGTCGGTAGACTTCTTCTTTGCAAGGCGGACATATCCAAGGATGATCGCAAGCGGGTTATTGATGCGATGCTTTAAGGTCGTCACGACCTCGTTGAGAGTCTTCAGCTGCGTTTCCTTCAGTTGGATCGTGTGTTGGTGGGCAAGATTTTCCTTCTCTTTGGTCGTCAGCTTTTCACGCAGCTCGATCACACGCACAAGCGCCCACGCCAGAAGCCACATCCACAGAAGCGTGTCAAAATGTGAAAGAGTCTCGGAAGCCCCGAGATGTTTCTTTTTGAACGCCACATAAAAATCGAGGGTCGAGATGAAGTAGTATCCGTAAATGAAATAGGAAGCAAGCACGGCGGGATACCGCGCAACGAAATCTCTCGTATAGATATATATTTTTTTCATTGGAACCGCAATCCGGACAGAGACGCCCGGAAGAGAAATATCATTAGAAGACATTTAGTTGCTATTCTGTTTTGGTCAACTGCCTGCGCGATTATCGACTAACCCCATTTCCCGGAATCGTCGTCTGGCAGCAAAGATCCTATAAAAACCAATATGTCGAATTTTATCTAGTTCTGCAACGTTAATGTTTTCAAACATTCCCCTCTGCACGGATTTCGAGACGAGGGACATTGGGCATTGACCGAGATCTACAATCCACTGGGATTGTGTGTGCTGGAAGGTGCGGGCGGCCGGAAGGACACTCTCTACTTCTTGAGATTTGCTTTTGCTTCCTGAAAATTGGCTGTTAAGCGCTTTGCGCGTTCCGTCAACACGGAGTATTTCTCATCGTCGATCGCTTTCTTGTCGAGGAGGTCGCTTCCGATGCCGACCGCAACGGCTCCTGCAGAGACCCATTCGCCGACGTTCTCAATAGTAACGCCGCCAGTCGGCATGAGCCTGATCTGAGGAAACGGACCGGCAATGTCTTTAAAATATTTTGGGCCGAGCGAGGTTGCCGGAAACACTTTGATGACGTCGGCTCCGGCGTTCCATCCTGCCAGAATTTCCGTCGGAGAAAAACACCCCGGCATGCAGACGGTATCGCTTTCGCGGCACACTCCGAGGATGTCGAAGTTCAAAGCGGGTCCGACGACAAATTTTGCGCCGGCCTTGACGACTGCGAGCGCAGCACTTTTTTCTGTGACCGTTCCAGCTCCGACGACGACATCCGCAGGGGAACTTCGCGCGATTTCTGCGATAATCTCAACTGCGCCGGGGACCGTCATTGTGATCTCTATGCACTTGACTCCTCCGGCCTGGATCGCTTGGAGGACCTTCAAGAGCCGCTGCGGATCTTTCATTCTGATAACGGCGATAACACCGGTTGAGAGTATCTGCCAGAGTGTCTCTTTTCGTGACATGCTTACCCTTGTGCGATTGGATGCTGAGGAAAAAATTTGTTATGACGGCATTCGCCGACTTCCGGGGCGAAATAGCGATTTCGTGTATGTCTATATCCTGAAGTCCAACGAATTAGCGTTTGATCCTGGCGCTGCCCCCGCCCATCACGTGCCTGATCTCTTCCATGGTAACCATGCTGGTATCTCCCCGCGTGCTCTGCAGCAGTGCGCCGTGTGCAGCTCCCATTTCAACGCATTCCTGGGCGGGCATGCCGTGAAGGAGCCCGTAGACGAATCCGCTGCAAAATCCATCGCCGCCGCCAACGCGGTCTTCGATTTCGAGATGCGAGAACTTGCGCGATTCGTAAAACGCGCCGTCGTAGTACATGATTGCGGACCAATTATTGACGAGGCCGCTGACAACTTCGCGAAGGGTTGTGCCGACGGCCCGGACATTTGGGAATGCCTCCACAACTTTCTTCACCATTTTTTTGTAGCCGTCAACCGGGAGCGAATTCAGATTCTCGTCCGTTCCCTCAACTTCAAACCCGAGTACTTTCTGGAAGTCTTCTTCGTTCCCGATCAGCACGTCGATGTACGGAACCAGCTTTTTCGTCTCTTCGACGGCCTTCTTGCTGGACCAGAGCTTGCTGCGAAAATTTAGATCGTAGCTCACGATCGTTCCGGCCTCGTGGGCCGCTTTCATGGACGTGTGCGCCGTTTCGGCACAGCCGTCGCTCAATGCAGTGAAAATCCCTCCCGTGTGGAACCATCGAACTTTTCTCCGGTCGAAGATCCGCTTCCAATCGACATCGGAGGGTTTCATATGCGCGACCGCGGTGTGCCCGCGGTCGTACATCGTTACGCTCGGACGAACGCCGATTCCGACCTCGGTGAAGTTCAGGCCGATCCGGTCCGCGCGCCCGGAGCCGTCGTAGGGCACCCAGACAACTTCGCTCAAATCCATCCCGCTTGCCCGTGCGTGGTTCTTGATGAAAGTTCCCAGCGGATTATCGACGAGGCGAGAGACCCATCCCGTTCTTAATCCGTACCGGGCCAGGGCGTATGCAACGTTATATTCCCCGCCTCCCGCGTATGCCTCGAATACCGGCGTCAGCTCAATGCGCTGGTGCCCGGGCGGGCTCAGCCGGATCATGCACTCGCCGAGTGAGAGAAGATCGAATTCTGTTTCCCCTGCCGAATGAATTTTCAATGCCATTGTGTTTTCCGATAGAATGAACGTTCGTCGATAATTGTCGAATTTACAGCCTGCGGCGAACAAATAGTGTCAGATGATCATCGCCGGTACGCGGCAGGTATTCTGTCTGCCGAATCCATGCAAAAACCAGCGTCCCGATCGCCGCATTCGTTCTAAATATAACTTGTATCGATGACAATCGGTAGAGAAAAATTTGTATCGAGCTGTTTGGACCGTTGACATGATTCACATAAGCCAAAATACACCGGCGTGTGAAGGTTCGGGCCGACGAGTTGCGACGATCAACTAG
>CAYTOA010000057.1:0-26661 GCA_964439265.1 uncultured Chitinophagaceae bacterium
GGAGGGCGAGATTTTCAAACCGGGCATATTGTTTAATGAACGAAAGCTGCACATCGCCGGTGGGGCCGTTGCGCTGTTTTCCGATGATGATGTCCGCGATATTCTCGACAGACTTATCTCCCTCGATCTTGATTCCGTACATCTCAGGCCGATGAACGAAGAGCACGACGTCGGCATCCTGCTCAATCGCACCCGATTCACGAAGGTCGGCAAGCACAGGGCGTTTATCGCTGCGAGCCTCTACCGCACGGTTCAACTGAGAAAGTGCAAGAACGGGGATATTCAATTCCTTTGCGAGCGCCTTGAGCGAACGGGAGATCATCGAAATCTCCTGTTCCCTGCTCTGCGCCGTCTTTGGTCCCTGCATCAGTTGAAGATAATCGACGACCACCATGCCTATGTTATGTTCGACTTTCAGCCGGCGCGCTTTTGCACGAAGCTCAAGAATTCCGAGCGCCGGAGTGTCGTCGATAAATATTTTCGCTGCGTGAAGTTTTCCGATCTGCGTGCTCAACTTTCGCCATTGATCATCCGGCAATTGTCCCGTTCTCACTCTGTGTGCATCGACGCGTGCTTCGGCACAAATGAGCCGGAGAACAAGTTGCTGAGCAGACATTTCCAGACTGAAGAATCCAACCGGGACTCCGCGGTCGATCGCCGCGTTGCGCGCCGCGGAAAGGACGAACGCAGTTTTTCCCATGCTCGGCCGGCCTGCGACGATAACAAGGTCCGATGGCTGAAACCCGCCGGTAAGATTATCGAGCAAAGAAAATCCCGACGATACGCCGGTGACGCCGCTGTGTTTGCCGTGGATGCTTTCCAGCATCTCCATGGTATTGTAGACGGCATCGCGCATCGACAAAAAACTCTTCTTCATCCGTTTTTCGGAGATCTGGAAAATCTTCTGCTCAGCCTCGTCGAGCAAGTCGAGGGCATCTTCCGTTTCATTGAATGCTCGGCTGGTCACTTCAGAACTGGCGGAGATAAGATTGCGGAGGAGGGCTTTTTCCAGAACAATTTTTGCGTGGTACTCGACGTTCGCGGCTGAGGTGACGCGCATCGTCAGCTCGGAGACGTACACCGGACCGCCGATTTCATCGAGCTGGCCGCGTCTGCGGAGCTCTTCGACAATGGTGATCGAATCGACCGCTTCGTTCTTCTCGAAAAGCCCGATCATGGCTTTGAAGATATTCTGATGCGCAGGCTTGTAAAATGCCGTTTCGTCGAGAATCTCCAGAGTCTTCGAGATCGCTTCTTTCTCCAGCAGCATTGCTCCCAGCACTGCCATCTCAATGTCCATGGCCTGCGGCGGCACTCTGCCTTCAGAGGGACCGTCGCCCGGGGAAACCGTATGTCGGAGAATCTCCATGTAAAGCAATTAAGATTTAATAATTATGAATTAAGAATTAATGCTAATTATTATGTATTAGAAAACTTCGACAACTTCAGTCAAAACTCCTAATTCATAATTATTAATTCTTAATTGTTCTTCATTTCATCGTACATCTTACGCAGCTTCTGCACGTCTTCCCACGTCGGGCGTTTCCAGTTTGGGTTGCGCAGCAATGCAGCAGGGTGATAGGTCACTAGCAGCGGGATGCCGCGGTAATCGTGAACGTTTTCACGAAGTTTAGTGAGTGAATCGGCGGTTTTCAGCAGCACCTGAGCGGAAATACGCCCCAGGCATAAAATGATCTTTGGCTTGATGATCTCGAGCTGCTTCCATAAGTACGGTTCGCATTGCTGCACCTCTTCAGGGAGCGGGTCGCGATTTCCCGGCGGCCGGCATTTGAGAATATTGCAGATATAAACCTCTTCCCGTTTGAAGTGGATCGCTTCCAGAATTTTATTTAACAACTGACCTGCCCGGCCGACAAACGGCTCTCCCTTGGCATCTTCATCGGCTCCCGGCGCTTCGCCGATAAGGACAATTTCAGCCTTGGGGTTGCCCACGCCAAAGACGAACTTCGTCCGCGTTGCCCCGAGGGAACACTTCTGGCACCCGCAAATCATCGAATTTAATTCCGTCAGCGAAGAGACGCCCGCCCACGGTTCAGCAGGATAATCGCTCACGGTTTTTTTCTCCTGCCCATTGTGAACCGTTCCCTGCTCAGCCGCGGGATAAATGATATTTCCGAAGAGATCCCGTTCTTGCATAAGATATTGTTGAACGCCGGAAATGATCTGAGAAAATTGCTGCCGTAATTGGTCCTCCGCTTCTGGCGGGGATGAGGTATGAAGATCGGACATGATGGGAATAAATGCAAGAGACATTTATAAACGATGAATGCCTCTCTTTATGAGAAACACTTACAACAATTTCACTACACGGTTCAGGATTTCAACCGCAACGTCGAATTTCGGCATCCGGGAAAGCTTTTCCGTCTTACCGTCCTTGCCGATGATCGTCACAACGTTCGTATCCGATCCGAACGCCGCCCCTTCGTCGCGGGTGCTGTTGAGGACAATGAGATCGAGATTCTTTTTCCGGAGTTTCTCTTTTGCATGCTTCAATTCGTCCTGCGTCTCCAGCGCGAAACCGACGAGCACAGTGCCTTTTTTTTTTGCGCCGAGTCCTCTCAGAATATCCGAAGTCGGCTGCAATTCAAGCGTTAAGCCGGACGCCGAGTCGTGTTTCTTGATCTTATTCGCCGAAGGATCTTTCGGTGCGTAATCCGCAACCGCAGCCGACATGATGACGGCGTTGCATTTCTTCGAATGTTTCAACACAGCGTCGTTCATTTGTTCTGCGGTCTCGACATCGATGCGGGAAACATTTTTTGGGGTCCCCAGGGTCACGGGCCCGCTGATGAGCGTGACGTCTGCCCCGCGCTGTGCCGCGGCGTTGGCGATGGCAAAACCCATTTTGCCCGACGACCTGTTGCCGATGAAGCGAACCGGGTCGATCGGCTCGTATGTCGGCCCGGCGGTGACGAGGATTTTTTTCTTTTTTAGGTCGAGCGGCGTTTTTTCGATGATCGATTCGACAAACGTCATAATGGTCTCGGCTTCCGGCAATCGTCCCGGGCCTACAAGGCCGCTTGCAAGCTCTCCCTCCGCCGGGAGAAGAATGTGGTGTCCCCGTTCACGGAGAACGCTCAGATTTTTCTGTGTTGCTTCATTGCGATACATGTCCACGTCCATCGCCGGGGCGATGAGAAGCGGGGAGCGGAGGGCGAGCACGGTAGATGAGATCACGTCGTCCGCAATTCCGTTCGCGAGTTTCGCGATCATGTTTGCCGTTGCGGGAGCAATAAGCATTGCATCCGCCCACAGACCGAGTTTGATGTGTTCAACGCCGGCGTGGGTCGATGATTGCGTGTTCTCGGGCCACAACGAAGTGAGCACTTCTTCCTGGGAGAGGGTTGAGAATGTCAGCGGCGTGACAAATTGTGTTGCCGATTGTGTCATCAGCACGCGAACCGTCGCACCCGCCTTCTTCATCATGCGGACGACGGTGCACATCTTATAGGCCGCTATTCCGCCGGTGATGCCGACCAATATTTTCTTGTTTGTGAGCACAGAGCTTTAATGCTATCAGACGATGGGATCCTTCTTTTCTTCCGGCTCTTTGTATCTGAATTCAAGCTTGTCCGACATTAACTCACCAATCGCCTGCTCCGTCGCTTTGGAGCGCTTTTCAAACTCGAGGCTGATCTTCAACTGGTCCGGGTTTGCGTCGACTTCTTCCTCATCGCCGTTCGTCATTGACGGAAGCGCAGCGATCGTTTCAATGCGCTGATTGAACTCGATCTTCGTCTCCTCATTAATCTGGCGAGCCCGCTTCGAGAGCACTACGATCGCCTCGTAGACATTCGCCGCTTTGGATTCGAGTGTGTGTATTTCCAGTGGTTTGATTGCCATGAAATCCTCTTATTGTGATAATGAAAGTTGCTGCGTGATAATTTCGTCGACCTCGTCAATCGCACGTGTAAGCGAATCGTTGACGACTCGGTGGTCAAACTGCTTTCCGATCTCCAGCTCTGACGCTGCGCGGGCCATTCTCCTTTGGAACGTGTTTTCGTCCTCCGTTTTTCGGTTCCGAAGCCGTTCTTCCAAAACTTCAATGCTGGGCGGTTCAATAAACAACACGACGGTTTTTTTCCCGTACAATTTCTTGATCGAAAGGGCCCCCTTTACGTCAACGTCAAAGACCATGCACCGTCCGCTGCCAAGTGCGCGATCGACCTCGCTTTTCAGCGTGCCGTAGTAATTGCCGTAAATTTGTTCGTGCTCGACGAGCGCGTTCTCCCGGATCAATTGCTCAAATTCTTCAGGCCAGAGGAAAAAATAATCCCTTCCGTTCTCTTCGTTTGCCCGCTTCGTTCTCGTCGTTGCCGAAACCGAAAATTCAAAATCAGGATGGCGCTGCAGGATAGCTTTCACGATTGTCGTTTTGCCGCCGCCGCTCGGCGCGGAGACGACAAAAAGTTTCGGGTTCTTCATTCGGTGTGCTGCAGGCCGGCTGACATTATTCGATATTCTGCAACTGTTCGCGTATCTTTTCGAGATCCTCTTTAATGGCGACTACGCAGTGTGCAATCTCGGTGTCGTTCGACTTCGAGCCGATCGTGTTCGCCTCGCGGTTCATTTCCTGGATCAGGAAGTTGAGCTTTCGTCCGGCGGCTTCATCGTTCTTCAGTGCATCCAGGAAAAATTTATTATGCGAACGGAAGCGGACGCATTCCTCGGTAACATCCAGTTTGTCAGCGAGGAGAGCGATTTCGAGCTCGAGCCGCTGAGAATCGATAATATTTTTATCCCCAAGAAGCTGCGCGATACGTTCGTGCAGGCGGGTCCGCTCCTCAGGGATTCGATCTTTGGAGATCGCTTCAATTTTTTCCAGCCGCTGTTGAATATTCCCGACACGGGCGATCATGTCCTTGGAAATTTCGTTGCCCTCGTTGCCCCGCATGATCTGAAACTCTTTTACAGCGGCCTGCAGCGCTTCCTGGAACACCGTCCACTCCGTGCTTGCTCCTTCTTCATCGACACCCCCTTCAAACACTTCCGAGAACCTCAGAATGTGTTCCAGGCTCACTTTCTCTTTGAGCTTAAGGGACTTTCGAAGCTGGCTCAAAAGCTTATAGTACGATCTTGCCGCCTGAACATTGACCTTCAGAGGCAGTTTGCCGTTCGCATCGCTTTGCATCGTCGCCGACAGAGAGATCTTCCCGCGGGCAACTTTTGTCCTGACGATTTCTTTTATTTCGTTTTCACGCAAGGAGAGGGAACGGGGGAGCCTCGAACTTATTTCAAAAAATCGACTGTTGACGCTCCTGAGTTCGACAAGGGCGGACACACCGTCTTTGGAACACTCACCCCTCCCGTATCCTGTCATGCTTTGGATCATGAGCGTCCTCTCAGCAAAGAAAAATGTGATTTCATACTAAAAATACGAAAATTCGCTATGGCAGGCAAGAGAAAGTTCTCGACACGTTAATCACCGACTTATCCACAAGTTATTCAGTGTTACTTTGCTTTTGCGGCGTTTTTTGATATATTTTTGCACTACGTGTGGATAACTGAAAATGCTCTCTAACTATTTTACTCTTGTACGCGTCTCGCGGTTCATCCACCGGCATTGTATCGGCCATAAGATTTCGGAGGTGTATTCGCAACACAAGCAGCAGTTGTGTATTACTCTCGATTCACATCCTGTTCAAACGATAACGGTGTCCTGTGTCCCGTCGGAAAACTACATGTACGTTCGAGAGGGAAATTTCCGGGCGCGAAAAAATTCTGTAGACCTCTTTCCAAAAGCGACAGGAAAAAGACTACTCAGCGTGGCATGTGATACAAACGACCGGGTTGTCGTTGCCGCGCTGGACGAGAACATGAGCATCAAGTGTGAGATGTTTGGATCGCGCGCAAACGTACTTTTGCTGGAAGAGGAGCATACCATCCCCGTGTCTTCAGATGTTGTGATCGATGCATTTTTGAAGAGAAAGGAATTGTTGGCGAGCCGCCATTCGCGAAGCGATCAACAGAACCACCTCGCCTATCATGCAATGCTGGACAATGAACGGCTTTTTCTCGATAAGATGCGTGCGAGCGGCGGAGAAGGAGTTTTTCAGTCATTGAAAAAAGTGATCCCGGTGCTTGGTTCGACCCTCGCAAAAGAAATTTTGTTCCGTGCGGACATCCGGCCGTCCGCGCCAACGTCTCTTGCAACCGATCGGGACCTTATAAAAATATTCACAGAAACGGCCAAGATCATCGCCGAGGTATCGGCGCCTGATGTTGCAGGACAGCCGAGAATCTACTTCGATGGCGCCGCGCCGGTGTGTCTCTCTTTGATTCCGCTTCGAGTCTATGTGGAAAACAGATACGAAGATTTTCCAAACATTTCCGCGGGGATTCAGCGCTTTGTAAGCATATCCCGGGCATCGTCGGCATTCGTCGACGAAAGGAAGCTGATCTCCGATTGGCTGGAAAAAGAAGAAAAAAAATCGGCACAAACACGCGCGAAGATCGCCGTTGAACTTTCGGAGCAGGACCGGCGGGCCGATTACGAATTGTTCGGGAAGTTGATCATGGCGCACCTGCATGAACTTCGCAAGGGATTGAAGACGGCGACGCTTGACGACACCCTCTCGCCCGGGATGCAGCAGTCCAGCGTTGTCATTCCGCTTGACCCTTCTCTAACGCCTGTCGGGAACGCAGAAAAATATTTTGACAAAGCGAAGAAAGCAAAAGGAGCATTCGAAGAATCGGTTGACCGCGCAAAGAGCCTGGACATACGGCTCTCCTCCCTGCGCATGCTGATCGGCGAACTTGCAGATATTTCCTCAAGCGACGGGCTCAAAGATTTCAGTCAGACATACAGGACGCATCTGCAGCTTCTTGGTTATGCGACTGCGAAAGAAAAAGAAAACCTGCCGCCGTTTCGCATCTTCACGGTCGACGGCGGATTTCAGGTGCTAGCAGGAAAGAGCAGTGAAAATAACGACGAGTTGACGACCAAGTATGCGAAACCGGACGACCTGTGGTTCCATTGCCGCGGATCGAGCGGCTCGCATGTAGTGTTGAAAGTACACAGCGCGCACGGTGAGCCGTCGAAAGCGGCCATTCACCAGGCGGCATCGATCGCCGCATATTACAGCAAAATGAAAAATGCATCGTCCGTTCCCGTCGCGATGACGGAGAAAAAATTCGTCCGTAAGCCGAAAGGCGCACCCGCGGGTACCGTGGTGCTCGAACGGGAAAAAGTGATTTTCGTACAACCAAAACTTCCTTTTCCTCTTTAACGACGACATCGTTTATGGCTGAAAAAATTCTCATTGTTGACGACGACCGGTACATCCGGCTGATCCTTCAGAAAAAATTTTTGTCGCAAGGGTATGATGTTTTTATCGCGAATGACGGCGAGAGCGGCCTGGAGATTGCCAAAAAAGAAGCACCCGATCTGATCGTCTCCGATTGGATGATGCCGAAAATGGACGGGCTGGAGTTTTGCAAGCTGGCAAAGCAGGACGATAACCTGCGGTTCACGTACTTCATTATCCTTACCGCACGCGACACTCAAGATGATAAGGTAGAGGGAATCGAAACCGGCGCGGACGATTTTGTGACAAAGCCGTTCAACGACCGTGAACTGCTGACCCGCGTGAAAGCGGGGCTGCGCATCAACGCCCTTCAAAAAGAAATTGCGGCACTTCAGCATCAGAAAGCGATCACAGAGCTGGCGATGACGCTCGGCCACGAGATCAACAACCCGCTCGGGATCATGATGCTCGTCCTGCAGGTTCTCCAGAAGAAGGATGACAGCGACACCATGGCCGGCATCCGCAAAGAGTTGAAAACGATCACGGAGAACGGGTACCGGATCGCGGAGATCGTAAAAAAGCTCTCGAGTCTGGACAACCCGCAATTGAAACCGTACCTGAAGAACTCGGACACCAAAATGGTGGACCTGTCGGACAACCAGCATCTCTAAGGCGGCACTCTCAATCTTGTTCATTCAACCGTAAAGGATCTTCATGTCAGACCCTCGGTATCCGATAGGAAAATTTCAGATGTCAGACCGCGTCGACGACACGATGCGGAACGAGTTCATTCAACGTATTGCCGACACGCCGGCTGAAGTGAAACGGGCGGTGCTTGGATTAACAGAAAAGCAACTGGATACGCCGTACCGGGATGGGGGCTGGACTGTGCGGCAGGTTGTTCATCATCTCCCGGACAGCCATATCAATTCGTATGTTCGGTTCAGGCTTGCCCTGACAGAAAACGAGCCCACGATCAAGCCCTACAAGGAAGGAATGTGGGCTGAATTGTTCGACGCGCGGACTGCGCCCATCGTTCTTTCGTTGCATTTGCTCGAATCGCTTCATGAACGGTGGGTTGTGCTGCTCCGGTCTTTGAACCCCGCCGATTTTTCCCGGACGTTTCGCCATCCTGAAAGCGGAGTACGGAACCTTGACTGGCTCTTGCAGCTGTACGCGTGGCATGGCCGTCATCATGTTGCACATATTACCTCGCTGAAAGAAAAAATGAAATGGTGACACCTGACGAATAAGAAAAACGGAAGAAGCGTATGTATTCATTGAAAAACAAGGTTGTCTTCATAACCGGCGCAAGCAGCGGGATAGGAGCTTCGTGTGCCGCACAATTTGCCGGCCAAGGTGCGCGATTGCTGCTGGCAGCGCGAAGAGACGACCGTCTCAATGTCTTGGCGGATGAGTTGAGGAAGAAACATTCCGTCGAGATCCACACGATCCGCCTCGACGTACGAAAACGGGGAGAAGTTGAATCTGCATTGAGCTCCCTTCCTGCTCCGTGGAAGAAAATTTTGGTACTTGTAAACAATGCCGGGCTTGCCAGCGGATTGTCGGCAATTCAGGATGGGGATGTTGACGATTGGGAAAAAATGCTCGACACGAATGTCAAGGGATTATTGTACGTCACCCGTTCGGTCGTCCAGGGAATGATAGAACGGAAGGAAGGCCATATCATTAACATCGGTTCGATTGCCGCGTACCAATTCTATCCGAATGGAAATGTGTACTGTGCAACGAAGGCGGCAGTCAACGCGTTGACGAACACCCTGCGATTGGATCTGCACGGAACAGGAATCCGTGTCAGCACCGTCGACCCGGGGCTGGTGGAAACCGAATTCAGCATTGTGCGCTTCCATGGCGACAAAGACAGGGCCGATAAGACGTACGAAGGGATGACTCCGCTCATCCCGGACGATATTGCCGATGCCGTCCTTTACTGCGCCACGCGCCCGCAGTACGTGAATATCCAGCAGATTGTCCTCACACCGACCGACCAGGCCTCAACGACAATGGTGCACCGGAAAGCGGTACTGCAGAGATAAAAAAGTTGAAACGGACAATTGTATCTTTGCCCACCGGGATGGCTGCCGACTCGATTATTGAATCAGATGAAACGCAACGTAACCTTGACACCATCGTTTATTCGTGAACGACTTGCCGGATACCAGCGGCGAACTATCGACAGGAGTTCGCTGACAAAATCGGCCGTTCTCATTCCGATTGTGAGAACAGAAAACGGGCTGGAACTGCTTTTCACAAAGCGGAGCGAAACCGTCGAACACCATAAGGGGCAAATATCGTTTCCGGGGGGTGCGGCCGATAAGCGTGACCGTTCTCCCGCCGATACGGCATTGCGGGAATCGTTCGAAGAAATAGGCTTGGACCCTACTGCTATTGACGTCATTGGGGTAATGGACGACCTGCAAACACCGAGTGGGTTTGTGGTCACCCCTGTTGTCGGGTTCATCCAACAGCTTCCCCCTCTCCGCATTAACCCCGACGAAGTAGCGCAAATCATATTTATTCCATTGGAAAAATTTTTTGATGACTCGCTCCGACATGCTGAGATAAGAGTACGGGATGGAGCGTCGATAGAAGTCTTTTCCTACGACGTGTGGGATGAGCCGGTGTGGGGAGCGACCGCTTTTTTCGTCAAGCAGCTTGTGAGCCTCCTAAATAGGGAGGGATGAATCTGCTTGTCACCCCTTTACAACTGAGTTATCGGAGAAGCCTTGCGATGGCCCTACCTATTTCAACTCACACATCATGAACCGGTTCATGAATCAGCGCTAACTTCATCGTATCTCGCTGATTCCATGGGAAGGGCCCTATCTCACTCATCTCTCCATTGATTTTAAGGGTATTAATAGCTATTTTTTAAAGTTGCAGCAGAAGGCCGTCAATAATTCCAGTTATTATAGGAGTATCAAAAAATGTGTTATCGCTTTCAGTTGTTCGTGCTCTTGATAGGACTCGTTTTCGGATTGATGTTCGTCGGGTGCGCCTCGCAGGAAAGTGCCGTTGTGGCAACGGTCGGCGGGGACAAAATAACGCTTGATGAATTCAACACGATGTACGCGAAAAGTAATGGCGGAAAAGATACTTCTCAGAAAGCCATTGCTGAAGATCGGGAAAAATTTTTGGATCTATACGTGAAATTCCGATTAAAAGTAAAAGAGGCGTACGCCCTGGGATATCAAAACGCTCCTGATATTCAGGCTGAGATCCAGGAGTACAGACGGAGTTTAGCCGTCACGCTGCTCGTGGAACAGAAAATTAACGAGCCAGCGATCCGCCGCATGTATGATAGAAAACTTTACGAGGTTCGGGCGAGCCACATACTCCTCCAAATGCCGCAAAACGTAAGCCCGGCTGAGACGTTAAAGACCTACATGAAGGCGATGAAAATTATTGATTCACTCAAGGCTGGACAACCGTTTGAGACGCTTGCCTTGAACAATTCGCAGGATCCGTCAGTCATCTCCAACAAAGGAGATTTGAACTTTTCCATTTCCGGGAGAATGGTGCCGGAATTTGAAAACGCGATTTTCTCAGTGCCGGCCGGGACATTAATACCGTATCCCGTACGAACACAATTCGGCTACCATATCATAAAAGTTACAGACCGCCAACCGAACCCGGGAATGATCAGAGTCAGCCATATCATCAAACGGCTCACCAAGCAATCGACTGCACAAGATTCCGCTAAGGCAATGACGGCCATGGAAGCCGCGCTCGATTCGCTGAAGCACGGTGCTAAGTTTGCCGATATAGCCAAAGCAATTTCCGAAGACAGGGCGAAGGAACATGGCGGGGATGTTGGTTTTATCGAGCGGGGAAGAACGGTAAAAGAGTTCGATGACGCCGCGTTTAAGCTGAAGGTCGGCGAAATCTCCCCCATCGTAAAGTCACAGTTCGGGCTGCATCTCATCCAGGTTACCGACGTAAAACCGGTTCCTTCTTTTGCCAGCATGGAGGCGGATCTCAAAAATTCTTACCAGCAGCATTATTTCCAGAATGAGTACAATTCGTACGTCAACGGATTGAAATCAGAATATAACTTCGTCCAGTCGGACGATGGAGTTTCCGCATGGAAATCATCACTCGATACGACAAAAACCATCGGGGATGCGAACTGGGACAGTTCGTTCAGCGTTTCTGCGAGGTCAAAGATTTTGTTCTCATTCGCCGGTCAAAAAATAACGATCGACTCCGTGATTCACATGGTGAATGGAGATAAAGAACTTCAAGGATTGCCGCTTGGATCTCCCGTCACTTCGACCAAGGTTCTCGATAACACGTCAAAGTACTTGCTTGTGGGATACAAGGCACAGAGCATTGAGTCTGAATTCCCCGGATTCGAAGCAACGATAAAGGAATATGAAGAGGGGAGCCTTCTCTTTAAAGCTGAGCAGCTCGAGGTGTGGAACAAGATATCGATCAGCGATTCGGCGCTTCATGTATACTTTGATGCGAACCGCTCGAAGTTCACCTGGCCGGACAGAGTCAACTTCCAGGAAATTTTCGTCCTCACGGACAGCGTATCGAAAGTCGTTTCATTCCTCTTAAAGAAACAAAAGCTGCCGTTTGATTCTGTCGCCTCTCACTATAACTCCCGCCAAGCGACCAAGACCAAAAATGGGGAGTGGGGATTAACAACCGCGACGGGCAATGCGTTGACGCAGCGCGCATGGGGCATGAATGCAGGCGAGGTATCCGATTTCTTCCCGTACGAGAACGGGTTTTCGATCATTAAGGTGCTTGAAAAAATTCCTGCAGGGAACAAAACATTCGGCGAGGCCGGGTCGGAACTTACAAGCGCATTTCAAGAGTCCGAAGCGAAGCGATTGGAAAATGAGTGGTACGAATCGCTGTTGAAAAGATATCCCGTAAGCATCCATAACGAGGTGTTGACGGTTTCCCCGGAGCAAACGTCAAAGAAATAACTTCAATACCGAGGCTGCTCATTACCGCGATCGCTGCCGGAAGCTGTCTCGTGCTTTCATCGTGCACCCGCCAGGCCGAGCAAACGCAGGAGGTCGCACGCGTCGACGATCAGCCGTTGACGGCGGAAATGATCCATCAGCAGATTGACACGGCTGGCGGCATTTCTGAGATGCAGGTGCGGATGTTCGCGCGGCAATGGGTAAACTCCGAATTGCTCTATCAAGAGGCAAAAAGGCAGGGACTCGACCGCTCGGATGCCGTTCTCAGGAATCTTGAGAGCGCGAAGCGCGAGCTTGCCATCAACGCCCTGCTCGAAAAAGACGTATTCAACGACACGCCGAAGTCCATTTCCAAAGACGAAGTCACCGTGTATTTCAAGAACCACGCTGAAGAATTCGCGCTTCGCGACGATATTGTCGAGATCTCATTGGCAGTTTTTTCCGAACGGGAGCCGGCGGCGGCGTTTCGCGAAGAAGCGTTGCAGGGCGCCGGATGGGAAGCGGCACTTGCCGATTCTCAGTATGTGAGACACGGCCAATCGCCGCTCATAACAAAAACCGACTCCGCGTTCTACACACAGTCGACGTTATTTCCGCCTAAACTCTGGAAAGTTTCTTCAGCTCTCGGACTGGGAGAAGTTTCATTTCCCGTAAAAACCAGCGCCGGGTACTTTGTCATCCTCCTCGTAGGAAGTTACCAGCGAGGGTCAGCGCCACCGGTTGAGTATGTTGAAGATGCTATTCGGGCAAGGCTCGTGATGCAGCGCCGCCAGGAACATTTTGCGGAATACGTGGAGAGCATGAGAAAGAAACATACTGTGCAAATAAATCTTCCCGGCGCTCCGGCCGATCACGATAGTCTCCGGCAGCCAGGCGAATAAGAGAGGTGCGTGTACCGCAGATGATCACACTCCAGCCGAAAATAGGCCGACCCGCCGCATTCTTTGCATTGCTGCTGATCTTGTGCAGTTCCGTGCACGGTCAAACGGTCATCGACCGCATCGTCGCGATTGTTGGAAAAGAGATTATTACCCAGTCGGATTTGAATCTCACGATCCAATCGATGGCCATGCAGAACAAGCTCGACCCCGAATCGCCGGAGCTGAGGAGTCGGATTCTCGACGGCTTGATCAATGAGAAACTGATTCTTGCGCAGGCGATTGAAGACAGCGTGGTTGTCACCAACGACGAAGTGACCGACAGGCTCGACCGTCAGATCAAAATGCTTGCGCAGCAGGCGGGCTCGGAGCAGCGGTTGGAAGAATTGTACAATATGCCGATAAGCAGGATGAAGAGAGATTTCCGCGAGCTTATCCGCAATCAACTGATGGTAGAAAAGATCCGTCAGACACGGCAGGCAGCCATTACCGTGACGCGCCGCGATGTGGAGGAATTTTTCGACGCGCACAAGGACAGCCTTCCGACAATCCCAAAGGAGTATGAGTTAAGCCACATTTTTATCAAGCCCAAGCCGGATTCATCCGTCGTACAAGCGGTCTATAAGAAGGCGCTTGCCGTACTCGACAGCATCAGATCGGGCGGCGACTTTGCCGGTTTCGCAAAACGGTATTCGTCCGACCCCGGCTCGGCGCGCGGCGGCGGCGACCTCGGCTGGTTCCGGCGCGGCGTATTCGAAAAAGAATTTGAAGAAGCCGCATTTGCGCTGAAGGACAGCGAGATCTCCCGTCCGGTCAAAACGTCGTACGGGTACCATATCATTCAATTGATAGAACGGCGCGGAGAGTCTGTTCACACCCGGCACATTCTTTTCTCCATCCAGCAATCGTCGGCGGATGACGACTCTACAGTAGCTGAATTGAACCGTCTTCGCGACAGCGTCCTGGCGGGCGCAAACTTTGCAGTTCTTGCCGGCAAGTTCTCGGATGATCCGGACTCAAAGGATGTCGGCGGCGACCTCGGTAAAATCGGGGTGGATCAGATCGAACCGTCGTTTATGGAGATCCTCAAGACAATGAAGCAGGGAGAGATCAGTGCACCGGTGAAGGTTCCGCTCGGAACGTCGTACGGGTACCATATTGTATGGGTTCGCTCGATTACGCCGGAACATAAAATGAACCTGGACCAGGACTACCATCGGCTCGAGCGTCTCGCGCTCCAATTCAAAACAGACCAGGATTTTCAGCGATGGGTGGAGGAAATGAGAAAGAACATCTACTGGGAAAAGAAAATCTAGCGCTGCATTTCTTGCGGCTGAATTGACTTTTACGTATATTATTGCACGAATAACAACAACATCCAGGATCACAAGGAAAAAGAATGGCACAGCACAAATCGGCGATCAAACGAATTCGGTCTTCAGAGCACAGAAAAAAGAACAACACGGCACAGGAATCCGCCATGAAGACGGTGATCAAAAAAGTTCGCCAGGAAAAGGACAAGACGAAAGCAGAAGTTGCGCTGAAAGAAGCAGTTTCTCTACTCGACAGGCTTGCCCAGAAGAGGGTCATTCATCCCAACAAAGCGTCGAATCAAAAATCTAAACTCACCAGATTGGTCAACGCGATAAAGTAGAATCTCTATCCCGCCTCGTTCAGTTTTGCCTGCAATTCGCTGATACGTTTTTCAAACCGTTCGCGCTCGTTAGGCTTCGAGAATATAAGTATCTCGTACGCCTGAATGGCCGCGCCGTATTCCCCCTGTGATGCGTAAATTTCTGCAAGCGTCGGAGTAATGACGATGGAGTCTAGCGGCGCGCTTTCTTCTGTCGAAGGGGTGTGCTCGGGTTCCTCCGGCATGATTCGTCCGGCATTTTCAAGCTGCATTGCCAAGGAATCAAAACCCGCCGGCTCTGGTTCTTGCGGTTCGGGTTGTCTCATGGATTCCGGCTGCCTCGGACGAGAATCTATGCGTGGCGGTTCAGGAGTCGCCGCTGCATTGTTCAGATACTCATCCAGGGATACGAGTTTCTCTTCACCGGCATTCCCCGAATGTTGCTGAATATAATCATCAACGCCAGGAAGTTCTCCGGGGTCGGCCGGCGGTGTGTTGACCGCGGCGGCTTCCGGCTGCGGGACAATTTCCTGAACGGCTTCCTCTTCTACCGGAAGAATGGCAGGGTTTTCTGCGCTCTGCTGGGGTTCTTCCAAAGTCTGGATGGGGAGGGGGTCTTCCTGAACTGCGGCTTCCGCAGCCGGTGGAGTTGTCTCAACCCGCTCGACCTCCGGGACCTGAACCGGCTCATCGGTGGTAAATGGAATTTCATCTAAGAGTTTGCGCGCGAGCTGATTGAAGGGGGAGAGATGGAGCGCTTGTGCGAAAGCAAGGCGGGCTTTCGAGTTCTCGTTCAACGCGGTGTAGCATTTGCCCAGGACAACGTATCCGGTAGAGTAGGACGAGTACATTTGCACTCCAGCCTCGCAGAGTTTCAACGCTTCGGCCGATTGATTCTTCGAAAGGTACAGATCTGCCAGACGGGCGAAGAGGGGCGACTGCGGGTTGTCCGATAATTTTTGAGAGAGAAAATCGATGTCGAATTCTGTTAGATCCATAACCATGAGCAAAGTGAAAAGCCGGCGTTACAATGCCGGCTTTATAATAAGCGAAGAACGTATTAAAATCAAGCTTGTGCCGCAACGGCTCCGGGATGAAGCAGGTGTTCAGCCTTCATCAACCTCCGGGCCTGCAGCGCTTGCTGGATAGAAAGATAGGAGACGAACCCGAATCCGATCAGGAACAAGAGCTGGAAGGGTATGGCTGCGATCTCGAGGTAATACAGAGAACAAATAACGCCGAAGAGGCAGTAGACTGCCAGCGCAATTTCTATAAGTACCGTCCAGTTGAATTTTATCGGGACGTATTTTTTGTCCAGCCACGAATCTCCCTTTTTCTTGATACTGTATTTCGGCGTTCGGACAAAATCGCTTTTTCTCTTGAACAAGCCTTCGATCACGGCCCTGCTGTTATTTACTGCAAAACCCATACTTCCGGCCATAAAGAGGGGGAAAAGAAAAAGCCTTCGCCGCCAGTCGGTATACACATCCTTTTGAGAATACATATAGAACAGGAATGAACTGATGAACGCGAAAACAAAGATCGACATGACGTTAAAATACGCGTCATATCCGCCCGCATGTTTGATAAACATGAGCGGGATGTTGAGTATGCCGGCGATGAGAATGAACGGGAACACGAGGTTATTCGTAAGATGAAACGTCGAGTGCCACTTGATCTTGAACGGCAGGTCGGATTTCCATACCGCGGGAAGCATCTTCCGCGCCGTTTCGATCGCGCCCTTTGTCCATCGGAATTGTTGTGTTTTGAGCGCGTTGATCTCCGAAGGCAGTTCTGCCGGCGAAGTCACATTCTTCAGGAACTTGAACTTCCATCCCCGCAATTGAGCGCGATAGCTCAGGTCTAGGTCTTCCGTCAGCGTATCCGAGTGCCAGTTTCCGGCGTCTTCAATGCACGTCTTTCTCCACACACCGCCCGTGCCGTTAAAATTAATGAAAAACCCGGCCTTATTGCGGATCGACTGTTCGATCACAAAGTGCCCGTCAAGCGCCATAGCCTGCGTCCGGGTCAACAGCGAATACTCGCTGTTTAAATGTTCCCAGCGTGTTTGCACCATCCCGATTTTCTTATCGGAGTAAAAATATGGAAGCGTTTTGAGGAGAAACTCTTCGCGGGGGACAAAGTCTGCGTCGAAGATCGCAATAAATTCGCCAGCGGCTATTTCAAGCCCGTCCTTCAATGCGCCGGCCTTGAACCCTTTGCGCGAATTGCGCCTCACGTGATGAATATTATGCCCCTTCGCCTTCATTTCGCCGACGATCGTATCTACCAGGCTCACGGTTTCGTCCGTAGAATCGTCGAGGACTTGAATTTCGAGTTTGTCCGCCGGATACTTAATTGCGCAGGATGCTTCGATCAGACGCCGCACGACGTAGAGCTCGTTGAAGATCGGCAGCTGCACTGTGACCATCGGAAATTCCTTGAGCGGAAGTGTCTCCGGTTCTTCGGCGTCACGATGTTTGAAATAATGAAAGATCATAACAAACCCGTGCGACCCAAAAGCGAAAAGAATAAGAAGGGAAATAAAATAGACACCTAAAATTATATCATTCATTGTTGTTGTTTTTCAACCTCGTAGAATTGTATTGTTCGATGTTCCATTACCATCCTGAAACAGTTTCGATGAGGATATCCTCAGTCACCTTGTTCACCGCCTGCGTAAGAGCGCCTGTCCGCGTTCCTCCGCTGGGGTTATATTCCCCCCAATTTGAAAAATCTTTTTCCCACACTTTTTTCCTTATCTTCAGATCTTGATATGTCACATGAACGTTGATCGTCACCCGCCGTGTGCTCACCTGATCACCGGATGAAATAACTGACGGTGCGTCCTGAACTCCGATGATCGAACCCTCCAGAATTGAATCGGCCGTGTTCCGGTCTGCAACCTCCAGACTGTTGTCGTTCACAAAAAGATTGATCAGGCTTGTTGTAAAGTTTTCCTTCAGCCCCGGTTCTCCAAAACCGCTCTGGTCCTCGAAGAGCGGAATGGCGATCGTTTTCAAATGCTTCGGAACCGACGAACCCGAAAAAGAATAAACACAGCCGGACACGAAAATTAAAAGTGAAAAATTAAAAATTAAAAGTGTTAAATACGCTTTGTTATCGTTTTTTTTAATTTTCCGTTTTGACTTTTCCATTGCTACTGCAGCCCGTACTCTTTGATTTTTCTGTACAGCGTCCGTTCACTGATCTTGAGCGCTTGCGCGGCCAGCCGGCGATTGCCCTCGTATTTCTGCAGTGAGCCGACGATCATCCGCCGTTCCATCTCTTCCAGCGAGATGTTTTCCTCACCGGGTGCGCGGGGATGAACGATAGCATTATCGTGGAGCTCAGCACCGGTCACTGATGAGCCTTCTCGCCGAATAATGGCGGATGATCCGGCTGCTGCGCTGACGAGCAAATTCTTCATGTCCACGATATCCGTTTTGAGGTCGACAAGCGCGCGGTAGATGAGCTCGCGCTCGGCAAACTCGGCGGTCTTCGGAATGTAGACAGGTAAATTGCGCTCCTCGCCGTTGGTGTGGGAACCCTTCAGATATTTCCGCACGTCGTCGTCGGTGAGCCGTTTTCCGTTCTCGATCACCAGCATGCTCTCAACCACGTTGCGAAGCTCGCGGACATTGCCGGGCCAATAATATTGTGACAGCAATTCCATCGCCCCATCGGTGATGCCGAGGAACGTAATCTTGTTCTTTTCGGAAAACTCCTTGGCAAACTTTATGAAGAATACCGGGATGTCTTCTCTCCGCTCTCTCAGCGGAGGAATGCGGATGTTCACCGATCGAAGGCGGTAAAAAAGGTCAGGACGAAAATGCTTGTTGTTGACTTCGCGTTCCAGATCCTTATTCGTTGCCGCGATCACGCGCACGTCAACCCGTTTTGCAGACGAGGAACCGACGCGCATAAATTCCCCGTTCTCAAGGATACGGAGAAATTTTACCTGTGTCGAGAGCGGCAGCTCGCCGATCTCGTCGAGGAAAATAGTGCCCCCGTCTGCGATCTCGAAATATCCTTTGCGCAAATCGCTGGCCCCGGTGAACGATCCTTTTTCGTGCCCGAAGAGCTCGCTTTCAATGATCCCTTCCGGGATCGCGCCGCAGTTTACGGTCACGATAGGCTTATGGGCGCGTTTGCTGGCAGCGTGTATTGCCTGTCCGACGATCTCCTTGCCGACCCCGCTTTCTCCGGTAATGAGAACAGTGATATCCGTTGGGGCGACCTGTTGGATCACCTCCACTATCTCCTGCATCTCCAGCGATTTGCCGACGATGTTGTATTCCTCTTGAAACGACGATCTCTCCACGCTTTCGTCTCCGTCTCTCACGCTATCTCGCGACAATTATTGATTCAATGTTATATTTCAATTTTAACTCGGCGATAAAATCCCGGGCATCCTGCTCGCTCGAAAAATCCTCGATGGAAACCACGTACAAGGTTTTTCCGGCGCTCATCTTGCTTGTAACGACCGCTTTTCTGTTGATCGTCGAAAAAAAGTCGACCTGCTTTTGCGCCTTCCGTTCGCTGGCGTATGCTCCCGCCTGCACGGCAAATTTTCGGGGAGCGGGAACGGCCGCGGCAGTATCGGGTGCCGGTTTTGCTGCCGGCTCGATAGTTGCAACGGGTTCGGCCTGCCTTTGTGCCGTGGTGTCAGGCGGCTTGATTTCGGGCGCAGGAATTTGCTGGACTGCGGCGGGTCTTTGTTCCTTCACCGCTCCGGCGACGTACAAAGATTTCGGATACTGCTGCTTCAGCTGCTCGAATTTTTGGTCGGCAGTTTTGTAGAGGCCGACGGAATAGTAGTACTGATACACTTTGTAGAGCGCGGCGTCCGCCCACCCGCTCTGAGGCGCCTGGTCGACGATCGCCTGAAATTTCTTTACCGCGGCCGCGCCGTCCGTCGTAAGGATCGCATCGAGATAATCGACGCCGGCATCGTTTGGATACTGCTTTTCGAGGCTCGGCAGTTCAATCCGAACCCGTTCGGCTTGGCCGCTGTAGATGAAGTCAAGGCGCTTTCGCACTTCCGATTCCGGCATTTGTGCGAAGACGATCGCGACGCCGAGAACATTGAACAGGAATGAAAAAGAAAGCGTCCTAAAGTTCGTCAGTGTGAGATTCATAATAGTCCAGTTTGTCAACTGTTGACTGCAATGCGGTAATTGTTCATTATCGTTGGTTCTTTAGCGACGGCTCCGAACAGCGTCGCCGAATTACATCGAGCGATCGTGATCGACACGAGGTCGCCGATGTGCGAATTATCTTTCGGGAACACCGTGACCTTGTTCGTGTCAGTTCGCCCCATCCACTCATCGCCGGATTTTGCGCTTTCACGTTCGACAAGGATCTCGACCGTAGATCCGACAAGCGATTGATTCTTCTTGAGCGAGATGTTCTGCTGGAGTTCTATGATTTCGTTCAGCCGATCGACCTTGACTTGGTCGGGAACGTCGTCGGTCATCTCCCATGCTTTGGTGTGCTCCCGGGGGGAATATTTGAACGTGAATGCACCGTCATAACCTACCGTCCGAAGAACGTCAAGAGTTTGTCTGTGGTCGCATTCGGATTCCGTGGGGAAGCCGGCAATGATGTCCGTCGACAGCGTAGCGCCCGGTATCGCATTCCGGATTTTCTCCACGAGGCCGAAGTACTCTTCGACCGTGTACGTTCTGTTCATCAATTGCAGTATCCTGTTCGAGCCCGATTGGATCGGCAGATGAATTGACTTGCAGGCATTCTCGTTCTCGGCGATCGCACGGATCAGTCCTTCGGACATATCCTGCGGATGCGGGGTCATGAAACGAATGCGAATCGTTCGGTCGACCTCGCTTACACGCCGGATCAAATCTGCAAAATCGAATTCTCCGTCGTGATATGAATTTACGTTTTGTCCCAGCAATGTAATTTCTTTGAACCCGCGTCTGCTCAGCCGCTCAACCTCCTGTACGATGCTCCGGAGACTTCGACTTCGCTCCCTTCCCCGAGTGAACGGAACGACACAGAACGTGCAGAACTTATCGCAGCCCCGCATGACAGAAATCCACGCATTGACGCCTTCCGTTCGCAACGGCATGATGTCGTCGTAGTTCTCAACGCGCGAGAGCTTAACGGCAATTCCCCTCTGTCCGTTGAAAGCATCTTCGACGAGTTCCGGCAACCTCCGGTATTCATCGGGCCCCACAACCATATCGACGACGTTGCTTTTGTCGATCAGTTCGGTCCGCAATCGCTCCGCCATGCATCCCAAAACTCCTATGAGGACACCGGGATTGCTGCGCTTGTAGTTCTTCAACGTGCTGAGACGCTGGCGCACGCGCTGTTCCGCGTTATCTCGAACGCTGCATGTGTTCACAAAAATAACGTCTGCATCCGCAGGGCTTTCCGTTATTCCAAACCCGCTGCTGTTCATGATGCTGAGCACGACCTCAGAGTCGGCTGCGTTCATTTGGCATCCGTATGTTTCCACGTAGACTTGTTTTTTTTGCATATATCGAGTTTTTCCGCACGAAATATATCCTTTACCTGACAGATAGTCAATGGATTCAGAGTTCATTAACGAAAATTAATAAAAACAAGTCGTTTTTATCATATTTAACTTGGTTTTTGTTGACATTTCGTCACACTTGCGAAAACACCGATTGTATCTCACCAAAAGTTCGGCTATATTCATATATCAATGACACAGCAAGTCCATCCAAGCAATCTACTATTTCATCTCTTAATCATTCTTAATGAAAATGAATCCCAAAAATTTCATACCTGAGATCCATCAAAAAGCAAGACAGTTACACAAAACAATCGTCCTTCCTGATGCGATCGACCCCCGCGCCATCAAAGCAGCGAGAATTATCGTGGACAAAGAGCTTGCAGTGCCGGTTCTTGTCGGCGATGAGGGGCAAATACGCTCGAAAGCAGAGTCCGAATCTGTCTCGCTTCAAGGTGTTCGCATAGTCGATCCGTTGAAATCGGACAGGCTTTCAGACTTCTCACATAGGTACTTCAATTTGCGGAAGGAAAAGGGAATACAGTTTACGGAGGCGCAGGAGATCATGAAAAAACCCCTCTTTTTCGGGGCGATGATGGTTCGGGAAGGGGCGGCCGATGGGAGCGTTGCAGGGTCTCTTTCGACGACAGGCGACGTGCTGAGAGCAGGGCTTCAGATCATAGGAGTTCAGGACGGAATCAGCGTTGTTTCGAGCTTCTTTGTGATGGTGTTCCCGCTTCACATTTATACCTTTGCCGACTGTGCGGTTGTACCCGACCCGACGCCGGAGCAGCTTGCCGACATCGCACTTACGACCGCAGAGAATCACCGAAAGCTGACCGGTGAAGAACCCCGTGTTGCGATGCTGTCGTTCTCAACAAAGGGGAGTGCATCACATCCCCTTGTAGAAAAAGTACAGCGAGCAACGGCGCTGGCAAAAAAGAAAAGCCCGGGCTTGAAATTGGACGGCGAGCTCCAGCTCGATGCGGCAATTGTTGCTTCCGTTGGAAAACAAAAAGCACCGGGAAGCGAAGTGGCGGGAACGGCGAACGTACTGGTTTTTCCGGATCTGAATGCGGGGAACATCGGATACAAACTCGCCCAGCGTCTGGGCGGAGCCGAGGCAGTCGGCCCGATCGTTCAAGGATTGAAACGGCCGGCGTTCGACCTTTCGCGAGGATGCAGTGTTGATGACATTGTGAATGTGGTGGCGATCAATGCAGTGATCGGAGCGGTGTAACATCAGCATGCGGCTCATGCCTGAGTATGAGCCGCATGCTTAGTACTTATTTCTTCTTCCACTGAGCAAGAAGTTCTTCTATTTCGCTTGAATTAAAATTCGGGTTTGCAGCCTTTCCCACTGTTATGGCCTTCTCTGCGATTGCTATCGCGTCAGCCGTCTTACCGCTTTGAGCAAGAAGCTCTGCCTTCATGCGGAGGTTGGATGCATTCTCGTTGATGGCGATAGACTTTTCAACCGCTTCCAACCCTTTGTCTAAATTTGTTTTTGAATCGAGGCAGTAGAGCGCGTAGTTGTTGTATACTTGCGCAGGCATCGACGCAGCCGCTTTCGTTGCCTTTGTGAAGTTAGCATCGGTACCGACTTCGATCTCAACCGGAAGCGCAATTTTTTCCCATCGCAGCACGAGCTTTGCGGAATTTCCTGTGACGTCGGTAAAAGAGTACGAGAGTCTCTCTTCATTCGCCGCGGCTTCGGGCTTGACTGAACTCTGCAGAACATTCTTGGTAGAATCATAGCTGAACGCCCCCCATTGCGGTTGTGAATTGAGGATCACGCTCCAGTCTCCCTGTCTCGGGATCACAAAAAAGCTGTACGAACCTGCTTTGAGAGATTTACCGCCGATGGTGACATCGGTGCTAAACGTTACCGAGGTTGCTTCGTTGGCACCCGCCCGCCACACTTTATCATACGGAACAAGTTCTCCCCAGATCTTTCTCCCTTTTACGCCAGGCCGATGATAGACGACAGTGATGTCGGTTAAGCCGACCGTTTGAGTAACGGAAGCAGCGGGACTAAGCTGATATGATTTCTGCTGCGCATGAACGACGCCAACGACACATACTGCTGCGAGAGCGATCGCAGCGGCAAGAACTATTCTGGTTCTACTCATAGCAAATCTCCTAACACAAGTGATTGGATAATAACTGGAATTATTCTGAATCGAAGTTCATTGGACATTTTTCCAGATGCTCCACGCCAGCAACAACCAGCCGGCCAGGAATGAGAGTCCACCGAACGGCGTTACGGCGCCAAGCCATCGTATGTCGCTGAGCGCAAGGGCATAGAGGCTTCCCGAGAACAGAATGATGCCGGCAACAAACCACCAGCCAGAAGCCGCCGCGCCCGGAATATTCCATGTGTGTAATGCCCAAGCCACAACGAACAATGCAAATGCGTGGTACATTTGGTACCGCACGCCGACTTCAAAGACCTGAAGCATGTCGGGCGAGAGTTTCTCCCTCAATGCGTGGGCACCGAATGCGCCGAATGCCACTCCAAGAAAAGAAAACACACAGCCGAAGATGAAAAATATTTTAGCCATAGTTGACAAATAGTGATCAGTAAAGAGAATTCAGTAACCAGTATCGAGCAAGAGTGAAAGGAGGCGGTGCTTGATTCCCATTTTCATTCCATCAATTTTCAGAGCATTCCGCTTCGTTTTCGTATGAACCATTCGAGCCCGAACAACGCAACAATAACCGACAGAAGTGCAGGAAGGTTCCATAGCTCGAACTCTGTTGACGTAACTTGCTCCGCAGGACTCATGAACGGACGTCCGGCGAGATCGTGGACCAATCGGTCAAAATCGCCTCCGTCGCTGTATTCTCCTCCTGAGACCGCCGCAATTTGCTGGAGGATGGGCTTATTCATTTTTGTATCTGCGAACTCGATCGATTGCTCGCCCACGGAAAACCGTCCCTCCGATTTTCCAAGGTCCGTACCGCCGGCTTTCGCTTCTGCCGTGAACGAATAATCGCCTTCCGGCAGGGCTTCGAACTCTCCCACGTACCTGCCATTCTCAAGGGGCCGCAGGATCGTTTCGAAACGCTGCCGCGGCGAGAGCGCGGTCACTTCAACGCGGATGTCGGCATTATCAACCGGTTGATAGTTGGCGTTATATGCCTGCCCCAGAAAATCGACAACTTCACCCTGCGAAAAAATCTCTTTAGAAGGCTCAACGTTCAACTCCTTGTTATCGTCGCGCGTAACCAGCCAGCGCACAACGCTGGAGATCCACGGGTCAAAAAAACTCTCTGTCTCACCGCTCGCGCCGGCAAGAAGTTTCCAGCGCCAGATACCGTAACTGAGCACCGCAAATGACTTAGCATGCATGACACTTCGCGAGACGAGGAGCGGGTTATCGATGATGATGCCCCGGACTTTTGTTGTTGCGAGAACAAGGGCTTCGGGCTTTGCCCTGAAGGTCCCGAGGGATGAAAATACCGGTGGGAGTTTGTTCCAATCGAATGAGGGGTTTTCGGAAGATTGGACGAGAACGTTGTATTGCTGCTGAGGCAGGATATTCGGAAAGACAGCCTGCTCATCGATTCTGTCGGATTGATTTGTGAAGGGGAGAAATGTGCCCAATTCTTTCAACCGATGAAGATCGAGCGTCCGCGCGGCGATGAACAACAGCGGCACTCCACGAGCCGTAAGAGCGTTTGAAACCATATGTATCGCGGACGGGGTCGTCGCTTCCGTCGGAAAGCCGATGAGCACGATGCAATCAGCTGAAGATAATCCCGCGAATTGCGAGAGCGGCCGGCCGTTGAATTGGCCGTTAGGCTGCTGGATCGCAGAAGACGTTTCAATGTTATGGTCCGCGTGCAGCCCCTGCATCATCGCAGACACATCGGCGTTCGGAAAGCCGGCAATGACCGCAACACGCATTTTGTTCCTGAGAACTTTTACAAAAACAGATTTCGTATTATTCTTTTTCGTTACCTCTCCTTCCAACGCAGAAACGCTGACAGTATATTTTTTTATTCCTTCCGCCGTGGGGCTGAACGTGAAATGAACAGGATATTCAGCAGTACGGCCGGCACCCGATGGGAGTAGTGTGATGTTCTGCCGGTCGAGCTGTTTCCCGTCCTCCAGTAAGTTAACCGTGAGCACTCTATTTTCATAACCGGATACTTTGACGGTCACATCGACGGGCACCGTGGACTGAATGTATGCGATCGAATTCGTGAGCAATTTTTGAACGGCAATGTCTTTTTGTTCAAGCGAATCACCGACGCCCGAGCAAAAGATCGGTACTGATGTTCTTTCCGCTTCATCGAGAGGATTCTCCCCGCTGTTGTAATTACCGTCGCTCAGCAGCAGTACGGCGCTCAATCGCGGACCGGTCTTATTCTTCAGTGACCGGAACGCGGATGCGATATCGGTACTTGGCCCGTCGAGCCGAAGCGAGTCGACGGCGACCCCGTGGAGCGAAGGGGAAATGGAGAAAAATTCCACGTTCGCAGCGGACGACAACGCCTCCAGCGCTTTTCCTCCAACCATAGACCGAATCATCTTTTCCCGATTTCCAGCTCCATCGGTGAGGGTCATGCTGAGAGAGTTATCGATCAGCACAGCAATCTCCGGCTTGACCGTTGAGCGGCGAGTAAGCGTAAAGATCGGCTGGCAGACCGCGAGGATCAGCAGCGTGAGAGCAAGTCCGCGAAAACCGATCAGCACATAGCGCGTGAAGGGAGGAACCGGAGGCACAGTAGCGCGGTAGACGAAGAATGATATCGCGATGCCCGATGAAGCCGCGAGAAGGAAGAAATACCAGGGAATTTGAAATGAGAGGGACAAAGGTTTACGCTATTTCAACAAGACGAGCTTCTTTACCGCGGCGAACTCACCCGATTTCAGCCGGTAGATATACACACCGCTCGCGTGCGCCGATCCGTCGAATTTCACCGGCGGTTTGAGGCCGGCGGTCTGGTATTCGTTGACCAGCGTTGCGACTTCTCGGCCCAACACGTCATAGACTTTAAGCGTCGTGAAATTCGGTTTTTCCAGGTAATACTGGATGGACGTCGAATTATTGAACGGGTTCGGAAAATTCTGGTACAGGTCGAACGTCGAAGGAAGCGACGTCACCCTCACGCCGGATACTCCGTAATCGAAATCGAATAGATTCGCCGGTGCATTGTACGGAGCGGTATACGTTTTATTCGTTATGTCAACGGCGGAGACGTAAAATTTCGTGATCAAGCCTGAAAGCTGCTTTGGAATAGTTCCCGTGTAGCTTCCGCAATTATTAGTTGAATCGGTGACGTTCGTCAGCGTCATCGAAGACGTTGAAAATGTAGCGCCGCCGTCGACAGAATAATATAATAGCACTGAGTCCTTCTTGACGGGAGTATTCGATGCCGCACCAATAACAATGCTCGTGCTGCCGTC
>CAYTOA010000058.1:0-26217 GCA_964439265.1 uncultured Chitinophagaceae bacterium
TTAGAAAGCCGCCCTCCATTTAGTGAACGCCAAATGCATGCATTTGCCGGCATAATGGCTTTTCTTCACCGGGACAATGTAGTTGTTCGCTGCGCGAGCCTCGGAGGGATGTCGCTGTAAGAATTCCATTGACCGGCAGCACGTGTCGCCTACGCCACAGCGGGCTAAGAAGAAATAGAGGGCCAATTTCGACTTTCGACGGAATGACGTTAGAAGCGCCTTCGAGATGGCGCGGAGCAGGAGTCGTCGCAGGTTTACTCAGACAGGAAATACTTGTGCAATTGGATGCACGTCCAACATTCGAATCACTTCATCGATGCATAATACGCACAGACTGTATTCATCACACACTCCTTGCAATTCGGATCAGTCGGACGACATGTCTCTCTGCCGAGAAATGAAAGAGCCATGCCGATATCGTTCCAGTTCTCATGTGCAACTTCGGCCATGAGCTGGATCTCGATTTTCTTCGGGTCCGTTCCGGCCGCTACTCCCAGTCTCGGCGCAACGCGAACAACATGCAGGTCCACGATGACCCCTTCGGCAACTCCCCCGGACTCTCGGATGATGACATTGGCCGATTTTCGCCCGATTCCGGGAAGTGCAGTTAACCCTTCCAGGGTGGTCGGAATATTATCGTCAGTTCCTACTTCTTGTGCGATCGTCATTAGCCACTTTGCTTTGTTGGCGAAATTCCGGATCTTGCGGATGAATTTATGCAATTCACCGGCTTTCGCTTTCGCGAGATCCTTCATCGACGGAAAAGCTTTCAGCAATACGGGAGCGAGGACATTGACTTGTTTGTCGGAAGATTGCGCAGAAAGGATCACCATCACCAGCAATTCATAAAGATTTTTGTATTCGAGGGGATGTTTTTTCCTTTTATATTTCTTAATCAAAGGTCGAAACGCTTTGTTCCAATCCACTGTGCGCGCGTGCGGCATTGCCATGACGAAACTCCTTCTCAGCTATTAACGAATTGCAGATGAATCTTCATGCCTTAGTTTCCCGCCGACCGCCCGATCGTTTTCTCTCTCCTCAACCACGGGATTGGAGGGCGTCGTCTGCCAGTACTTAGCGAACCAGCCTTTACCCCGCCCATTGCGTTCCGCAAAGATATTTGAAAGCGCACGTTCGGCAGTCGCGTTCAAAACGTTTAGTCGGTTCAAAGGGACTGTCGATATTTGTTATTTCGTCCAGCACCCCAACAATGATCTTTTCAAGCATCTCGAATTTTTCTCCGGCGGGATCGGCTTCAGTGAAAAGAGGCACTTCAATATCCCCGTCGATTTTCTGCCTTCCGAGATAAAGGTACGCGGGGACAATTTCATCGGTCCGGATGCCGGCCGCTGTTGAGTAAAGCATCGCATATAACGGAAGCTGGAGTGAGCCAATAGCTTCGCTCCACGAATCCCGGTTCTCGAGGCTAAGGTTCTTGAAATTTATCCTCGTATATTTTTCATTGCTTCCGGTCTTGTAATCGAGAATATGAATGTTCCCTCCCCGGCGCTCTACCCTGTCCAGTTTCCCTTTGCATTGATATTTACCGATCGTTGATTCCACCTTAAGCTCGAGTTCCAAAAGCGTAATGCCCTGACTCAACAAAGGGTACTGGTAATCGACCAAGAAATCTTTCAAGTGCGATCTGATCTGCCGCTTCAACAGGTAAACCGGTCCCAGCAAGCTGCCGCCATATTCCTTTTCAAAAAGGATCCCGATGGTTTCATCGAGCGACTCAACCGTCAGTGCCTCCCTCTCCAGCACCTTCCGTTTGAATTTTCGAAAATACTCAGCGAGTACAAGATGGATGAATGTTCCGATGTCGGCCTGTTCTAACTCAGACGAGACTTCTTCCCGCTCCTCCAGTTTCAACACGTACGCGTAGTAGAATTTTAGTTGACATCGCAAATATGTATCCAGCGCAGTCGCATTAAAGAAAAAGTTTTTCAGGGATGAAATTGCCCATTCCGTTTTTGGTATCGCCGGCGGGGTCGCGTTCGCAAGCTGAATCCTGTACCGGACAGTTTCAAGTCGTTTGTTCACCTGGACCGACTTTTCCTTCTTCTCTTGTTCCCATAGAAGTTTCTCAACGTACCTGCTTTTTTCCTTCTTTCCATCCTGGATGAAAAAGAAATGTACGTCTTTTGCCCCCTGCAGAAGGCAGTTGAAGTAGTATTCGTCCCTATGCTCCCTGTCTCGAAACGTTGACAGTCCGAGCGATTCACGCAGCTTCAACGGCAACAACACGTCATGTCCCTTGTTGCCGGGCAGGACCTCGTCGTTGGCGTCGAGGATAAAAACAGTGTCGAACTGCAGATTACGTGTCTCAAGAAATCCGAGAACCTGAAGCCCGTGAAGCGGCGTTCCAGTGAAGGGCACCTCCGCCGCGGCAATGGTGTTCCTGAAGAACGATACATACTCAACAACCTCGTCGAAGCTGCGCCCGCAGAGCAGGGATGCTTGTACGGCGTCAAGATGATCAATCATGGTCTCTGCGAACGGGCGAAAGAACGGATGGAGTTGTGCCGTGCTGTGGGCATTGATATAACGGAGGACCTCTGCCGTCTTTGACGCGAACCCACCGATATTTTCTACTGCGTCGAATACCCGAATGGTATTTGTATCAATGGAAACAAGATGCTTTTTCAACGAATCTACCGACACATGTTCGCCGATGCCGGCAATCCGTTTCGCGGCCCTGTCAAAGAGGGATGTTGAGCTTTCCAATTCCTCGAGTGAAAAATATTCCGCCGAGTGTTCTTTCAGAAAGAATTCCTCGATCGTGTTGACGAGAATGCGTGTAATGTCCGACCTTTTCTCGTAGCGGATATTTTTAGTGTAGGGATGAAGAACAAACTTGATGTAATCGACAACTGAATACCGGTTCTCGAACTTGGACACGATCAATTCCATAAGCGTATCAAGGAAGCCGTATACGGGCGTGCGCGTCACGGGGTAGCCGAGCGAGATATTGAATTCGTTGTCGGGAACAAGCGAGAGCGTTTGGTGGAACACTGGAAAAAGTGTTTCCGGCGCCGGCAGGACGATTGCAGTGCGGTCGGGAGCGCAGCTGTGGTTTTGCCGCAATTCATTGACCTTTTCTGTTAATGCGAACACTTGTCCGTGAACATCGGCGCTCCGGTAGAAATGCAATGATCGCAGCGCCGTCTCGTCCGGTGGGAGTTCGGGCGACACACCGATCTCTTTCAGCCTCCTGCCGATGCCCGGACCGGTCTGGAAGATCAGGAAGGCGTTGTCGAGCGTGTTCAGGTGACGCAGAATGGTCCGCTCTGATTTTGTGAGGTCAAAAAATCCCGCAAAAATGATGTTCAAATATTCTGCGAGGTCGATCGATGACACTTCTTTCGCTATGGTCCGGTATTTCATTGAACGGGTCGCCAGGTTTCGTTCTCGGGCGAGAGCGTAGAATTGTTCGTAAAAAACAAGGAGCGAAGTCACGCCGGAATAAGTGATCCCCGAGAGTGCCTCGCGGACTCTCGTGAGCGGGATATCGGCTATCCATACTTCCTCAAGTTCTCCGAAGATTTTTATCCCGAGAGGCAGGAACGAATCGAGCGAGGTGAAATTATTGCCGCCGATTCGCCTGGAATCCGACAAATGAATTTCGTACAAAAGTGCCGCCGCGTCCAACGAATTCATAGCTTTATCCAGGAGGTTCAACTTTTCCCCGTACACATAGTCGACAAAATTATCTATCGAGAATATTTTCGGCGGGAGAAATCCTCCGCCGGTTATCTTCGACAGGGCGCTCCTCAGCGCATGTGCTGGACGTTTTCCGGGAAACACGACAATGTTTTTCGAATAATCGCGGCCCCGATCGCCGAGAAGGGAAACAACCTTCCTGATCATGGTATCGGGTGGAGCGATGAGGTAGACGCTGCTCATGGAACGTTCCTTACGATCTGCAGATCTACGTACGCAAGGCAGCCTCGGACTTCTTTCTCTGGATAGACTTCCCTCAGCAATTCGACGTAATTTCTCACCTGGGTACGATACTCCGCCTCATTCTCGTCACCGCCGGTCTTGAAGTCGATCACCGTAACGGTCTTGAGGTCAACGACAACACGGTCGGCGCGGTAAAGCGCGCCGTCACGATTTGCGATCTCTTGCTCACGGTGCACCGTTCGATGTTCATTTGGGATGAACCAATCGCGCAAACCGGGACCGACCAGACAACCATGGATCAACGATGTCGGGTCGCCGGCAGCAACCGGCAGGGGCATCTCGCGGCTGGCACGCGCTACGGCATCCTGAACTTGTTTTTCCAAATCTCCTTTGATAAACTCGATGCAGGAGAAAACGCGATGGATAAAATCCCCCCTCTTGCTTTCCTCTGCGCCGACATTCTCGTACGACTGCACACCAAGCTGCTTCCTCGTTGTATGGTGGAAAGGTGAGAAGGTGTTCTCCTTCTGAACTTTGCCCGGAGTTACGGTGGGCTTGGAAGCCGGTTCATACCCCTGTTGAGGAAGGAATTTCGTCGGCTCTTTCCTTTCTTTCCTGTAAACACCGATAACATACATTTCTTTCTCAGCTCTCGTGAAGGCAACGTACAGCTTGTTGAACGCATCCACCGTGTCCCGGAATTGCTCTGCCTCCAACAGATCACGTAATTGGTCGACATTATCGGCCATCTTCTTGTTGACCTTCAGTATTGATACTTCATTCTCATTTTCCCGGAGAAGGAAACTTTTGCCTCGCGGAGATTGGTCGTATAGAAGAAGGATGACGACGGGAAACTCAATCCCCTTTGCCTTGTGAATCGTCATGACCTGCAAGGCGTCGATATTTTTCGGAATATCAATTCTCCATGCCTCGTCGGTCGAAACATCGTCGGAGTATTCAAGAAAATTCTTCATCGTATTCGTCCCTCGATGCTCGAACTCTTTGATCACCTCAAGAAGTTTGACCAGCGACGCTTCCTCATCAGGGGATGACCGAAAGGCATCAAAGATCTTGTAGGCTTCAGAGACAAGATCGTACAACGGGAGATATCCGACAACGTTCAAAAGATGTTCGAAATATTCGTCCCAGATTTCTTTAAAACGGTGACGGAACGCTGTATAGAGCGGAGCACGACCGCGTCCCCTTTCTTCGATGATGAAACGGTCAAACTCACCGCGCACATCGTGCCTGTTCCCGTTTCCAAGAACGTTGCGGAATACATCGCCGAGGATGAAAGTCGCGAACGACAGGTCGTCGACAGGCGAATCAAGAAATCGGAGAAGGGCGATGAATTCTCCCGCACTTTTCCGCCGCCGCACGTCGAGCATGCTGTGCGAGATGATCGGCACTCCGATTTCGTTCAGCCAACCGCTCACCTCGATAACGTGCCTGTTCGTCGGCGTCAGAACGGCAATCTCACTGTAACGGTACCCTCGCGACCGGCATTCTTCAACGATCGTACGGATCGAAAGTTTTTCAGGCGCATCATCCTCCTGCTCTTCAACACACACAACCTCAACGTATCCTTTGCCCGCATGTTCCGGCGTCACATGTTGTTCATAGGTCGACAATCCGCTCGCAGCGGCTTCACGCTCGTATCCCTCCCCCGGAATGATCGTATGGAATACCTCTCTGGTAAAATCCACGATCCGCGCGTAGCTCCGGTAATTCACATCGAGAGACCGTACTTCATGGCGGGCCGAAGGGAACGGGTTCGATTCCGTCAGCCGCTTCATGATCTTCCAATCGGCGTCGCGGAAGCCGTATATGGACTGTTTGGTGTCCCCGACAACAAAGAGACTCCCTCCTTTGCTGAGAGATTCTTCGATGAGCGGGAACAGGTTGTTCCACTGGATTTGCGAGGTGTCCTGAAATTCGTCGATCAGAAAATGATAGATCGTCTCCCCTATCTTGAAGTAGATTTCCGGTACGACCTCATTGGACAAATGTTCAGCAAGCGATCGGGTAACATCGTCGATAAATATTTGCCCGTATTGTCTCTTCACTTTGTCGATCGTCGGCTGCATCAAGAGATACGCTTCGGCATATGGGCGGTAGTACTGCTGTGCATAGCCAAGAATGAATTGGCGGAGAAGTTCATTCAGCTGCCGATGCTCTTTTTCAATCTGGCTAATCCACCTGTCGTATGCCGCGGTCTCTTCCTTCCCTTTCGGCTTCGTGACCGGCGTAGTCCTCAGCTTTCTCTCGATAAGCGCATGGACATTGCCTGCCGCGATCAATGCAAGGTCGTCGGCAAAGAATTTGTTGAGAGACAATCCGGATGATTCTATCAGCGTTCCAACGCGCACCGCCTGTTCGGAAATCTGCTCGCGCAGAGGAAGAAGATTTTCTGATAAACTGACCGCGCCGAGCGGCTTCGTCTGCCCGGAGACCGCCTTGTATATTTTCTTGACCTGACCGGCAATCTCTTTATATGGGTTCCACGCAAAACTGTTCTCGGATTTCCTGTTCGCCGCGATAAGTTCGACAATGTTTTCGACTACTGATGCCTGTACGGAATTTTCCCTCACTTCTTTCGAAAAGACGTCAAACGCGAGGTCAAAGATGCGGTCGGTTCCGAGCAGGATTTCAAAATCGGGATGATAGCCGTACTCCAGCGATGAAGATTTGAATACAGTTGACATGAAGCTGTCGACTGTCTTTACCTGGAAATCAGAGAAGTTGTCGAGAATTTCATCGACCAGCAAGGCTGCTTTTGACTGAATCTCCGCATGTTCCATGGAAAGGCGTTCGTCCAGTTCCGCCAGCGTCTTTGTGTCGCCAAAGGCCGCAAGTTTCAACAAGGTCAGTATCCGCTCCTTCATCTCGGCGGCCGCATTGTTGGTGAAGGTTATTGCCAGGACGTTTTGAAGCGCATTGTGACGGATAGTGTCGGATAAGAGCACCTGTGCATACTGATGAGTGAGGGCGTACGTTTTCCCGGCGCCCGCAGACGCGGTGAGAATTGTCGCCGACGGCAAATGAATATCGGCATCGTGCTTTGGACGCAACGGCATCGGAGATCTTCCGGAAAATGACTGCTTGGTGAAAGCAGCTAAAACAAAATATCCAAACTTCGGAGAGTTTGGACATGAAAAGGAACCATCGAATCACCGCACTCGTTTTTCAACAACAGGGTACGCACCCCGTCAACGGGCGGGAGCCTGAATCTAGATCGAATATTTTTCGATGATCGACGCGGGAATAACTTCCGCTCTCCCCGTTTTCTGATTTACCATGGTGTAGTGGACGTAGCCTTCGCACGAAAGTTTATGGTTTTCTTTCTTCAGAATTTCAAACCGGACCTTCACGCCGTTCTTCAATATCTCCTCGATCCATGTCCGAACGACAATTCTTTCGCCCAAACCCAGCGGACGCTTATGCTCGACGTGCGTCGTATTGACTACCCAGCCGTAGCCGAGCGCAATAAATTCTTCCATCTTCATTTTATAGCAGCGCTCCATCTGGTCGTACCGAGCAGCGAGAACGTAATCCAAATATCTTGTATTGTGGACATGATTGTTCATGTCGATGTCGTCCGGTCGGACCTGGAGTTCGGTTTCAAATTTTGAATGCTGGGGAGCCATGCAATTCCTCGTGCACACAGGATACGAACTATTCCGAGGAAAATCAATCCACGGAAGTTATCCACAAAGGGCCCGATGAGACACAAAGAAAATACAATTCTCTAGCATTTCATCTGGAAAATCCCCCCGTCAAAAAATTATAATTCCACACCAGATTTGACCCCTCCGCGCAATTCGTGTTCTTCGTGGATATAAAAAAAACTCCAGGTCAACGAACACCTGGAGCTTTTTTGGATAAGAGTGCATTAATTACTTATGTTTGTCCGGATACGGTGGAGGAGGCGGAAGTTTTGCCGGATGGGTCTTCATCTGGTCAAGGATCACTTCGACCGCCTTGTTCAGCTGTTCGTCGGTTCCGGAAAATTCTTTCGCTGGATCGTTGTCGACAACGATATCGGGGTCTACCCCGTGCCCTTCCATGATCCAGGACTTACCTTCAATGTCGTACCGTGAGAACTCCGGCTTGTTCAAAAAACCGCCGTCCAGAAAAGGAAGCGATCCTCGAATGCCGACGACGCCCCCCCACGAACGCTTGCCGACCACCGTACCGATCTTATACTGCTTGAACCTATATGCAACGATGTCTCCGTCCGACGCGGAAAATTCGTCGAGGAGAAGAACTTTAGGGCCGACCATCGTTCCGCTCGGGTCCGGGCTGAAAGACGCATTTCGTGCAATGTCGATCATCGCCATCTCCCGGTGCAGCCGTTCAATGATCATCGGCGAAACGAAGCCGCCGCCGTTGCCCCGAACATCCACGACAAGCGCCTCCTTCGTCAGCTGCGGATAATAGTACTTGACGAATTCGTTCAGGCCGTGAAAGCCCATGTCGGGAATATGAATGTAGCCCACTTTTCCGTTCGTCGCTTTTGAAACTTTCTCGATGTTCGACTGCACCCAATTGAAATAGTACAGCTCGTGCTCGTCCCCCGTCGGAACGACCACCGTCTCGTGGCTCCCTTCTTCACTCGGCTCTGCGTTCAATTTGAGAGTGACCTGCTTTCCGACAGTGCCGACAAGACATTCAAAGATATTGTTCATCTGGTTCGTCGGCTTGCCGTTCACTGCAAGAATATATTCCCCTTCTTTTGCGTTCACGCCGATTTCCGTGAGCGGCGATCGAAGAGTATTGTCCCAATTCTGCCCTCGAAGTATTTTCGCGATGCGATAGTACTTTGAATCAGGATCTCGTTCGATCTTGGCGCCAAGGAGGCCTGTCTTGATCCGTTCGGCATGCGGCATCTCACCTCCGCCGACGTACGTGTGCCCCGTGCTTAATTCGCCGATCATTTCGCCGATGATGTATGTCAAATCCGCGCGATGGTTGACGTACGGCACCAACTGCGCGTAGTTCTTCCGGACCTTCTCCCAGTCAACGCCGCTCATGTTCGGAGCGAAATAAAAATCCCGCATCTGGCGCCATGCCTCGTTGAAGATCTGATTCCATTCGGCGTGATGGTCGACTTTCACTTTCATGTCCGAAAGGTTCAGCTTATCTTTGATTTCGATTTTCGCCGTTGGCAGATCGATAATGGCGTACCATCCCTCCTGTCCGACAATTGCTTTCTTTCCATCGGCAGAGATTTCATAGCCGCTGAATTCACCGAGTTCCGTCTCTTTCAATTTTTCAAAATCATAAAGGAAGAACGTCGGTTTTTCGTCTTTCGTACTGTTGCGGACATAATACAGCTTGTCTCCAACCGAGTTGAGGTCACGGTAACTGGCAGCGGTGATCGGCAGTCCGGCAATTCGCTGCTGCAGACCGTCGAGATCGACTTTTACGGGAGCCTTCGACTCTTCCTTATCATCCTTCTTCTTGTCCGGTTTTTCGGATTCCTTGCCCGCTTCCTTGATCTTGACTTCATCGCTCTTCGGTTCGAACGGCGATTTTGTCTCCTTTGAAAGCGTGACGAGATAGATCTTTGCCATGTCGTTGTACACATGGTCCAGCTCGGTCTGACTCAGCGTCGGAGTGAAGCTTCGATCCGAAACGAAAAATAGGTACTTTCCGTCGGAGCTGAACACCGGGGAGTACGACGAATACCATCCGTCGGTAACGGCGTATGATTCTTTCTTTTCAAGGGAATACAGATAGACATTTGTCATCGATGAGTCTTCCGGTTTGGCGTACGCGATCCACTTGCTGTCGGGCGACCATGCATAATCCGTGAATTCCCATGCGGATGCCTGCGCAACCTGGGCTACCTTCTTTGATTCGACGTCGACATACTGCAATCGCAGTTTCTTGTCAGCCCACACGATCTTCTTGCTGTCCGGAGACCAATACCCCTGGTATTTATATGTGTCTCCGTTCTTCGTCAGTTGCGTTCCCGGCGCACTCCCGTCCTGGGGCATGACATAGATTTCGTCTTCGCCGGTTGCATCGGAGATATACGTGATCCATTTGCCGTCGGGAGACCACTTCGAATTGCGCTCGTGAACGCCGGAAGTGTTTGTCAGGTTGCGCGTATTCCCGTACTTGGCCGGCACAGTGAATATTTCTCCGCGTGCGCCAAAGAGTGCTCGGTTTCCGTCGGGAGAGATCTCATAGTTCGCAATACTCTTGCTTACATCGACGACATTCGTACGGCCAATGGCGAAGTCTTCGTCGATATAGATAGGCACTTTTTCATATTTCTCCGTGGCAAGGTCGAGACGATAAATAAACCCCCCGTTCTCAAAAACAACCGCGTTGTCGCCGAGTGACGGGAATTTCACGTCGAAGTCGACAAAGTTTGTTAACTGCTTTGTTTCTTTGGACGTCAGGTCATACGAATAGATGTTCAGCCGGTTATGCTCGTCCCGGTCGGAAGCAAAGTAGATCTTGTTTCCGCTCCACATCGGGATAATGTCCTGGGCCGGATTGTTCGTCAGATTTGTCGTCACCTTCGTTTCAAAATCGTACATCCATACGTCGTCAGCCTGCCCGCCGCGATACCGTTTCCACGTTCGGAATTCCCTGAACACTCTATTGTAGACCATTTTCTTTCCGTCAGGCGAGAAGGAACAGAAGCCGCCGCGGGGCAGGGGAAGCTGCTCTGGGATCCCGCCGTCGACCGATGCGATAAAAAGCTGTCCCTTGAAATCATTCGGTTCGTCCATTCGTGATCGAAAGACGATATGCGAATTATCTTTCCACGTCATCACGATATTGTTCGGACCCATACGGTCTGATACATCGTCGCGGTCAAGCGTCGCTGTGAATGTGAGCCGCTTGGGGACTCCCCCATCCGCAAGCATCACATAAACTTCCGTGTTGCCGTCGTATTGTCCGGTGAATGCGATCCACTTGCCGTCGGGCGAATAACGCGCGAACATCTCGTACCCGATATCGTTTGTTAGCTTTCGTGCCACACCGCCAGAGGAAGAAACAGTATACAAATCGCCGGCATAGCTGAACACAATCTTGTCGCCATGGATCGTCGGAAAACGCAAGAGCCGCGCTTCCTGTTGGGCGAAGATAATGGAAGAGCCAACGATTGCGAGGACAAGTAAGAATAGAGCTTTTTTCATAAATCACACCTTTTGTTTGTATGAACGACGGTTGAGAGGCAGGATGTATACGAAGTTACTACGGAAAAGTTGCATCCGATCATGTGCTACACCACGGGACTCCCGCTTCACGACAGAATTCGCATGAATATACGGGCCAAAGAACTCTAGTGCAAATCTCGATCCTCTCTATTATATTGTGACACCCGAAAGATGCCCGCGCTGCAAGACAATACGCAATTAAAAGAGGGCAGCTTACATGGCGAATCAGAATAATGCCGTGACTTCTTTTCTGAAATTCGATCAGATGGATGAAGCACACAGATAACAACACCACATCCAGAGCTCTAAGTAGTGAAAGAACGACTTTTAGAGCCATCTTCCTTTTCATGTATTTTTCGCTTCAGCGTCTTTGTGCGGGATATTGGTATACGACTTCACTTAAAGCTCAAGTATATGTTCGTCACAAACTCCATTCTTGCCACCGTCATTAAGTGACACAAAACTATGAGCCATCGTTCTCGTGTTTCGCTCTTTATCCTTTTACTTCAGCCTTTTATTATTGATGCTGGATACGCAGGCTTTATTAAACCTGCGGACTCATTGTTTATTCGCGTTGTTGTTCCTGAAAGTGACACGGTCGTGACGGCCGCGTCGCGGCAACGTGTGTCCGGTTCCACGCTGCCGACCGCAAAAGCATTCATCAACGGTAAAGAAGTGAAAGTATACGCCAGCGGCGCGTTTTGCGGCATTGTGAATGTGGCCGTCGGCTCGTCGGCGCTCCACCTTGTTGTCAGGTCTGCGAACGGAGACTCTGCCGCTAAGAACATACTCATACAGAGGCCGGAACCTCCGAAAACCTCCCCGCGGGAACCCATATCGATCGACACTGTGATGATGGAACCGTCCCAGGACGCGTGGCTCGGGAAAGATGACGTTCTGGAAGTCAAATTCAAAGGGAGCCCGGGCTGCAAAGCATTTTTCGACATCGACGGCATTGAGTCGGGCATTCCGATGACGGAAGTCCCCACCTCAAAAGCTGGCGGTCTTGGAGGAATTTACGTCGGTTCGTACAAAGTAAAAGAAGACGATGAGGCAAAAGGAGTGCGCGTGAAGTTCCGTATTCCTAAGAATTTTTTTGCTAGTGAAAAAGCGTATTCGAAAGGAAAAGTTTCAATTATCCCTAAGGAACTGCCTCGTGTCGCTGAAGTGATCGGACGGCGTCCGTACCTCAATGCCGGAGTAGGAACCGACCGATTAGGAGGGGCGAAACTGGGAAGTCTCAAGGCTGGTGTTCGACTTGTCATCACGGGAAAAATGGGCGACCAGTACCGGGTAGGCCTCGGCGACCAGATGGAAGCGTGGCTTCCGGACGATTTCGCGCAGCTCCTCCCTCTCGAAGCACCTCGCCCCCGATCACTTATTGGCGCGTTGTCGATATCGGGAAATGAGAAGGAGGACATCATCACGGTTTCGCTGGACCAGCGGCTGCCGTACCTCAGTCAACAACTTGTCGATCCTGCCGCTATCGTCGTGGATATTTTTGGCGCAACGTCCAACACGAATTGGATCACCCATCAATTGTCGGGAAGCGGAATAAAGAATGTGACATGGAGCCAGATTGCGGCCGGGCAATACCGCCTCACGATCACCTTGAACTATCAGCAGCATTGGGGGTACGATATTAGTTATGACACCGGCTCGAACATGCGGATATTGGTGCGCCGGCCGCCGATCATCGCATCCTCCGATTCCGTGCTTGCCGGATTGGCCATCGCCGTCGACGCCGGTCACGGAGGTGACAACGACGGTGCACTTGGTTCGACGGGAAAGAAAGAAAAAGAGATAACTCTCTCCATTGCACAGCATGTTGATTCGCTCCTGCGAATGAAAGGGGCAAGGGTGATCATGACGCGAACAACGGACGAGAACGTCTCTATGCTCGATCGAACGGAAAAAATTCTCAGCTCCGGCGCGCAGCTGCTCGTCAGCATACATGCAAACTCGACGAGCGCCGCAGGGGATCCGGAGTTATCAAAGGGAACGAGTGCGTATTACCGCCAGGTCGGATTTCAACCTCTCGCAAATATTCTATATGGAAAGATGATCGAACTCGGACTCGACCAATTCGGAGTCGTCGGTAGTTTTAATTTCACTCTTAACGCACTGACGATGCCCCCGAACGTCCTTGTAGAAACGGCGTTCATGTCGAACCCCGAAGACGAAATGCTCCTTCTTGACGACAACTTTAGAATACGCATCGCCTCTCAAATTACAAAGGGACTCGAGGAATTTGTCAACACGTACGGCGAAAGAAAAAATTAGAAACGCGCTCAAGTCAGCACTTATTGATCCGGGCCTGATCAAGTAGTTTCCGATTCCCAAGTAGCTCTTTTGGAAATTTCTCAGGGATGACAAGTAGCCTGCACCCTGACAACTACCCCCGCTTGACTTTTGTAAGAAATAGCCTTAGGTTTGAAGTAGACTTCGGGGTATAGCGTCAACCCGACGAATACCTTTGCTGGCCGTTTCGAAGATTCCACCTCACGAAGGAGGTGTTATGGGATCAGCAACCACAAGTAAGAAGACCTCAAGATTCCACGAATCGTGGAGGAATGAGGTTTTTTTGTTTTCTGGGAGGTGTCGCATGAGAACAACTTGCATAGTAGTCTTGTCTTGCTTCATCGCCTTTGGCTGCGCAACGACGCAAAATGCCGATATGCCGGAAAAGATGCCGCAACTCATTGAACAGGAACCCTTTCCGCCAATGTCTGCGTCTCTCATGGCATACCATTCCGAGCTGGACCTGAGAATCCTCGTTGCAGATGACGGTTCGGTGGAGAAGGCTGAAATTATGAACCCCAGCGGCGATGCGGCGTGGGATGAACTAGCGGACAGCCGGATGAAGTTGTGGAAATTCTCACCGGCAATCCACGATGGGAAACCTGTGACGATGTGGATCAATTTTCATGCACATGTTAAGTGCGAGATCCCAGTGTATATCGGGCTTGCAGAGATTGTGTGTGCAACGGCCACCGTCGCTGATTCGGTGTACACCCTGCTCAGAGCTGGAGAAGCTTTTGACGCGCTAGCCTCGAATTTTTCGATTTCAAAATCGAAACAAAATCATGGTGACTTGGGCCAGGTAGATATTTCCCGGTACGGTGAGAAGGTGAGGCATGTTCTTAAGAGTCTGGATGAGAACGAATATACAGAACCTCTCGCCCTGGGTGATCACTTCGTTATTTTTAAGCGCCTGGCAGCGGACGTGCGATTCGAATAACCGGTTGACTCTGAGCCTATATTTTTGTTAGTTGATTGACAGAGTAGTTCCAGGTTCATCTTCAGAGGCTCAATCAAACATTATGACCAAAAATCAATCTACAGGTCAACCCCCGCCGCAGAAGGAAGTATTCTGCACAGAATGCAGTATTTCGCTGGAAAATTATTGTTTTTCAGAAGGTGTAGACAATCGTGAAGCGATCAAGAAGACGCTTGCTCAATGCAAGAAGAGCGGAAAATTCGCCGGCGAGTTTTGCGCCAAGCTGTTTATAAGCGATCCGGAGATGCTTGATTCTCTGTGGGAAAAAGAAACTCAATAACAAGGGACAAGTGTTTAATTATTCAACGTGCTGCGCATAATTATTCTACATTGCTGTTTCTCGGTTGTTGCAAAGACTTACATGCTTTACTAGAAAGAGCACCAGAAGTTGTTGATTTTTTATACAATCGCCCTTCCGTAGAATCTGTACACCTCACAGTTTGATCCTCCCTAACCCCAAGAACTTCATGATGTTGCGCCAAGAGTGGCACTCTCCCCTTTTCCTGGCATGATTATTTCAAGTTCTTTTGGAAGAATAAATCCAAAAGAGGCAGCGAAATGGTCATCGTACTTTTCATATTGATGGTAGTAATACTCCTTACCGCTGAGTATTTCTCATTTTCTAAAAAAATCTCCGCAAGTGCATTGAGGATTCCGGAAGCCCGTACGCCTGTCTCAGCACAATTGATTGAGCGTTTCTTCCACCAGGGCCATAGCTGGATGATCGTTAACTCTTCGCACGAGGTCGTGGCAGGAGTCGATGACTTTGCACAACGATTCATCGGGAAGCTGGGAGCAATTGACCTGCCGCAAGCGGGCTCGAGCATACGGCAAGGTGAAGTCATGGCGATGATGAAGCATGGGGACAAAATCCTCCCCGTCATTTCGCCGCTGTCCGGCACCATACTTGAAATCAACCCTCGGCTCAAGATAGCGCCCTCGAGCATCAACGATTCTCCGCTGGAAAAAGGATGGATAGTAAAAATGGTTCCTGACGACTTGCCGGTCGAGTTGCAGAATCTCGTCGAAGGTGTGACCGCCGATCGATGGCAGGAAGCGGTTCGTTCACACCTTATCGACTGGTTTACACCCAGGCTGAGCGTGGTGATGCAGGACGGCGGCGAAATTATTGAGAACGTAAGCGACATGACGAACGGCGATGAATGGCCCGTTCTGGTTGATGAATTTTTTCCTAACATTTCAAGCAATAGACACAACATCAATACTTGACAAAAGGCTACCCCTATGACAGTCCTATTATTTTTAACCATGATTATCATCTTCCTCGGAATTGACTTCGTTGTGCAGCGCAAGAAGAAAACTGTGCCTGCAGCGGTTTACGCGCAGCGTGCTCCGCATCCACTGCGCGTTCCTCCGGGGATCTTTTTCTCACCGACGCATACGTGGCTTAATCTGTTTCCTTCGGGAAATGTCCGCATCGGAGCCGACGATTTTGTCCTCCGCATGCTGAAGAATCCGGGTGTGTCGTTTCTAAAGTCTCCTGGCTCTCCCGCTAAAAAGGGGGAGGCGCTTTTCCAGCTCAAGGAAGGAACGAAAACACTCACGATTCATTCGCCAATTGACGGAGAGGTAGTTTCCTTCAATGAAGACCTTCAGCGGCACCCCGGGAAAATGAGAGAAGAGCTCTTTAGCAACGGCTGGGCGTATTCAATGAAACCGCTGCACGCCTCGGAACTAACACAATTCCTGCTCGGCGAACGAAGCAGTGCGTGGATACAACAGGAATTCGGACGGCTTCGCGATTTCATCGCAGAGTCAACTCAAGTCGGATCACCGGTTCCCGTATTGCTCCAGGACGGCGGAATTCCGGTCGAAGGATTGCTGAATGATTTTAGCACTGAACAGTGCGAGCGATTCGAACAACAATTTCTTAATAACCAATAACGCAAGCGGAGATGATCACCATGAGCAGGAAAGCGCTATTGATTGATGTTTCAAAATGCGTCGGGTGCCGCGAGTGTGCCCGCGCTTGCGCGGAAACGAACCATCTTCCCCAGGAGGAAGCCGCCGAACTCTCCGCAACGCATTACACCGTTGTCCAGAGCCTTAACGATGACCAGAATTTTGTCCGCAAATTGTGCATGCATTGCAACGAGCCGACCTGTGTCTCCGTTTGCCTTGTCGGCGCGTTCACAAAAACTGAATCCGGCGCAGTGATTTATGACGAATCCAAATGCATCGGCTGCCGCTACTGCATGCAGGCATGTCCATTCGAAATACCCCGGTACGAGTGGGGCAGCGTGTCGCCGAGGATTCAGAAATGCAAGATGTGCTACGAGCGCATCGCGGCAGGCGGCAAAACCGCATGCGCTGAAGCATGCATGTTCGACGCCACCGTCTTTGGCGATCGCGACGACCTAGTCAAGGAGGCCAGGAGACGCATCGATGCAAGCCCGTCGACGTACGTGAACTATATTTACGGATTGACGGAGGCTGGCGGGACATCGGTGCTCTATATCTCAAGCATCCCGTTCGAAAAGCTCGGTCTCCCGATGAACCTTCCGAATAATCCGATCCCGCAGCTTTCGTGGAGAGTCCTTTCGCAGGTTCCAAAGTATTCTGTTGCGGCAGGAGTGGTGCTCTTCGGCATCCATTGGATCACTGCCCGCCGCACGGAAGTAGCGAAGTTCGAAGCAGAAGAAAAACAAAAGAAACTGGAATCCACGAGAAACTGAGAGAGAGATAACATTATGTTCCCATTTCATTCGTATAAACTGAGTTTTTGGAAAACTGCCGCGATACTTCTCATGGCGGTTGGCGCAGTTGCCGCCTTTCAACGCTTCACCTTGGGGCTCGGCGCGACAACGCACCTGACCGATCAATTCCCCTGGGGATTCTGGATCGGGTTCGATTTCATCGGCGTCGGCCTCGCGGCAGCCGGATTTACCATTGCGGCAACTGTCCATATCTTGAACGCCGAACGCTTTGAACCGATCGTGAGGCCGGCGATCCTTACCGCTTACATCGGATACGTGCTTGTTATGTTGGTCCTCGTCGTCGACCTCGGGCGACCGCAGAACTTCTGGCATCCGCTCGTCATGTGGAATCCCCATTCGGTGATGTTTGAAATTACGTGGTGTATCATTCTCTACACTACCGTCCTGACATTGGAGTTCGCGCCCGTCGTTCTGGAAAAATTCCATTTGCACGCGCCGATCAGGCTCTTACGGACAATCTCTTTGCCCGTTGTGGTTGCCGGCGTTATTCTTTCAACACTCCACCAGTCGTCGTTCGGTTCACTGTATCTTGTCGTGCCCGAGCGGATGAACCCGCTCTGGTTCTCGGACATCGTTCCATTTCTCTTTTTCATTTCCTGCATCGCTGCCGGTATCTCGATGGTAATATTCTCTTCATTCACATCGGCGCGTGCTTTCCGACGTGAAATCAAGATGCCTCTCTTTTCCGAGTTAGCCAAAGTGCTGGCGGTAGTTCTGGCGCTATTCTTCACTGTTCGGATCCAGGATCTCATGAGCCGCGATGCCCTTCGGTTTGTATTCCAACCTACTTACCAAAGCGGACTATTTCTCCTTGAAATCACGCTCGGCGTGGTCATCCCCTTCTTCCTCCTTCTTTTTCAAAAGGTCAGGACGAGTCAGAAGGGACTCTTCTATACCTCCATTCTCGTTATTCTGGGATTTGTTGCAAATAGAATGAACACGGCGGTGACGAGCATGGAGAATTGGCCCCTTCGAACGTATATACCATCGTGGCAGGAAGTCTCAATCACTGTCGCCCTTGCCACCGGCGGGTTTGTCGCATTCTATTACGTCACGAAATATTTTCCCGTGTTCGAAAATCCCAGTAACCATCTGCCGGCCCAGCCAGTCGAAGGAGAATGGTTGAAAGAATTAGAATTCGAGTCGAAGAAATATTAACGCTATCATCACCACAAAACCGGATATGCGACCCCGTTTTGGTACGGTCAAAGTTGGAAAGAAGGATATTGTTTTGATCGAGAGGCTGTTGGATGAAACGATGAATCAATGCAGTGCTGCCGCGACACAGTCATCCAATGAAGTCATTTCATAACTCTACCACGGACGTCAAAATGGAAAACTTTAAAAATCCACAAGATTATTTCGAGCGAAGCCTGGATGATTTCTTCCAGCCTCTTCTCGCGTCCCCGCTTCCGAGCGACCGAAAATACAGCAAGGGGCACATGTGGATAAAGAATGATTCATCGTCAACTGCAACGCTCGGTATCGACCACGTCGGCGCATATTTCCTGAGGCCCGTCGTCAGCGTGGTTTTGCCTCAAACACCATCCCGGGTTGAACAGAATTCACCTTTCGCATGGCTTGTTGTGAGAGAGGGGACGATTGCACTTCGAGCTGCCGTGTCGGGCATCGGCGGCGAATCCAACGCGCAGCTTCTCGAACACCCGTACCTCCTGCTTGACGATCCGTACAACTCCGGCTGGATTCTTCGTGTCGCAGAGACTGAGATTGCCGGAGCTGACCTTCTCAGCGCTGATGACTTCACCCAGTTGTTGCATGATGAAATGGCCGGATATAAGGAAAAATTTTCCACTGCGTTCAACAAAATGCAGCCAGCTGTGGGAGCAACGCTCTATGACGGCGGCGCACCAATAAAGAGCATTGCAGAGATTATTGGTCACAGAAAGTACTTTGATATCATGAACCGGCTGTTCTCAAGGTCTTGAGATTATTCCGGGGTGTAACTGTCTCTTGAAATACAAGAATTGGGGATTTTCTTTCGCATTTTTGCGCAATTAGTTGCTCTTTGTCTCCCTCTTTTCATTCCTTTCCGCAGGCTTTCCCACTATTTGGAAATGGCACGGTACTTGTCTTTCTCTGGCTTGGAGAAACTCATGAAATTCCTCAACTTGCTGGCTTTTCGAGTCTTTTTGATCATTCTTTTCGTGATGCTGGTAGGGACTGCTATCCTCACAAAGCTCAGCATTGATCACCAGGCAGAACAATACTTGCGGGATGCACTTGTCGGAGCGAACCGGATCGGCGACGTCATTAAGCGCTCCACGAACTACAGCATGATGTTGAATCGCCAGGAGGACATCCATCAGATCATCACGACGATAGGCAATGAACCGGGCATTGAGGCTATCCGTATTTACGACAAAAAAGGAGAAATCAAGCTTTCCACTGTCGCGGGCGAAGTTGGAACGCACGTAAACATGAGCGCCGAAGCATGCAACGCATGCCATTCCGCTGGAAAGGCACCTCTCTCCCCCAAACCGCAGGAATTAAGCCGCATCTTTTCCTCTCCAAAAGGATACAGAGTCCTGGGGATGATTGTTCCGATCAAGAACGACTCGACGTGTTCGACGGCCGATTGCCATGCTCATGAGTCGCCGCAAACTGTTCTGGGAGTGCTCGATGTTATGATGCCGCTCCGGGAAATTGATTCACATCTCGCAAGTCTGAACCGGTCCCAGTATTTGAACGCGCTTTTCATGTTTTTTGTGATGACAACGTTTGTAGGAATTTTTATCTGGATCGTGGTGAACATTCCCGTGCACAAGTTGACACTCGGGACACGGGAAATTACGAAGGGAAATTTGGATTATCGGATTGCCGCCAGGTCGAACGATGAGATTGGAAGGCTTGCGACTTCATTTAACCAGATGGCCGACGAATTGAAGCGTGCGAGAAACGAATTGACACAGTGGGCGCAAACGCTCGAGGGTCGTGTCGCGCAAAAGACCGAAGAGCTTCGCCGGGCTCACGCGAATATGGTCCAAATGGAAAAGATGGTCTCGCTCGGCAAACTGGCCTCTACCGTCGCGCATGAACTCAACAATCCCCTCGAAGGAGTACTGACGTACGCGAAGCTCCTCAAAAGATTGGTGAAGGAAGGCATGCTGACTTCGGAGGCGGCGGAAGAGATCCAAAATGACCTTTCGATCATCGCCGACGAAACGGCCCGGTGCGGGAACATCGTGAAAAATCTCCTCCTCTTCTCGCGGCAAAAAGTCGGCGAATTTGCCGAGGCGGACATCCGCGGTCCGATTGAACGATCCTTAAACCTGATCGACCATCATTTGAAGATACACAACATTACGCTCGAGAGAGATTTTGATCGAGAACCGCTTATGCTGTTCTGCGCGCCGCAGCAGATTGAGCAAGCGCTTCTTGCCGTCGAGATCAATGCCATCGAAGCAATGCCGGAGGGAGGCACGCTGAAGGTCGAGGCGCGTCAGACCGCCGCCGGCGATGCAATTCACATCATCGTCGCCGACACCGGCATAGGTATACCCGACGATGCTCTCCCCCATATTTTTGAACCATTCTTTACGACAAAGGAAAACGGAAAAGGAACCGGACTCGGTCTCGCCGTCGTGTACGGAATTATTGAACGCCACGGCGGAACCATCGATGTCCAATCGAAACTTCACGGGGGTACGACGTTCACATTGCTACTTCCCCGCACTCTTAATCAGGCACAAAACAACGCTGTGCCTTCTTCAATTACTCTTGACAACAACCATGAACGATAAATCAGTTAAACAGAACAGTCTCCTCATTGTCGACGATGAACTTGTGGTGCGCGATTCGCTTTCCAAGTGGTTCAAGCAGGATGGGTATCGCGTCGATTCGGCGGAGGATGCGGCGCATGCAATCAAAAAGATGGACGAGGGGCCGTGGAACGTCATACTCCTCGACATCAAAATGCCGGGAATGAGCGGGCTTGAACTTCAGAAGCGACTGCGGGAGATCGACCCCGCGATCTCCACGATCATGATCACTGCGTTCGCGTCTGTCGAAAGCGCGGTGCAAGCATTGAAGGAAGGCGCATTCGATTACGTCACAAAACCGGTCGACCCCGACCATCTCTCGCATCTTGTCACAAATGCGCTCCGTCAAAAGAAACTCGCTGAGGAGAACGCCCAATTGCATGAGCACATTTCCGAGCTCGCCCAGGGAGACGAGATCGTCGGAAACAGCCCTCAGATGAAAAAAGTGATCGAACTCGCCAAAACGGTCGCGCAGACCGATACTACCGTGATGATCCGGGGCGAAAGCGGTTCTGGAAAAGAATTGATCGCGCGGGCTATCCACATGAACAGCCCTCGCCGCTATTTCCCGATTATCGCAGTGAACTGCGGCGCGGTTCCGGAAACTCTTCTTGAAACAGAGCTTTTTGGACATGAGAAGGGCGCTTTCACCGGCGCGCAGTACCGCCGAAAAGGGAAATTTGAAATGGCGGACGGGGGATCGATTTTCCTCGACGAGATCGGAACTATCTCCCAGAAAATGCAAGTGCAGCTTCTGCGCGTCATCGAATCCAAACAGTTCACACGAGTCGGCGGGAACGAAGTCATCCACAGCGATTTCAGAATTATTTGCGCAACGAACCGCGACCTCGAGGAGGCCGTAAAGGATGGTACGTTCCGAGAAGACTTGTATTACCGGCTTAACGTTTTCGCGGTATTCATTCCCCCGATCAGGGAGCGCAGGACTGATATCCCATTACTCGTCCAGCATTTCCTTAAAAAATATTCCTCCATCATGAACAAGCAGGTGTTGGAAGTGACGCCCGATACGATGGATCTGCTTGTCCGCTATGATTGGCCGGGCAACGTCAGAGAACTGGAGAATGTGATCGAGCGGGCGATGGTGCTCGCAAAGCCTCCCGCCATTCGACCGGATGATCTGCCGTTCCAGCTCGGAATGAATCACCACGTGCCGACCGATGATTCAATTGCGGCGGTCGAGAAAGCACATATCGAAGCGATCCTGGCCAAAGCAGGCTGGAACATAACCCGTTCCGCCGAGATTCTTTCTATCGACAGGGTGACGTTGTATAACAAGATCGCCAAATATGGTCTTATCAAACCGTGACCCATGTCTTCTATCCTCGTCGTTCCGGTTCAGCCATGTGATAACGATTCGATAAGCGCAATCATTTCTCCGCTCAACCGTATCTTCCGGATCCCTGCATCAGTCGATTCCGAAGAGGCAATCGACCCTTCATTTGCCTTCGACGTTTACCGCAATCAATTCAATTCCAGCGCGCTCATTGCCGCTTTCATCCAGCGATTCAAGAACAATCGGGGTAAAATTATCGGTGTTACGTCGGTCGATTTGTTCGTTCCGGTGCTGACATATGTTTTTGGAGAAGCTCAGCTCGACGGGCCGTTCGCGGTAGTTTCCGCCCACCGCCTCGACGACACTCTCTACGGACTGCCGGCAAATCCTGCGCTCCTCCAGGAACGGCTCGTCAAAGAGGCCGTTCACGAACTAGGTCACACGTTCGGGCTCGTTCACTGCCCCGACTACCGATGTGTTATGCACAGCTCCACTGCTGTCGAAGAAATCGACCTGAAGTCTGAAATTTTTTGTCAAACCTGCGCGGCGCTGGTGAAAGCGGACGCGCTTGAGTAGAGTACAACCTTCCGAAGGTTTTTACCCAAAAAGGGATGTCTTTAGTATTTGAAAAAATATTAAAAAAGCCTTCGGAAGGTTCCTAAGCTATTCCTTTCGGTAGTGGGGTCTTTTGAAGATTAATGTCATTGCGAGGAGCGAAGCGACGAAGCAATCTCCAATAAACAAAGGGATTGCTTCGGCAAAAAACGCCTCGCAATGACACTTCATTCAAAATACCCCACTATCTTCCTTTCGTTTCCGTTGACTTTCGGACGATTTTTTGATATTATTTGCAGCACGCCAAATTCTCATTGCCAGATTCTGATTTACAAGGAAAACCCGTGGCCTCGTTTTACACTCTTCAAGCGCAAATTCGCACTCTTCTCCAGAGGGAGCAGATCTGACGATGGCGTGCATCTTTTGTAAAATCATCGCGAAAGAAATTCCTGCCGAATTCCTGTTCGAAAACGACTGTGCGATAGCGATCCTCGACGTCAACCCTATTCATTATGGCCACACTCTCGTCATCCCGAAAAATCATCATAAGGATTTTTTGAATGTGCCCGAGAACGAATTGCCCGGCATCATGCACGCCGTACACGTTGTCTCTCGTGCACTGGTGAAGAGCTTCGACCTTAAAGGGTTCAACTTTTTTTCGAACAACGGTACTGTCGCCGGCCAATCTGTCTTCCATTTTCATATTCACGTTACGCCTCGCTATGAAGGCGACAACATTAAGTTCGTCTTGCAGCTGAAGCGGTATGAAGGCGCCGACATGGTGGACGTCGCTTCAAAAATCCGCGCCGCCATTCACGATTGAATTTTCTCCCTTGAAGGAACTACTTATGCCTCACTACGCAAAGCTTGTACCGCCGTCATCCGGACAAAAGATCAGCGTCACCGACGGTAAACTGACCGTGCCCAGCGACCCGATCGTCTGCTTCATAGAAGGGGACGGCACGGGACCGGATATCTGGAAGGCATCGAAAAAGGTTTTCGACGCTGCGGTTCAAAAAGCCTACGGCGGAAAAAGGATTATCAATTGGTTCGAAGTGTATGCCGGGGAAAAAGCGAACACAGTGTATGGTGAGAATACCTGGCTTCACGACGACACGCTCGAAGCCATTAAAGAGTACACCGTCGCGATCAAGGGACCGCTGACGACGCCGGTCGGCAAAGGAATCCGCTCGATCAATGTAACGCTCCGGCAAATGCTCGATCTGTATGTGTGCCTGCGCCCCGTCCAATATTTCACCGGCGTCCCCTCCCCCGTAAAACATCCGGAGCTCGTGGACATGGTCATCTTTCGCGAAAACACCGAAGACATTTACGCAGGAATTGAATGGAAGGCCGGAACACCCGAAGCACGAAAGGTGATCGGGTGGCTTCAAAAAGAGATGGGCGTCAAGAAAATACGTTTTCCCGAGTCGTCAAGCATTGGCATCAAACCAGTATCTCAAGAGGGAACTGAACGGCTCGTGCGTGCCGCCATCAAGTATGCGATCGTCAATAAGCGAGGGTCCGTGACGCTCGTCCATAAAGGAAACATCATGAAATTCACCGAAGGGGGGTTCCGCGATTGGGGCTATGAACTCGCAAAACGAGAGTTCTCAAATGAAGTAGTATCGTGGGAAGAATGCGGCGGCAAACCGCCTGCAGGCAAAATAATAATCAAGGATGTCATCGCCGATGCCTTTCTTCAGCAAATTCTTACCCGCCCTTCAGAATATGAAGTCATCGCGACGCTCAACCTGAACGGCGACTATATTTCTGACGCGCTGGCGGCTCAGGTCGGCGGCATAGGGATTGCACCCGGCGCGAACATCAACTATCAAAATGGTTATGCAGTGTTCGAGGCAACTCACGGGACCGCGCCGAAGTACGCGGGCCTGGACAAAGTGAATCCAGGATCCCTGATTCTTAGCGGCGAAATGATGCTTCGCTATATGGGCTGGACCGAAGCTGCGGATCTGATTCTGACAGGATTGAATAAAGCGATACAGGCAAAGACGGTGACGTACGACTTTGCCCGGCTTATGGAAGGCGCAAAAGAAGTCAAGTGTTCTGAATTCGGCGAAGCGATCATCAATAACATGTAGCCGGAAGTCAACAATCGACCCCGACTAGCAATAAGCACTAGACCTGCCGAGTCGGCCACTTCTTGGAGACAAATGCGAGGACCAGTCCGGCGATTGAACCTTCTATAAACACATGGTAGCCGGAGTCGACGAGAAAAACAATGAACGGCATATTGAATGTCGCCACTTCGATAATTCCCCCCTGTAAAGCGTCGAAAAGCACTCCCATAATAATCCCGAACCGCAGCGCTGTCGGAATGCGCGATCCCCCTTTATAGTAATCAACGTACATCGGGAAGAAATAAGAGAGCAGGAAACAGTAGACAAGATATGCTAAGGCGATGTACGGAATAATGAAGTTTTCGCGCACGATCGCCGCTTCCTGCTGATGAAACCATGCGCCCATGAGCGGTTCGTGAAACACGAAGCCGACATTGAACAGAACGATAAATAATGCGGCTGTGGATATGGCGACAAATTTTTTGCTCATAGCGGCTCCTCTGTAATAGACAAACTCCTTACGTTATCGAAGGCTTTGTCAAATGTGCATTCTCAATTTCCTTCAGCAGCCTGAATATTTCCTGATGCCTCCGCAGGAACTGAACTGTTTCCTCTCCGCTCAATGATGCGTCTTTCATACGGCGTTGGTTGTCTGCTAATTCCTGTTCGAGGACTTTTTTCTTCATTCGTTTGATCGCCCCTTCAGCCCGCTCCGACGTGCGGGTCTCGCTCAATCGCGCGCCGATCTTGTCCCAACGCGACCCTAGTTGATAGGGAGTGAAGGACAGTTCGGAAATCACCTTCTTCACCGTGTCCGTCGATGCGTTCGTCAAAAGGTCGTTGACGTCAATCTTCCCTTTGCTGTCGAATTCGTCGATCAGGATCTGGGCCACTTCTTTTGCCACGGGATGAGAGAACTCATCAGCGCGGATGTACGAAAAGATGAAAGGAATCATCTGCAATGGTTCCTCGAAGGCTACAAGAAGCAACTCCTTCTCCTCGACCGGCATCTCCCGATTATCATGATCAACCGCTCCCTCCTTCGATTCAGTGGTGAATGGTCCGCTGTTTCGGACAATTCGAGGACCAGCAAGGAAACGCTCCGGGACCTTGCGTGTGTATTTTTCCAATTCCGTGATGAGGGAGGATTCGTAAAGCTTGTATTTCTCCGCGACATCTTTGATAAAAAAAGACTGCTTCAACGGGTCTTTGATCTTTGCAATCGTTTGAACAAGAGCCCTGACTGCTTCTGCTTTCCCTTCCGGCGAATCAAGTTTTCCCTCACGGCGCAGGGCATTCGCTTTAAAATCGACAAACGTGACAGCTTTGGAGAGACTCTCATGGAAACCGTCTGCGCCGTTCTTCTTCACGAACGAATCAGGGTCTTCGCCTTCGGGGAGTTC
>CAYTOA010000059.1:0-26020 GCA_964439265.1 uncultured Chitinophagaceae bacterium
GTTCCCGCCGGCACAGCCTGCAACTGGCGTCAATATATCTTGCCATTGATGTATAGTTCCTATAAGTGATGAATAAATAGACTCTTCGTCAATCCTTACACGCGTCGGCGTTTCGGCGGACGGCAGCCGTTGTGCGGTATCGGCGTGATGTCGCGGATGATTGAAACTTCCAAACCGGCTGTTTGCAACGAACGAATTGCAGCCTCGCGGCCTGAACCCGGTCCCTTCACAAAAACTTCAACCTTGCGCAGTCCCATGTCATATGCTTCTTTCGCCGCGGCTTCTGCGGATACCTGGGCGGCAAACGGAGTGTTCTTGCGGGAACCTTTAAAGCCATTCTTTCCCGCCGAGGACCATGCAATTGTGTTGCCGTAAATGTCAGTCAGCGTGATAATGACGTTGTTGAACGTCGCCTTGACGAAGGCCTTCCCGTTCACGTCAACGTGAATTTTCTTTTTCTTCTTCGCCGCAGGCGCCGCCGATGACGCTGAGGTTTTTCCTGCTGCTTGTGTCGGTTCTTTTGCCACGTTTTCTCCTTTCAGCCAAAGATCATACTTTGGATGAGATTAATTATTTCTTGGCTAACACTTTCTTCTTTCCTGCGACCGTCTTCCGCTTGCCCTTCCTGGTGCGGGAATTCGTCCTCGTCCGCTGTCCCCGTACTGGCAATCCCTTCCGGTGACGAAGTCCGCGGTACGACCCGATATCCATGAGACGCTTGATGTTCATCTGCATTTCGCTCCGCATCGCGCCTTCAGTCTTGTAGTCTGCCTGGATGATCGTACGGATCTTCGACACTTCGTCGTCGTTCAAGTCGCCGATCTTTTTGTTCGGGTCGACGCCGGCTTTTGCGAGGATCTTCTGTGAGGTTGTACGACCGATGCCGTAGATGTACGTCAACCCGATCTCCGACCGTTTGTTTTTTGGTAAATCGACTCCAGCTATACGAGCCACGTTTTGTTCTCCTTGTTAAACAACTCTTTGGTCAAATCCGAAGAGGTTCCGCCGAGGAATCATCCCTGACGCTGTTTATGTTTCGGATTCTTGCAGATCACTCTCACAACGCCTTTGCGCCGGATGATCTTGCAGTTTTCGCACAACCGTTTTACCGATGCCCTGACTTTCATTGTCCGTTTCCTTCCTCGTACTCGCTTATTTGTAACGGTAGGTGATCCGGCCCTTCGAAAGGTCGTACGGCGAAAGTTCAACCGTCACTTTATCACCCACCAGAATCTTGATGTAATTCATCCGCATTTTGCCTGAAATATGCGCAAGGATTTCGTGTCCATTATCCAGCTTTACTTTAAACGAAGCGTTGGGCAACGTTTCAGTAATTGTTCCGTCGACCTTGATTGCTCCTTGCTTTGCCATTGCCTCTGCGATTACTGAGTTAAAACTTCTGCTTTGTTCTTTCGGACAACAACTGTATGTTCGAAATGTGCAGACGGCTCATTGTCAGCCGTCAAAATTGTCCACCCGTCGCCGCCTGTGTGAACGCTGTACACTCCGAAATTGACCATCGGTTCGATCGCGAGCGTCATTCCTTCCTTCAATTTCAGTCCCGTCTTCGCTTTGCCGTAATTCGGAACCGGCGGATCTTCGTGTAATTCTCTCCCGATCCCGTGTCCCACCAGGTCCCGCACAACCGAAAACCCCGCCGATTCAACATGGTGCTGAACCGCGTGCGAGATATCATGAAGATAATTTCCTTCGATCGCCTGCTCAACACCTTTGTCGAGCGATTCCTGCGTCACCCTCATCAACCGCGCCTTCCCTTCAGAGATCTTGCCGACGGGAAACGTATACGCCCCGTCTCCGAAGAACCCGTCTTTCAACACGCCGACATCGAGCGATACGATCTCTCCCTCTTTCAACACCCGATTACCCGGTATTCCGTGCACGACTTCGTTGTCGATTGAAACACAGATAGAAGCCGGATAAAGATTGTGACGGTCGTTTCCGTACCCTTTGAACGCCGGGAACCCGCCGCTGCTTCGGATAAAATCTTCCGCAAGCGAATCGAGCTCTTTCGTTGCGATCCCAGGATAAATTTGTTTCTCCAACAGCCTCAGGACGTCTGCGACAATCTTAGAGCTTTCCCGAATAAGGGCGATTTCTTTTTCCGTTTTGATCGTAACCATTTCAGCCACACCACCGCCGCAAAAAAATTACCGGCCGATCCGACCCTTGATCTTGCCGCTCTTCATGAACCCGTCGTAGTGACGCATCAGCAAATGAGATTCGATCTGCTGAAGTGTATCCAGCGCAACACCAACAATAATGAGCAGGCTGGTTCCGCCAAAGAACGATGCGAAGCTGGTCGTCACCCCAAACCGCACCATGAAGGCCGGCAGTATCGCGATGATGGCGAGAAAAATCGAACCGGGCAGCGTAATTTTCGTCAAAATATTATCAATGAAATCCGACGTATGCTTTCCCGGACGTATGCCCGGAATAAATCCCCCCTGCTTCTGCATGTTGTCTGCCACGTCCTTCGGATTAAAAGCGATGGCAGTGTAGAAATAGGTGAAGAACACGATCATCAAACCATAAAAGAATGAGTACGTGAACGACGTGTGTTCGAGGTATCCCGCGATCGATGCGACAAAGTCGCTGTCCGGGAAGAACGTCAGGATCGTGCTCGGAATAAACATGATCGATTGCGCGAAGATGATCGGCATAACTCCGGCCGTGTTAACGCGCATCGGAATATATTGCGTGACACCGCCGTACACTTTTCTGCCGACGACGCGTTTTGCGTACTGTACCGGTATGCGGCGCGTTCCCTGCGTCACCAGCACAACCCCGGCGATGATCAAGAGCATAAATGCCCAGATGATCAGCTCGACGATAATCGGCCTCGCCCCGGAATTGACAAGCTGGAACTCATCAAGGATGGCGATGGGGAAACGTGCGATGATTCCGATGAAGATGATGAGTGAAATACCGTTTCCAATTCCCCGCTCCGTGATCTGCTCACCCAGCCACATCATGAACATCGTTCCCGTCGTCAACACGATGATCGTGCTGAGCGCGAAACCGAATCCCTGGATCTGCTGCGGCACGATCGAGACGCCGGACGCGTTCAAGCTCACCAGTCGCACGCTGACACCCCATGCCTGAAGGATCGAGATGAGCACGGTGCCGTACCGGGTGTATTGAGTGATCTTCTTGCGTCCGTTCTCACCCTCTTTCTGCAATTTCTGGAAAAACGGTACGACGGCTCCGAGCAGCTGGATTATAATAGAAGCGCTGATGTACGGCATAATGCCGAGCGCAAAAATCGCTGCATGGCTGAATGCCCCTCCCACAAACAAGTCGTAAAGACCGAAGAGCGTATTCGATGCCTGGTTGCGCATCGATTCCGCAAGCACCGACGCATCGACCCCGGGAAGCGTGACATGCGAACCGATGCGGACGACGATCAGGAGCGCCGCGGTGAACAACACGCGAGTTCGCAGTTCCTGTATCTTGAAAATATTACGTATGTTTTCGTCTAATTTGCTCATGGAGATTTACTTTGATTTTTTTGCTGCTGCGGGTTTCTCGGTATGTATCTCCGTCGCTTTTCCCCCGGCAGCCGTGATCTTCTCCACCGCAGATTTGCTGAATTTGTGCGCCGAGATTTCCAATTTCGCTTTCAACTCGCCATCTCCAAGAATCTTCACCAAGCTCGTCTTCTTTGACACGATGCCGAGCGCATGCAGGATTTCCGGCGTTACGGTTTCTTTCACTCTTCCGTCGGCTGCCAGTTTTTGCAGCATGTCAACGTTGACAACACGATACTCAATGCGAAAAGGATTCGTGAATCCGAATTTTGGAAGACGCCTGGTTAACGGCATCTGCCCGCCTTCGAAACCGCGCTTGAGGCCGGAACCCGAACGCGAACCTTGCCCCTTGTGCCCGCGCGTCGCCGTTCCGCCGTGCCCCGAACCTTGTCCGCGACCGATTCGTTTCGTCTTCTTTCGCGAACCCTTTGCGTACTTCAAGTTGCTTAAAATCGCCGCCATGGTAATTTCCTTTTAGTCTCCGTTGGGGCTTGATACATCAAGCCCGCTGCAATTATGATTTCACTTCTTCGACAACGACCAAATGACGAACCGCGTTTATCATGCCACGGATTTGCGGTGTATCGGTATGGACGACGGTATAGTTTGGACGCCCTAAGCCGAGCGCTTTGATGGTTCGTTTATGGCGTTCCAGCGTATGCACCACGCTGCGAATTTGTGTAATCTTTATTTTTTTGTGCGCTGCCATAATGTTTAGTTCTGGAATAATTCCTGAAGAGAAATACCGCGCTCTTTTGCAACGGTCCGGGCATCCCGAAGGCTGAGCAGTCCGGCGAGCGTCGCTTTCACGACGTTGTGCGGGTTGGAAGAGCCCATTTGTTTCGTGAGAATATCTTTCACACCGGCAGACTCGAGCAGCGCACGGACTCCGCCGCCGGCGATCAACCCGGTTCCGGGCGATGCTGGCTTCAAGAGAACTTTTCCCGCTCCGAACTTTCCGATGACCTCGTGGGGGATCGTTCCATTGACAACGGGGACCGTCACGACATTTTTCTTTGCGTCGTCGATTCCTTTGGAGATCGCATCGGCAACCTCGTTCGCTTTGCCCAGGCCGATGCCGACGTGGCCATTGCCGTCGCCGACGACGACGATCGCATTAAAACTGAATCTTCGTCCGCCCTTCACCACTTTTGCAACGCGGTTGATGTGGACCAGCTTGTCTTTAAGTTCGAGCTCGTTCGCTTTAATTCGTGCCACGGGTAAACCTCTTTACGTCATTGATAAATTTTTCTACGTCGTCCATTGTGTTTCTTGCTGTCGGGAGAGGATTCGAACCTCTACAGACGCCTCCAAAGGGCGTTGTCCTGCCATTAGACGACCCGACAAGAGAGCGGGCGATTCCTTCCAGCAGCAACTCCATCTTAGAACTTTAGGCCGCCCTCTCGAGCACCGTCCGCCAGGGCTTTCACGCGGCCATGATATAATAATCCGTTCCGGTCGAACACGACGTTCTTGATGTTCTTTTCGAGCGCTTTTTTTGCGATGATCTTGCCGACGATCACGCTTTTATCTTTCTTTGATTTCGCTCCGGTCAATTCGGTCTTCACTTCTTTCGAAATCGAAGAAGCCGCCACCAACGTCTTTCCCGCAACATCGTCGATGATCTGGCCGTAAATGTTTCCCAGGCTTCGGTAGACGGTAAGACGCGGGCGCTCAGCCGTGCCGGTAATTTTTTTGCGGATGGACGCTTTGATTTTCAAACGCCGCTGTATCACTTCTTTGTTGATCATACGCACTCTTATCGATAACTGTGGTTCGTGCCCGTTAGTTATTTCGCGCCGACGGTAGCCGCTGTCTTGCCCGCTTTTCTGCGGATATACTCGCCTTCGTACTTAATTCCTTTTCCTTTGTACGGTTCCGGCGGACGGAGCGAACGGATCTTCGCCGCAACCAACCCGACGAGCTGTTTGTCGATGCCGCTGATGACGATACTTGTCTGTGTCGGCGCTTCGATCTTGATCGATTCGGGGGGCCGGAAGGCGATCGGATGAGAGTACCCGAGTGCGAGCTGCAGGACCTTGCCTCTCAACTCAGCACGGTATCCGACGCCGACGATCTCCAGCTTGCGGCTGAAACCTGTGGTGACACCCGTGACCATATTTGCGATGAGTGCACGGAACAATCCATGCAGCGAGCGCTGTTCTTTGAAATCGGAGTGACGAGTGACGAGGACTTCCTCACCCTTTACTTCGACGGTAACGTCGGGATGAATGGCCGCCGTAAGTTCACCTTTAGCGCCGGTGACTTTCACGCTGCCGTTTTTCACTTCGACTTTCACTCCCTTAGGAATGACTACTGGTTTTCTGCCGATTCGCGACACTGTAAGACTCCTTCAAACTCTTGTGCTGACCTGAAAAATCAATTGTGTTACCAAACGTAGAACAATACTTCGCCGCCGACATTTTCTTTTCGCGCCTGTTTGTCCGTCATCAATCCTTTCGACGTCGAGACGACGGCAACGCCAAGGCCGTTGTTGACACGCGGCAGTTCTCCGGCATTTTGGTACCGGCGAATGCCGGGACGGCTGATGCGGCGCAGGCCGGTGATCACGCTGTTCGTATCATTGTATTTTAGCTGAATACGAATGATGCCCTGTTTCTTGTCTTCAACAGTCGTATAATTGCCGATGAACTTCTGTTCCATCAGGATGCGTGTAATTTCCTTCTTCAAGTTTGAAGCGGGAACGTCGACCTTCTTGTGGCGTGCACGCACGGCGTTTCGAACTCGTGTGAGGTAATCGGCTATTGGATCGGACATTGACATTGAATTTCGTTCTCCTAATTTTTTCTCATCGCTGCCGCGAGAAATGACTACCAGCTTGCCTTTGTGACTCCCGGAATTTTTCCGTCGAGCGCCATGGACCGGAAGCACAGCCTGCAGACGCCAAATTTTCTCATGTATGCCCGGGACCGGCCGCAAATGCCGCACCGGTTATGTTTCTGGGTCGGATGTTTCGGTGTTTTCTTTGCTTTCACTACCATCGCTAATCGTGCCACGAACGCTCCTTGGTTTGGATTAATTTGCTTTTTGAACTGTGTCGCGTTTGACGAACGGCATGCCGAATCCTTTCAGCAGTTCCATTGCCTCAAGGTCGGTTTGCGCAGTTGTCACGAACGTGATATCCATGCCGTTGATCTTTGCAACTTTATCGGCGTCGATCTCGCGGAAAATAATCTGTTCCTTGATGCCGAGGGTATAGTTGCCGCGCCCGTCGAACGATTTGTCGGGAACACCGCGAAAATCGCGGATCTGCGGCATGGCAACGCTCACGAGCCTGTCAAGAAACTCATACATTTGTCTTCCGCGCAGCGTTACGCGGGCTCCGATCGGAACGCCCTGGCGAAGCTTAAAATTCGAAATAGCTTTTTTCGCCTTGGTGATCGCCGGTTTTTGACCGGTGATCTGCTCCAGCTCTTTTGCCGCCGTCTCGAGCAGTTTCGCATCCTGTGTGGCGGCTCCGACTCCCATGTTGAGAGAGATCTTTTCCAGCCGCGGCACCTGCATGACGCTTTTATAGTTGAAGCGCTTCATCATGGCCGGCGCGAGGTCCTTTTTGTACATTTCTAGCAGACGTGGATACACGCCGGCTTCGCGCGAATGCGACGCCTTCGCTTCTTTCGGCTCCGCCTTCTGAGAGGTCTTTCTTTCTTTCGCCTTTTCTTTGGGCTTTTCTTTTGGTTTTTCTTTTTCTTTTTCGTTTGCCATGTGCTGCACTTTCAAGTTTGTGCTATGTTATTCGCATAGCACCGTTGATCTGTCCGGAGATTTTATCGTCCCCGCATTAAAACATCTCGCCGCAATTGCGGCATATTCTCATCGACCTTTTTTTGCCGGATGTCGCATCGGTCACATGCTGGTGTCCGACGCGTGTCGCCGTGCTGCATTTCGGACACTTCACCATCACGTTCGATGAGTTGATCGAGGCTTCTTTCTGAACAACTCCTCCCTGCGGGTTGCGCTGGGACGGGCGGGTATGCCTCTTGATAATGTTGACGCCTTCGACGATCACTCTGTTGGTCACGGGGAACACCTTCAGCACCTTCCCTTCTTTGCTGGCGTTGTTCCCTGACTTCACGATCACGACATCATCTTTTCGGACATGCATGGCAATACTCTCGATTATCGTTAGAGCACTTCTGGTGCTAATGAAACAATTTTCATGAATTGCTTTTCCCTTAGCTCGCGCGCGACCGGGCCGAAGATGCGCGTTCCCCGGGGTTCGTTGAGCGGGGTGATCAGAACGACCGCATTCTCATCAAAACGAATGAACGATCCGTCCTTGCGTCCGACTTCTTTCTTGGTCCGAACGACAACGGCGCGGGAGACTTCTCCTTTTTTCACGCCGGCACCCGGAATCGCCGATTTTACGGAAACGACGACCAGATCGCCAACGCTTGCATACCGCCGGTCATGACCTCCCAGGATGCGAATACACCGTACTTTTTTCGCGCCCGAGTTGTCCGCGACCACTAAATTAGTTTCTTCCTGAATCATGACACACACTCCTGAAAGTCGGTTACTTCGCTTTTGCTACGATTTCAACCAGGCGCCAGCGTTTGTTCTTGCTGAGGGGACGCGTTTCCATAATGCGCACGGTATCGCCGAGACCGGCTTCGCCTTTTTCGTCGTGCGCCATTAAAGTCGTCGTGCGTCGAAAATATTTCTTGTACAGCGCATGCGGAACGCGCCGTTCGATCGCAACGACAATACTTTTCATCATTTTCGTGCTGACAACTTTTCCAACGCGCGTTTTTCGTCGAGTAGTTCTAGTTTCCATTGTGTCCCGGTCTCCGTTGCTCCGATTATGGCTTAGTCGCTGCCGCTTTGCGTTTCCGCTGATTCAACATCGTCATCATGCGCGCGATGTCGCGGCGAATGAGTTTGAGCTTCGCCGTGTTCTCGATCTGTTTCGTCGCCTGCTGGAACTTCATGTGAGCAAGCGATTCTTTATCGTCGGCGATTCTTTTTACCAGCTCCGAATCAGAGAGGTCTTTTATTTCGAACGTTTTCATGGTCGTGGTGTATTCAATTAATGAGCATCGTAATCGATTCGGGTGACGAACTTGGTCTTGATCGGCAGCTTGTGCGCGGCGAGCGTTAACGCTTCCTTCGCCATTTCCTTCTTCACTCCGCCGATCTCAAACATGACGCGTCCGGGTTTGATAACGACAACCCAGAACTCAGGATTTCCTTTTCCGCTTCCCATACGGGTCTCGGCCGGTTTCTTTGTCACCGGCTTGTCCGGGAAGATCCGGATCCAGACTTTTCCTTCGCGCTTCATCATCCGTGTAAGGGCAACGCGCGAAGCTTCGATCTGACGCTGTGTGATCCATCCGGGTTCCATCGCTTTCAGCCCGAAATCGCCGAACGCGATCGTGGCGCCTCGTGTCGCCTTGCCGCGCATGCGTCCGCGCTGCGCTTTTCTGTACTTCACTCTCTTCGGCATTAACATAATTCGTAATCTCCAATATCATGTCGTGCAATAAAAATCTACAATGCTACCGCGCGGCGTTCCCGAGAACCTCACCCTTGCAGATCCATACCTTTACGCCGATCAAACCGTAGATCGTCTGTGCCGTTGCGTTGGCGTAGTCGATGTCTGCCCGCAGGGTATGCAGCGGTATTCGTCCTTCTTTATACTGTTCGCGCCGCGCCATTTCAGCGCCTCCGAGGCGGCCGCTGCACATCACGCGGACGCCTTCCGCACCCATGCGCATGGCGGCAGTAATTCCCTGCTTCATCGCGCGGCGGAACGATATGCGGCCTTCCAGCTGTGAAGCGATGTTCTCAGCGACAAGCTGCGCGTCGAGTTCCGGCCGTTTGATTTCGCTGATAAGGATCTTCACCTCTTTGTTGGTTATTTTCTTCAGCTCTTCTTCGAGCTGCGAAATTTCTTTTCCGCTTTTACCGATCACAATGCCCGGGCGTGACGTATGAATGGTGATACGCGCGTTCTTCGGCGTCCGCTCGATTTGAATCTTGGAGATACCCGCCTTCTTGAGCCGATTGCGAACGTAGTTACGGATCATGACATCTTCATTGAGTTTCGCGGCGAATCCTTTTTCATCGTACCAATTCGAATCCCACGTTTTGATGACGCCTAATCGAAAGCCGACCGGGTGTGTTTTTTGTCCCACTGTGTTCTCCTAAAGCCGGAATAATATAATGGTTGTCATACAACGCCTTGTGGTGTTGGACTTATTTCTTCTTCGTTTCACGCTGAGCAACAACAATCGTGACATGGTTCGAACGTTTCAGCATCCTGAACGCGCGGCCCATCGGCGCCGGCAGGATCCTTTTCATCATCGCTCCGCCGTCGACAAAACATTCCTTCACATAGATGTCGTCGGTGTCGATCCGCCCTGCATCGTCCTTGTTCTGAAGGTTCGAGATGGCCGACCGAAGCACTTTCTCCGCCGTCTTCGAGGCATGCTTCGGAGAGAAGTGAAGGATGTTCAACGCATCCCCGACTGACTTTCCGCGGATCAAATCGACAACCAGCCGCATTTTCCGCGGCGACGTTCCGATATACCTGTTAATTGCTTTTGCTTCCATGAAAAACTCCAGAATCTGTACGCGAATGTTCTTATTCAGCCGGTGTTGTCGTTGTCGTTTCCGTTCTCAAGCCGGGGTGCGCCCGGAAAATCCTTGTCGGCGCAAATTCGCCGAGCTTGTGTCCGACCATCGATTCCTGAATATACACGGGGATAAATTTATTCCCGTTATGGACGGCGAATGTGTGGCCCACGAAATCAGGCGCGATGGTCGATGAACGGGACCACGTCTTGATCACCTGTTTTCTGTTGCTCTTGTTCAGCGCTTCGACCTTTGCCTGTAACTTGGCATCGATGAACGGTCCCTTTTTTACTGATCGACTCATAGGCTCTGCTCTTTACTTGCGGCGTTTAACAATGTATTGACTGGATGTTTTTTTCTTTTTGCGCGTTTTCAGTCCCTTGGATTTCTGACCCCACGGGCTGACCGGATGACCGCCGCCCGATGTCTTGCCTTCGCCGCCGCCCATCGGATGGTCGACCGGATTCATGGCGACGCCGCGGACATGCGAACGAATACCGAGCCAGCGCGAGCGGCCCGCTTTTCCAATGCTGATCTTTTCGTGGTCGATGTTGCCGAGCATCCCGATTGTCGCGTAGCATCCGCTGCGGATGTTGCGAACCTCGCCCGACGGGAATTTCAGAAGAACAAAATCGCCTTCCTTCGCCTGCACTGTCGCGAAATTCCCGGCGCTGCGCGCGATCTGTCCTCCCTTGCCTTCACGCATTTCAATATTGTGAACCTGCGTGTTGACGGGAATCGCCTTCAACGGCATCGCGTTCCCCATCTTAATCTCCACTTCATTCCCCGAAACGATTTGGTCATTCACTTTCAACCCTTCCGGCGCAAGAATGTACCGTTTCTCGCCGTCGGTGTAGAGAACCAGAGCGATGCGGGTCGAGCGGTTCGGGTCATATTGGATCGACATCACTTTTGCGGAAATGTCGTGTTTGTCTCTTTTGAAATCGATGATGCGGTACCGGCGTTTATGTCCGCCGCCGCGATGGCGCGACGTGACCCGTCCGTAGCTGTTCCGTCCGCCGGACTTCTTGATCGGCCCGAGCAAGGATTTCTCGGGAGTCGATTTGGTAATTTCCTCGAAGCTCGAGATCGTATAGTACCGCGTCGCTGCGGTTGTTGGTTTTAGTTTTCGTAATGCCATAACTCTGCTTTCGGTGCTTGTTGCTGTTACGCGTTTTCGAAGAAGTCGATCTTCTGGTCCTGCTTCAGCGTGACAATTGCTTTTTTAGAATCTGCCCGTTTGCCGGGAATCCGTCCCCGTTTGCTCATCTGCGCTTTGCGCTTTCCCTTCGAACGGATCGTCCGGATGCTTACGACGTTGACGTTGAACTTCTTCTCGATCGCGCGTGCGATGTCAATCTTGTTCGCGTTGATGTCCACTTCAAACGCGTACTGGCGACGTTCCGCAAGAGCTGTCATCTTCTCGGTGATCAGGGGTCGTTTTAATATTGCACTCATCGGTAGCTCGTTCTAATTGGAAAACGTTTTCTGTAGGATCTCGACTGCACTCTTTTGCATGACGAGCACGGCGCTGTCCACAATTTCATACGTCGATGCTTTGGCCGCTTCGAGAATGTTGAGCTTGGGAATGTTCCGGCCCGACTTCAGCACGTTGTCATCCTTTTTCGGAACAAGAAATAGCACCTTTTTCGACGCGACCTGCAGGGCCTTCAACACTCCGGCGAGTTCTTTCGTCTTCGGTGCATCGAAACTGAAATCTTCCACAATGACGATGCTGGCTTCCTTCGCCTTATATGCCAGCGCAGACTTCCGCGCGATGCGTTTGACTTTTGCGGGCAGCTTGACTTCGTAGTCGTGCGGGTGAGGACCGAACACGGTTCCGCCTCCTGCCATCAACGGCGACCGGCTGGTTCCCTGACGCGCGCGTCCCGTTTTTTTCTGGGCGAACGGCTTCTTTCCGCCGCCGCGGACATCGCCTCGTTCTTTCGTTTGATGCGTTCCCTGCCGCTGGTTCGCCATATACGACCGGACCGCCATATAGATTGCATGGTCGTTCGGCGTCACTTCGAAGATCTCGGGCGCGAGCGTTACCGTCTCGCCGGATTTCGTTCCATCTTTCTTTAACACATCAACTTTCATTATCGTAGTACTTTCTATTCGACTTCGTTTGAAGTTTACTTCGTAATCTCAACGTAGGTGTTGATCGCACCAGGAACGGATCCCTTCACAAGAATGAGATTCGATTCCAGGATCACCTGCACAACCGTCAGATTCTTCACCGTCACATTCCTGAAACCCATCCTCCCGGCCATGCGCATTCCTTTGAATACCCTCGACGGATACGACGAAGAACCGATCGAGCCCGGCGCGCGTACGCGGTCGGATTGCCCGTGCGTCGTCATACCGACGCCGGAAAAATGATGCCGGCGAACAACGCCCTGGAATCCTTTTCCCTTGGATTTCGCCGTAACGGAAACCTTGTCGCCTTTCGTGAAGAGGTCGACTTTCACTTCTTTTCCGATCGCGATGTCGCCCGCTTTAAAATCGCGGAATTCCTTCAGCAGCCGGAGCGCCTTCACATTCGCTTTCGCAAAATGACCCTTCGCAGGCTTGTTGACGAGGCGGTCCGGTTTTTCGTCAAAACCGAGCTGGACGGCCTCGTATCCGTCTTTTTCTTTTGTTCGAATCTGAGTTACATAGCAAGGACCCGCTTCGATAACGGTGCACGGAATCGAAACTCCGTTATCATCGAAGATGCTTGTCATGCCGACTTTTTTTCCTAATATGCCGCTCACTGTTTAAACTCCTTCGGTATCTGCACTTTTTGAGAAACCGGTTAGCCAAAGATCTTTTTCTGACTGACGGCCCGTTCACGGGAGTCCGTCGGTTGCATTCCTCGTCAAACGCTAGACTTTTATTTCGACATCAACGCCGGCGGGGAGGTCGAGTTTCATTAACGCATCGACCGTTTTCGTGCCGGAAGTAAGAATGTCGATAAGGCGCTTGTGGGCGCGTGTCTCGAATTGTTCACGCGATTTTTTATCGACGTGCGGGGACCGAAGCACCGTGTAGAGCGTGCGTTTCGTCGGCAGCGGAATCGGTCCGGAAACAACTGCACCCGTCGATTTCACCGTCTTGATGATCTTCTCCGCCGATTTGTCGATCAGATTATGATCGTACGACTTTAGTTTGATGCGAATTTTTTGACCAGCCACTTGGAACTCCGTGCGAGAAGCGCCCCGCGTTCAGCGGGACGCTCTCAAAAGTTAAACAGCTTTTATTCGATGATCTTGGTAACGACACCGGAACCGACCGTACGCCCGCCCTCGCGGATAGCGAAACGTAACTTCTCTTCCATAGCGATCGTGGAGATCAGCTCGATCTGCATGTTGTCGACGTTATCGCCCGGCATAACCATTTCCACTCCTTGCGGGAGCGTCACGACGCCGGTCACGTCCGTCGTGCGGAAATAGAACTGCGGCCGGTATCCGTTCAAGAATGGAGTGTGGCGTCCGCCTTCTTCTTTCTTCAGCACGTAGACCTGCGCGTTAAATTTTTTATGAGGGGTGATGGAACCGGGCTTAGCGATAACCATACCGCGTTCGAGGTCGTCCTTTTCAATTCCGCGCAACAGAAGTCCAGCGTTGTCGCCTGCGACGACTTCCTCAAGCTCCTTGCGGAACATTTCCGCACCGGTGATAACCGTCTTCTTATGCTGTCCGAGTCCGATGACCTCAACTTCGTCGCCAACCTTTGCGCGGCCGCGGTCGACACGCCCTGTGCCGACAGTACCGCGGCCCGTGATTGAGAAAACGTCCTCAACCGGCATCAAAAACGGCTTATCGATATCGCGCTGCGGAAGAGGAATATACGAGTCGATGGCATCCATCAGATCCATGATGCACTTAAATGCTGGGTCGTCGGCTTTCACATCGGGCCGCAGCGCGGCTTCCATCGCCTTCAATGCTGAGCCGCGAATAATCGGTATCTCATCGCCGGGAAATTCATTCGCCTTCAACAAGTCGCGCATCTCCATCTCGACGAGGTCGAGCAGCTCGGGATCGTCGACGGCGTCAACCTTGTTCAAGAAGACGACGATGCGGGGCACGCCGACCTGGCGGGCAAGAATAATGTGCTCGCGTGTCTGGGGCATCGGTCCATCTGTCCCCGCAACGACAACGATGGCTCCGTCCATTTGTGCGGCACCGGTGATCATGTTCTTCACATAGTCGGCATGGCCCGGGCAGTCGACATGTGCGTAGTGCCGCTTCGTAGTCGAGTACTCCACGTGTGCCGTAGCAATGGTTATACCGCGTGCTTTTTCTTCCGGTGCGTTGTCGATACTGTCGAACGTGCGCACCGCCGATAAGCCTTTCTTTGCCAGGACCATTGTAATTGCGGCCGTCAAGGTTGTCTTACCGTGGTCAACGTGGCCAATTGTTCCGACGTTCACATGCGGCTTGCTGCGGTCAAATTTTTCTTTTGCCATGAGGATGTCTCCTTACATAATTGTGAACAAGGTGTTTTTAATCTCAGTCGAAAATCAGGCGGTAACGGCTTCTTTGCCCTTTACCTTTTCAATTATCTGTTCGGAAATCGATTTCGGCGTTTCGTCATAATGTGAGAACTGCATTGTATAGAGTGCGCGTCCCTGGGTCATTGAGCGCATCGTCGTTGCGTAGCCGAACATCTCCGACAACGGCACGGTCGCTTTGACAACGTGAGCATCTTTGCGCGGGGTAATTCCTTCGATCTTTCCCCGCCGCGAATTCAAATCACCCATGACATCCCCGAGATACTCTTCCGGCGTCACGACTTCGACCGCCATGATCGGTTCGAGAATGACGGGGCTTGCTTTTTTTGCTCCTGCCTGAAAGGCAATGGAGCCTGCGATCTTGAACGCCATTTCAGACGAATCAACGTCGTGGTACGAGCCGTCAAACAACTTTACTTTTATATCCTCAACCGGATAGCCTGCGAGAATACCATTCTTCATCGCTTCCTGAATACCCACCGATACCGGTTTGATGAACTCCCGCGGCACCGTGCCGCCGACGATCGCATCTTCAAATTCGTACCCCTTGCCCTTCTCGTTCGGCTCGAGTTCGATCCAGACGTGGCCAAACTGTCCCTTACCGCCGGACTGGCGAATGAACTTGCCCTCGGCTTGAACTTTTTTACGGATCGTTTCTTTGTACGCAACCTGAGGACGCCCGACGTTGGCTTCGACCTTGAATTCACGTTTCATGCGGTCGACAATAATCTCGAGATGAAGTTCGCCCATTCCACCGATGATCGTCTGGCCCGTTTCTTCGTTGGTCGAGACGCGGAACGTCGGGTCTTCTTCCGAAAGCTTCTGCATCGCCTCGCCCATCTTCTCCTGGTCGGCTTTTGTTTTCGGCTCGATTGCCTGGTGAATGACGGGTTCCGGAAATATCATCTTCTCTAATATGATCGGATCATCTTCATCACAGAGCGTATCGCCCGTACGCGTATTCTTAAACCCGATAGCTGCAAGGATATCGCCGGAAAATCCTTCATCGACATCCTCGCGATGATTGGCGTGCATGCGGAGAACACGTCCCAGCCGTTCTTTTTTGTCGCTGCTCGAATTATAGAGGTACGAGCCGGCCTTGATGCTTCCCGTGTAAATCCGAAAATACGTGAGCCGTCCAACAAACGGATCGGTCATAATCTTGAAAGCAAGCGCGGTAAACTTCTCGCTGTCTGACACCTTGCGAACGATCACGTCCTTCAGGTTGGGATGATGCCCGGAAATTTCTCCCTTGTTGATGTCGAGCGGAGACGGAAGGAAGTCGACGACGGCGTCGAGCAGCATCTGGACGCCTTTGTTCTTGAATGAAGAACCGCACAGCACGGGAACAATGCTCGTTTTCAGGCAGGCCCTGCGCAGAACTGCATTAATTTCTTTGGGCGTGATCTCTTTGCCTTCGAGGTATTTTTCAAGAAGCGAATCATCTTCATCCGAGACGGCTTCCAGCATTTTCGTACGATACTCTGCAGCAAGTTTCTGGAGGTCATGCGGTATCGCAATGTCGTCCCACGTCATGCCGTTGGATTCTTCGTGAAAAATGCGGGCCTTCATCGTGATCAAATCGATGATACCGGTAAAGATATCGCCTTCGCCCACCGGGAGATGAATGGGGACGGCATTGGCACCGAGCCGGTCTTTCATCATTTGCACGGCACCGAGGAAATCAGCGCCGACTCGGTCCATCTTGTTCACGAACGCGATTCGTGGAACTCCGTATTTGTCTGCTTGCCGCCACACCGTTTCGGACTGCGGCTCAACGCCTCCGACCGAACAGAAAAGGGCAACGGCGCCGTCAAGGACGCGCAGCGAGCGCTCTACTTCGATCGTGAAATCAACGTGGCCGGGCGTATCGATAATATTGACATAATGGTCTCTCCAGAAACAGGTCGTTGCGGCAGAGGTAATGGTAATGCCCCGCTCCTTCTCCTGCTCCATCCAGTCCATCGTCGCCGCTCCGTCATGCACTTCACCCATACGATGCAGAACGCCCGTATAGTATAGGATGCGCTCAGTCGTTGTGGTCTTACCCGCATCGATGTGCGCCATGATTCCTATGTTACGAGTTCGCTCAAGCGAATATTTTCTGGGCATAACACTCCAAAATCCTGTAACGAAGAGAGTACTTCTAAGTCAGTGTAAACGTTGAAACGATGGTTGCCGCTTTAACTTACCACTTGAAATGCGCAAAAGCCTTGTTTGCTTCAGCCATGCGGTGCGTGTCTTCTTTTTTCTTAACGGCATTGCCTTCGCCGTTTGCAGCCGCCATGAACTCCGAAGCAAGCTTTAACGACATTGCTTTATCCGAACGTTCTTTTGAGTAGTTGATAAGCCAGCGGATAGCAAGAGCGGTTCGCCGTTCGGGACGAACTTCTGTAGGTACTTGATAGGTCGCCCCGCCGACTCGACGTGCACGCACTTCGATAACGGGGGCAACATTGTTTACAGCTTTTTTGAAGACATCGATGGCATTTGACTTGGTTCGATCACCTATTACTTCAAGTGCATCGTAGAAAATCGATTGGGCAACGTTCTTTTTGCCTTGCTTCATTATGTTATTAATGAAACGAGCGACCAAAGGGTCGTTGAATTTCGGGTCGTTGAGGATTGATCTTTTTTCGGCTCTTTTTTTTCTCATGAGGCAATTACTTCGGGCGTTTGGCGCCGTACTTTGACCTTCCTTGTTTTCGCTCGTTTACTCCAGCAGTATCGAGCGTTCCTCGAATAATATGGTATCTGACGCCCGGAAGATCCTTTACTCTTCCGCCGCGGATCATTACTATAGAGTGTTCCTGAAGATTGTGCCCTTCGCCTGGAATGTAGGCCGTAACTTCAATGCCATTCGTTAAACGCACGCGGGCCACCTTGCGCAATGCCGAGTTCGGTTTCTTTGGGGTGGTCGTGTACACCCTCGTACATACGCCCCGCTTCTGAGGATTACCGGCTAGCGCAGGAGCTTTGCTCTTGAACAAGATGCTTCTACGGCCTAATCGAACTAACTGATTTATCGTTGGCAAAAATTCGCTCCGGAATAACTGTTTCGGTCCATCTCGAAAAAATTTAGCTTATCAATATACAAAAATGTCGAAAACAAGTCAAGATTTATCTACGGTAATTTCGGCCCCCCTGGTCCCCTTGATTGTCTCCCGGCCGATTATGCTACCGTCTTGCTTCTCTTGCGCGTTTTCTTGACCACGACCACTTCTTCTTCTCCATTCGCCGGTTCCGGCTCCTCGACAGGTTTTTCGGAAACGACGGGCGTTTCTTTTGAGTTCACGAGGACATCCCTGAACTTCTTCAGTCCGGTGCCGGCAGGAATGAGGTGACCCATGATGACGTTTTCCTTCAAACCAAGAAGGTAGTCGACTTTTCCTTCGATCGCCGCATCGGTCAACACCTTTGTGGTTTCCTGGAACGCCGCGGCAGCGATGAAGCTGTCCGTGGAAAGTGATGCCGCGGTGATGCCGAGAAGAATCGGCTCGGACATCGCAGGCTCGGCATCCCTGAACTCGGCAACTTTCTTCGCCTTCTTTTTCAGATCAGCGTTGCTTTCCTTGGCCTTCTTTTTTTCCACAACGGTCATATTCTTGAATTTCGAATCGCCCTTGCTTTCGATGAAGACCATTCCTTGAAGACGTGCATTCTCTTCGGCGAATTTCACTTTGTCGACGTAATCTCCTTCGAGGAATCGCGTGTCGCCGGAATCGCTGATGCGGACCTTCTGCATCATCTGCCGCACGATCGCTTCGATATGCTTGTCGTTGATCTTCACACCTTGCATTCGGTAAACTTCCTGGATCTCGTTAACAAGGTATTCCTGCACCGCGCTGGTACCCTTGATGCGCAGGATATCATGAGGATCGATCGCGCCGTCGGAGATACGTTCTCCCGCGCGGATGACGTCGTTCTCCTGTACAAGAATGTGCTTCCCGTGCGGGATAAGATACGTTTTGTGGTCTTGCTTGTCATGACTCTCAACGATCACTTCCCGCGAGCCGCGTTTTTGTCCTCCGAAGCGGACGATACCGTCAATCTCGCCGACGATCGCCGGATCTGCCGGTGAGCGCGCTTCGAAAAGTTCCGTTACTCTCGGTAAGCCGCCGGTGATATCGCGCGTCTTTCCGCTGTCGCGCGGGATCTTCACAAGAACAGTTCCCGCGGCAATTTCTTCGCCGTCGTCAACCATCATGTGCGCCCGTGTAGGAATGATGTAGTTCGCGATTTTCGCGCCCGCTTTGTTCGCGACAAGGATAGATGGACTCAATGTGCGGTCGCGAGAATCTATCACGACTTTCTGAATGTGGCCCGTCTGTTCGTCCGGCTCCTCGCGGTACGTTGTGTCTTCCTTTAAGTCCTGATATTTTATAACTCCGGAATGCTCCGAAATGATGACCGCATTGTAGGGGTCCCACTCGTAGATCAGTTCGCCTTTGGTGACTTTCGAGCCGTCCTTCATCTGAAGGACTGCGCCGTACGGAATGTCGTACTTTGTCAGAATGCGGTTGTCATCGTCGAGAACATTGACGACACCGCTTCTGCCGAGCGAAAGAATCTTCGAGCCTTCTTCAGTTTTCACGGTGATCGATTTCAAGCCGTCGTACTTTACATGGCCGTCGAATTTTGATACGATCTGTGATTGGGCTGCGATCAAGCTCGCCGTTCCGCCGGTGTGGAATGTTCGAAGCGTCAACTGCGTTCCCGGCTCGCCGATCGATTGAGCGGCGACGGTTCCGACCGTTTCGCCAACCTCGACAAGTTTCGCGGTCGTCAGATTTCTGCCGTAGCATTTTGCGCAGACACCGCGTTTGGCTTCGCACGTGAGTACCGAGCGAATCTCCACCTGCTCAATCGATGTTTCAGAAATCGTCTGAGCGATGTCTTCGTCGATAATGTTGCCCGATTTCACAATGACTTTTTGCGTCAGTGGGTCTATCACGTCGTGAACGGTTACCCTGCCGAGAATTCTTTCCGACAAGGGTTCCTTCACATCCTCGCCTTCCTTCAATGCGCCGGTCAGCACTCCGCGGATTGCACCGCAATCCTCGATCGAAACGATCGCGTCCTGCGCGACGTCGACGAGACGGCGCGTCAGATAGCCTGCGTCCGCCGTCTTCAACGCTGTGTCGGCAAGTCCCTTGCGCGCTCCGTGCGTCGAGATGAAGTATTCAAGAATTGAAAGGCCCTCACGGAAATTTGCAATGATCGGGTTCTCAATCAACTCGCCCGTGGCGCCGGAGAGCGACTTTTGCGGCTTTGCCATCAAACCTCTCATGCCTGCGAGTTGGCGCACTTGCTCTTTCGAACCGCGCGCACCGGAATCGATCATCATATAGAGCGAATTGAATCCCTCGCGCGAGTGCTGGAGTGAATCGAAAAGTTTCTCAGCAACCCTGCTCGTGGTTCGCGTCCAGATATCGATCACCTTATTGTACCGCTCACCGTTGGTGATGAATCCATTTTGATATTGTTTCTCAACCGAATCGACGTCCTTGAGCGACTTGTTGATCATTTCCTCTTTTTCTTTCGGGATCGCAACGTCGGCAACGCTGACGGAGAGTCCCCCCTTCGTCGCGTACATAAAGCCGAGGGTCTTGAGCTCATCGAGAAATTGTGCCGTCCGGAGATTGCCGCATTTACGGAACGCCGTCGCGATGATCTGTACCAGCCGTTTCTTGTTCAGAAGTTCGTTGACAAAACCGATTTCCACCGGAACAATTCTGCTGAACAGAACGCGTCCGGTGGTCGTCTCGATGATCTTATGGTCGATACGCACCTTGATGCGTGCATGGAGCGATATTTTGTTCTCGTTATAGGCGATGATAACTTCTTCGGGCGATGAGAATATTTTCCCCTCGCCGACGTCGCCCACTCTCGACTTCGTAAGATAGTAACAGCCAAGAACCTGGTCCTGAGTCGGCGTCACAATCGGAGCGCCGCTTGCGGGAGAAAGAATATTGTGGCTGGACAACATGAGAATGCGCGCTTCCAGCTGCGCATCGTACGAAAGCGGAATATGTACGGCCATCTGGTCCCCGTCGAAATCGGCGTTGAACGCAGTGCACACCATCGGATGAATCCGCAGCGCTTTTCCCTCGACGAGAACCGGCTGGAACGCCTGGATGCCGAGTCTGTGCAGCGTCGGTGCGCGATTCAATAACACCGGATGTCCATCGATAATATTTTCAAGAATTTCCCAAATCTCCTGCCCCTTCCGGTCCACCATCTTCTTCGCGCTCTTTACCGTCTTCGCCATGCCGCGCTCGATGAGCTTGCGGATGATGAATGGTTTGAACAATTCAACCGCCATATCTTTTGGAAGCCCGCATTGGTGCAACATCAATTCGGGGCCCACAACGATAACTGAACGGCCGGAGTAATCAACACGTTTTCCAAGCAAGTTTTGTCGGAATCGTCCTTGCTTTCCTTTTAGCATATCGGAAAGAGATTTCAACGCGCGGTTGTTGTCGCTGCGAACCGCATTAACGCGCCGCGAATTGTCAAAGAGGGAGTCGACCGCTTCCTGGAGCATCCGCTTTTCGTTGCGGAGAATGACTTCGGGCGCTTTGATGTCGATCAATCTTTTCAAACGGTTATTGCGGATAATCACCCGACGGTAGAGATCATTCAAGTCGGACGTCGCAAACCTCCCCCCTTCGAGCGGCACAAGGGGACGAAGCTCCGGAGGAATTACCGGAATGACATTCAGCACCATCCACTCGGGCTTGTTTGGCGGGCCGCCTTCGTGTTCGCGGAACGACTCGATAACACGAAGCCTCTTCAGCGCTTCGGTTTTTTTCTGAGCCGATGTCTCTTCTTTCACCTGCATGCGGAGTTCCACGGAAAGCGCCTCGATGTCGACGCGCTTCAGCAGATCGCGGACTGCTTCTCCGCCGATCTTCGCAATAAATTTCTTGGGGTCGTCGTCTTCCAGGTCCTGATTTTTCTCGGGAAGGGACGAAAGGATCTCGAAGTACTGGTCCTCTGTGATCAAGTCCTGCTTCTGCAATCCCGTTGTTCCAGGGTTGACGACAACGTACGACTCATAATAGATGATGCGTTCAAGGTCTTTGTTGCTGACTCCCAGCACATAGCCGATCTTGCTCGGAAGTGAGCGGAAGTGCCAGATATGAACGATCGGCACCGCAAGGCTGATGTGTCCCATGCGTTCGCGGCGGACGCTCTTCTGCGTTACTTCAACGCCGCAGCGGTCGCAAATGATGCCTTTATAACGAATGCGTTTATATTTTCCGCAATGGCATTCCCAATCGCGCACCGGACCGAAGATCTTCTCGCAGAAAAGCCCGTCCTTCTCGGGGCGGAATGAGCGGTAGTTGATCGTTTCGGGTTTCGTGACTTCACCGTACGAACGCTGCAGGATTGCGTCAGATGATGCGAGGCTGACAGTAATCTTGGTGAAGTTTCTCTTAACGTTTGTATCGTGTGGTGTGTAAGGCATACGCCAATCTCCAATTGTAAAGTGTTCAACGAACGGCGGCAGCGCTACCGTAGCGTTCCGCCTGTCCAATCGTTCTTTCGCTTACTCTATCTTCATCTCAAGCCCTAACCCTTGCAGTTCGCGAATCAACACGTTAAACGATTCCGGAATATTCGACTCGGGCAAATTGTCTCCTTTGACAATCGCTTCGTAGACTTTCGCACGGCCGACAACGTCGTCGGATTTGACGGTAAGAATTTCCTGGAGGACGTGGGCCGCGCCGTATCCTTGTAGCGCCCAGACTTCCATCTCTCCGAATCGCTGCCCTCCGAATTGCGCTTTTCCTCCGAGGGGCTGCTGAGTGATCAGCGAGTACGGCCCGATGGAGCGTGCGTGAATTTTGTCATCGACCAGATGGGAAAGCTTCATCATGTAAATCATGCCGACCGTGACTTCCTGGTCGAAACGCTCGCCGGTCCGACCATCATAGAGCGCGCTTCGGGATTCGGGATGCAGCCCCGCTTTCGTGAGCTGGTCCTGCACGTCCTCCCAGCTTGCGCCGTCGAAGATCGGAGTGGAGAATTTTACGCCGAGCGCCTGGCCTGCCCATCCGAGCGCGGTCTCGAACAGCTGGCCGAGATTCATACGCGACGGCACGCCGAGCGGATTTAGAACGATGTCGACCGGAGTTCCATCCGGCATGAACGGCATGTCTTCGCGCGGAACGATCGCCGCGACCACGCCCTTGTTTCCATGGCGTCCGGCCATCTTGTCACCGACCGAGAGTTTACGCTTCTTTGCTACATAAACTTTCGCAAGCTGGACGATCCCCGGGGGGAGTTCATCGCCGAGCATGATCTTGTTCTTTTCGTGCTTGTACGCCTCTTCAATGTGATTGAGAGCGTCAAAATAATTCTCGAAGACGCGGACGAGAAGATTATTTTTCCGTTTTTCGTCGACCCAATCCTGCGAGAAGTCCAGCTTCTCAAGATTTTCGTACGACGAGAACGTCCCTTCTTTGAACTGCGTCCCGCTCCGGAACACGACGTTGCCGTCCTTGTCCCGTACGCCGACAGACTTCTCTTCGCTCAACAGGAGGTCGAGCTTCCGTCCGAGCTTTTCGTAATGGTCCTTGATATCCTTGCGCCGCTGCTTTTCCAGAAGGTCGAGATGTTTTTTGTCTTCCTTCTTTGTCTCGGCGTCTTTTTTCTTGCGGCTGAAGAGCTTCGTCTCGATCACGATGCCCTTCATTCCGGGGGGAGCTTTCAACGATGCATCTTTCACATCGCCGGCCTTTTCGCCGAAAATCGCCTTTAACAGTTTCTCTTCCGGCGTCGGGTCTGTCTCGCCTTTCGGTGTAATCTTCCCGATGAGGATGTCTCCCTCTTTCACTTCGGCGCCAACACGAATAATTCCGTTCTCGTCGAGGTCCTTCGTCGCTTCTTCGCTGACGTTCGGGATCTCGCGCGTCAACTCTTCTTCGCCGCGCTTTGTATCCCGCACCTGAAGCTCGAACTCTTCAATATGGATCGACGTGTACACGTCTTCCGACACGATTCGTTCGTTCATGATGATGGCGTCTTCAAAATTATATCCGCGCCACGGCATGAAGGCGACCAGAACGTTGCGCCCAAGCGCCAGCTCCCCGTGATCTGTCGCGCATCCGTCGGCAAGAACTTCGCCCTTTTTGAAACGCTGCCCTGGCACCACGATCGCTTTTTGATTGATGCAGGTATCCTGGTTTGTCCGGAAAAATTTTGTGAGATGGTATTCCACACGGCGCTTATCGTCGAAGCTGACGAGCGCCTCGGTGTTGGTTTCATCGATATCGTAGACAACGATGATCCTGTCGCCGGACACATTTTCGACAACGCCCGCCCGTTCAGCGATAACGCAAGTGCGGGAATCGCGGGCGACCATTTCCTCAAGCCCAGTTCCGACAATCGGGGAATCGGGGCGAAGGAGCGGTACCGACTGACGCTGCATGTTCGAACCCATAAGCGCGCGGTTCGCATCGTCGTGTTCGAGGAACGGGATGAGCGCGGCCGCGGCGCTGACGATCTGCGTCGGCGCAACGTCCATGTACTGGATATCGTCCGGCGGATGGACGACGAAATCGCCGCGATGCCGTGACGTGACTCGGTCCGTTTTGAAACGGCCCCGTTCGTCGAGCGGCACGTTAGCCTGGGCGATAATGTATTCGTCTTCCTGTTCCGCGTTGAGGTATTCGATCTCCGATTCCGACACTTTTCCTTTTCGCACAGGCCGGTAGGGAGTCTCGATGAATCCAAACTCGTTGACCCGTGCATGCATGCAGAGCGATGAAATTAACCCGATATTCGGACCTTCGGGAGTTTCAATAGGACACAACCGCCCGTAGTGGGTATAATGAACGTCGCGCACTTCGAAGCCTGCGCGCTCGCGCGTCAATCCGCCCGGTCCAAGCGCCGACATGCGGCGTTTGTTCGTCAGTTCCGCCAGCGGATTCGTCTGGTCCATGTACTGCGAGAGTTGGTTCGTTCCGAAGAATGCGTTGATGACGCTTGTGATCGTCCGAGCATTCACCAAGTCCGCGGGAGTGAATGCCTCCTGATCGCGGATATTCATCCGTTCGCGCACGGTACGGCACATTCGTGAAAGACCGACGTTGAACTGCGCGGCAATCTGTTCGCCGACCGTTCTGACGCGGCGATTACCAAGATGATCGATGTCGTCGACCGACGTTTTGCCCTGCTGCAAGTTGAGAAGATATTTTATGATGGCAATGATATCGTCCTTCGTCAGCGTGGTCGTCGTAGCGGCAATGTCCAGCTTTAATTTTGAATTGAGCCGATGACGGCCGACATCGCCCAGGTCATAGCGTTTCGGATTGAAAAATAATTTGTCGATGAGGTTCTTCGCCGTGTCGAGATCCGGTGCGTCGCCCGAGCGCAGCTGACGGTAGATCGCCTCGAGGGCGTCTTCCTCGCTGTGGACGCTGTCCTTCTGAATTGTATTCGCGATGACGGAACGTTCGGCCGTCTCTTCCGATTTCAAGAAGCGGATCTTTTTCACTTCCGCCTTCTTGATCTTCTTGATCATTTCCTCGCTGAGCGTCGCATCCTTGTTGATGATGATCTCGCCCGTTTTTCTGTCCACGATGTCGCCGCAGATGATGCGTCCGAGATAGTCTTTCAAATCAATGTCGGCAAGCTTTACTTCTTCAACGAGACCGAACAATTCCAGGATTTCGTCGTCTGAGGAATAACCGAGGGCGCGGAGCAGCGTCGTGACGGGAAATTTTTTCTTCCGGTCGATGTAGGCGTACATGACGTTGTTGATGTCCGTCGTGAACTCAACCCACGACCCGCGGAACGGGATGATGCGCGCCGAAAAAATCGGCGTGCCGTTCGGGTGGACCGATTCGCCGAAAAAGACGCCGGGCGAGCGGTGGAGCTGGCTGACGATCACGCGTTCCGCTCCGTTGATGATGAATGTTCCCCGGTCGGTCATATACGGCAGGTTGCCGAGGTATACCACTTCCTCGATCGTATCTGAAAAATCTTTCCCATTCTCTGCCTTGGAAGAGAGCCGGAGCTTTGCCTTCAACGGCACAGCGTACGTCAGTCCGCGTTCCTGGCATTCTCGCATCGAGTATTTCGGTTTCTCGACATAATACTCGACAAATTCGAGAAGGTAATTCTCGCGCGTATCGGTAATGGGGAAATTCATGAGGAATACTTGCTGCAGCCCTTTGTTCTTCCGCTTGTGCGGCGGGATGCGTTCTTGCAAGAAATGTTCGAACGATTCCATCTGGACGTTCAGCAGATCGGGGTATTCGACGACGGTTGGAATCTTTGCGAACGACACCCGGGCGCTATCCTGCCCGTTTGTTCCATTGGATTGGTTTTTCAATGCAACCACTCCTTCGGGTCCTGCGACCCTTTA
>CAYTOA010000060.1:0-24134 GCA_964439265.1 uncultured Chitinophagaceae bacterium
TTCAAAGAGTTACATGCACTGAGGCGTTTATGAAGCTTTCTCTTGCCGCAACCGCTAACATTTGACAATGAGACATTGTTTGCAAACAAAAATTACAATGCGATAATAAAAAACCTCACAAACATCATAAGCGATTTTCAATCCAACGAAGTTGTTTATAAGCAGACGCTTTTTGATCTCGGCTTTCTCTATCTGAATTCTCTAAATGACGGCTTGCATGCAAGTAAGTACTTTTCGCAATTGGAACAAGCTTATCCGAATGATCTTTTGGTTCAGGAAGCAAAATACCTGCTGGGAAACGACGCGGACAATGTCGGCCTTGCAAAATTGTCCGCAGATGATAATAACGATTTAAGCGCAACAGCGATCGCACTTCCGACTGAGTATAAGCTTTTTCAAAATTACCCTAATCCATTCAACCCCACGACTACGATCAACTATCAAATTCCGAAGGATGGCCGAGTCACAATTAAAGTATTCGACATCCTTGGTCGTGAGGTAAAAACATTGGTAGATGAATTCAAACCATCGGGCCAGTATTTGGTGAGATTCGATGCATCTCATCTTTCGAGCGGTCTTTACTTCTACTCGCTTAAGTCAGACAGTTATAGCGTCGTAAAAAAGATGATGTTGCTCAAATAAAACGGTCAGTTACTTTTCACCGTACCAGCATTGTAAACTCAAAGCCACGTGCTGCACAAGCGCGTGGCTTTGCTGTCTACGATAAAGAGCTTGATTCGTTTTTCCAAATCAAGTATATTGACTCCGTTCTTCACGTAAAGCCTCTCTATGCATGCGGCCTCCTGATGAAAACCGCTATAAACACAATGACAATACCATGAAACAAAAGGATTCCATACATACTGGAGGCGGGATGGCGGCACCGAAGATCCATTCGAGCACTCCTGGGCCATCGTTCATTTTCCATCACTCATCATACCGTTACCGGTAGCACATGCTCAACTACGTATGGATGTCGCTCATCGTCATCGGGCTTCTCGTCGGCGCCGGCAAAGATATCAGTGACGAAGTGAAGAATACGTACCGCAACGGTTTTCCAATCGAGGCGACCGTGCACGTGGAGAAAACACCGACGGCGCTCCGACAAACATGGGAGGGTGAACTGGTGATCCCTGCGGAATCATTCAACCGGTTTTACGGGATAACATCGGCCGCATCTGAAATCCGTCTTCCCGTGGAAATGACGACCTTGTCGTCCGGAAAGACGACGATAACAATTCTTATCAATGATTCGTCTCCAGATTTCTGGAGGGAGATGGCAAGAAATTCGAGCGGCAGCAATAAACTTCTCGGAACGGTGAATTCCATAAAGTTCTCCGATGATAAAAGCGTTGCGGAGGTTTCTGTTGTCCTCGAGAAGGTTAATTACGTGAAACTCCGGGCGATCACGAAAGCGGCGCTAGACTATGCCGACACGGCTGTGACGATTTCGCTGGGACTGATCGGTGTGATGGCGCTGTGGCTTGGTATCGTGAAAATTGCGGAAGAAGCCGGCTTGCTTAAGGTGCTGACGAAATTGCTGACGCCGGTGACCTCGCGGTTCTTTCCCGACGTTCCCGCCGATCATCCCGCTGTCGCCGCAATGGTCATGAACATCGCAGCCAACATGCTCGGTCTGAACAATGCGGCAACGCCGCTGGGCCTGAAGGCGATGGAAGAATTGAACAAGCTGAACCCGAAATTGGGGACGGCAACCAATGCGATGTGTACCTTTCTTGTCATTAATACTGCCGGATTGACGTTAATACCCGCAACGGCCATCGCGATCAGAGCGGCTCAAGGATCGGCTGAACCCGGCATTATCATAGGAACGTCCATTTTCGGTGCGGGATGCGCGACAGTCGCGGGCCTCGTTTCGGTAAAGATTTTGGAGAAACTCCCGCGGTATAAAAAAGAGCTTCTTGTTGACGATCACTCTTCGGAATCAAGTCATGGTTGAACTATTCCGAAATATTATCAATATTATTTCGGTCGCTGCCGTACCGCTGATGTTCCTTGTTTTCGTGGGATGGGGGATAGTGCGGAAAGTGAAGGTCTATGAAGTGTTTGTCGAAGGGGCAAAGGACGGATTCCACGTCGCGATAAAGATCATACCATTCCTGGTCGCGATGTTGGTTGCTATAGGGATCTTCCGCGCCAGCGGTGCGATGGATGTTGTCATCGCCGTCCTGTCGCCGGTGTCTAGTCTTATCGGGATGCCCCCCGAGACCGTCCCCCTCGCGATTCTCCGGCCGTTGTCGGGGAGCGGGTCGATGGGACTGATGACGGAACTCATGAAAGTGCACGGCCCGGATTCGTTCATCGGAGTTCTTGCTTCTACAATGTACGGCAGTTCGGAAACAACCTTCTACGTTCTTGCGGTCTATTTTGGCTCCGTCGGCATCAAGAATACGCGTCATGCTCTGCCGGCGGGTATCATCGCCGACATTTTTGGAATGTTGGGCGCTCTCTTCATTTGTCGAATATTCTTTGGTGTATGAAATGAGAAAAATAATGAAAATATGGTGCATCGCATTTGTCGTGTTCGCCTTCTGTTCCTCGACATCGTTGGCTCAAAAATCCCTCGCGACAATGACCGGCAAACAAGACCCGAGTTCTATCACCGGTGGTCTCGGACTCACCTGGATCAACGGGCAGGAGTACTATCTCATCAACTTTGCCCCCGACCTGGCCTTTGGAAATTTCGGCGTCGGGCTGGACCTCAATCTCCTCATCGGCAGCTCGGACCACAAGATCCGAAAAGTCGGTTTTGATTCTACAGCGTACGACTACGTCCGCATGATCCGATATCTTCGCTGGGGACACAAGGGGGACGATGTCTATGCGCGCGTTGGAGTTCTGGATTATTCACAGCTCGGGCACGGATTCATCATGTACCTCTATAATAACAGCCCAAGCTACGACAGTCGGCGGCTCGGATCCGAGTTCGATTTGAGCTTCGGCAAGTACGGGCTGGAAACCGTCTACGGTGATTTTGGGCGTCTGGGAGTCGTCGGACTAAGGGCTCATGTGAATCCCCTCAAATTTACGACCCTCGGCAGAATTCCGGTCATTGGCGGCTTGGAATTCGGTGCGACGTGGGCGGGCGACTTGCGCCGCGATTCGAAAGATACCGGGTACACGGTTGTGAATGGCGCACCGGCGGCGTTGAACGACGGCTCGATAAACATCGTCGGCGCCGATATCGGATTCCCTCTGGTGCGCGTCCCCACAGTCAGTTCGACGTTGTATTTTGACTATGCGAAAATACTCTCGTTCGGCAGCGGTGAAGCCATCGGGCTGCAGACAGATTTTTCCGGGATGGGTCTCGTGGAGATCTTTACAAAGTTCGAGCGGCGGTTTACGGGAGAAAAATTCATTGCAGACTACTTCGATACTTTTTATGAGCTTGACCGCTACAACCTGGCCGGAACCCTGTTTTCCAGCAAAGCACAAATGCTTGACAACGTCACAACGGCCCAGCCCGGATACTTCGGAGACCTGACGATCGCGATTCTCGGCAGACTTCAAATTCGAGGAATGTATACGAAACTCGATAAGATCGATACGAGCGGCACGCTCCACATCGGCACGTCGACCGGTAATATGCTTCCGATATTTATCGTCGACGCGGGATATGACAAGAAGTATATCAAGAACAACAAGGACGTGTTTACGCTGGACGAACGATCACTTCTCTATGCATCGGTGGGCTATAAACCGTATCCGTTCATGATCGTGTCGATGCTTTATACGTGGACGTTCGTGCCTGTTGTCGACGCCAACGGCAATACGTCCTTCGCTACCCAAAAACGCGTTGAGCCGAAAGTATCGATAGTGTTTCCTCTTTAAAGCCTCGGCAGACCCGTCGGCAGGCACGACGGGCCGGTTATTCAGTGACTAGGATCGTGATGAATGTAAAATTGTGTTTTGTTGTGATGTGGCTTGCCGGAGGCGTATCGCTCTCCGCTGAACCGATCGTCCTGCGTTCAGCGGTTTCATCGGTGACAGTGTATAACGACCGTGCGGCGGTAACAAGGCTCGGCCAGGTGTCGCTTCAGCCCGGGATTTATCTCCTTGTCTTCAATAACCTCCCCGCCAACATTGTGGACCAGTCGGTGCGCGTTTCCGGTGAAGCTGGGGCCGCGAAGATCCTGGATGTCCGCGTTGAAACATCCTTCCTCGATACAGTTCCTGAAGAGAGAGTTCACGCTCTGCAGGCAAAGGTTCAGGATCTGCAAACCGAAGCGAACGAACTAAGCGACCGCCTGAGTGTACTTGCCACGGAACACGATTTCATATTGCAGATCAAGGCCCAAACAGCCGACAACATCAACAAAGATCTTAAAGTCCAGCGCCCCACCATGGAGGACTGGCAAAAAGCGATCGCATTTTTCGATTCGAACCTGAATAAGAACTTTGCCGAACAGCGTAAGACTATTGCGGACAGAACAACGATTCAAAATAAAATCGACGCCTTGCAAAAACAAATCAATCAGATTTCTCCGCATTCGAGAAGGTCGGTGAAAAATATCGTCGTAGAGGTTCAGGTTTCGGATGCGGGGGAAATCCGGCTCCGGCCGGCTTATGTTATTCTCGGCGCCAGATGGTATCCGGAGTACGACGTGCGCGTGTCGACGGAATCGCAGGACGTTCAACTCGGGTATTATGGCTTCATTCAGCAAAACACCGGGGAGGACTGGGCGAACGCGGATCTTTCATTGTCGACGGCGCGTCCCGATGTCGGCGGCGTAAAGCCGGAACTATTCCCATGGTACCTCACGATAGCGCAGCCGATGCCCCCGCTTCAAAAAAGTATCTCAAATGCTCAGCTTTCGGCAAAGAAAATCAACGAATTTTCCGATCGATCCGCAGCCGGAGGGGCAATGCAGGAAATGGAAACGCCGGATGCGGAAGTCGAGACAGAGCAGACTTCAGCAATGTTCCACATTCCGTCGCTGTCCACCATTCCCTCCGACAACGTGGCGCATAAAGTAACGATTGCGATCGATAAAATGCACGCGGATTTTTCCTATTCGTCGACGCCGAAGCTTTCGGCGTTCGCATATCTTGAAGCGGCCGTGAGGAATACAACCGCGGCGCCGTTTCTCAGCGGAAATGCGAGTATTTTTTCCAACGATGATTTTGTTGCAACGTCATCGATAAGAACGACCCTCCCGAACGAATCGTTCAATGTCTATCTCGGCGTTGACCCGGCGATCAAAATTGAACGAAAACTTGTGAAGAAGTTCACCGACTATACCGGAACGTTCACGAAGAACGTCAGGGTGACCTACGAGTTCATTTTCACGCTGGAGAATACAAAATCAACAGGACAAAAAATTTCCGTGCAAGACCAGCTGCCGGTATCGCAGAATGAAAAGATCGCCGTCGAACAGGTCGAACCGGCAGAGAAAGAGGTTCGACGCGATGAACAGGGGTTCATGAACTGGACCATTACGTTGAACCCCGGTGAAAAGAAAAGCTGGAAGTTAAAATTCAACGTTGAATACCCGCAGGGAACCATCATTTCCGGAATCGAATAAAAAGAATGAATATATTCAATCAACTCATCGTTTCACTCCTCCCGTTAACTCCGAAATCAATTGTCGCCCGATTTGCCAAGCCGTATATCGCGGGTGAAGACCTCGCAGATGCGATACGCACCGTGAAGTCGCTGAATGCCGGAAAGGCCATGGCGACCGTCGATGTGCTTGGCGAGGATATCTCCACGCGCGAAGAAGCCATTGCCGCGCGGGAAGAATGCAAACGGGTGCTTGCCGCAATTTCGGACAACACGCTCAATTCCAATATTTCGGTCAAGCTGACCCAATTGGGTCTCAAGATCGACACGGGCTTTTGCAAAGCCAACGTCGAAGAGATCCTGGAGGCCGCGAAAGCAAAGAGTAATTTCGTCCGCATCGACATGGAAGATCATACATGTACGGAAGATACGCTGAAGATATTTCATGAGGTGAAGGAGAAATATTCGAATGTCGGCATCGTCATCCAGGCATATTTGAGGAGGAGCGAGGTCGATATCCGCCGGCTCGCTTCTGAGAAGGCGAAGGTTCGGCTGTGCAAAGGCATCTACAATGAGCCGGAAGAGATCGCGTTCAAGGGCAAAGAAGAGATCCAGCAGAATTACCTCCGACTGCTCAAGATATTGTTCGACGCCCGTTGTTACACGGGCATCGCGACACACGACGATGTTCTGATCAACGGTGCGAAAAAAATGATCAGCGAAATGAAGCTTTCGCCGGACGAATACGAATTTCAAATGCTCCTTGGCGTTCGCGGAGAGAAACGCAACGAATTGATCCGCGAAGGACACCGGCTGCGGGTGTACACTCCATACGGAAAACGATGGTACGCATACTCTGTGCGCCGATTGAAAGAGAATCCGCAGATGGCAGGGTACATCGTCAAAAGTATTTTCCTTGGCGATTCATAAATACAAGTGCCATGGCTTGCAGATTGTCTCTGATGCCACCGCCAGTGCGCGGAGAACGCCAAGATTATTTGTTTGAAATCATATAAAGTCGAATAAAGTCCCCACTATCGACGCGTAATTCATTATCTAATCAAGGAGAGTATCATGGCTGAAACAAAATCCACGGGAAGCGGCGGATCGGTGTTCAGGCCGTATGTTCCGGCTGAGACTTCGATGACGGAATTTTCCGTCCGCGCGCTCCTGATCGGGCTTGTCATGTGCGTCATTCTCGGCGCCGCGAACGCGTATCTCGGATTGAAGGCCGGCATGACAATCGCCGCAACCTATCCGGCCGCGGTCATCGGAATGGCTCTGCTGCGCTTGATGAAAGGCTCAATTCTGGAAGAGAATTTTGCCCGCACGGTCGGCTCCATCGGTGAATCGGTTGCCGCCGGAGCTATTTTTACCATTCCCGCATTTTTCATCGCCGGAATATGGCCCGATTTTGCGACGGCAGGTCATTATCTCATCTCCACCGTGATCATGTTTGTCGGCGGCGTTCTGGGAATCATGTTTGTCGCACTCCTTCGCCGCGTGATGGTTGAGGACGTCGAGCTCCCGTTTCCGGAGTCGGTTGCTGCTTCGGAAATTCACAAGGCAGGTCGCGGCGGCGGGACAGGGGCGAAATTTCTTTTCACCGCCATGGGTATCGGCGCATTGATCCAATCGGCTGTTCAATTCAATATTTTTTCAGCGGCGTGGGAAAAGTTCGTGGAATTTTCGAAAGCAACGATCGGCCTGCGAGGCAGCGGGAACGCGACGGCCCAAAGCGGACTGCTGCTCAGCTCGCCTGCCGTCAGCCCGGCGTATATCGGCGTCGGCTATATCATTGGTCCAAAACTTTCTTCGTTGAATTTCAGCGGCGGCCTGCTTGCATGGGGGCTCTTTGTCCCGATCCTGACGTACTTTATCGGTCCGACCCTCGCGGCCACCGGCAGCGCACCGACGAACGAATCATGGATCGCGTTGGCAGATAACGTCTGGAGATTCATCGTTCGTCCGATCGCTATCGGCGGCATGCTTGTTAGCGCGGCGTTTACCCTGTTCCGCATGAGAAAGAGTTTGATCACGGGCATCGGACGCTCTGTCGGCGACGTAAAAAAAGCCGCCACCGGCGAACACGTTCAGGTGCGAACCGAGCAGGACCTGAATTTCAAATGGGTCATGTTCGGCATTCTCGCAGCCGCGGTGGCAACGTTTTTCATCTATGATTACTTTGCGCAGGACATCGTTGCGGCTCTCGTCGCTACCGTCGTCATGATCGTCGCCGGATTCTTTTTTGCGGCGGTTTCCGGCTACCTTGTGGGAATAATCGGATCAAGCAATAATCCCATCAGCGGCTTGACACTCTCGACATTGCTCGTGGCGGCCCTGCTGATGGTCGCCCTAGGAATGAAGGGGACGGCAGGCGTCGCTGCCGTGCTCGGTGTGGCTGCTGTGGTCTGCGTTTCCGCCGCCGTTGCGGGTGAGATGCTGCAGGATCTAAAAGTCGGACACATCCTCGGCGGGACGCCGTGGAAAATGCAGCTCGGAGACCTGGCAGGAGTAGCTCTTGCATCGATGGTCATGTTTATCCCTCTCGTAGTATTGCATCAAGGCGACATCAATACGGGCGGTACAGGTTTTGGAGGTAAAGCCCTTCCTGCTCCCCAGGCGAGTCTCATGGCGCTCCTGGCGCAGGGAATCGTCGGAGGACAAATGGCGTGGCCCCTGATTATCGTCGGGATGTTGATGGGGCTCGGATTCATTTTGATGCAGGTGAAAAGTCCGATGCTTGTGAGCGTTGGAATGTATCTCCCGCTTGAAACCACGTTTGCGATCTTTATCGGCGGAGTGATCAAGGGCATTGTCGAACGGATGAACGAGAAGAAGAAACACAACGACGCGCAGAAAGCCCGCGTTGAAAATACGGGTGTGCTCATCGCTGCCGGGCTGATTGCTGGCGAAGCCCTCATCGGACTTCTTTTTGCAGCCCTGGCATTTTTTGAGATCAAATACGCAGACGCATTGCCGTCGATGTTTTCATTTCTCCCGTTTCCGTTCAGCGTAAGCCTTCTTATCTTCCTCGCGATCGGCTGGCTTCTTGTACAGATACCGCTGCAGAATGCGGGAAAACCGGAAGACCCGGCGCCGCCCACGGCCGTATTTTGAGAAGCTGCAGTTTCATCAATCATGGTGAGAGATGTGAATTCTGAAACTGTGAACGCGATCAATCTTCTTGACCTGAAGCCGGTCAGGAATACCCGGTCCGAAACGAATGAAGAGGGATTAGTAACTCTTTTCGTGCCGAAATTTCAAAATCAATGGACCGTGCGCTGGCTCATCCCGCTGCTCGCGAAACCGCACATCCGGTTGAAGCTCGACACGTACGGCAGTTATATTTGGAACGCCTGCGACGGGAACACAACGGTGCGCGACATCGGCGCAGCAATGGGCGAGAAATTCCATGAAGAGCTGGATTCGCTGTACCAACGTATCGGCGTTTTCATTCGCAGGCTGGACGAGTCTCAATCGCTATCGATAAATGGAAAGCCAAATGAAGGAGCTGCCATTGAAAGTGGTGAATAGTGAATGGTGAAAAGAAATATTTCACAGTTGAATTGTACTCAATGATGAAAGGGCAAAACAATGTCTACCGCAATTGATGGATTGAAACCTGATCTTGTATGGAAATACTTTGCTGAGATCAGCAAGATTCCCCGCGGCTCAAAGAACGAAAAGCAGATATCCGCATACGTTGTGCAAACTGCGAAAAGCCTGGGACTTGAAGTGAAGCAGGATAAATTTTTGAATGTTGTTGTGAGGAAGCCGGCGGCGCCAGGACACGAAAAAGCGCCCAGCATCTGCCTTCAGGGACACCTTGATATGGTGTGCGAGAAGAACAAAGAGACGGTGCACGACTTTGAAAAAGATCCCATCGAGTTGGTGCGCAAGGGTAATATGCTCATGGCGAACGGCACGACGCTCGGCGCCGACAACGGCATTGCCGTCGCCACGAACCTTGCAATCATGGAGGACAAATCGCTCGCCCATGGACCGCTTGAGTTTCTTTTTACTATCGATGAAGAAACTGGACTGACTGGCGCCAATAATTTGAAACCCGGGCAGCTCGAAAGCAAAACGCTCATGAATCTCGACTCCGAAGAAGAGGGGGCGCTCTATGTCGGCTGTTCGGGAGGACGCAACACCGTCGGCACATGGAGCATGAGTTTTAAGAATGCTCCCGGCGACTCGTCGGCCGTTGCCATCCATGTAAAGGGATTGCGCGGCGGCCATTCGGGTCTGGAGATCGATAAAGGACGCGGCAATTCTATCAAGATTTTGAATCGGGTTCTCATCGCTCTGCAAAAAGTTGATGCACGCCTTTCAATGATCGAGGGGGGGAACAAAAGCAATGCGATCCCCCGCGAAGCCGAAGCGCTGGTGTACATCCCGAAGAAAAACATCAAGAAGGCTCGGACGATCGTCGAACAGTGGAATTCGGTCTTGAAAGCTGAGCTGGCAACGGTTGAACCGGACCTCACGATCTCGATGGAAGAAATTGCATTGAAGAAAAAAGGGAAGGTGATCAAGAAGACGCAGTGGAATATGCTGGTTCAAACGATCGCTGCGCTGCCGCATGGCGTCACGAAGATGAGCGCAGACATTCCGGGATTGGTCGAGACTTCGACGAACGTTGCGATCGTGCGAACAGAGAAGAACAAAATCGTTCTCACGACCAGCCAGCGAAGCTCTGTTGCGTCGGAGATCGACGAGATCGTGGAATGTGTCTCGGCAGTCTTCGAACTCGGCGGGGCGAAGGTTGTGCGCGCCGAAGGCTATCCAGGCTGGAAACCCAATCTCGATTCACAGATTCTGAAGGTCGCAAAATCAACATATCAGTCGCTGTACGGAAAAGAACCGGAGGTCAAGGCTATCCACGCAGGGCTTGAATGCGGCATCATCGGCGAGAAGTTTCCAGGGATGGACATGGTCTCGTTCGGACCTACACTCGAAGGAGTCCACTCTCCCGACGAGAAAATTCACATCGATACCGTGGAGAAATTTTGGAATTTCCTTCTTGGAATTCTGAAAAACGTGAACTAGCTGCATACGTTATGCAATATAAATAATTCACGAAAAACACGAAGGTCACGAATGATATGCGTCGATCCAGCGTGTCTGTGCATGTGATTTCTGCGGACAGAATGCCTGGAGTCGTGCTTTTCGTGAACTTTGTGGACAATTCATCAAACGAAAACGGTGAATATTATTATGGACCAACAGACTGCGGCGGTTCAAACATTCTGGCATCCTTCGAGGCGGCCGTATCGATACAGCGTTCTTTTCACCGTGAGTCTGTTGACGTTCGGCAGTTATTTTGCCTACGACAGCGTCGGCGCTATTGCACCAACACTCATCGCTGCTCTCGGAGTAGGGCGAGAAGCGATCGGGCAAATGTACACATTGTACAGCGTCGCTGCGATTCTCTCCGTCTTTATCGGGGGTTTGCTCATCGACAAGGTGGGCACGAGGAGGGCAAGCTTGCTCTTCTCACTGCTGGTCACCGTTGGAGCGGCGATCGTTGCCATTGCGCCGAACATATGGATCCTTAACGCCGGCAGGTTCGTTTTCGGGTGGGGGTCAGAGTCCTTGGTTGTAGCTCAGAGCGCAATCTTCGCCCGATGGTTTAAGGGTAAAGAGCTTGCTTTTTCGTTCGGGGTCGGTTTAACCGTGAGCCGGCTGGGCACGCTCTTTAGTTTTAACACCGAGGCGCTCATCGCGGAATATTTTGGCAACTATAAAATGGCGCTCTGGGCGGCGGTGGTTTTCTGCGTGATCTCTGTTCTTGCGAATTTGCTGTTTATCTTGCTGGATAAAAGAGGAGAAAAAATTCTGGGATTAAAGGGCGAAGGCGCAGGTGACAAGATCGTTCTTGCAGACGTAAAGCGGTTCAACCCTTCATACTGGTACGTCACGCTTCTTTGTGTCACATTTTATTCCGCGATCTTCCCATTCACCGCTCTCTCGACGGATTTCTTCAATACCAAATGGGGAATTCCTATGACCGTAGGTTCCGAAGGAGGATTCTTCTACCAGGTGTTCTATAATGTGATCCATATGTTCAGCACCGCCGGCGGTACGACGACGATCATTATTTTTGCCTCAATGGTCTTCGCTCCGTTTTTTGGCCAATGGGTTGACCGTTTCGGGCGCCGTGCAACGGTGATGGTCATCGGTTCTGTGTTGATGATCCCTGCATTCTTGTCCATGGCATTCACCATGATCCCGCCGGCATTTCCGATGATCGTGCTCGGGGGTGCGTTCGTCATGGTGCCGGCAGCGATGTGGCCGTCGATCCCTTTGATCGTTGAGGAAAACCGCGTTGGAACCGCGTTTGGACTGACAACGATGATCCAGAATTTCGGACTCGCGCTCTTTCCATGGCTGAACGGGCTTCTGCGCGATTCTACACAAACATATACAGCCAGCATGATCATGTTCTCGCTGCTGGGGATCGTCGGACTTGCCTTTGCCTTGTTGCTGCGGAGAAGCGAAACCGGGGCGAACGCTCACGGGCTGGAGACGATCACGGCGAAATGATTTTCAAGCTTCAATTTACGATTTTCAATTGGGGGGATTATGACGGAGGAAGAACTAAAATCAAGAGTGAAATCAATTGCGCTGCGGGTTATCCGTCTCGTACAGTCGTTGCCGAAGAACATAACAGGCGAGATAATCGGGAGACAGTTGATCCGGTCCGCTACCTCGGTTGCGGCTAATTATTACTCTGCATGCAAAGCCCGGTCAAAAGCAGACTTCTTGAATAAGCTCGGAATTGTGGAAGAAGAAGCCGATGAGACCCAGTTCTGGATCGAGCTGATCATAGAGTCCGGGTTAATGAGTGAAAATCGGTTACAGGATCTTTTAAAAGAATTTAAAGAAATTACCGCGATCATGGCGTCTTCCCGCATCACGGTGAAGAGTCTTCGAAGGTATGATCCCGAACGTGTAGGATAATTGAATTTTGAAAACCGCAAATCGAAAATGTAAATAACCTCAACTCCAAGGAGCCTTCATGATATCCGAAGCAACAAAAGCGATACTCGCCGGAACGGTGAAAGAATGGAACAAATTCAAGACTGAACAGATCAAGCTCTCTCTTGTCGCCAATGACATTGCCGCGATTGCCTCCAGGATCATACTTGAACAGCTGCAATTTCTGAAAGCGCAGAATATCGAGGTCCAATGCGAGAACGTGGAGACGATGTCGGTTCTCAATGTACCGATCGTCGTTCAGCCCCTCATTGAAGCGGTCTTTCCAACCTCGAAAGCAAGTGTAATTCTGAAATGTGCCGGGGCCGGCCGGATGATCGTTATCAACCCGAACCTCAGCATTTCTGCGGGCGGAACGCCGATCACATACGAGCAGCTGCAGCGGGCAGTGCCCGAATCATTTTCTTCGAACGCGGCCGAGTTTGTGCGCGATGCGTTCCTGAATGTTGCCCGGGCCGGAGGGAAGGAAGGCGCTGCCGCCTGACGGCGCCTCAGCGGCCCACCAATCATCATGAGCACATTACTTCATCCAAAGCATTTTACACTCAACCAGGCCCGCACGAAATTGATGGCGATTGTTCCGCTTATCAAGGAAATGGTGGAACTGAAAAAGGCGTTGAATGAAAAAGGGTTCGATGCACACCGCCACACATATTTCGGCGGCTCGGGTCCGAACGGCGAACGGTATTATCCGCAAGAGTTGGAACGACTGGTAGAAATTGTAAAGATGTTTTCCGATGACGGCATTCAGGTAAAGGGGCTTGACCAGGGATTGATCGATTTCCCGCACATTCGGGAAAGCGGTGAAGAAGTCTACTTATGTTATTTGCTCGGTGAAGAGGACATTTTATACTGGCATCAGATCGACGACGGCTTTCCCGGCCGCCGGCCGATCGATGAGTTATGAAGAAGGGATTGAGAGAAACTGCGTCATGCACACTCTGCTCACCGAGTCGCCGAAGAAGGCCGCGCAGTGTATCGCGCAGGGGGAGATTGTCGCCTTTCCCACTGAGACAGTGTACGGCCTTGGCGCAAACGTGTTCGATGAAAGAGCGCTGAGGAAGATTTTCGTCGCCAAAAAGCGTCCCCCCGATAATCCATTGATCGCCCACATCGCTGAGTTCGCAGACATTGATCTCCTGGCCCGCCGTGTTCCGCGTTCCGCGGAAAAGTTCATTGAAGAATTTTTTCCCGGGCCGCTTACGGTGGTTCTCGCGAAACGCCAATCGGTTCCGCTCATCGCTACGGCGGGGCTGCCGACCATCGGCATTCGAATGCCGCATCATCCGGTAGCACTGGCCTTCTTGAAAGCATGCGACGTGCCGCTCTCTGCTCCGTCTGCGAACCTCTCGGGAACACCAAGCCCGACGACATGGCGGAGCGTAGCGGCGGACCTTGACGGCCGCATCAGTTGTATTCTCAAAGGAGGACATACGAACGTTGGGTTGGAATCGACTGTTGTGGATTGTACGGGCCCGGTGCCGCGGGTATTGCGTTCCGGCGCGGTTACGCTGGAACAGTTACGTGATGTTATCCCTTCGACACGGGTCGCAGCACAAGGAAAAGCCGGACCGCCGAAAAGCCCGGGCATGAAATACCGGCACTATTCACCCCGGGCGCGCGTTATTATCGTGTCAAGCCCTCGAAGGATCGGTTCCGCGACAAATGCAGCATATATCGGAATGGAGGTCGTACAAGGGATCAGTGAATTTCGCCTCCATCGCATCTGCTCGAGCGTCGAAAAATACGCGCACGAACTCTTCGATTTTTTCCGTCTTTGCGACAATGCACACGTATCAGTCATCTATTGTCAATCGGTTGTGCCGAAAGGGCTGGGGCTTGCGTTAATGGATAGAATGAAGCGGGCATCGCACTAACAGAGAGAAAAGCAATGCCATTCGAACTAACTTCTGAGTACAAGCCCGAGGGCGACCAGCCGGAGGCAATCCGGCAGCTGATTGAAGGAGTGCGCCGCGGGGACAAATTCCAGACGCTTCTCGGCGTTACGGGGAGCGGCAAAACATTTACGATCTCGAACGTCATCAACCAGATCAACAAGCCCGTTCTCATCATGTCCCACAACAAGACGCTGGCGGCGCAGCTGTATGCGGAATTCAAGAGCTTCTTTCCGAAGGACCACGTCGAATTCTTCATCAGCTATTACGATTATTACCAGCCCGAAGCCTACGTTCCGACGACCGACACGTACATTCAGAAGGATTCCTCGGTTAACGACGAGATCGACCGGCTTCGGCTTCGGGCAACGAGTGCATTGCTGAGCGGAGAACCGAACGTTATCGTGGTGGCATCCGTCAGCTGCATCTACGGCATCGGTGCGCCGGACGAATGGATGAAGCTGATGGTCGTCGTGAAGAAAGGGGACCGCATCGAGCGGAACGTCCTCCTGAGAAAACTGCTCGATATTTATTACGCGAGGAATGATTACGAATTCTCCCGCGGGACCTTCCGCGTGCGGGGCGATGTCGTCGAGGTGATTCCGGCGTACGAAAACGAAGAAGCGATACGGATAGAATTTTTCGGCGACGAGATCGAAAAGATCTCGTGCATCGATAAAACAGACGGGTCGATTATCGGAGAGGTAGAGTACGAAGTCATCTATCCGGCCAAGCAATTTGTGACGACGCGAGAATCGCTCGAACGCGGTATCAAAGCCATCGAAGTGGAAATGCATGAATGTCTGGAAGAGATGCGTTCGCAGGGCCTCCTGCTCGAAGCCCAGCGTCTGGAGCAGCGGACGCGATTCGATATTGAAATGATGCGCGAAGTCGGCTACTGCAGCGGCATTGAGAACTACTCGCGCCATCTTGCGGGACGTCCGCCCGGCTCGCGTCCCTATTGCCTCTTTGATTATTTTCCGAAAGATTTCCTTCTGGTTATCGACGAATCGCATGTCAGCGTTCCGCAGATCGGAGGGATGTATTTCGGCGACCGGTCGAGAAAAGAGACGCTCGTGAAGTACGGGTTTCGTCTTCCTTCGGCGCTCGACAACCGTCCGCTGAAGTTTGACGAATGGGAACAGATGGTCAATCAGGTTATTTTCGTCAGTGCGACCCCGGGTCCGTACGAAATGGAAAAATGCAAAGGTGCCTTTGTGGAACAGGTCATTCGCCCGACCGGATTGGTCGACCCTGAAGTCGAGATCCGTCCGGTGAAGAACCAGATCGACGACCTGACCGGCGAAATTCGGAGACGCGCTGCGGCGAAGGAGCGGATCCTCGTTACCACACTCACCAAACGGATGGCCGAAGATCTCACTGAATATCTCGCCGATATCGGCATCAGGGTGCAGTACATCCATTCGGAGATCGATGCGCTGCAGCGCGTCGAAATCCTGCGCAATCTTCGCCTCGGGAATTTTGACGTGCTCATCGGCGTCAATTTGCTGCGGGAAGGGCTGGACCTCCCCGAAGTCTCGATGGTGGCGATCCTCGATGCGGACAAGGAGGGATTCCTGCGCTCGGAGCGTTCGCTGATTCAGACCGCCGGACGGACCGCCCGCAACGTCAACGGCAAAGTAGTGATGTACGCCGACAAGATCACCGATTCGATGCTGAGGATGATCAATGAAACGACGCGCCGCCGCGAGAAACAAATGAGTTACAACAAAGAACACAACATCACGCCGAAAACAATTTTTAAGACGTACGATGAGGTCATGGCGTCGACGGCGGTCGCGGACGTCAAATCAGCCCGTGACATCAGGAGAGAGCGTGAGACTCTTCCCCTCGTCGCCGACTCGATCGTCCGGTACCTTACGCCTGAACAAAAATCGGACTTGCTTGAAGAGCTTAACAAAGAGATGACTAAAGCATCGCACGACCTGGAGTTTGAGCGCGCCGCTCAACTGCGCGATGAAATCCGGCGCCTCACGGAGGATAAAAGAAAGTAGGCAATTATGGGGGGAGCATCTTTGCTGAGTTTGCTGCGCGCTGTCGCAGCGCCCGCGAGAGATTTTATTTTCCCGCCGCTATGTTTCGCATGCAGCTCCCGGTTATCGGATTCTGAATCGCGCCTCTGTAATTCCTGTTGGCAGTCGATCGAGCACGTTCGTCCCAATGACGAAACGGTTCGGATACTGCGCGAGCGATTTTCAGCCGATGGTTTCATCGATGAATTCTATTCGTGTTACTATTTCGAGGAGAGGGGAGCGTTTCAGCACCTTGTCCACTCCCTGAAATATAATTCGATAACCCTTTTCGGAGTTGAACTCGGCAATCACATTGGTCTGATGCTGCGGGAGAACGTCGATGTACGTTCCATTGACGGCATTGTTCCTATACCCTTGCACAAACTGAAAGAGAGGGAGCGAGGTTACAACCAGAGCGAGTACATTTGCCGGGGAATATCAGCGGTCATACACAAGCCGGTTGCGGCAAAGCTCGTCAAACGATCAAAATACACCGTGTCGCAAACCCATCTGAATGCAGACGAGCGAAAGAAGAATGTCGGAGACGCGTTCGACATTCAGCCTCAACACCTGGAGGCAATGAAAAACAAATGCTTCCTCGTTGTCGATGACGTCATCACGACAGGTTCGACTATTCAATCGATCGCGAAGTTGTTGAAGGAGGCGGGTGCCGCAAAAGTGATCGCTGCATCCGCGGCTCTTGCCAAGCTGGAGAAGAGTGCTTTTAATAGTGAGAAGGAGACTGTACGAACATAAGAATCGAAGGAATCGCCCATTAATCTTGATGGAGAGAGGTGATGCGGGCAACAAATTAGGCAAGGCCGGGACAGTCTTCTTGATTTAATATCGTATTATAGCCTATATTTGAGACGATGAACTCCTCTCGCTCAATAATTATCGGGTTTGCATTGATTTTTTCGGCGTGCTCCGATGCGCCCAGGGACAACCCTCTTGACCCTCTTTCACCCCGGTATCAAAGCATTGCAGCTGTGAGCGGGAGGGCATTTGTTTTAATTCAAAATACGCCGGTTTCCCGTGCGCGGGTGACGTGTCTTGAGAACGGTCTATCTGTTCTGACCGACTCGGCCGGCATTTGCCAGTTTCTTACGCTCGACGCCGGTTCGCTGACGTTTGTGTGTTCAAAAGTTGGTTTTGTCTCCGATACGCAGAAGATCGTTCTTGATGCCGGAACCCCGCAGCAAATTCAATTTGGGTTGAATGGATACCCGTTTGTTGTATCACAAAATATCCTGACAAGAAAGATCGACCAGTACTACCCGAGCCCCCAGTACTTTGTCGACATTTCTGCTTCTGTCTCCGACCCGAACGGGATCGAAGATGTGGATTCGGTCTGGTTCGTCGTCGATTCGATGCAATATGCGATGGGCTATTCCCTGAGCACGAAGATGTGGCAAACCACGATCTATAAATACGCCCTGCCGACCAACACGATTCAATGGCTTGTCGGAAAACCTTTGACCATCGTTTCGACGGACCGGTCGAACGCCCGCGGCACGGGGGCTCCATTCTACGTCACCCGTATCATCGAAGATGAAGCGGCTCCGATCTACCCTTCATCGCTCAACAATGACACGACGGGTTCGACACCGCTCTTGAAATGGACTCCCCCCAATGTGACGTTTTATTATACGTATACTCTTTCCATTTCTCTGGTAAGCTCGGGGACCGAGTCTGTTGTCTGGACATATGCGGGCCTGAGTTTTGGCAGCGAGTCGTTACAATTTCCACATGATAACAGCGGGCAGACACTTGGGCTTGGAAATTATGTCTGGACAATCTCTGTTGTCGACGAATTCGGCAACTACAGCCGTTCGAAAGAATCAGCATTTGTGGTGAATTAGCCGTGGCTCAAGAACAGACATCCAGTTTTGAAGCGTTGTACGATATTACGAAAAGCATCAATGTGATCCTTGAGCCGGTGGCTCTCCTTGAGAAGATCCTCGAGAGGGCGATGGGTCATCTGAATGCCGAACGGGGGTCCGTGCTTCTGGTGGACGAAAGCAAGAAGCGCGGCTTCTCCGTCGTTGCGGCGAAAAATTTCGGCTCGGAACAGTCTACCGATCAATTTGCCGCATCGTCATCGGTCATCCAGCAAGTACTTTCGACCGGCAGCCCGGTGCTGACGTTCGATGCGTTGACCGACGAACGCTTCGAAGCATCGACCAGCATCGCCGCGCAAAAGATCCTCTCGATCATCTGCGTTCCTCTTCGATCGAACGACCGGGTTACGGGTGTCGTGTATCTTGACAGCAGTTTTTCACGGAAAGCATTCACGGAAGAGTCCCTGAAATTTCTCACCGTGTTCGGTCATCTCGCTGCTATCGCAATCGAGAACGCGCAGCGGTACTCATCGCTCCGCGCGGAAAACGAGCGGCTCAGAAGCGAGATCGATTCTTCCCGCCTTTTCACAACCATGGTCGGTCAGAGCGCTGCATGGAAGCGCGTACTCGCAGTCGCAAACAGGGTTCTGGATGTCGATGTCGCAGTACTTATTACCGGAGAGAGCGGTACCGGGAAGGAACTCGTTGCCCGTGCCGTGCATGATGGCGGACTTCGCCGGGGAAGACCTTTTGTGACGGTGAACTGTTCCGCGATTCCCGAGCAGCTTATTGAAAGCGAATTGTTTGGATACGTGAAGGGAGCGTTCACGGGAGCCTCTGCCGATAAGAAGGGGCTGGTCGAAGCCGCAGAAGGAGGGACGCTGTTTCTCGACGAGGTCGCCGACCTTCCGGTTCTCCTGCAGCCGAAGATCCTTCGGCTCCTCCAGGAGAAAGAATATCGAAGAGTCGGCGACACAAAGAACCGGACCGCCGATATCCGCATAGTGGCTGCGACCAATCGCGAGATGCTCGAAGAGGTGAAGTCTGGCCGGCTGCGCGAGGACCTCTACTTTCGATTAAACGTGGTGCAAATACACCTGCCGCCGCTGCGCGAACGAAGAGAAGACATTCCGTTGCTGGCTTCGTATTTCGTACGCCGCGCGGCAGACACGTACAAGCGTCCCGTCGAAAGCATCCACCCCCAGGCGATGGAAATCCTGCTGACAAATCAATGGTCGGGAAATGTGCGCGAATTCCAGAATGTGATTGAACGTGCGGTGGTTCTCTGCAGTGGCAGTCAATTGACGAAAGAAGATTTCATGTTCGACGCCGGGGACCACGCTGCCATCGCTCGAAGCGCGTCCACGCTGGCTGAATTCGAGAGACAAATTATCGAAGGGACGCTGGCGGAAATGGGGGGAAACAGAACGCGCACCGCGGAGAAACTGGGGGTTTCGGTGCGATGGCTTCAGTACCGCCTTAAAGAATGGAGCGGTGAATAAGTGCCGTTCACGATCGAGGCGACGATAAGCGAGAGCAGCACGACGCGAGTTTTCCGGGCATACGATGATACACTCCACCGGCGTGTTCTGCTGAAGGTGCTTCACCGCCATCTCGCGTATGATGAGCAGATCCGGGAGCGGTTTATCCGTGAGGCACGGGCATGTGCTGCGCTTCGTTCGGAATATATCGTGCAGGTGTACGACCTAACCGAGGTTGACGGGGCGCCGGCGATCGTCATGGAGTATGTCGACGGCACGTCGCTGAAAGAGCTGATCGCAGACGAAGCAAAGCGGACATTCGCGCTCGCGTCCACCGTTGCACTTCACGTCCTGCGCGGTCTAAGTGCGGCACACGGACAGCAGATCATCCATCGCGACGTCAAGCCGGGAAATATCATGGTTGATGTGAACGGGACGATCAAGCTGAGCGATTTTGGCCTCGCGCGTATCTCAGTTCCTTCTACGATGACGACGGAAGGAATGCTCGTCGGGACACCTGCCTACTTAGCACCTGAACAGATCCTCGGCGAACAACCGGACGTCCGCGCCGACCTGTTTTCGCTCGGTGCGACGGTTGTTGAAACGCTGAGTGGAGAACGCCTATTCGAAGGCTTGACGTACTCGGAATGTCTCAACAAGGTCAGCGCATTCAAGACGGACATGCTCGATCGGTTCGTTCGTGCATCGTCGCCGGAATTCGTTGAATTTATCAAACGGCTGATGAACCCCGATAAACGGAAGCGATTTGCTTCCGCGGATGAGGCGTTGACTGCTCTCCACGATGAAGGGCATCATGCGGCCGTTGCTCCGGCTCGTTCTTTCAAGGGAAAATGGATTCGGCCGCTTCCTGTCATCGCTGCATTGGTGATCGTTGCGGCGGCGATATACGGCCTCAACTCACTAGCACACCGGATTCCCGCGCAGCAACAATCCCATCCTGAAAACGAACGTGCCTCTGTGCCGGTTTCAGGTACATCCACCAAGACGGCAATTGCACAGCAGCCAGTGGTAACGCCTTCAGAAGAATCAACCATCCCGCGGAAAAAAGATGAATCGAAAGACAAGCAGCCGGTGAAGACGGCATCGAATGAAACTACGAATTCGGCCGATTCGGGCTCGGTCACAATAACCAGCACGCCGTGGGCGAAAGTGTATCTGGATAATTCGCTTCTCGGGGAGACACCGCTCGCAGCGCCCGTTGATCTCGCCTCGGGTTCCCACACGATTGTCTTCACTCATCCTTCTTTCGAACCCGTCGTTAAGACGGTGAGCGTCAGCCGCGGCTCACAGCTTCACGTCGATTGTAATTTTCTCACGAGCGCCGGATTTCTGAACTGCGCCGCGAGCCCCTGGGCCGAGATCTACGTCGATGATATCTACAGAGACACAACTCCACTGGATAAAGCGGTCGTACTTTCTGCCGGGAGGCATCACGTCAGATTTCATAACCCGGCGTACCAGGATATCCGGCAGGAGATAACTATCGCCGCACACGACACAGTGCATCTTTCCATTTCATTCTCGCGATGAAGAACCTGAAGCGCATTATCCTTTTCATGGTTGTCGCGGCAGGACCGGCGTCCGCGCAGTCCATTTCCACCGATTCTGCATTTCATTCTATCGAATCATTGTTTGAGTCGGGATTGTATGTGAACGCGGAAGTAGAAGCGCGTCGCGTCGTCGAGATGCCTGGTCTCACCGATTCTGCGGTGATTGCAGCTGAAAAATGGATAGCGTTTTCGCTCGTGGCGCAAGGAAAATTGTCGCTGGCGAGCGATCATTTTGCTGCGCTTCTTAAACTCGATCCCCAATATGAACTCGATCCTATTCTCACATCGCCGAAGATCCTGGCAGTGTTCAACGAAACGAAAGCCCAACTCGATGCTCGTAGAAAGTCCGAGCCGGATACGCTTGCGGAGCCTCCTTTGCGGCGATCTCTGGTTGTCTCTTTTCGTACGGTTGTATTTCCGGGCTGGGAGCAGCTCCACACCAAGAGAACAACAGCCGGTTACCTCTTTCTTGCGGGAGGAATAGGAACGCTTGGAGCGGGAATAGCATTCGAAGTGCTGAGGAGTTCCACGCGCAATGAATATCTCTCTGCCACGGCAGCGTCAACAATCGAATCAAAATATTCCGCCTACAACAAATACTACAAAGCAGAAGCGTACGCATTTTCGGCATTTGCCATCGTCTATATCGCATCTGAAGTAGATGTTTTTGGCAGTGCAAACTCCGCAACGCTTTCCCTCGGACCGGCGGGCATGCCAGGATCTGGAACCAGCCTCTCTCTTCGCATAAAAATATAGGGCGCAACCGGTGCGCATACTGCGCAGGATTTGCGCGCCCAAACTTCTGGAATTCCCCCTATCCGCTCAAAAACATAGAAAAATTGGCGGCATCCTATTTGTGTTTCTATGCAGTGAACCGGAGTGTTCTGTTTTACCTCGTTATGCCGGCTTCGTGCATGGCTTGTGCGGTCCGAAATGGAGGGAGGCGAAGAGCCCAATAGGAAGGCGGCACAAACAGAAAGGAGGATGCTATGAAGCGATCGTTTTTGGTCTTGGAATCTATTGTCATCTGTCTCATGATACCTCTTCTTCTCGTGGGATGTTCAAAAAGTCTACCGACTCAAAATTCAACAAGTTCAAACACAACGATTGTTGGCACGTGGAACTGGATAAGGTCAAGCGGCGGGTTTACAGGGGGCACGATTACTCCGGCTTCAGCGGGGTATACGATGAAAATTTCTTTCGGTTCCGAAGGGACTTATCAGTCGTATCGCGACGATACGCTGTATGCATCGACTCGCTATACCGTGCGACAGATCGATTCGAGCCAGATTATTCATTACGCTGATTCGGTCCGGTTCTGGCCGCAATACTTCGAGCTTGCGGCCTCCGACACGCTCTATCTGACAGACGACTTAGTGGACGGATATCGCAGTCTATATTCACGACAACGATGATGCATCATCGGCAAACTGATCATAAGAAAAACGGCATCTCTTTTTAACAAAGTTTATAGCTTTACCGACGCGAAGTATAGCATTATTGATCATGGAGGGAAGGGATTTGTTTTCATCGCATAAGAAAGGAGTCCCTTATGTACAAGACTTTCGGTGCAGCGCTTGTTATTATTCTTGCAGTTGTACAATCAGGCTGCAGAACTGACAGCGTTGGGCCTTCGCAAGGACAACTACTTCCGGGTACACTTACTTCATTGGAAAAGAGTATCGCCTCATCGGACAACGCGTTCGGGCTGAAGTTGTTTGCGAAGATCAATGAAAGCCAGCAAAATAGAAATGTGTTCATTTCTCCATTCAGCGTTTCGATGGCATTCGGCATGCTGCTCAACGGCGCCAATGGCCCCACGCTCGATTCGTTGGAAAACGCGCTCGGCGATAAGGGAATGACGCTAACCGACATCAACAATGCATACAAGAACAGCTCCGCGTATTTATCGGCTCTTGACGGTCATGTGATATTTCAAAATGCAAATTCCATCTGGTACAGGAATGGATTCCAGGTGCTTCCGGAATTCTTAACAGTCAACACATACTATTTTGATGCCAAGGTAGCCGGCCTCGATTTTAGCCTCCCCAGCGCTGTGCAAACCATTAACGGCTGGGTAGACACGAAAACATACGGTAAAATACCAACAATCTTGGACGGCCCTATTCCGACCGATGCCATGATGTACCTTATCAACGCCATTTATTTTAAAGGAGCCTGGACGCACACGTTCGACACGACAAAAACCAAAACCTCCACATTTACCTGTTCGGATGGAAGCACCGCACAGTGCAAATTAATGGGCCAGAGCAACACCTACGCTTATTTCGGCGATAAGACACTGCAGGCGATCGACTTGCCGTACGGCGACCAGTCATACACGATGACGGTCATCTTACCGGCTGCCGGTACGTCAATAGATCAATTTGCATCGACGTTAACGATGGATCAATGGAACACGGTCATTGCCAGATTGGATTCGGCGAAGGTTGATCTTTTTATGCCCAAATTCACGATGAATTATTCGAGGTCGCTGGCAAAAGATCTAAAGGCGCTCGGCATGGGAATAGTGTTTGATCCTTCGAGAGCCGATCTCAGCCATATACGTCAGATGGGTGGGTTATTTGTATCCGACGTTCTGCACAAAACGTTCGTGGATGTCAACGAAGAAGGAACCGAAGCCGCGGCCGTCACAGTGATAACCGTTGTTGCGACCGTGGTTGTTGAAATTCCGCAGATGCGTATCGATCGTCCCTTCATTTTTGCGATTCGGGAACATCAATCGGGAACGATTCTCTTTATCGGGAAAGTCGATTCCCCGGC
>CAYTOA010000061.1:0-24028 GCA_964439265.1 uncultured Chitinophagaceae bacterium
TCGGCGTGCACGTGCATTCGTGGTGCGGGTTGCCGTAGTTGCCGCAGGGACAGGGTTGCGTTGCCCTTTTGCCATATTCAATTATTGGCACAAAAACCGCAGAAAACGCAGTTTCCAGATTCACCGAGGACGGTAGGTGACCACATAAGAAAGAGAAGAATTCAACTCGGATGGGGGGCAACGCAACTCGCCCATGCGTTGCATGCATCAACCGACACAATCTATAATTGGGAAAAGAACCGCACAAACCCAGAAATCCGGTTCATGCCCCAGATCGTAGAGTTCCTCGGCTACATGCCTCCGCTCACCCTAGGACAAACGACCGGACAGAAGATCGTCGCATACCGGCAAGTCCGAGGATTGAGCCAACAGGAACTAGCCCTCAAACTGAAAGTCGATTCGGGAACACTAGGGCGGTGGGAACGTGATGAAAGTTTGCCGACAGGAAAACTCAAATTAAGGTTGGAACCTTTCTTCAAGAAGTGTCTTTCAGGCGACGGAAGGGCTGAACAATGACATGGGCAACCGCAACCTGTTTACTTTTCTCGTCGGCTTCAGAAATGGCTTTGCGCTCAAGCCAGAAAAGGGTAGCCATCAACTGGGAATTGATCTTCTCACTGTGAGGAGAGTAGACCATTTAGAAGAAAACCAATATGAAGGATATTAAACAAAATCCTTGACATTTTAGAATAGATGTTTTGTAGGAAAAAAATAGTTGTATATTCACCAAATAAACAGGGACGGTTAGCGAGGCCGTCCCTGCCCTCTATCATCGATTCTCCATCAACCAATTCAATGCAAATGCTACTTCGTCACCAACATTTTCCGCGTTTCGTTCACACTTGGTTCAATCAACTGATAAAAATAAATGCCACTCGAAAGATGCGACGCATCAAACCGCTGATTGTAGATGCCTTGAGCTTGTTCAGCATTCACAAGCGTTGCAACTTCCCTTCCAAGCACATCAAATATCCTCAAACTGACTTTCCCCGGCCTAGCAACGCGATAGGTAATTGTGGTCGTCGGGTTGAACGGGTTCGGATAGTTGCTTAAAAGAGTATACTCTTTTGTTAAAGGCACCGAATTCGCATCCGGAACGCCCGGTGTTGACCCTCCTGACACTCCCTTATATTCTCCGAGCAGGTATTTTGCATCCTGAACCAAAAGATCATTTGGATAGGCCTCCCCCAATTGAGAAAAATATTTCCCTGCCTTCATACTGTCATTCAGAGAATTCAGATAGAGAAAGCCGAGGTCAAACAACGTTTGTTTATACACGCCTTCGTTTGATTGAAAATCATTTATAAGACCGGTGAGGTTTTGTATTATCGCACCGTAATTCTTGTTATCAAATAATGTCTCATTGTCAAATTGTACCAACAAGGCATACAGTTCATTCTTCGCCGTTGCGGTAGGCCTGACCGACGCATTCAGGTAAGCATCAAACTGATTCTTCTCATTAAGATTGGTGAAACACTCCTTCAACTTTCTTAATGCATACCGCCCAATGATCGTATTCTGTTCACGGCTGAAGACCTGTTCATATCGCGGGATCGCTTGATCGTAATGCCCTTGAAATTCCAGCTGCATAATCAGTCCTAGTTCATCGTCTGTATCCCATTGTAGGTTTCTTGGAATGTCACATCGCTAATATTGTGATGCGACATTATACGGCTCAGTCTTAGATTTGAAGTATCAGAATTAATTTTGGTCAAGGCGACGTTTTCTTTCAGGAAAGTTCGTGCTGCATACTCCGGATTTCCAGAGTATGGCTTGGTTTTTCCAAAGCAAATTGAAGCCGGCGTGCCGGTCTTTCTATTCCAGCGAATGCTCCAGTTCCCTGAATTAGTTTCCTTGAAGTTTCTCCAAGCTCTTAACTGAACGGAATCAGGAAGAACTTGGCACAGCGATGTGCTAAATAGCAGCAATAGAGCTGCCACAGTCCAAAAAAGAAATCTCTTTTTCATTGTGTTCCCCTTCTTTCGAAGTTAATAAATTAGTTTCGTTTGTCGTGCTTTCATCTAAAAAACATAAAAAGGGTAATTCCGCAGAGCGGTACCCTTTCTTGCACAATTCTTTAACGATTTGTTGTTTGCCCCTTCCGCGGAGTGGTGTTCGTCATCACCAAACATTATTTGTGTACCCTTATTTGGCCATCACCTCCTTTCCCGATAAATTCCATGGGAGTTGGCAGTTGCTTAATGATACTTAGCCCTAAAAATGTTGCCGGGTAACCAGACAACTGATAGTTCCACGAAATACCACCATCAACGGTTTTCTTTATTGTTCCGAAATTGCCGACACCCCATCCCGTAAACGAATCGGCGAACTTAAGGCGAAAGAATCCACTAGGAGGTCTGGTAGGATCCTCATATTGGTGAGACCAGGTATTTCCACCGTCCGTAGTTCTATGAATAACTCCCTCCTCTGCAATGCCTGTGTCCAAATCAAAAAACCAAATTGTATTTACTTGAGTATAATCTGTGATATACTTGAAATTCCACGTTTCACCGCCATCACGTGTGGAAGCGACGAATGCAGCATATGGCCCGTTAGGTTCCCTTTTGTCTCCCCCTATCCAGCCCGTATCTCGGTTGAAAAATTGTACGTCGTTGATGCGAAGTGAGGAATCGGATAAAATGGGATACCAATCGTCACCATCAGTCTCAGTTTTCAGAATCGTGCCGAGCCCATCAATTGCATACGTGACCACACTATCAACATATGCGAACCCGTTTGTCCAAGCTCCGCTAGAACGTTGTTCCTGCCACGATTTTCCACCGTCTGTTGTTCGGAGTATCGCGCCCGATGAAGTCGCGGCGAGCGCATCTATCGAATCGATAGCTGCAATTTCTATACATGCATCGCCGAGCGTATCCGTAAGAGGATCTGACTCGAATTGGAGCTGCCATGATATCCCTCCGTCACTTGTGTGCCAAATATGTCTATAATCACCTACGATCCACCCATGGCTTGAATCTGCAAATTCAACGTCCCAAAACATTTCCGGTGGGGTTTGCGTAACAATTACCTTTTGCCATGATTGGCCTCCATCAGAAGATTGGAGCGCAAGTGCCTGAGGACTCGAATCATAGCCCACAACCCAAAGCGTATGATGGTCGCCTGATGATGGATCCACGCGAAAATTCAGTGCCGTATCACCGGAAAGAGTTAGGTTAACAAAATCCTTGGCAAATATCCGAGGCTGTGTGCTGTCGGTCTCTTCTACTTTGGCTACGTAATTCTCACTTTCAGTGTGTAATGCATTCATAGTTTTTAGTGGTTTACCAGTAGGATTCGCCGTGGGGTGAAATAGAGGGGCTGTTCCATCCACTCCAAATCCGAACAACATTTTCTTAACTTCGCTCTTATTCCCCGTCATCAATTGGCAAAAGTAAACTCCAGGCATTACTCTCTTTCCGAGATTATCCGTGCCATCCCAAACAACTCCGTGGTCTCCCATGCTTTGTCTCCCCATGCGAAACTCTTTCACAAGTTGTCCAAGAATGTTGTATATCTTGACGGATGTATTTGTTTGTTCTTTAAGTTCATAAGAAATCGTTGTCAATGATGAGAAAGGGTTGGGATAATTCTGTTGAAGCTCAAACTTGGCCGGCAGACTATTCTGAAGTTTCACCGATGTGATGACATCAAGCTGGTAATTACCGGAAGTGTCCGTGAGGACAGAGAATTTTCTTGTGGTATCGCTACTAACCACGAAAGTAACCAATGCATACTTTACGGGTCCTGTTGTTGATGATACATTCCCTCTGACCATAGATGTCTGACTGTATGAACTAAGCGTAAGTGCCAATGAGAGTAGAAAAATATTCTTCATTTTAATTAACCTTTTGCAAAGACGGTTCACTTCACCAACATGAATTTCTTCATTGTAACCAAACTTTTCACGGTGAGTCTGGAAGAATACATTCCAAGCGAACGCCTTCAATCTATGTAAAAACACAATGGCCTCATCCGTCCGAGAAAGAAACTCTAGAGGCTAGAGATTCCATCCTCTATTTCTGTGAAGCAACCCGAACCGTACCGAATGGTAGTGCCTCCCGGCACAATTCCTTTTCTACCAATCAAAACAGAATTACAATTTAAAGGGAGATTATCTGAGCCCATCAAGGTCCCCAAGAATGACTTAAGTGAAAGCATACCAAAGATAGAGTGTGCAATTCTTGTACCCATTCACTTGAGGATTCAACTGTCTCGAAAAATGGCCGGATAGCGCAAATTTTCTCGCATTCGTACCAATTATCCACTTACCTTCTTAACAAATTCTCAAAATGAAAACGGGCAATTATCAATCTAATAATCTTAGTAGCTTCAATCGAACGCTCAAATCAGCTTCAACATATAAGCATTTTAAATGGTGCTTCGCACAAGTGTCTTTTTTTTCAGTTCATCCACAAATTCCTGTCCAAGCTCCGGTACTGAATCGCCTCCCCCAAATGCTCCGGCCGGATCTCGTCGCTCCCGCCCAGGTCAGCAATCGTGCGTGCAACTTTTAGAATCCTATCGTATGCTCTTGCAGAAAGACCGAGCTTTGTCATCGCCATTTTCAAGAGTAATTCTCCATCCGAATCTAAAGTGCAGAATTGATGTATCTCTTTCGACTGCATATCGGCGTTTGAAAAAAGTCCTGTTCTTTTTTCGAAGCGTTTCGCCTGCCGCTCACGCGCGCAGATGACACGACTGCGAATCGCATCCGACGGTTCACCGGGTCGCTTCTGACTCAGCTCTGTCACTTTCACAGCCGGCACTTCGATATGGATATCGATCCTGTCCAGCAGCGGGCCGGATATCTTGGCCATGTATTTTTGAATCTGCATCGGCGTGCACGTGCATTCGTGGTGCGGGTTGCCGTAGTTGCCGCAGGGACAGGGATTCATGGCACACACGAGCATGAAATTTGCGGGAAAGTCGAGCGACATCTTCGACCGGCTGATTGTCACCCTTCCATCCTCAAGAGGCTGACGCATTACTTCAAGGACGTTTCGCGCAAACTCCGGAAGTTCGTCCAAAAAGAGGACGCCATGGTGGGAGAGAGATATTTCACCCGGCCGCGGGATGGTCCCTCCGCCGACAAGAGCACTGTCGGAAATAGTGTGATGAGGGGAACGAAAAGGCCGGGTCGCTACCAGGGCGGAATTCGGAGGCAGAAGGCCGGCGACAGAATGGATTTTAGTGGTTTCAATGCTCTCTTCGAATGTCAGCGGAGGAAGAATACCCGGCAGTCGGCGTGCGAGCATAGTTTTGCCGGAACCGGGCGGGCCGATCATGATAATATTGTGTCCGCCGGCAGCAGCGACTTCGAGGGCTCGCTTCACGTTTTCCTGTCCCTTGACGTCTGAAAAATCGAGAGGATACTTTTGCGCGACGGCGAAGACCTCGTCGATGTTGATTTTCAACGGAGCCATCGACAGTTCATCGTTCAACAGCGAAACGGTTTCGGAGAGATTTTCGACGCCAAACACGTCGAGTCCTTCCACCATCGCCGCTTCGCGTGCATTCTCTTTCGGAAGAATGATCCCGCAAAATCCTTTTTTCTTGATCTCGACCGAGATCGGCAGAACTCCGTGCACGGGGCGCAGGCTCCCGTCGAGTGCCAGCTCGCCCAGGATGACGTACTTCTTCAGCATGTCTTCGCGCGCTTGACCGCTGGAAGCGAGCATTCCCACCGCAATCGGAAGGTCGTACGACGACCCCTCCTTCTTCACATCCGCAGGTGCTAGATTTATCGTGATGCGCCTGTTCGGGTATTCGAGGCCCGAATTTTTGATCGCGGTGGCGACGCGCTCGCGGCTTTCCTTGACCGCATTGTCCGGCAATCCGACCATGAAAAAGTTCGGAACGGTGTTTTCGATGTTGGTTTCTATCTCTATGAGGTAGGCGTTAATTCCGAAGGTTGCACTGCTGAGAACAACTGATAGCATGAAGGCCCCCCTTCTGCAGAAGAACAATTAAGAATTATGAATTAAGAATTAGGAATTTAAAGAGTGGATCCCCTTGTACAACAAAAGATATAACGTTGAAACAGAACCTTTACCGATGAGCACGCAGAAAATCGAGTCGGTCCTGAACTTTTTCGATCGGAACGAGCAGTTTATCTTTTCCAAATAAGGCATCTTTTTGATTTGAAAACGCCAACTCGTACTCCTTGCTCATGATGATCGCTTCTTCGGGACACACTTCCTCGCAAAATCCGCAGAAAATGCATCGGAGCATGTTGATCTCAAATTTTTCAGGATAGCGTTCCTTTTCGTCTTTTGTTTCGGCCGCTTGCACTTCAATCGCGAGAGACGGACAAACGCGGCTGCACAATCCGCAGGCGACGCACCGCTCCGTCCCGTTTTCCTCTACGAGAACAGGCCTCCCCCGGAACGAAGCCGACGGGGCAAATTTGTGCTCCGGGTATTGAACAGTAAATTTCGGCCTGAACATCTGCGCGATCGTCAGCCTCATCCCTTTGACGATTTCAGGAATGTACATTTTTTCCAAAATCGACAGATCCTTTTTCCGAATGACTTTACTGTGTTCCATCCTGTACTATCCTCTAATGATCAGTTCAACTTCAAAACATAATACAGGCCGGTGATCAAGATATTGGCCAGCGAAAGGGGAAGCATCACTTTCCAGCCGATGTTCATGAGCTGGTCGTACCTGAACCGCGGGATCGTCCATCGAACAAGGATGAAAAACAGGAGCACGAGCCCGACCTTCACGGCGAACGCCCCCACTTGAAGCAAGCTGATAGCCATATCCGAAAAACCAAAATACCCGACGAACGGCAGCTGCCATCCTCCCAAATATATTGTTGTAATAACTGCGGACGCGGTGATCATGTTCGCGTACTCAGCCAAAAAAAACAATCCGAATTTCATCCCCGAGTATTCTGTATGATAACCGCCGACCAGCTCGGGCTCTGCCTCCGGCAGGTCGAACGGAAGACGATTGGTCTCGGCGAACGAAGCGATGACGAACGTGATGAAGCTGATCGGCGAGCGCCAGAAATACCACATGCCGTGCGCCTGGGAATCCACAATTTTGTTCAACTGCAGAGTCCCGGCGATCATCAGCACGCCGATAATTGCCAGCCCCATCGAGAGTTCGTAGCTGATCATTTGCGCGGAAGAGCGGAGACCGCCTAGCAAAGAATACTTGTTGTTGGAGGACCATCCGCTGAGTGTGATGCCATAAACGCCGAGCGACGAAAGCGCAAGAAGGTATAAGATCCCCACGTTGACATCGGCAATCATCAATTTGATGTCGCGTCCGAAGAGATGGATCGTGTTGCCAAATGGAATGACCGCGAAGGTCGTCATCGCGACAACAAGAGAGATGATGGGCGCAAGACTGTGCACGAACTTGTTTGCAGCCTTCGGTACAATATCTTCCTTCAGAAACAGTTTAACGATGTCCGCGACAGGCTGGAACATCCCGCCAGGGCCGACACGGTTCGGTCCGATTCGGTTTTGAATAAACGCGCTCACCCTTCGTTCAACCAACACCAGGTAGGCAACAACAGTGAGATTGACGAAAACAACGAAAATGATCTTTACCAACGGTTCAATAATGTCCATAGAAACTGCATTGCTGCTGAAGTAATATTATCTTAGACTGCAACTCCGACTTTTGTTTTGAGAGGAACGCCCTTACTTCCGAGTTTGAGATACGAAAGACCTTTGAACGCGTCAACCTTCTGCGCGATATCGCCAAAAACATCATCTGAAGAATTGTATTTGAATTTTGCGCCCATCAGCGAGGCAAGGATGGTGACAATTTTCCACGAAGGGCGCGCATCGCGCCGCGGGCCTTTGCCCCAGCTGTCGTTCGGTGCGGCGAACTTATCCCAGCGGCTGGTCTCAAACCCGTCCAGCGCACGGTCCTGTTCGAGCGTCGTCACCGCAGGCCGGATACGCTGAACCCGTTCTTGAAAATTCGTCACCGTGCCGTTCTTTTCGGCGTAGGATGAACTGGCGAGGACGACATCGGCAAGGTCGGTCGTCGCGGACTCATTGGAGGCATGCACAGCAAAGAACTCGAGTTTGGAAAGTGCATCGGCGGCCTCGGGGCTGGCGGCGAAATTATCCTCAAGAGCATAGACAGCCTTGATTTTGCCTTCCTTAATTCCGCGGATGATTTCCTGGAAACCCATTCCCCCTTCACCCGGAACGACGCCGACCGCTTTCGCACCGGTACTATTCGGCGTCTTGTCGGCCCTGATCAGAATTTTATCCTCTTCCCCTTCAACAATATGGTTCATGAAATCTATGTTCTTCGTCCCCAAAACCTCTTTTGCGAATCTCTGCATCGCAAAGTTGTCCTCGTTGGTAGCAAATGGAGAACCAAGAATCGCAATTTCCGATTTTTTGAACGATTTCAGTTCCGAGGCAACCTTTGCAATCGCCTCGTCCCAATCTACCTGGACCAACGATGCATCCCTCCGGACCAACGGCGCCTTAATGCGCGTCTCGGCGTTGACGGATTTAAACGTGTCCATCCGTCCGTGGTCGCACATCCAGTAACTGTTGACGTCTTCGTTGCGCCGCGGTGTGAGGCGGAGTATCTCATTATTACGCACGCCGATCTCAATATTGCAGCCGCGCGCGCATCCCTGGCATACGCTCTCGGTGAATGACATTTCCCATACGCGCGCCTTGAACCTGAAATCACGGTTCGTCAACGCGCCGACGGGACAAATGTCGACGACATTCATCGAATACGGGTTATCTAGCGTTTCGCCCGGGAATGTTTCAATCACCGTATGGTCGCCTCGTTCGACAAATTGAAGCTGGTGTACTCCGGCAACTTCATCGCAGAATCGAATGCACCGCGAGCAGAGAATGCACCGTTCGGCGTCGAACATCACACGCGGACCTATCTCTACTCGCTTCGGTTTATGGACCTTGTCTTCTTGAAACCTGCTGTAACCGGCGCTGTGTTTATAAGCATAATCCTGAAGCTTGCACTCCCCCGCCTCGTCACAAATGGGGCAATCGAGCGGATGATTGATCAGAAGAAATTCCATGACCGCGCCGCGAGCATGAAGAACGCGGTCATTCTTTGTGTGGACGACCATCCCCTCCGCAACCTGTGTCGAACATGCGATCGCCAGTTTCGGCATCTTCTCAACCTCTACCAGGCACATTCTGCAATTCCCCGAGACAGAAAGCTTCGGATGCCAGCAGAAATGCGGAATCGAGATGCCGTTTTCTCGGGCGGCCTCTATGATCGTCCGCTTGTTGTCAACTTCGAACTGAGTTCCATCTATTGTAATTTTCGCCATCGTGGTCTATGTATTGATCCCTGTTTATTCTAACTGCCCGTTATTATCAGACGACTCTTTCTTCGATGTGCGCCGTTTTTTCCCAATACATCTCATGAAAGGCTTTCAGTTTCTCGGCAACCTCTTTGATTTCATCTCTCGGAGGAAGGAACGTCGTGCGAAAATGGAGCGTCCCGGCGACCTGCCCAAAACCAGAGCCCGGCACAACGCAGATGCCGGTTTCTTCAAGGAGCGCAAGGCAGTACTCCGTGTCCCGCTTCGCTTCGTATTCTCGTTTCTGTTCGGCAGAAAGAGTCCGCAGATCTACGTGCCGGTCGGGCGGAAGCTCAAACCTCACGAACGCGTACATCGCGCCGTCCGGCACCGTCACGGACATCCCCTTGATTTCATTTATCTGGCGGCCGAGGATCTCTGCCTTCAATTTCAATTCCGTATACACGGAGTTCAATTCACGAACATAAAGGTCGTAACTTTCTTCGTCCGGTTGAGGAGGAGAAACCATGACGTAGGTCGCGAGCTGTCCGGGCACATTTGAACACAAGCTGATCGACTGCAGCTTGATCAGTTCCGAGAGAACGTCGTCCGGGACATTCCGGAACTCGGCATATCCGCCGCGGTGACCGCACTCGCCGAGCAATCCTTTCGACACGGAATGAAAACTGATGAGCGAGATGTCTTTCTCCCCAACGTCGTTTAGTACCTTCGCGAATGAAAAAAACTTACATCCTTTGCCGTATACATTTTCTTGGTAGACTTCATCTGCCAAAATGGATAAATGATACTTGCGCGCAAAGCCGATGATCATTTTGATGTTGTCGTACGAGAGGACGGCCCCTGTCGGGTTACCCGGGTTGATAACGGCAATCGCAACCGGATGTACTCCGGTCCTGATCGCTTCGGTAATGCTCTCCGTCAGCGCACTCTCGCTCAACTGCCAGCGATTCTGCTCATCAAGATAATAACCAATTTGCTTCCCCCCGTACAAGTCGATGGTAGCGCTGTAGAGGGGATACTGAGGGATAGGAATCATCACTCCGTCGTTGGAATTCCTCAGGAGCGCAAGCAATGCCGACTGAACTCCTTTGCTCGCGCCGTCCGTCAGTATGATGTGCTCTTTATCCGCTGATATTCCATCCCTCCGTTGAATGAAATCAGCAACTGCTTTTCTAATAAAAGGAATACCTGCGCTCTGAGTATAAGCGCCGGTTCCGTGAGGATGCCGATCGAGAATTGATTTTGCCTTCTTCAAAACATCTGCCGGATACAGTCCTGCCGTTTCCTTGTGCCGCAGCAATTCGGGATATTCGACAAGACTCAAGATCTGGCGCAGATACGTGAGGGGCTGTTGCTTCAACGCCTGCGGGTTTCCGATGTTGCAATATATGACTTTCTTCCCCTGTTCCTCGAGCTGCTGAGCTCTGCCCACGATGGGTCCGCGCACTGCATACTCTGCAGTTAATAAGTCCGAATTCAGATCCCGAAGTGCAATCATGATTCCTGTCCCGTAAAACCATTAATTGTTCGTCGGTGAAAAAATAACTGTAGAAAACGAGTCCTCATTTATCAGCTGACGCGCAACTTCGGTAACGTCCTCGATAGTAACGGAATCGATTTCCCTTGAAATCGTCTCAAGCTCGGTGAACTCGCCGAAATATAATTCGCCCGTCCCCAACCGCATCATCCGCGCCGACGTGCTCTCGAGGCCTAGCAGCATGCTTCCTTTGAGCTGCGCTTTTGTGCGGTTCAACTCAGACTTGGGGATCGGCTTCGTTCTCAAGGAATGCAGCTCGGCGAAGACCAGGTCGAGCGCCTGCTGGATGTGCTTTTTGTCCGTGCCGAGATACACTCCAAACGATCCGGTGTCGCGCAGCATGTTCAGGAACGAATAGACCGAGTACGCGAAACCGTACCGTTCGCGGATATTCTGGAATAACCTGGAACTCATGCCGTCGCCGAGCAGCGTGTTCATGACAAGCGACGGGAAACGGTGTTTGCTGTGAACGCTGTACCCGATCGTTCCCGTGCAAATGTGTGCCTGCTGGATGGGCTTTTCAAATTTTTGAGTTTGTTTCTTCACCCGCGATATCTTCGAGTGTTGAACCCTTGCGGAAGGCTTTCGATGGAGCGTGAAATACTTCTGCACCAAGGCTACGAATTTTGCGTGAGGAAAATTCCCTGCAGCCGCAATGACAATATTCCCTGCGTTGTAGCGTTCGCGCACATAGGCAATAAGGTCTCTCCTTTTGAACGAAGAAACATTCCGGGCAGAACCGAGCACCGGAAAGCGAAGAGTATGTCCAGAGTAAATATTGGTTTCAAAATAGTCGTGGATAAGGTCATCCGGATCGTCCTCGGCATTCTTCAATTCCTCGAGAACAACCAGCTTTTCTTTTTCGATCTCTTTTTCCGGAAACAGGGGAAATTGAACCAGATCGGAAAGTACGTCCACGGCAAGTTCTGTGAACTCGTCCAGAACACGCGCATAGTAGCACGTATGTTCCTTTGTCGTGAAGGCGTTCAAGTAGCCGCCGACCGATTCAAGGCTTCGCGCTATTTGCTGAGTGGACCGGTGTTCCGTCCCCTTAAACACCATGTGCTCGAGAAAATGGGAAATACCATTCGTCAGTTCCGTCTCATTCCGTGAGCCCGTGTCGATCCAGACGCCGATGGAAATAGATTTTACGTGGGGAATTTCTTCGGTGACGATCCTGATACCGTTGGTGAGAACAGTTTTTTGATATGCAGCGGGGACTTCTTTTGAAGAAAGTTTGTGAGATCTGTTTGGCATTCGATTGACGGCATGATGGCTGAACTTAAATCTCTACAAATATAACCGAATTCCGGAAGATAATCAACCTTTTCGGGAAACTGTCGAATATCTATCCACATTATCCTCCCGGACATTTCGGCAAATTGCGATCTATTGAAGCGCGTGGCCAACGCGGCAATGAAATTTCGGATATCCCGCAGACTGCTCAAACCACAGCAGTGCGTACTGAATAAATCGCCGGCAGCCAGTCAGCCAAAAGATGCCATGAATCTCCTTCGTTTCTGCTAAAAAGAATCTGGCCTCCGCTTGTGCCGACGTAGACTCCGCTTTTTTCGCATTGATCGGCGGCCATTCCCTGACGGTGAACATGCGCGTACATGTTCCGGGTCGGCAAACCCTTCGTCAATTTTTTCCACCGCCCGCCTTTATTCGTACTCCGATACACACCGAATTTTCCGCCCACTGGTCCTCGAAATTCTGCCCCTTCCTCGGGAATTACATAAATCGTGTCGGGGTCGTGGGGATGAACCTGCAACGGAAAACCAAACCGCGACGGCAATCCTTCGCTGATGTCTATCCAATCTTTTCCTTCGTTGTCGCTCCGGTATACGCCGCAGTGGTTCTGCTGGTACAGCACATTCGGCTTTGACGGATTGAAATCGAGATGATGAGTGCACTGGCCGACGTCAGGATGTTTGTCCGGCAAAAAATCTGCCAGCACGCCTTTGTTCCTCGGCTCCCATGAACCGCCGCCGTCCTCGCTGCAGAAAACTCCGGCGGCAGAGATCCCCACGAACATCTTTTTGGCGTTGTTTGGATCGATACAAGAGCAATGCACCATTAGTCCGCCGGCGCCCGGCGTCCACCTTTGTCTTGTTGGATGATTCGTCAGACTTTCTATTTCCTTCCAACTCTTTCCGGCGTCGTCGGATCGAAACAACGCTCCGGGATCCACTCCCGCGTATAGAACATTTGGCTCGCTTTTTAATCCGGGAGAAATGTGCCACACACGAGCAACAGTCTTTCCGGATTTTTCATCGAATTTGATGCCCGAATCGGATTGTTTCCATGTCTTGCCGAAATCTCTGCTGACGTGGACATTCGGTCCCCACCAGTAAGAGTTTGCGCACGCGAAGAGTGTCGGATCTCCTCTCAGATCTAAAATCATTTCATTGACATCTGCACCTTTCAAGAGCGGTCCATTGATGCTCCATTTCTTCCGCCCTTCGTCGCTTGAAAAAATGAACGCCCCTTTGTGCGTTCCCACCAAAACAAAGACTTTCTTTTTGGCCATAGAATTCAACTCCCAAAATGTACATGCCGGTTTTGGATTGTGAAGAAGAGTTCTAGCTGATTCGATTGAATACGATTTACGCCGATGGTGCCTTTGATTCTTTTGCGAGCTGATAGCGTTCGCCGAGCCACGCTCCGAAAAGCGTAAGCAAGAACCCTTCGACAACGCCGAATAGTATGTAGCCAGCCGGAACCGGCAACTGGATTCCATATTGGATGAACAACCAGTCTCCGATCACAGCAATTGCGCCGGCAACGGCCGGCTCTTTAAGCGTAACTCCCGGTGATTTGTAGCCTATGATAAATCCGAGAAGAACGAAACTCACTGAGAATGCGAGATGGATAAGATTCAGATTGATGTTGAAGAGTGGAGCGAGGAGGAAGACGAATATTACGTTAAGCACCAATCCGAGAGCGAGGCCTGCGAAAACCCATTTCCATTGGAACCCGATTTCGTCTTTTGCATCTCTTTTCTCGAAGCTTCCCTGCAGTTTCTCTCCCATCCATGCTCCGGCTTGACAGAGAATTGCGCTGAACAGAAGAAGAAGCAGGAGCATCTGGGTGCTTTGCTCTGCGCCCCACGAAGTTGTGCTGAAAAGCACCCCAAAGACGAGCATCAATATTACACCGGCAAATAACGCCTCGCGAATAGTAACGCCGGGTGAAAAGTAGCCGACGACAGCGCCCGTCACGACGAAACCGATCAACACGACCAACGATTGGATCGCCGTGCTGTGAAATGTCGGAGCCACAATAAAGAACGAACCGCCGATGATGATGACCCCGGCTACGACGCCTATAGCGACCCATTTCCATTGAGTCGGTGCCGCAGTTTTCGTTATCTCATCTGACATAGGATTCTCCTTAATAAGTGATTTTAAGATAGATTATGTTTGTTTCGCAACATGGTTTCAATTTTTACCGCGATCATATCGATAGCAACAAGATTATCGCCTCCACGAGGGACAATGATATCCGCCCAATGTTTGCTCGGCTCGACAAATTCAAGGTGCATTGGCTTGACCGTCGAGACATATTGGTTCATGACGGAATCGATTGACCGGCCGCGGTCCATGATGTCGCGCCGTATGCGGCGCAGCAAACGTTCGTCGGCATCCGTATCGACAAAAACCTTGATGTCCATCAGATCCCGCAATTCCTTCTCCACAAAGATAAGGATGCCCTCGATAATGATGATATCTTTTGGAGCGAGCCGGCGGGAATCCTTCATCCGCGAATGCGTCGTGAAATTGTAGATCGGCTGGTCTACCGGATTTTCTTTCTTGAGCTCCCTGATGTGCCGTATCAACAACGACGTCTCCAGCGAATCCGGATGGTCGAAGTTGATCTTATCCGGAGTAAGACCCGGATATTCAGAAATGTCTTTGTAGTATGAGTCATGCTGGATAACCACGACATTGTCGTGCACCCGAAGTCGTTCAAGTATTTTTTGCGTGACGGTTGTCTTCCCCGAGCCAGTTCCGCCGGCGATTCCAATAACAAGGTGGTCCATCAGACATTCAGAAATTTTGAAAATATACTTTAAAACAGTCGCAGATGCAAGAAAATCGGCCATTCAAACATTCATTGCATTGAAAGCGTGATTTGTGTATTTTCTTGATACTATGAGCTTGGAAATTGTTTTGGACCTGCTGCTGTGCTGCCTTTACATATGCTACTTTGCCTTGAATTTCCTTGTGCTTCGCGGAATTAAAAATCTCATACTCGCCCAACGATCAACTTCTGCTGAAAAACCGCACATTTCGGTGGTCGTTGCCGCACGGAATGAAGAGTCGAACATTGGCCGCTGCATTCAATCGCTGGTCAATCAGAATTATCCTGTCAACCTGCTTGAAATTGTGGTTGCCGATGACCGCTCGACAGACGGAACCGCCTCGATCGTGAGGAACTATCAACAGCGTTATTCCTTTGTGAAACTGGTAACAGTGAAGAGTGTCCCATCCGACATGCCGCCGAAAAAAAACGCGCTGAACGAAGCGATCAAGGCGAGCGCTTTCGAAATTCTCGCGTTCACCGATGCCGACTGTACGGCTTCTCCCGATTGGCTTTTGTCGCTCGCCAAAGAATTTCTGCCGGAAGTCGGCTGCGTTGCCGGCTATTCCCCTCTCGAACAAAGTTTCCCCCCGGCGTTTCTCGCCCGATGGGCCGATTTCTTTCTCCGGTATATTGAAATCAAGAACTCCGTTCAAGCTTCCGCAGCGATTGGTTTGCATAATGCCTATTTATGTACTGGACGAAATTTCGCGTACCGCAAATCGGTTTTCCATGACGTCGGCGGATATGAAAAGATAAAACACTCCGTCAGCGGCGATGACGACCTTTTCATCCAGCTTATTCAAAGAGAAACAGCGTGGAAGATTCGTTATATGACGTCGAAGGATAGCATTGTCGAGACACTCCCTCCCCCGTCGTTCGGCTCTTTTATAAGACAGCAGCGAAGACATTTTTCTGCTGCTGCGTACTATCCCCTCAGGATGAAGATCGTGTTCGGATTAGTTCATTCATTCAATGCGCTCGCGGTCCTCTTCCTCCTTATCGATCCTGTTATCGGTGCAGCGGCGTTGACTGCAAAATTCATAATCGACAGCTTGATCTTTTACAAAGGCTCAGCCATTTTTGGGGATTCCCGATTGCGGCGATCCGTCGTTCCTTTGGAACTTGTTTCTGTTATCTATAACTCCTGTATCGGCCCTCTCGGCTTTGTCGGGTCTATCAACTGGAAAGGAAGCAAATCATAGAACCGGCTTTCAATAGAATTAGAAACGTGCGTGTGCATCCCGCGATCATGAGCATTCTCAAAGTTATCGTAGCCGTCGGGCTGATCGTTGCGCTCGTGCTTTATATTGACGTGGGGGCGCTCCGCAAATCTCTGCTTAATGCAAATCCCCTCTTCCTCATTATCGCGACAGTTTTGGTCGTGGCAAATACAGGACTTCAATTCCTGCGCTGGCGTTACCTTGTGAGACTGATCGCGAGTGATGTCACCGACAAGGATATCTTCTCGTCTCTCTTCATAGGATTTTCTGCCGGCTTTTTTACACCCGGGCAGGTGGGAGAGCACGGCGGAAGAATGGTCACGCTGTCGTCGTTGCAGGCAGTACAGGTGCTGGCAGTAAGCATTATCGACAAATTGTATATCCTTGCGGTGACGGTCATCGCCGGGCTCATCGGGGCGTGGCTCTATTTTGCGATCTACCTTCCGCAGTATTGGACGCCATGGCTGACGGGAGCAGTAGCGTTGATCGTTGCTGCATTTCTCATCATAATTCTGTATCCGGACCTGCTGAAGAGAATCCTTCGCGCGCTGCTTCATAGATTTAGAAAATACAGGGCGGTTTCGTCTTTTCTCTTTGTGAAGGATGTCTTTCACCGCAGACAAGCTCGCGTGCTCCTCGTCATGACCATACTATTCTACATTGTTATTGTAATGCAGGTTTATTTCTTTGAGCTCGCTTTTGAGCCGGTTTCATTTGGAATATCTTCCTTATGTACTTCAAATATTCTATTCTTTAAATCAGTCGTTCTTCCTATCTCATTCAGCGATGTCGGAATAAGAGAAACGACGGCCATTTTTTTCCTTTCGCGGGCGGGATTCTCAGCTGCATCCGCATTTAACTCATCACTCTGCGTTTTCTTTGTGAATACCCTTTTTCCCAGCCTTCTCGGCTCTGCGCTGATCCTTAGAATGAAGTCCGCAAAAGAGAGGCGCTCAGCGTGAAGGATTTTCTAATACTTATTTGGATCGTTATTCTCCTCCTCGGTGGAGTCTATGCAGGGCAAATATTCATATTTATCCATGGATTGTCGCGGCTGCGCCGGGGGACCGGTACGCGGCGATACACGGTTAATGTGATCGTTGCGGCCAGAAATGAAGAGCATCACATCGAAAAAAGCGTTCGGGCGCTACTCGCCCAGGATTATCCGCGAGACTTATATTCCATTATTGTAGTTGACGACCAGTCGACAGACAGAACTGCAGAAATCGTGGACGAGTTCGCAAGGAAATATCCCAACGTGAGATTGCTCAAGATTCAGAACCGGCCCCATGACGTCTCGCCGATCATCAACGCAACTAATGAGGCCATCAGTCAAAGTTCAGCCGAGGTGATCCTAACGACAGATGCGGATAGCGCTGTGGGGCCGGGTTGGATCTCAGGGATGGTGCGGCACTTCCACGAAAACGTAGGAGTGATTTCTGGTCTGACGCTGTTCGAAGATGTACGAAGCATCCCGCGTCTTTTGTTCGGATTCCAATTCATCGATTTTTTCTCTAACACAGCGTGTGGCGCAGGCTCCATCGGGATAGGTGCCCCCATGAACTGCAACGGCAGCAACATGGGATTTCGCCGGCAGGCATTTGACGACGTCGGAGGCTATGGCTCGATTGCGCAATTAAATTCGGGGAGCGACTCGCTGCTGGCTCAAAAGATCGCTGCGACGAAGCGTTGGAAGATGCGTTTTGCGTTCGAACCGGAGACTCATGTCTTAACGCTGCCCGTCACAAGCTGGGCACAGCTCCTTCACCAACGCATGCGCTGGGCGGGGCAAACTTCGCACTACCAGCGATTTTCAACAATGCTATTTCTTGTGACATCATTCCTGCTCTATCTTCTGCTTCTGCTGTTCACTCCGGTCTCGTTATTCTATTTCTCGATCGTACCGGTGCCGATTGTGGTCCTCCTCCTGAAGTTTTGCGTCGATTACCTTATCATCTCAAAATTCTTGAAACTCACAAAAGTGCGCGGTCTGAGAAAGTATTTTCTCGTCTCGGAGATCATTCATGTCCCGGTCATTCTCACGGCAGTATTTGGCAGTTTTTTCGGCAGTTACGAATGGAAAGGGAGACGTATGGAGCGGGAGATATCGCAGCACGCGTAATTTTGTTTTTGCATAATTTCTATGATCGATCACACCGGCAGGATTCACCAATTTCTTTTCCCTTCGCTAATCTGGAAAATGAACTCTCCAGATATTTTTCTGACGTTCGATGACGGACCGCATGTCAGCGCCACACCGGCTGTGCTCAAGATATTGCAGGATCATAAAATCAGAGGGACATTTTTTTTAAGCGGACAAGCCGTTGAAAGGAATCGATCGCTGGTCAGTGAAATCGGAGCGGAAGGGCACAGCATCGGCGTTCATGCATTCAATCATACAAGATCCGGTGCATTCTCACGGAAACAATCAATGCAAGAGATCCTTCGCACTGAAGAAGCCATTGTCAATGCCGGAGCTCGGCCTGTTAAAATATTCCGCCCTCCCTTCGGGTTCTTCTCGTGGAATACGATTGCCGCTGCACGAATGCTCAATTACAGGCTTATCATGTGGACAACGCTGACGGGTGATTTCCGCGACAGCTGGACTGACGACAAGGTTTGTTCAACAGCGGCAGCAAAATTATCCGGAGGAGCTATTTTGGTATTTCATGACAATGAATTGACCAAAAACAGGATTGAGTCTGTGTTAGAGCGGGTCATTGCGGGTATTCAATTGAAAGGCTTTGCGTTTGGAGCGATCCAATGACACCTGAGACAACTATATTCATCGTCGTATTATCATTGTATATTGCTCAATGCACGTTGTTTACGTACGGTGTGTTGAAATTCAGCGATGCAACGGATGTCCGATTCGAACCAAACGTTTCCATTGTCACAGCCGCTAGAAACGAAGAAGAGAACATCGCTGCATGCCTGGAATCGCTGACGCATCTTGATTATCCCAAGGACAGAACTGAGATCATCGTTGTCGATGACAACTCCACCGACCAGACAGCTGCCATCATCAGCGGTTTCGCCGAGAGAAATGCGAACGTAAAGGCGCTGAACGGAAATCAAATGGTTGGCGGCCTTCGAGGCAAAGCGAATGCGATCGCTCAGGGTATCGACGTCTCCTCGGGGGAAATCATCTTCATGACCGACGCAGACTGTATGGTTCCAGTTTCGTGGGTTCGCTCAATTGTGCGGCACTATTCGAAGAACATCGGGGTGGTTGCCGGATTGACTTTACTGCAGCCGGCTGGCTGGTTTGCGGGTATGCAATCTCTAGACTGGGCGTATATTCTTGCCGTAGCTTCAGCGGCTATGTCGCTCAAGAATCCGCTCAGCTGCATCGGAAATAATTTTTCATTCAGGAGAAAAGCATACGACGAAGTCGGCGGATACCGTGGAATCAAATTCAGTGTAACAGAAGACTTTGCCCTCTTCAAGGCTATTACACGCAGCGGTCGCTGGGGATACAAATATCCTCTGGAAAAAGAAAGCCTCGTATTCAGCAAAGCATGCAAAGCAATTCCTGAGTTGTACAGACAAAAAAGGAGATGGGGCGTCGGGGGAAAGGACATGCCCGTAAGCGGATTGATGATCATGGCGATCGCATTTTGTATGCACGTTTTCATGCTTATCGGTTTTTTCATCCATCTCGACTTATCGCTCCTGCTCTTTGGCTCTGCAGTAAAGATTCTGTGCGACTTCACCTTGCTCAGCATCCCTTTGATCAGAACACGGCAATTCGCACAATTGAAATATTTTTTCCCTTTTGAAATTTATTATACATTCTACGTTATCATGCTTCCTTTTGCAGTTTTCCTCGGTGGTAAAGTATCATGGAAGGGGCGGGAGTATTAGCAGTGAACCGGCCAAAACGGATATTGGTTGCTCCATTGGATTGGGGATTAGGTCATGCAACCCGGTGTATACCAATCATTCGGGAGTTGCAAGGAAGAGGTTCTGATGTAGTGATTGCCGCGGATGGACGGCCTTTTGAGTTATTGAAAAAAGAATTCCCTGCACTTGAGTTCGTTCGATTCCCGGGGTTTTCAATCGTCTACCCGGAGGGAAACCGCATAGCATGGAAAATCGTGAGCCAAATCCCGAAAATCATTTTCTCGATCTTTCGTGAACACCGAGAGTTAAAAGCAATCGTGACGGATCTAAAAATAGATGCTGTCATATCGGACAATCGTTTCGGACTGTTCTCAAATCAGGTACCGAGTATTTTTGTGACACATCAGATCGAGATTGCGATGCCGAAAGGGCTTCAATGGGCCGCGCGCATCGTATACCTTATGAACAAAATGATCATTAGAAGATATACTGAATGCTGGATACCGGACTATGCGGATAAAGAAAATCTTTCCGGCAATCTTTCTCATCATTATCCCCTTCCTAAAAATGGAACGTTTATCGGACCGTTGACGAGATTTAAAAGGAATACTACGATCGAAAAAGAATTCGATATCCTTGTACTGCTGTCAGGCCCCGAACCGCAGCGAACGACGCTTGAAACGATCATCATGGAACAGCTGAAAGCCAGTCGGTTCAAGACGTTGGTTGTGCGTGGAGTTCCGGAAAAGAGTCAGCATATTAAATTATCCGAATGGACGACGGTTGTCTCTTCGCTTGATTCGGAATCGTTGAACAACGCAATGCTCGCTTCGGATGTCATCATTTCGCGGCCCGGCTACAGCACTATTATGGATCTCGATAAGTTGGGAAAGCGAGCGATTCTAATTCCGACACCGGGACAGACTGAACAGGAATATCTTGCCGCCGAATTTAAGAGACAGGGAGTATTCTGCATACAATATCAGGCTCATTTATCTCTGAACAAAGCGTTGGAGGATGCAAAGAGATATCCAGGGCTAGCGTCAAAGGATACGATATCTTCAAACTTCAATCTCTGTATTGAGAGGCTCTTAGTCAGAATCGAACGAAAACAAATGGCGGCGGCCCGATGATCGCCTTGCCTTTGGTCTCATTTCCGTTGATGTACGCCGAAACGCATTACCGATTTAAATATTTTTTTAGTTTCCTTAGGAAATCCGAACCGGAAATCCTTGCCGATCTCCCCCATCGCCTTAATCCCGATAGAGCCCTGCCAGTGCTTCTGCTTGTAAAGGATAGTCACCACTTTCCAATCGAACTCGGTGATATTACGGTTGAACTGCGGCAATCAGGGAAGATATTGTTTGAAGGCAAGTATCATTTATCTCTCCACATCGCTGAGCCGCTCTGGTGGAAAGTTATCTCCGTCCCATTTTTTGATCAATTGAGCAGCGTATATGGTCTGATCGATGTCGACGTTCACTTCGAGTACGACGTCGCCGGAGAACATCGAACTGCAAAAAATGATAACCACCGTACGTCGTCCAAAACCAGCTTTCGAGTCTATCGGTCTGCGCAGCCCCTTCCCTCTATTGCTGGATGGGTTCAGGGAGACACACATACCCACTCGTCGTCGACTGATGATCAGGTAGAATTTGGTTCCCCGATCGCTGCTTCTGTTGAGTTGTCGAAAGCACTTGGGCTTTCATTCTTTTGCGTTACCGACCACTCGTACGACCTCGATGACCGAGTTGATGACTATCTGATTAACGACCCCGGTCTCCCAAAATGGAAGTTGCAGCAAAAGCAAATCGACGAGATAAACTCGAGTTGTCTTGATTTTGCCGTTCTGCGCGGTGAAGAAGTTTCTTGTTCCAATCGGAAGGGACGAAATGTTCACTTGCTCCTGTGGGGAACGGCTGAATATTTTGAAGGGTCGGGGGACAGCGCTGAACGATGGTTCCAAACCGACGCAGAATTTTCAATTACCGACGTGCTGGCAAGAAAGAAATACGATGTTGTAGCGTACGCAGGACATCCGACAGAACCGGCGCCGTTTTTCCAGTGGCTCCTCATTAAGCGCGGTCGATGGGATTTAGATGACATGAGCCGCGACGGTCTTGCGGGACTCCAAATTCTGAACGGAGATGCCGATAAGACTTTTATTGAGGGTTTAGAATCATGGATCACTCTTCTTCTACGCGGAAGAAGAATTTTCATTGCAGCGGGAAATGATGCACACGGCAATTTTAACCGCTTTAAACAAGTCGGTATTCCGTTCTTCACAATTCGCGAACACACTAGGCAGCTATTTGGTAAAATGCGTACAGCGGTCGCGTGTGAAGTGGTGACAGAGGCGACAATACTGAAGTCCCTTCAGAATGGACGCACTGTTATTACGAACGGACCTTTGCTAATTTTTTCCATCGTAAATGAATTTGGCGAAAAGGCGGGGATTGGGGAACAGATTCGCGGCGCCAGACTGCAGCTGCATATCCTCGGGAATTCCACTGTGGAATTTGGAACTTTCTCCGAGATAAAAGCAGTCTTCGGACGAATCGGAGACGAACATGAAATGATCGGCGCAAGAAGGCGCTTTTCGGAAATCTACACGGTGGACATGACCATAACTCTAGAAGTTCAACACTATATTACATCGTCGTACATCCGATTAGAAGGAATTACAAGACATCCCGCCGTCGGCAATGCAGGGGGATTCTGTTACACAAATCCTATATGGATTCAGCGCGTATGAATAAGGCACAAATGTTCGCCGGCGTAATGATCACGACGTTCTGTATTCATGCGGCAGCTGTATCGCAGGAACAAACAGATTCTGTAGCAGCAGATCGACTCTCATTTGTGTCGCACGGATTATTGTTCAAGCCGCTGGTAGCCAATACGTATGAGCCTCGCGTCGGAATCCTGGCAGAAGCCCGCAAAAACAGGCTGCGACTCGACATCGGCAATTCGATCGATCTTCTGCAATACCGATTCGCGAGAGAGAGCGAATTGCTCACGATGGGCGCAGATTTCTTCACGTACACCTTGCTGCGCGGAGAACAAAATTTCCACTTCCCCGTCGATGCTTCCGATTATTTTTTTGGAATCAATTTTAATTTTAGGAAGCATTTGAGCGAAGGAATTTTATCATCTCGACTTCGTGTCAGCCACGTAAGCTCACATTTTGTCGACGGCCATTACGATAACACTGTCGCGGCATGGAAGGATGGCCGGCCGCCGGTCGTCTACAGCCGCGAATTCTTAGACGGCGTTGCCGCCCTGGAACCTTCGTCGATGGACGGCAATGCGAGACTCTATCTGGGAGCAACCTATCTCTTTCATGTTGACCCTAAGAATCTTGCCCGTCTCACTGCCTACGGCGGAATAGAGTACCACAGCGAAGTGTGGAAGAATGTAAACACGTACATCGCATATCAGGCAACTGTATTGAAGATTCTGGAAACATCCGTCCGGCATAACGTTCAATTGGGTGAAAAGATCGGAGAGTGGGATGGGAGGGGTTTGAATCTATACGCGAGTTATTTTTCGGGGTACAGCATTCACGGCGAGTATTACAATGTGAAAGACAACTACTTCGCCGTAGGGTTCTTGATAGATTTTTGACAAAAAAAATCCCGTCTGTCTAAGACGGGATTTTTGTATCCGCGTTTCAGTTCATCATACTCTTTGATGTGAGCTGGCAATCCCCAGCCGCCGTAATTTATATCGCAGCGTCTGCTCAGTCATTCCTAGGAATTGGGCTGCTTTCGACTGATTGAGTGAGAATCTATCCAACGCCCGTTCAATTATCCCTCTCTCAATTGTATCCAGTGATCGGTCAAGAACAAACTCTTGGCCGGCGATAATGTTATTGATCATCTTGACAACTTCGGTCTTCTCATCGACCAATTCAGGCGGCAGTGTAAATCTTCCGCCCTGCGAGAAAAGAACTGACTTGTCGACGACGGCCTTTAATTCGCGGATATTTTCCCGCCATGTCTGTCGCACGAGAACATCGATAGCATTAATGTCGATGACGATATC
>CAYTOA010000062.1:0-18775 GCA_964439265.1 uncultured Chitinophagaceae bacterium
GGAAATTCCGTCCATTTGAAAACAAAAGGGTGGATCATTAAGGACATGCTCATCTTTACGGAAGGAGATAAATTCATTCCATTTGATGTGAAAGAAAGCGAACGGATAATTCGCCTGAGCCCATACATCTATGACGTTCGGATCATTCCTCAAAAAATAAGAAACAATCCGGACAGCGTCGATGTTATCGTTTATGTCCAGGATAAATGGAGCATTAACGCGAGCATTTCAGTGCGGCCCAGTCAAAAAGACGGAAGCGTTTCATTTAGTGACCTCAACTTTCTTGGGTTCGGAAATGAATTTAAGGGTGGATTGACGGCCGATCCTAATCTACCGAAAGGATGGGACTGGAATGCTAGCTACACCGTTAATAATATCGAAAATGCATTTCTTTCCTCGACGGTGAATTATGCGTCGGATCAACTTCATGAACAGTATGGTGTGTCCATCGGCAGGGATTTTTTCTCGCCGATCATTGATTGGGCGGGAGGGATCGCGCAGAATTGGGTCAACACCAGATATCCGCAATATTTAAATTCATCAGGAATTGTAGAAACGGTTCGATATGACCAGCAAGATTACTGGCTGGGTTATGCTTTCGATTTCAAAAAGGTCGATACAACGAAAGAAAATCAGAACAAATTCAATGTAGCGGGCAGAATTACCAGAACTGTGTATAGTCAGAAACCTATTCTGGACTCGGTCGATTTATTCCAGAACAGTACATTTTTTCTTGGCCGTATTGGATTTGCCAATAGAACATTTTATGAAGATCAATATGTCTTCGGGCTTGGGGTGACAGAAGACATTCCGCTGGTGCAGATGATGGCAGTTCTCTTCGGTTATGATGAAGGTTCAAATTCCAGCAGACCATATTATGGAATACAATCCGGTTATAGTCTTCACGATGATTCACTCGGTTATCTGTATGGAGGGTTCCAGTTTGGAGCCTTCCAGAGCCAGGGGAAATGGCTGAATCGCAGCGCCCTTCTGGATCTTTTGTATTTCTCAAATCTGCATGCCGTCGGCAACTGGAAATGGAGGTTTTACGTTGGAAGCAATTATTCATACAGCTTTGACCCGCTTAGCCCGGTAGGCATTTTGAGCATCAATAATGAAAATGGACTCAGAGGCTATTCGGACAACTATTTAAGAGGAGCGAAGAAACAGCTGCTGAATTATGAGGGCGACTTTTTTTCCCCATTGAAACTTTTCGGCTTTAAGCTGGCGATCATCATGTTCGCCGATTTTGGAATGATCTCTCCAAATGATCAATCGATCTTTAGCAGTAAGGTTTTCCAAGGATACGGTGTCGGGTTCAGGATTAAGAACGAACATCTCATTTTTCCGGCGTTCCAGTTCATGTTTGGTTATTACCCCAACATCTATCAGGCGGATGGGGTTCGCTATGCGCTATTCCATGAAGGGGCAGCGTATTATCAGTTCAACAAGTTTCAATTCTCCAGCCCTGCGACTGTTTCGGTACAATAAGACCAGGAATAGGATTAGCTACTTATTCATCCCTTCGGACTATTACGCCCCGGTTAAATCAGCGGTATATTTTTTTATCGCCGTGTCAGGTAGCAGCGCAGCTTGCCGAAATTTCTATCCATAAACACAGGAGGATTTACATGAACACGCTCAGAATAAAAGGAAACTGGAATGAAACCGTCGGAAAATTCAAGCAGCAATGTGCGAACCTGACGGATAATGACCGGCTTTATTGTGAGGGGAAGGATGAAGAAACTCTGGGAGTGCTTCAGCAAAAGCTCGGGAAGGCAAAAGAAGGCGTGCGGAAGATGGCCGCGATCTTATGATGCGTCGTTCGGTTTCGCATGAGTGGTACGAAAAAACCGCATGATTCTATCCCGACGGTCAACATAAAAATTGATGTTCGGCATAATTGCGCATGAGCCGTCGTCTCCGACATTATCACGACGCTAATGAAGAAGACAGCGGTTGCGCGAGAAATAAGGAGGAAAACAATTGCAATTGACAGACGATACTCGCATGACACACGGCATCCACAAGGGAATGCTGATGAAGGATGTTCCGGCGGCGTATTTGCTCAGCCTCACGGCGGATAAGACGATCACAGGACTTACCGAATACGTTGCCGATAATCATGAAATTCTGATCCTGGAAGCGAAAAGGGACGAACGCCTGCAATCGCAAAAAAGAATGGCCCGCCGATAAGTGAGGCAGTCTATTTTAAACCAGATCAAGAACGCCGTATCAAATGAATAGACGACATGGCACAGGATGGCTACGATAAAAATCACCCGGAAGAGTACCATACGCAAAGACGGCACGAAGGTAAAGGGCGCCACGTACTATACGAAAGACAGCGGCAAGCCAGGCAAGACGCCCGAGAGCGAAAAGTTCTATCATCCCAAAGTAGCGATGCATTGGCATAAGGACCAATCGATTCACGTGAGGCGAGCGAACGCGCTGAAGGCGCACAACGGCAATAGACTTTCCACCGCCAGAGCATTACAGGCGTTGGCCAATGTTACAACGGATGCCAGGACCGCCACGCTGGCCAAAGCCGACGCAGATTATTTTTTCAAGCATTAGCTCATTTCTATTGATGCCGTATGTTATGACCGGGCACGGTCCTAAATGCAGAGATCCCATGACCACTACCATTCGCCTCCATTATGCCGCAATCGTGACGGCGTCGCTCTTATTGTTATCTTGTACATCGACGCAGCTGTCACATACATGGCGAGATGAATCATATACGGCAGTGCCGATGAAAAAAATACTGGTGGTGGCCGTCAGAAAGGATCAGGCGAGGAGACGCGTCTGGGAAGACGGGTTCACAGCAGTTCTGTCGGCGCACGGCGTCGATGCAACCCCGTCGTATCGCCGTATCGCTGCAACGCTTCCCGACACGGGCCTCATCAACGCCATCGCCAGGGAGGGGAACTTCGACGGCATCATGCTCATCGGAAAAGCTTCCGCCAGGACCGCGCTGGGCGCTGCTGCCAGCTCGGATCTCACTTTAGAGGATTCCCCGTATCAGCAATGGGGTGGGTTATACGGTGACTACTATGACCGCGAATATTATCCCGGTCATCCCGAAGTGCATGAAATTGTGAAAGATGAGATTACAATATGGGCAATGAAGGGAAGGGGACGGATGATCTGGAGCGGGGTGAGTGAAGTGCGCGGGGACGATCAGGTCGAAGACGTGAGCGTCGAGATAATATCCCGTATCGTGCACGCACTTGCAGAGCAGGGGATGATTAGTTCAGGATCCTGACGAACCGCAGAGAAGGTTCGTAAACAGCGAAGACAATGTCGATACGATTCCTTCAAGGCATCAAATGTCAAATCCCGTACACCGATGCGGGAATGCTCGCGCGCTTCGCCTGATTAAAACGCTTCAGAAGATGTAAAATACACTCCCGATGAATTCTCTCCAAATCCAAGATCGACGCGGAGTGTTACGTGCTCTTCCGCGTCAAGAATATACCTGATGCCCCCGCCGCCCGCGATTTTGAATTCTCTCGTACTCCATTCACCCACTCTCCCTGCCACCTGGCCGATGCCCGCAAACGCGACAATACCGAGCTTCCACCACACCGGGATCCTGTAGTCCGCCTGAAATACAAGCGACGTATTATCTCTGTACTGCCCGTCGAAATATCCCCGGACTAGGTTTTCTCCACCGAATCGTGCAAGGTTTTGGAAAGGCGCCGTTCCGCCGATAATCTCCGCTTCCGCCTGCACCGCCAGGATCTGGGCAGGAATCAATTCATAAAAATGACGTACATCGAGTTGAACATCGTTGTAGCTAAAGTCGCTCCCGATGCCTCTCACGTTCAAAATGGAAGTTACCTGGTAAAGACCTCCCGACTGCGTTGCCTGGGCATTGTCCCGGGAATCCCAATTAACAGAAAGGCCTAAACCTGATACAAATCCGCCCTTGCTCCCGGGAATGAATCCCCGCGTGAGAGCTCCGGACGGATCGGTCTCGACGATCGACGTTGACTCAAATCTGAGCAAAGGGCCGAGATTGAGATTTGACTTGATCTTCTTGTAGAGAATAATTTGCAGAAGGAATGACCTCGACGTATAACTTTCCTCGGAATCCGCCGGCACGTTGTTGCCGATCCCATAGAACTTGTTGGGAAAATTTTTAAACGAAGTGTTTGCCGCTACACGGTATTCATCATTTTCGAAGAAGTAATAATCTGTGTTTACCTCGGCGATGATTTGTTTCTTTAATGTGTAGGTCATGTCGGCGGTAAAATCGGAGGTTCGGCTCAGCGGTCGTGCAAGGGAATCCCGGTAGAGATACAGCGCCGCGGCGCCGATCGCGAATCCTGTCTCGGGGGTATAGTAGATGAGCGGGAAGGGATAGATTCCTAATCGCTGCGCCCGTGTTGTATCTTTCGCTGCTTCCCCTGCACGCGCCCGTTCAGCCAGCGGTGCCAGCATGGCAAAATAGACAACAATAAGGATGAGGTTTTTTTTTATTGTCACTGTCGGTACACAGGAAATCTATAAAAAGGCAGGAGATATTCTCCGGCAGCATTGGGATTTTCTATCGCGCTATTTCTTTAACTGCTTGAGTGTCCATATACATCTGCCAACGCCGTTCATTTCCTGTGTCGTCAGCTTTCGTTTTGATTCTCTGTTCGAAGATCGATTGTGCGAAACCATCCTGGCGAAAATTACCTTACCGTGTACCGAAACTCCTTCGTTTTTGATTCTCCATTCGCGTTAACAGTTACGAGAAGCTGGTATTTCCCCTTTTCTTCGAGCGTGAGGCCGCTTCCAAAGTGCTTCATCATGGGTTTGAGATCAACCGAAGAGTGTTTTCTTGACGGGGACATGATCATGAGCTTGGCGTTTGCACCGGAGATGTCGTTCTTGGTAACAGCATCTGTTACTTCAAGCATGATGCAATGCGTGCCGGCCATCATTGAGTCCATCATCGCTTTATTCATTCCCATGCCATGGTGTTTCATTCCCATCATAGCTTTTCCCATTTCCATGCTGGTGTCGTCCATCTCACTCATCGACATGTGTCCCATCGTGTCTTCCATTTCGTGATGCATCATCATCTTACCCATCATTCGTTTCATCATCTTCTTATGCTGCCGCTGCGTCATGACCCACACCTTCATGTGAAGTCCATCCACGGTCGCATCGACCGTCGGTTTGCCCATCATCTTCGACATGTTGTGTTGCTTCATGCCGGTCATTGTTGTGTCTTTGTGATTGACCTTTCCAAATAGAGGGAGCGTTACGACGATCGTCAGGACCGCCGAGAGCAGGATATTTCTGGTTTTCATAATACATGCCTTCTGAATAAGTTAGAGGTTGTCTCTACTTTGGCTCAACAACTCTATTCTTGGAAATGATCCAGCTGAATGCGCACGGAAATTCACAGCCTTTCCGGTAAAATTGGATTTAACAGGAATTGCTTGCTTCGATGCCCCGGTTTCCCGAATCGCTGGTCGCGGGAAGAACTCAGTTTTGCTTTGCCAGGTCGTTCTCGAGAATCTTCTTCTTCTCTTGATATTCTTCAGTTTTGATCTGGCCGGAGGCAAATCGCTTCTGCAAAATGTCCAGGGGGGTGTCTTTCATCCTTCGTTGACCTGGTATTCTGTACGGCGTCGCGAAAATCCAAAAGATGAGGATCATCCAAACGAACCACCATACAAGATGCATTCCCCAAAAATGATAACCATCGTAAAACATAAGTGTTGACCTTTCATTTATGATGACGTGAATGTATCTCAAAAGACTACATAGCTTACGGCAATCGCGTACTCAATGAAGAACTTGGTTCACCGAGTCCGAACCGGGTTTTCCTGCCGGCATGCTCTCTCAAATCAAGCAATAATTTTTGGGGATCAATAGAGCTTCCTACCTTCACCTTCGAGGCTGGTTTTGTGTTGTTAACGTGATTCGCTCGGCAGATAACGAGATGTTTGATCTCTTTCTCAATAGCAAACAAACAAAGAGCCCGCATATAGAAACGGTTGAATTCGCTTTCTGCGATGATTTCATCGGCATTTTGTGGAACATCGGAAGAGACGGTTCCTTTCTTCGAACGCATGAGTTCCATCGAATCGAAATAGCCATGAAGCTGCCGTGCAAGCCAGGCGGCGTCTTGAGATGCAATTGCGTGTTTGAGTTTTGCCAAATAGGTTATCTGTCCGGTGCGATTGAGACGAGGACTCAGATACGTTTTCCCTCTTTGTGCATCATATTCAACCTCATGTAGCATCAGCTTTCGGATAACATCATTAAGGTTTAGAAGAGTGAGTGCCATAAGAAATTCCGCATGATGTAGTGACAGAGAGTTATGAGTGGGAGACAGTAAATTCCACTCGGATGAAAAAGTGAGAAATCAGCGAAGACAGCCGACAATTCGTCCCTCTCTGAGAGCTTCAACTTATCTAGACTTCGCGAAACCAAAGAATGTATTTCAAGTCAGGAACTTTCGCGAGCCTGTTTGCGCAACATTCCTTCAGATCGGACACGAGCAACATGGTAAAATATACAGGCCCCGGCGTTGGGAAGTAATAGCCCAAGAGGATGAAAAAGGAGTTAATCCTAAAATTCTCGTGCTTCATTAAGAGGACAGGAGAGTACCACAGACCTTTTGTGCGGTGAGTGCTGTGAATGAACGACCTCGGCTGACGCCTTCATCGATAAAATAAAAAAGCCCGGAGGTGAGTCCGGGCTGCTGGTAATGAACAGAATTATGAGGCATTATTTCATCAGTACTAACTTCTTCGTTTGCACAAAACTTCCCGCCTGTATACGATAGAGATACACTCCCGAAGCAAGCCCTCTGGTATTGAATGTCACGTCGTAGGAGCCGGCGTCTTTCACCTCGTTTACGAGTTCGGCTACCTTCTGCCCGAGGGTGTTGAAAACTGCGAGAACCACCTGCGAACGGGCTGCGATAGAATAGCTGATCCTGGTAGAAGGGTTGAACGGGTTTGGAAAGTTCTGGGACAAAGAGAACGTACGGGGTTGGTCCTTGGCGCTCACGACTCCGTTTGTCGATTGAAGAACTTCTCCGGTGGAAAAATTGCAGACGAAATATTTTTGGCCCATCTCCTGCCACATTGTATCGTTCACTGAATAGCCAAACGCATACGTTACGCCCCAGTAGTATTGCGATTGGTCCGTGATAAGCGGAGAGTATTGGCTGTTCGTTAGATCTCCGAGTGACACTGATATTTGAAACTCCCAATTGAACGGATTTGGTTTGGTACGAAACTGTTTTCCCCCGGCATTTTCGGTATTGGCAATAACAACCGGACTCGACGCGGCAGACGACGGATTCGAAAGCATCCGCATAGCCGCTAAACCGTATAGACTCCCCAGATCGGTGGATTGAATGGACGAGGAGAACGAGCTGACACGCACTTGCTGCCCCAGGGTATTTCCATTGACGGTATAATCGAATTCCCAGGTTTCAGATTTTCCGGTCGTATCAACGTCCCATGCGTACACCTGTTTCAAAATTTTATCCGCTGAAAGAGATTTTGAAACACTGTCGGCGATCGTCGCTGCCTGGTGAAATGTAACGTCCCCCATTTTAACAAACGTCAACACCACATTCGTGAGAGACGCATTTGCCACAATAATTGAATCACCGACGGCCACAACATCTATTCCTCCGCTCGGATCGATCTCCCCGTTGTTGTCAACATCCTTTGCCGCAATTGGCCAGTACGTCCCGCTCGTCAGGTTCGGAATTGTGTATGATCCGTCGTTGTTGACGTTTGACCAACCTACGAACGATGGCTGGCCGTTTTGCTCGACTGGGCTGGTTGATACTCCGACAATAGCGTTTACGGGGCTGACTCCTGTGGAACCGGAGGATACGGTACCGCTCACTGAATATGGCGGGAAGTCGGAACCGGTCGTAAAATAGGTAGTGAAGGGCGTGGAAAGAACAGCGCCGGATTTTGCTTTGACAAAAGTGAATGCGAGAAAATACGCATGGTTTGGTTTCAGCACAACATTGACGGACATGGTTTTCATGTCGGCACTATAACCGTGGGATATCACGCTGTCAAGATTCGTATACCACGTTTGCTGTCTATTCTGATTAAGGACAAGAGTGTCTAATGCCTCGCTGAACGTAACACTGATCGTCGTACTGAGAGGAACATTTTTCGCGTTGCTGGCGGGCTGTGTTGAAACGACGGCAAGTTGTGCATAGACTCCGCAAGGCATAAGCGCGAAGAGAAGCAGGAGCAGATGATTTTTCATAATTCTCCCGATATCAAAATTGTGATTGAATTAATTCAGGTTTGTCTTAAACAACCGGTACGCACGTAGGACTGGTCGAAAGGCGTTGTAGCGACAAACACGCTGATGAGAGATAACAAGGCTCGAGGGGGGGAAGCTTTTCCGGGAGGACTGTTAGAGAGAGCAAGTGCTGCTCTAATTTCACTGTAGTTAGGGTAGGCGTTTAATACCCCAATGTCAAGGTATGGCTTTCGAATGTGACGTCAATCAACATGAAGGGTCACAATCAAGGAAACGCTCATTTAATCAGCGCCATCCTCTTTGTGAGTACGCCTGCGGTGCTCTGCAGGCGGTAAAAATAGATGCCGCTGCTTAACTCCGCGCCGTTGAACAGAGCGCTGTGGAACCCCGCCTTTTGTACGCCGTTTGCGAGTACGGCGATTTCCCGACCCAGCACGTCAAAGACGGAGAGCCGAACCATGCCGTTGCTTTTCAATGAGTAACGGATTTCGGTCTCAGGGTTGAACGGGTTCGGAAAATTCTGACTGAGCATGAAGCCCGCGGGAATTTCCGCTGTGGATGATCCAACTCCGGTGTTCGAAGGATCTGCAAAAATGGTGATCTCATGAAGCGCACTCCAGACCGTATCATCTTTTATTCGCGCCCTGACGATTTCTGAGGTGGTGACCGTCACGTCCGCATTGTTGGCGCCGTTGATCGCGGAGGCTGCGATCCCACCCCCGATCGTTCGGGGATCTTCCCCGTCGATGGTGTAGAGAATTGTCCGCCCCGCGGTGTTATAGGTGTTCACGATAGTCAAGGTATATCCGGATTGGACGTGCACGCTGTTTGTCAAAACGTCTTGGCCGACGTTCCTGAACGACGGCGGATTGACGGCGGGGAAGAGGTTTGCGGACTTGAGTTGGTTCAGTACGATGTTCATTCGCCTCGGAAAGTAATTCTGAACAATGTCGTTCACCGCCGGCAGCCAATCGTTATCTTTGGTGGCGACCGGATTGAGGTAGGTATCTCCCCAGCGCGCCGATTCGGCGATGATGGCCGCCGCAATTTCGTTTGCACGGGAAACAAACAAGGGAATTGCTTTTTCCGGCACCATACATCCACCATTAAAGAAGTGCTTGTAGACGTGGTCGGCAAACCGCATTCGATATTCATCACTCGCCGATAAGCAGTAATGAAGCCATTGCGGCTGAAACATCGAGAATGACGTCACCACCATTCTATTCCCGTCTCCCGCAGGAAGATCGCCGATGTTCACGCGGTTCTCATTGAGTCCTATTCCCGGTCCTTCTCCCGCCGTCGTGCGGAGCGTATGTTCGGCGTCGTGAACGATGAACTTAAAACCATCGTTGCTGTTTCGGTCGTAGATTGCGAAAAAATTCCTGGGAGATTTGTTGTTGTTGAATCCGGTCGTCGGGCAGTCAAAATTTCCGGTGTAGAAAATGTCCAGCATGTAGTCGATGAGGTTGTCGATATCTACATAGTTCTTATAGCCCGGGTTTCGCGTTCCGTTCGGATTCAATCCCTGCAGCTTGAAATAATTCTCCGGGGAAGAAAAACCAGCTGTACAGAAATTCCACACTTGCTGGAACGAATCCAGTGTCCCGTCGGTGGCCTGCAAAGAAGAGGGCCAGCTGTCGTCCGTTTTGACGACATCGTAGTCATCGGAGGTACCTCCGAAATACGAGGCGGCATAATTTGCTTCGGGGCGTTCCTCGGTTTGGTATAACCCCCAATACACACCATTGATGTAGAGATGATATGCACGGCTTCGCGTATACGGTTCGCCCATTTCCCGTTGAAGGTCGCGGCAGAACACATCGCTCATCATCGTATTGTATTGGCCGAGGTGGTCCGGGAAGCTCCATGCGTAATTTTCCCCGGTGCGCAAGTCAACTTTATCGAATTTCGCGACTCCCTCATTCCCAAAAAGGGGATAGTCTAACTTACCTTTCCCGTACTCGCTCCTGAAGAAAAAACGGAACGCGTGTTTTGGATTGCCCCCGCTCCGGCTCGCGCCGCCGCGAATACGAATGCCCGCATTGATCTGGAATCCTTTCGTGCCATCGGGGTTCAGCAATTCGATGGACGCCGGCCGCTCCCAGGCGATGCCGTCCTGGTAGGCGTTGACATAGATTCCGCTGTCCTGCGCGAAGAGATTTTTCAAATCGGTGACCAATGAAACCGAAGGAATAGCCAGCAGTGCGGCGGCGATCGAATCCTTGTATCGTGAATTGTTCAACACCGTGGAATCCATTCCGTAGTGTACGGCCTGCGCGTTCGATGCCGTCGGTGGGTCCGGCCAATTGGGTCCCGGCTTGACACCGTTGGGAGAAAGAAGTCCCGCTTTGTCAACGAACAAATAGGTTTGGGTGAACGTCGCGCTGTTCGTATGATCGACGGAAATTGAGCACGCTCGCAGGACGACGCCGGGAGATTTTCCCCGTTCCCCCAGCGTGCTTTCAGGATCAATATGAATCGTGACAGGGGAAAGTGCGCGCAATGCAGTGATTGAAGTACTGGGATCAGAACCGTCGAAGGTGAACGCGATAGTATCCGAAGTTGATTGAGAACTTACGACGACGTCAAAGCTCTCGGTATAAAAGCCATGCTCCGCAGAAAACGTCGGAACAACCGAACTGTCCGTCGAGGCGAGCGCGTTCATTGCTTGCATAACAGTCCACGCAATAGCGAATGAAAGCGCTTTGAGGTGTGTTGGAATCATGCTCTTCATCGTTCAACCTTTCAACGGATTGCTGCTCATCGTGCAGCTACTTTATAACGACCATCTTCTTTGTCTCAATGAATCGGCCGGCCTCCAGTCTGTAGAAATATACTCCCGAAGAAAGTCCCGACGCGTCAAATCGGACTTCGTATATTCCCGGCGACTTTCGCTCGTTTACGGCAAGGGCAACCTCTCTCCCGAGAACATCGAATATCATTAGAGAGACAAACCGATAATCGGCGATAGCAAATCGCAGGGTTGTTGCAGGGTTGAATGGGTTCGGATAATTTTGATACAGCGCGAACGATCTCGGCGTGATCGGTGCACCTGCAACCTCGGTTGTCCATTGAACATCGGTCCTGGCAATAATGATTTCATTTGCACCGCCGGACGGATCGACAGTGCTTGCGCCGCTCGGCCATACTCCGTCGTTATCAGTCGCGTACACGACGACGGCACCGGATGACCGGGATCGCCGCTCAAATCGGCGGATGCCGTTAGGCAGCAGGTTTGGTACGACAACGCCGAACGCCCCGTCGACCCCGTTGACATGATTCGCAATGAAAGGGGCGTAATTGTTGGCAACCGTGTTGTCGGTTCCATCGTTCTCGATGAACGTGCCCGAAACAGGGCGGCCGGTACCCGCGGTGTTGCTGTAGGCGAAAATGAAATCCTTCGGGTTTGCAGCACTGGTACAGCGAAGGCCCGTTCCCGTGGTGTCGCTCAGGGCAGGATCCAATTTTATTACCCGCACAGAATCAGCAGTCGTAAAGTGGGCGGCGACCGTTGTTCCGCTTGCTCCATCATTGATCCCCACACGCATGAAGACAAATTCGCCCGGCATAAATCTTTTATTGCCGGTCGGCTCGGTAACAAACCATCCTTCGTACGAGCCGGTTGAATCGGTCGTAAATGTTCCATAGGCACTATCCGCTGCAAGACTCGGACTCGACGTGCGGATAAAATTGCCGCTTGCCGGAACGAAAATACAATTTCCTGCCCCATCGCTGGTTGCATCATCGGAAGAGAGAACGACTTGATTGGCAAAGCGGTACGTTGCTCCTGCATTCAATCCAGTGAACCTGCCCCGGTAGGCGAAGGGGATGCGATCGGAGTTCGTGCCATTGATGCCTTCGATATACTGCGGATAGACAATAGTGGTTAATGCCGGACCGGCAAAAGTGGTCGCGCTGTCGGCAGGTATCGATCCATCGGTCTTATAGTTGTACGTCTGAGGGTGCGATCCGTCCCATGCATACGAGAAGATCAAGAAACGATAGGTTGTGGAAGGCGTGAGCCCGGTGATGGTGGCGGAGGTTGTGACACCCGATGCTATTACCGCCGCCACGGCATCGCTTCCAATCGTATCGCCTGCTGCATAACCTGTTGCATCCGAGGGGATCCCGGTGAGACTAAAATTGTCGTGCTGAATGACAAGGTAACCGTCTGCTCCCGCAGCCGCGCTCCACGAGAGATGTATTTGTGTGGATGAGACGGATTTTGCCTTGACCGAATCGACATGAGCAGACGGCTCGTATGAAAGTGTAAAAAGCCGCTCGTCGGGCGAATAGCCCGTACCGATCGCGTTCATCGCATACCCGCGGAAGTGGAAAAGCGTACCGGCAGGCAAGCCGCTCACAACGGCAGTGTACACGGTTGTCGATTCGGTCGCCATGACCTTGTTATCGCCAGTTGTCGGATCCGGACTTGTCAACCACACAACGCCCCGTTCAGTGATCGGACTGTTGCCGTTGGAGGCGATCTTCGCCCCGAGAACAGCCGTTGTTGAGGTAATACTTCCGAATGTCGGCGATGTCAATGTCGGCACAGACGTCAGCAAAGCAAATTGGGCACTAATAGTCCGGTTCTGGTCCATCGTGACTGTCAACGGATTGTCGTTCTCCTGGCCGACGGGGATATCACCGCTCCACGTCACGAAATGATACCCGCTATCAGGCGTTGCCGTCACTTGAACGCTTGTTCCGTATTGATAGCGTGCCTGATCCGGCAATTTTGCAACTCTCCCATTCGTTGCACTTATGGCGAGAGTAAAAGAAAATAGATCCGTGCCGGCAAGGACAATTTCTGAAGTTCCGCCGGAGGGGTTGACCGTGCCGGCACCGCTTGGCCAGATGCCGTCGTTGTCGACGGCATAAGCAACTACCGTATCGGTGGCTAGGGATCGTTGTTCGATGCGTTGTATGCCGGTTGATAATGCGTTTGGCAGGATCATCCCGAATCCGCCGTTCACCCCGTCCACCCTCAGGCCGTAGAAAGGGGCATAACTATTGGCGGTCGTGTTGGATGTTCCATCACTCTCGATGAATGATCCGGAAACGGGGCGTCCCGTACCTCCCGTGTCGCTGTAGGTGAAGACAAAATCTTTGGGAGCGGCCGAGCTGGTACATCGGAGACCGGTTCCCGTACTGTCGCTGGCGGCCGGATCCAGCTTCACGACCCGGACGGAATCCGCGGTTGTGAGCCGTGCGGCCGCTGTCGTTCCCCCTGCACCATCGTTCAAAATTATGCGCATGAAAATATATTTGCCCGGGACAAATCGAGCGTTTCCTGTCGGCTCTGTGATGAACCATCCTTCGTAAGAACCAGTACCATCTGCCGTAAATGAGCCATAGTTTCCTGCCGTTGACAGTTTCGGACCTGTCGAAAGGACAAAGTCGCCGCTCATTGCCGCGAAGATGCAATTCCCTGAGCCGTTCGATGTTGCCGCATCGGTCGAGAGAACAATTTGATTGATATACCGGTATGCGGCATTTGGGCTGAGTCCCGTCAGCCGCGCCCGATAGACAAACGGCAAACGGTTTGTGTTTGACCCGCTGGTCCCTTCGATATACTGAGGAAGGAGAACTTCAGTCAGTGTCTGAGAACATAACGCCGAGGTGAAAACTGCTGTTAGAATGACAAGAATGATATGATTTTTCATTTCTTTAACGAGGCCGGATAAGTGTGAAGGTCGTAAAAAATAGTTTTAGCAAAAGGGGAGAGATCCGACGTTCGCTCCCTTTACGCTATTCTATAGATAGATAATCCTGCGGCAGGACAACAGAAGGGGGTTGTTCATCGGTAACATCTCGTTCGCCTTCCAAAACACTAAAACCCTCATCATCGCAAATGCGATTCTGAGGGTTTATCTCTCTCACATTATTCTCCACCCATTCCCCCGGGGGTTTACTGCACTAGAAAATGTAGAATAATTCAACACCAGAATCAAGGCAAAAGAAAACATCGTTGCCTCATTATATCCCAGTCGAATATTTCATTTCCGTGCAATGAATGAACTCGGGTCATGCTTAGTTCGTCTTCTTGACGGTTTGTGATCCTGAGTCGCGTTCCGGCGGGATGCACACGATGAACGTACATTCAAACAAAAAAGATTCTGATGTCAGCCAGGGCCTTTTTTACAGGGGGACAATCTGCAGAGTTCATCTGCAGTCTTATCCTCACCTTATTATCGTGAACTCATCTGGAAAGCTGAGTTTTTAGAGAAATTTATAGATGTGAATAGTCCGGGGGCAGCTGGTTCATGTTCCTTCTGCAAAGAGGAATAATTATTTTTAAACACACATTTTTATGAAAAAATACTTGCAACAGAGAAATAATAATATTATATATTCGCAGAGTTTCAATCCTTCCTTTGCCATCAAAGAATTTATTCAATAAGTAACTAGTCTAAGGGTTCTTTATTCCTAATATCACCCTTGCCAGGAGTACACGACTGTACATTCCCGCGGGATGTGCAATATGGAAACAAAGATTGGATTTCGTACGTCCAATGCGTCATGGCAAAACAATTACAAATCTTCCCGCGCGTTCAGGGCTTTATATTGTCCAAAATGCCGATTAGAAAAGAGAGAAACCAAAAGTAACGAAGGTTGTAAATAATTGTGTGATACCATCATTGATGACGGAAATCATCATTATAAACAGGCAGGTTGTTAATGAGTGACACGCTGATCTTACAGGATGATGTCGCAGCATTAGGTGTGTTGGCAGGTCTGCTGACAAAGAGCGGAAGCAGCTACGACGTTAACCTCGATTGGTTCAAAAATCCTCCCGCAGAACTGGGCACGATCGGGGAGCGGCTCGACCAGTTTGTTTTCCTCTTGAATAAATTCATCGGCCCCGGCATTGAAAATCCTCCGCCTGTTTATTCCGACGCACAATGGTACCAAATACCGAATCCCAATTCCGAAACGAAGACTCCTTTTTTCATTGTCGCACCCGAGCCGGCGGCAACGAGCGGGCAGATCGGATTAGGTCTTCTCACCTCGATTCAGGCGGATGACCTGCTGATAGATGTGTATGTTTTTGTTCCGTTTTTCAGTTATAGCCCGGCGGGTTCAAAATTTATCGCCGCGGATCCTGATTCTCCTTCGCATATTGGATTTACCGTCACGTCGAAGAATTTATTTAAGGCCGGAGGAATTTCTTTCTCGGGAATTGATATTGACTCGCAGATCTATTTTTCTTCAACGACTCCCACAGTAAGATTTGAATTTCTGAATTTAAAGGGGACAACAGCTCCTGCGGTCTACACTACGCTTCAAGGCCTGATCGATGCAGCGGTGAGTACCTGGATCAGTGCTGTTGTTGCCCGGACGACAAACTGGTTGAATGCTCCGATCGGAGATTCGGGGATATGTCCGGGGGATCTGCTCGTGGCTGCAAGCTTTCTCTCGAGGGATGACAAAGGTACCTACAGCCTGACGATATCCACGCTTACAAGCCTGAGCCCGGCGCAAATTGCCATTAACTTCGTGTTCGGCGTCCTGAACAAGTTCTGCGAATCCGACCCTCCCCCCGCAATCCTGAAACTTCCGGGGGGCGGATTGTTTGCTGCACGGCGATCGAACAGCGACAATTCGTACGACTACGGACTTCGCCTTGCATTCGATATTGTCCTTCCGGTGGGAACGAATATCGATGGAACGCCGACCCGCGAAGTCTCGTTGACCTTCGGGTCATGGCTGACCGGTGAAGATGTTCCGGACAACTGGATGGTGAGGAGCAACCCGGACAGTGCCGAAATTTTTCCTGAGCCGGGCGTTACAATCTATTTGTTAAACAGGGGTTCGAGCGGTGCATTAGGTTTTAATCCTGCCTTCTCGCTTTCGAGCATTGGGTTGAATATTGCGGGAGCTAACCAGACCCAGCTGCTTAACTCGAACGGCTATTCAATGCAAGGAGCGGAGATCCGTGGAAGTCTGGATTCGGCAGCATGGGCGTACGGGGCGGCATGCCGGCTGGACGGTATGGGAATTCCGCTCGGTCCCGGATTTAATTCTGCAGTAAGCGGGTCGGGAGGAAATCCCGTCGCGCAAAATATTGTTTCGTCGGGATCGCCGGATGGAGGAGGGGACAAAGATCCTGTAAACCCGGCGTTTTCCCTTTCCGCGGCATACGTGGAGAACGGAAAATTCATCGTTCAGATGTACGACGCGAATGGTACACCGACCGACGTCGTCCTCATTCCCATCAACAGATCGCTCGGACCGTTGCATTGTCAGAAACTCGGGATCGGCTGGATTTCTTCGGACAGCGATTTGTCTTTCGTATTCGACGGAAGCGTGCAGCTGGCGGCGTTGAACATCTCGCTCGACGGACTTTCTATTGAGATTCCCGCGACAACGCCTGCGGATTTTTCAAAATACGATATTGACCTCAACGGCATGGGTGTAACGTTCGACCAGAGCAGTATCGAGTTGAGTGCGACGCTCATTAAAGTTCCTCCGGATCATTCGGCCATTCCGCCGAGAAATTATATTCAGTATGACGGTGCCGCATTGCTGAAGGGGGGAACGTTTACCGTCAGCGCGCTCGGTTCCTATGCGTACGTCCCGGTACCGGCAGGAGGAGGATACACTTCATTCTTCGTCTTCGGCCTGTATATCGGCGACCTGGGCGGTCCGGCATTTTTCTACGTGACCGGTCTTGCCGCAGGCTTCGGCTTCAACAGGACGATCGTTCTGCCCGACCAGAACAGCGTCCCTGATTTTCCTCTTGTCGCAGCACTGAACGATCCGACCATACTCGGTGCGCAGCAGCTTCCGAACGGAAATTGGCAATCCCCCGCACCCTCAACGGCCATTTCAAAAATGGATCAGTACATTCCGCCGCAGCGCGGAGAGTACTGGCTTGCCGCAGGCGTCCGTTTTACGTCGTTCGATCTTATCAATTCGTCCGCGCTGCTGGCGGTGCAATTCGGAAACGATCTCGCCGTTTCTCTCCTCGGTATTTCATGGATGAGTCTTCCGCCGCCTGCCGCGCCCGGTGCAGCAGCGCCTCCGAATAAATATGCGTACGCCGAGCTCGGATTAGAAGTGAAATTTCTCCCTTCGGAAGGCGTGCTGAGTGCGACGGCGATCTTAACGCCGAACTCGTTCATCATCGATCCTGCCTGCAAGCTCACCGGCGGCTTCGCGTTCTCCGTTTGGTTCGGTGACAATCCGCATGCCGGAGAGTTTGTCGTGACGCTCGGCGGCTACCATCCCGATTTTACTCCGCCAAGTTATTATCCCACCGTGCCGCGGCTTGGTTTCAATTGGAACGTGTCGGATGACGTGACGATCAGCGGCGATTCGTATTTTGCTCTCACGCCTTCTGCGATCATGGCCGGTGCCGGCCTGCAGATACTCTTCAGCAGCGGAAACCTGAACGCGTGGTTCAACGCGCAGATGGATGCGTTGATCGTCTGGGCGCCGTTCCACTATATCATCGGCATCAGTGTCAGCATCGGTGTTTCGTACAGGGTCCATTTTTGGTTCGTGAGCGTGACGCTCACAATCGAACTCGGCGCCGGGTTGACAATCTGGGGGCCAAAAATGGGAGGAACGGTATACATCGATTGGTACATTATCTCGTTTACCATTTCGTTTGGTGCCGATCAGAATGACGGCCCCGCTCCACTCGAGTGGACCAATGCCGACGGAACAGGGTTTGCACAGGCACTTCTTCCGCATCGGACCACGACACCTGCTCACGTCCGGGGGAACGCTTTGACGGCAGTGAACAGGCTTGGGGATGCACCGAGCATACCGCCAAGCGGCATCTATGCAATTACCGTTAACAACGGCCTGCTGACGACGATCAACGATGCTTCCGGCGCGCCGGTGTGGATCGTTCGGCCGAATAACTTTGTCTTTACGGCTCAAACGGCTATTCCCGCCACCGAAGTCGATATCGCCGCCTCGGAAGTTGAAAAAGCGCCAACGCAGTTCCTCGCTTCGAACATCTCCCCCGACGGGGCAAATTATTTTGTCTGTATTCGCCCGATGAAGGCGACATTAAGCTCTTCCGCGGTGACGATCACATTGACGTTGGATGATGATAATACCACGTACGATCTTGCCGGTAAATTCTCTTTTGATATTCTGATGAGCAAGGTTCCGGCGGCAAAATGGGGAAAGCCGCTGCCGGGCAGAAAGGATCCTGAACCGAATACATTATTGAACGGTCGCTTGCTCGGCATTGAAAATGTGACCCCGCTCGATCCGGTACTGACGCCGAATGGAGACGGTCTCCTGAGCATCGACATCACCACGGCATACACGTACGACATCATCGATGACGAGGCACCCTTCACTCCGAACAATTTGCCGCTGGACACCAGTGCAAGTCCTGTGGGACCCGTTCCCCAGGTTGACGGCGGTTCGCTACAGAAAATTCAATCGTCGTTGATGGACCAGAAGATCATTACTGCGCGGAATACAATATTCACAACACTTCAGCAGTTCGGGATCAATGCCATGACAAACGGTTCACTAGGCACGTTCGCAC